>NZ_JBQFMM010000006.1:0-260729 GCF_056531845.1 Ruegeria sp. K3 | reverse complement strand
GGAAGGCACGGTCTTGCACGCCGGGTCGGACGTACGGGTCAAGGTCAACATGGTAGGATCGCAGGACACCAGTGGCCTGATGACCTCGCAAGAGCTTGAGGCGATGGCGGCGACCGTGATTTCTCCAACCGTCGATGGGGCGTATCAGTCCGGTTGCCACACCGCCTCGGTCTGGGACAAGAAGGCGCAAGCCAACATCCCAAAACTGATGGCGTTTATGAACAATTTCGGCCTGATCACAGGGCGCGATCCCAAGGGTGAATATCACTCGATGACCGACGTGATTCACAAGGTTCTGAACGATATCACCGTGGATGATCGCGCCATCATCATTGGGGGCGACTCGCACACGCGCATGTCCAAAGGTGTGGCTTTCGGGGCGGATTCGGGCACCGTTGCCTTGGCACTGGCCACGGGCGAAGCAACCATGCCCATTCCGGAATCCGTGAAGGTGACGTTCAAAGGCAAAATGGCCGATCACATGGATTTCCGCGACGTGGTCCACGCGACACAGGCGCAGATGCTGAAGGCTTTCGGCGATAACGTGTTCCAAGGGCGTATTATCGAAGTTCATATCGGAACCCTGCTGGCGGATCAGGCTTTTACCTTCACCGACTGGACGGCCGAGATGAAGGCGAAGGCTTCGATCTGTATTTCCGAAGACGAGACCCTGATCGAGTCACTGGAAATCGCCAAAGGTCGGATTCAGATCATGATCGACAAGGGCATGGAGAATGAGGCGCGGACCCTGCAAGGCCTGATCGACAAAGCCGACGCACGTATAGCCGAGATCAGATCCGGCGCAGTTCCAGCCCTGAGGCCGGATGAAAATGCCGCGTATTTTGCCGAGCTGGTCGTTGATCTGGACGAGATCAACGAGCCCATGATCGCCGACCCTGATGTGAACAACGCGGATGTCTCCAAGCGTTATACGCACGATACGATCCGGCCTGTTTCCTACTACAAAGGGGAAAAGAAAGTGGATCTGGGATTTGTCGGGTCTTGCATGGTCCACAAGGGTGATCTGATCATCGTATCGCAGATGCTTAAGAACCTTGAGAAGAAGGAGGGCAAGATTGAATTCAAGGCCCCTCTGGTCGTCGCGGCGCCAACCTACAACATCGTTGATGAGTTAAAGGAAGAAGGTGAGTGGAGCATTCTTCAGGAATATTCCGGTTTCGAATTCGACGATCTTTTCCCCAAGACATCAGCGCGAACCGAATACGAAAACACGCTGTATCTTGAGCGTCCGGGCTGCAACCTTTGCATGGGCAATCAGGAAAAGGCTGAGAAAGGTGATACTGTTCTGGCGACATCTACCCGCTTGTTCCAGGGGCGTGTTGTCGAGGACTCGGAAGATAAGAAAGGTGAATCCCTTCTGGCTTCCACACCGGTAGTTGTACTGTCTGCCATCCTCGGGCGAACTCCGAAAATCGAGGAATACAAGGCCGCTGTCGAAGGGATCGACTTGACCCGCTTTGCACCTCCGGTCGCCAAGCCCGCAAATTCCAATTCGGCACATTTCTGATTGGAGAAGGCCGGTCGCCGCTAAGGCGCACCGGCCTTATGCTGTTTAACAGGATCCACTCTGAATCAATAAGCCTAGCAATACTGGTTTTGCGGTATGAGATTTTGGCCCCCTTAGGTAGAGTGCCACGCTGGAAATCTAAGACTATACAATGCGAATAATCCGCAATCGCGCATCGCCTTTCTAGCAAAGAAAGTACTGTCGTCGCAGCATTTACCAGCCCGCGGATATTTCGACCCCAAGGCCCTTTCCACTAAAAAGCCCTGTGCGTTTCACGTCCTCGCGGTGCCATGGAAGTTCTCCGCTTCCGCGTTTGCAGCGCGAAGCATGAAGGCGTGTTCTGAAGCGACGAAGATCATGGTCACCCCATAGTCGCGCAGCTTGAGTCCGGCTTCTGCGCTGGCTGCAAAGGTCATCAGCGTCTTGCCATGTGCTTTGGCTGCAACGCCCGAGCGTCGCATTGCATCAAGAACCTTTGGGTCGGACTGATCAGTCACGCCGTAGCACACCGCAAGATCCGCAGGTCCTACAAAAATCCCGTCGACGCCCTCGGTCGCGGCGATATCATCAACTTCTGCGACGCCTTCTGGTTCTTCGATTTGGGCAATGATAATTGTCTCTTCTTCGCTTTGCTTGAGGACATCAGCCATGGATCGAGTCGCAAACCCTGCCCACCGGGTTGATCCGGCATAGCCGCGACCACCATGGCCAAAACGACCCTCGCGCGCAATGCGACGGGCCTTTTCGGCGCTGTCAACATGCGGCACAACAATACCTGTCGCGCCACTGTCGAGCGCCTTGAGAATTTCGTCCGCAGACCCAGTCGGCACCCGCACCAACGTCGGCAACCCCAGAGCCCTGGCGACGGCGAGGCAAACATCCAACCGACCCCGGTCAAAGGGTGCGTGTTCCGCATCCAGGCACAAGAAGTCCAGTTTTGACTTGGCAATTATCTCGACCAGTTCATGGGCTGGTGTCTTGAGAAACGTTCCGACGAGAGGCTCGCCAGAAAGCATGCGTTGTTTGAAATTCATGGGAAAGTCCTGACGGTTTTGTTTGGGCGGCACATGGCAATTGGCAGCCAAGCGGTTTGGAAACATCGGCCATAGCGTAGAGCATTGAAGTTGGCAGGGCCAGACTATCGAACAGTCGTTATTGCGTTTTCACCCTAAACGCTGTTCTTGTCGAGGCTTGCCGGTAGTGTTGGCAGGCGCAACTCTGAAAAGGTGTTCACATGGTATTCGATATCCGTTCCAAATGCTTCACAGATCTGGTGCACCCTGACGCTCAACTGGAAGAAATCGCTAGCGGTCTGGGGTTTACCGAAGGGCCAATATGGCACCCCGAAGAGCATTGGCTGGTATTCTCGGACATTCAGGAGAGCCATCAATACAAGTGGAGCGAGGGTGAGGGAGTTCGCGTTTTTCGCACCCCTTCCAACCAAGCAAACGGAAATTGCTTCGACAAAAGTGGGGCAGTGATCTCTTGCGAGCACGCCAGTTCGCATTTGGTACGCCATGATCACGGCGGCAAGCGGGTTACTTCGATAGCCACGCATTTTGATGGCAAAGAACTCAACAGCCCCAACGATGTTATCTGCGACTCGCACGGTCGGATTTGGTTCACTGATCCCAGTTTTGGTCGTATCCGAGAGGATCTTGGCATTCTGAGAGAGCAAGAACTGCCGGTGCAAGGCGTGTTCCGGCTGGATCCCGACGGCACGTTACACCTTGTCGCGGATGATTTTCAGCAACCCAACGGGTTGTGTTTGTCAGCTGACGAAACAAGGCTGTTTGTCAATGACAGTTGGGGTGGCCATATCCGCGTCTTTGATGTCGCCGCTGATGGCTCACTGACCAGTGGGGTGGTCTGGGCCGATGTTGTTGGCGATGGGGCAGGGGTACCGGACGGTATGAAGTGCACCCGCGACGGCCAGATTTTGTGCAATGGTCCCGGCGGTGTACATCTGTTTGATGCCCAAGCGCACTGCCTTGGTGTCATTCTGACGCCGCAGAAATCTACCAACTTCTGCTTTGGTGGAGCCGAGTTCAGCATGCTGTACATCACTGCCAGCACGTCCGTTTACCGTATTCCGACCAAAATGATCGGCCTGCCTATGATCTAAGAACCACCGTGGGTCATGCGGTCCAGAATATCGACACCTTGTTGCTTCCAGAAATGAAGCAGATCGATGAAAATCCAGTTCTCGGCCAGTTTATCACCTTTGCGACGATAAATGTCTATCACCCGGAACTCACCGGCTTTGTCAGTGGCAGGCATCCCCATGAACCCGCCGATTGGTCGGGCGGTAAAGTTCGGCCAGCCGAAAAAGCCGCCATAGTGGCCCTCGGCGATGCGGCAGATATGGTTGGTTTTTGACCGGTCGGCAAACCCAGCACGGAACGGGCCAGCGTGTTGTTTGGCGTAACGTTCGATTGTGTAGGTCGCACCGATACCGGATGGCCCCCACCAGATCATGTCTTCGCACCATGTGCGGCGCAACTCATCTTCAAGGCTGAGCCCGCTGTCCCACCGCCCAAGATCGGAGATCATCGCGTTGATAGCGGCCAATGTCTTTTGGCCGTCTTCGGCGGGTTGAGGCGTGAACATCAGGCCGTCATGGGTCATGGGCCCGGGCTGGACAAGTTGTGCGGCGGTCTGCGGCGGGAAGGGCTGCAACCCGGCCTGAATCATGAAATGCGGGATGTCGAAATACATCGCGGTTTCGACAATCTTACCGCGCTCAATCCTGTTGAACTCGCAATAGCGCAGCAAGGCCATTTTTCCGGTTGGCGCAATGCCCAGCCAGTCCCTGTCGAACAGCCCCATGAGATGGCCCATCGAAACAACCCAGACTGAATTGAACCCGTCGATTTCATTTTGACCAGCCATGAACACGTCCATCCGACGCTGCAAGTTAGTTAGGCTGTGATTCAGCGGCTGCCAGAATTTTTGCGCCACGTTGCTAGCGCCACGCAGCTCGTTGAACGGGTGAAAGCCGCGCCACAGGAGGTCTTCGGCGCAATACTCAGCGATCACATCAGAGTGGGCTGATTCCTCTGCATCGCTCAGAGCTTTGTAGAAGTTCAGGACAATTTCTTTCTCGGCTTCGTAAGACATATCTTTTACTTTCAATGCTTTGCCCGGAGGGAAGCGTCAGTCTTTAGCAAGATTGCGGGCGCTTTTGCATTCGCTTGCAAAAAATACTTGCCAGATGTTCCTTTGGATGTCTATGCTTTTGCAAACGTATGCACTCAGGTGCAACTGGGAGGACAGTATGGCCGAGATTCAACTGCGCAATGTTGGAAAACGTTGGGGTTCGTTTGTTGGAGTGGACAATTTCGACCTGACAATATCCGACAAGGAATTTCTGGTGCTTCTCGGCCCGTCGGGTTGTGGCAAGACCACGACGATGCGCATGATCGCAGGTTTGGAAGACGCAAGCGAGGGTGATATTCTGATCGACGGTACCCGCGTCAACGATATGGAGCCAAAAGACCGCGACGTCGCGATGGTGTTCCAGTCTTACGCTTTGTATCCGAACATGAATGTCTACGAGAACATTCGTTTCCCGCTGAGGGTACGTGGCATCGACGCTTCCACCCATGACGAAAAAGTGCGCCGTGCGTCGGCGATGGTAGAGTTGGACGACTTTCTGCATCGTAAGCCGGCAGAGCTGTCAGGTGGGCAACGTCAACGGGTGGCTCTGGCGCGTGCGATTGTACGCGAGCCCAACGTGTTCCTGATGGATGAGCCGTTGTCCAACCTTGACGCAAAACTGCGTGTTTCGACACGCGCGCAGATCAAGAACCTCAGCCATGAACTAGCCGTGACTACGATTTATGTGACACATGACCAGATCGAGGCGATGACACTGGCCGATCGCGTGGTGATCATGAAGCAGGGTGTTGTCCAACAGGTTGGCTCTCCGACGGCGATCTACGACGAGCCTGCGAACACGTTTGTCGCCAGCTTTATCGGCAACCCGGCGATGAACCTGGTTGATGGCGATGTTCAGGGCGGTGTGTTCCGCGCGCAGAATACCGAAGTGCATGGTCTGAATGCTCCGGATGGCCCAATAACTTTGGGTTTCCGCGCCGAGGACGCCAATGTCGTAGAAAGCGGGGGCGAGATTAACGCGCCCATCTATACGCAGGAATTGCTGGGCGACAGCACCATGGTCTCGGTTCGGATCGGCGGAGCGCTGGTCTCGGTCAAGGCCGACAAAACCTATCGTGCAGAAATCGACGATCAGGTGTCGATTCATATCCATACCGATCACTGCCACCTATTCGATGCGCAAACCGGCGCGCGCCTTGAGATCTGAGAGACGAAAACCAATCCCGCAATGACGGGACAATCTCGGGTGCAGGCTTCGAAGATGCACCCAATCACCTAGGGAGGAATCAAAAATGTTTCTAAAGAAAATCGCATTGGCCGGGTCACTGACCGCCTTTGCTGCGAGCGCGGGTTATGCCTGCGAGATCACGGATCGGGTCAACATCGTCGGCAACGAATTTGCCGCCATTCAGGCTGTGGCCGCTGCCGCAAAGGAATGCACGGGCGCATCTGTTGAATCCAACCTGACATCCGAACACCAAACCATCAACGTGGCCGGTCTGTCGGGCAATCCGTCGGAATACACCTCAGCCATCATCGCCAACAGCTCGATTGTGGCGTTGATGAATGAAGACGTTATCCGACCGCTCAATGACCTGGTCGAAAAACATGGTCAGAACCTGCAGCCGGGACAGTTAATCAAGATCGGCGATGACATCATGGCCATCGCCTTCATGGCCAACGCTCAGCACCTGATGTACCGCAAGGACGTTCTGGAACAGGCAGGCGTCGAAGTGCCGACCACGTATGAAGAACTGCTCGAAGCGGCCGAAGCCATTCGCGCGCAGGGCATAATGCAAAACCCGGTTGGCGGTGCTTATGCTGCGGGATGGAATCTGGCGCAGGAATTCAACAACATGTTCCTTGGCTATGGAGGTACTCATTTCAAGCCCGGCAGCGCAGAGCCCAACGTCAATACCGAGGCCGGTGTCAAAGCGCTGAACATGATGAAGGCTTTGTCCGAGTATATGAACCCCGACTTTCTGACCCATGATTCCAATGCCACCAACGCGGAATACCGCGCGGGCAATGTGGCGATCATGAATATGTGGGGGTCACGGGCGTCACAGCAGACCACAACCGAAGGTGTCTTGCAGGAAGTAATCGATGGCCATGCCATTGCAGCGCCGCTGACCGTGGGTGGCGGCACGACTCCGGCCTCGACCCTTTGGTGGGACGGATGGACCGTCGGCAAGAACATCTCAGATGAAGAGGCTGAGGCGACTTTTGTCGCGATGACGCATGGCGTCCGCCCCGAAATGTTGAACGATGAAACCACGCCGCTGGCAGTCTGGTTGATCGAAGGGTACGAACCTGCAGACGACGCGCAGGGTGTATTTGACGCTGCCAAAATGGGCACGACGCCTTATCCGATGCTGCCCTACATGGGTTTGATGCACAGTGCACTTGGCAATGAACTTGCCGATTTCATGCAGGGCAAGGAAAGCGCTGAACAGGCGCTGGCCGATGTCGAGGCCGCCTATCGCGCCGCGGCAATCGAACAGGGCTTCCTACAGTAAAACGCCCCTCGCGGGTGCCCAATTCGGGCACCCGCCCAATCAAGCCGACACGGGAATTGCGACATGCGCCATAAGACATTCCTTTGGTTTTTCCTGCCCACAGGACTTGCAATGCTGCTGTTCATTGCAATGCCCATCGTCTCGGTGGTGATCCAATCCATTTACGCCCCACACCCGGCGGTTCTGGTGGAAGTCGAAAACTGTACTCCGCTTGTCGGGTGCACAACCGAGACCACCATCGATCAGGAAGCCACCGCAGCGCTTCGTGCCGAACAACCATTGGGCAGATTTGTCGGGCTGGATATCTACTTTGATCGCGGCCACCTGGCGATACAGGAGGTTGGCGAAATCTGGGCGGCGAGTGACACGTGGGGTGACCTTTTCTCAGAGGTCGGAAACTTGCCCTTCTATCGGGCCATGGCCTTTACGCTGACCTTCACATTCATTGTGACACCCCTCACGATCATTCTGGGGCTGGTGATTGCGCTGGCGGTGAACTCACTGCACCGGCACCTCAAGGGTTTGATGATCTTCTTCTCGCTCTTGCCCATGATTGTGACACCGCTGATCGGCTCGCTCATTCTGTTTTGGATGATTGACAGTCGTGGCGTCATCGGCAACGCCCTTGTAAACTTGGCCGGAGATCCGGATTTCAGTCTAAAGGCTTCGACCGGGCTGATGTGGGTGGCGCTGATGGTTTATGGCGTCTGGAGTTCGGCCCCCTTTGCCTTCGTGGTGTTCTATGCCGGTTTGCAAACTTTGCCCAAAGATCAGATCGAGGCGGCCCAGATCGATGGGGCAACCCGCTGGCAACAGGTCAAATTCGTGGTTGTTCCCCATCTCATGCCACTGGTTACGTTTGTTGCGCTGATCCAGTTGATGGATAATTTCAAGGTGTTTGAACCGATTATTGGTTTCAGCGCCGGTGCCCATGCGCAATCGCTCAGCACTTTCATCTTCAACGACCTCGGCGGTGAAACGCGACAACTGTCCTCTGCAGCCGCTACGTCTGTGATCACGATTATCGGGGTCGCCATTCTGTTGTCGCCCGTGCTTGTCCGCACCTGGCGTGACTTCAAAGGAGCTAGATAACATGGCCAGCCGTGCGCAAAGAATGCCCAAAAGCCTTCGGATTGCTTCGTCGCTTTTTGTGATCCTTTGGTTCATCCTGGCCGCTTTCCCGTTCCTCTGGACGGTTTGGGGGTCGTTCAAGGTAGAGCTGGATTTCTTCTCGATCGCCGATTGGACGAACGCACTAACCGGCGCGCGGACCGAGGCAGTTTATGGCTCACCCTTTACCACCACCGGTTACGAAGGGGCTTGGATTCAGGAAGAATTTTGGCGAAATGTTCTGAACACGGGGATCGTTTGCGTCTTTGTGGTCGCCATCTCGCTGACCATCGGAACGCTGGGGGGCTACGCGCTTTCGCGGTCGAGCTATAACTACACATTCTGGCTTTTGATCACGGCGCTGATCTTCCGCGCAATGCCGCCGATCACGTTGGTTTCGGGTTATTTGTTACCCTTCTTTGAATGGAATATCTGGGGGATACTGCCGACGACAATCATCGTACTTGTCGCGATCAACCAGCCGTTCACCCTGTGGATGCTACACGCCTTCTTCAAGAACATCCCCAGCGAGCTTGACGAAAGCGCAAAGGTCGACGGCTGCAACCAGTTTCAGGCCTTCCGCCGCGTGATCATTCCGGTGATGTGGCCGGGTGTGATCACCACGGGGCTGTTCTCGTTTCTTCTGGCCTATAACGACTTTGCCGTTGGGGCGATGCTGTTGTCAGAAAGCAACCGCACAATGGTTCCAGCCATCGCCGCGTTCCTTGGTACAACGCAAACCGAGGGCAACGTAATGTTCGCCGTTGCGGCCGTGGTTTCTGCGACGGTTCCGCTGTTCATCTTGGTGATGTTCTTCCAGCGTCAGATTGTGGGCGGTTTGACCGCCGGGGCTGTGAAAGGCTGACGCTGATGGGACGCACGCATCCTCAGTCCGTATTTGCCCATGCGCACGCAGCCAGCCTGAATATGGCTGCGTGCCGGGCAAGGCGACCAGGGCGAATTCCTTTTGCTTTGATGCGCGCAGGGCCTTGCGGGGCGTTTCTCCGCAGACGCCTTGAACAGATCCTACAGAGACAAAGTTAATGGAACGCCTCGACCGTAAACCCTTTCTGAATTTCACCGCCGCGCAACGCCATCCAGGCAATTTCCGGCCGGCCTATGAGGGATTCTTCGCCCCCGGTGCACATGTCAACGTGGTGCATCCTTTCAACGAGGTCGCGGGTGGCCTCGGGCTGCACGATCACGTCATCGCCCCGCTCGCAGCCTCCTTCGATGGGCTTTTTCGGCGCGATGATATCGTCATGGCCGGTGTATTTGAAGGACAGGGCTGGATCAGCGCCACCGGCTATTTCGTCGGTCGGTTCTCGCGCGACTGGCTTGGTATCCGCGCCACAGGTGAGCTTGCCTATCTGCGCTTCGGCGAGTTCCACCGCATGCAGGATGGCAAGGCGGTGGAGAGCTATATCTTCTTCGATATCCCAGAACTGATGCTGGCTGCAGGGCAATGGCCGATCACCGATAGCCCGGGCAAGACCCGTGGCTTCACCGGGATGATTCAGGGTCCAGCAAGCCATGATGGCATCTTGACCACGCCGCAAGACCCAGTCGAGGGGGCCAAGAGCTATCGTATGGTCACAGAAATGCTGGCCAAGCTTGCCACCAAGAACGAGGCCTGGCGCCCGTTTTGGCATGACAACATGGTCTGGTACGGCCCCGGCGCCTTCGGTTCTTTCGTCGGGCTCGAGAGTTTTGCAAGCTTCCAGGTGCCTTTCGAGGCTACCTTCGAAGGTTGGTCCGGCGGCAGTGCGGGAAATGGCATGACTGCGCATTTCACCCGCTTCGGCGAAGGCAATTACGTATGCTCGGGCGGCTGGCCTTCCTTGACCGGTGTCCAGGTGAAACCCTTCCTCGACCAGCCCGCAAGCGGAAAACGCGTCTTCATGCGGGTCTGCGACTGGTGGCGTCGAGAGGACGATCTGTTGGTCGAAAACTGGGTTTTCGTCGACATCCCGCATGTGTTGTTGCAGCTGGGATATGACCTTTTTGCCGACATCGCCGAGCAAGCCGCATGAGCAGCTCTGCAAGACATAACGCCGTTGGCCGCCACCCGGCGCTCAACCGGATGCCGAGGGATTTTCTGTCAGCTGATTGAGCTACCCGATGAAGACAGAATTTCTATTGGCACTAATACAAGGATGAGAAAGATGAAGGGTTCCCGCCCGGAACAGGCCGTGCTGACACGTGATACGGACCTCGACAAAACAGAAGACACCCGCCGTGTGATTGAAACCATGGTGGATGGTCTGAACGATCACCGTATCGATGACATCGGCGAATTCTTCTCGGAAGGCTTCCGCTGGATGGGCAATCAGGGCTGTGGCACAAAAACTGGCCTGAAACAGTTTCAGGACAATTGGCAACGCCCGTTTCAGGCGGCTTTTTCGGACAAGACATGCATCGACGAAGCGCGCCTTTACATGGGCGAGTGGGCGGCTGCGTTTGGCCGACAGGAAGCAACCCATTCGGGTGAGTTCCTGGGGATCGCCCCCACCGGAAAGCGGGTCGAGATCCGATATATGGATTTCTGGAAAGTGGTCGACGGCAAGATCGTCGACAATTGGGTGAATGTGGATTTCGCCCATGTAGCGGCACAGCTGGGTGTCGATCTGTTTAACGGTGAAGGCTGGGAAGCATTTGACCGGGGTGAGAAGTCTCCGCCCCGGCCTGAAACTAAGGATTAGGACAATGACAATCGAGTATCTGAAACGTGGTAAGTCCGATGCTGACCGGGCCGAGGATGACGCCAAAACACGCGCTGTCGTCGAAGCGACGCTGAAAGACATCGAAACACGTGGCGATGCTGCGGTACGCGAGCTAAGCGAGAAGTTCGATAACTATTCGCCAGCATCGTTTCGGTTGTCTCAAGACCAGATCGAAGACCTGATCAATCAGCTGACGGATCGAGAGCTGGCGGACATCAAATTCGCGCAGGAACAAGTGCGCAACTTTGCACAAGCTCAGCGCGACTCGATGCTGGATATCGAAGTTGAGACTTTGCCGGGCGTCATTTTGGGCCACAAGAACATCCCCGTACAATCGGTGGGCTGTTATGTGCCCGGTGGCAAATTCCCGATGGTGGCCTCGGCGCATATGTCGGTGGCGACCGCCTCGGTGGCGGGCGTACCACGCATCATCGCCTGCACCCCTCCGTTTCAGGGCAAACCCAATGCAGCGGTGATCGCCGCCATGTATTTGGGTGGGGCGCATGAGATTTACGTGATGGGCGGCATTCAGGCTATCGGCGCCATGGCGTTGGGAACCGAGACGATTGATCCGGTTCATATGCTTGTCGGTCCGGGCAACGCGTTTGTCGCAGAAGCCAAGCGACAGCTTTTCGGCCGCGTCGGTATCGACCTGTTCGCCGGCCCGACCGAGACCATGGTAATCGCAGATGAGACCGCCGCTGATGCCGAGCTATGCGCGACCGATCTTCTGGGTCAGGCCGAACATGGTTATAACAGCCCCTGCGTTTTGCTGACCAACTCGCGCAAACTGGCCGAGGACACGATGGCCGAGGTCGACCGGCTGCTGGGCATTCTGCCGACAGCGGGCACTGCAAAAGTGTCGTGGGAGGAATATGGCGAAGTGATCGTCTGCGATACGTATGACGAGATGCTGCAGGTCGCCGATGACATTGCATCTGAACATGTGCAGGTCATGACCGATCGCGACGACTGGTTCCTTGAGAACATGACTTGTTATGGCGCATTGTTCCTTGGACCGCGTACCAATGTCTCGAACGGTGATAAGGTTATTGGCACCAATCACACGCTACCTACCAAAAAAGCTGGCCGCTATACTGGTGGTCTATGGGTGGGTAAATATCTGAAAACACATAGCTATCAAAAGGTTCTGACTGATGAGGCGGCAACCTTGATCGGCGAATATGGCTCGCGCCTATGTATGCTCGAAGGTTTTGTGGGGCACGCCGAGCAATGTAACGTCCGCGTACGGCGTTACGGCGGCATCAATGTCCCCTACGGCGCGCCTGCACCTTACAGGGACGCCGCAGAATGAGTGACAGGCATACTGAGCACAAGACCCTGATCGCACAGATCAGGGCTGCGATGTATGACTTTACCGAAGCCGGTGTCCGGCAGGCGTTGGATCAGATTTGTTCTCCCGACGCTGTGTTCCATCTGAGCTATCCGTTTGGTGACACCAATGGGAGTAGTGCTTATTACGATTGTTGCTATCGCGATCTTCTGACCGCATGGCCCGATCTTGAGCGCCGCGATTATATCGTCATGGCTGGACCTGATGAATTCGGGGCTGATTGGGTTGGATGCGGCGGGTACTATACCGGCACTTTCGCGGGGCCATGGCTGGAGATTCCGCCGACAGGCCATCAGGCCACCATGCGGTTTCACGAGTTTTACCGGATCGAAAATGGCAAAGTCGCCGAGGTGCAGGCGCTTTGGGATATCCCCGAAGTGATGATGCAAGCGCAGGCCTGGCCCATGGCACCCGGTTTGGGGCGGGAATGGCATGTTCCGGGACCAGCGACGCAGGACGGGCTGGTGCCCGGCCCGTATGACAAGGCCAAGGGCAAAGAGACCTGCCAGCACATTGTCGACATGCTGGATCATCTGACCAAACATCCCGTAGAAGGTGGTCCGGAGGTGATGGAGTTGGAGCGGTTCTGGCATCCTCGGATGAACTGGTACGGCCCCTCGGGGATCGGCACAGGGCGGGGTATTGCGGGGTTCCGTAATTGGCATCAGATTCCATTCCTCAACGCAATGCCGGATCGCGGGCAGGAGGTAGATAACATCACCTGTCATTTCTTTGGCGACGGTGACTATGCGGCTGTTACGGGTTGGCCCAGCATGATCCAGACTGTCACCAATGATGGCTGGATGGGGATCGCACCGTCGGGCAAGAAGATCACGCTGCGCAGCCTCGATTTCTGGCGGCTTGAAAATGGCAAGATTCGCGAGAACTGGGTTTTAGTTGATCTGCTGGATACCTATCGCCAGCTAGGTGTTGACGTCTTTGCCCGTTTGCGAGAGTTCAACAAGGCGCGCGTTCCGGGCCGCATTCCATTTCCGGTTGGCGAGGTCTGATATGTCCCAATTTCCCAGCACCCCAAGTTTCAATCTTAACGGCAAACGCGCATTGGTCGCGGGCGCGTCGTCCGGTATCGGCATGGCCTGTGCCGTAGCACTGGCAGAGCATGGTGCCGAAGTGACACTGGCGGCGCGGCGCAAGGATGCGTTGCAGAATCTGGCAACAGAGATGACCGCTCGGGGATGGTTGGCGAATATACTTGAACTGGATGTTTCTGACGTTGCAGGCACTGCTGATGCTGTGGCGCAAAACGGGCCGTTTGATATCCTGCTGAACTCAGCCGGTCTGGCCCGACACAGCAGGGCCGTAGACACACGGCCCGAGGATTTTAATGCGGTAATGGATGTCAATGTCCGAGGGGCCTATTTTCTGACCCAAGCGGTGGCGAAAGGACTGTTAGAAGCTGGGCGCCCCGGATCGCTGATGAACATCTCCAGCCAGATGGGCCATGTAGGTGGGCGAGAAAGGGCCGTCTATTGCGCTTCAAAATTCGCGGTCGAAGGCTTTTCCAGGGCGATGGCGCTGGAGTTCGGTCCTGCAAAAATTCGGGTCAACACGATCTGCCCAACTTTTATTTTGACCGATTTGACCAAGTCGACTTTTGATGACCCGGACAAGCGCGCATGGATATTGGACAAGATCAAGTTGGGCCGCCCGGGCGAGATCGAAGACATCATGGGGGCAGTGGTTTATCTTGCCTCGGATGCATCGGCTTTGGTGACGGGCACCGCGTTGATGATAGACGGAGGTTGGACAGCAGACTGATGGCGGCGCAAAAAGTTACATCCATGGAGGTCGCCCGCCTCGCCGGGGTCAGTCAGTCTGCCGTTAGCCGTGTGTTCACTCCGGGGGCGTCAGCCTCGAAGAAGACGATTGAAAAGGTGCGTCAGGCCGCCAAGCAACTGGGCTATCGGCCGAACGTCCTTGCGCGTGCCGTAGTGTCCGGCAAAAGCCGGATCATTGGGCTTGTTGTGGCGTATCTGAATAATCAGTTTTATCCTGAAGCACTGGAAAGGTTGACGAACACGCTGCAGGAGCGCGGCTACCATGTGATGATATTCATGGCGTCGAACCAAGCCGAAAACGTCGATAGCGTGGTTGAGGAATTGCTCGACTTTCAAGTCGACGGCATAATCGCGGCATCGGTGGCCCTGTCGTCGACCTTGTATGAACGTTGTCGGACCGTGGGTGTACCGATGGTGTTGTTCAATCGGGCACAGGATGACCTCACTATGTCATCGGTTACATCCAACAATGTCGCCGGTGGCCGAAAGGCAGCTGAGTTTCTGCTGGCTGGCGGTCATGAGAAGATCGGATATATCGCCGGGTGGGAGGGCGCTTCGACCCAGCGCGATCGTGAAGCGGGATTCGTAGCGGCCCTGCAAGAGGCGGGTGTCAAACTGCACGCCCGTGGAGCCGGAAACTTCATCGCAGAACAGGCGCGTGAGGCAACGCTACGCATGTTCGCGTCCGATCCACCGGACGCTGTGTTCGTGGCCAATGATCATATGGCGATCTCTGTGATGGACACGCTGCGGTTCGAGTTGGGCCTGCAAATTCCGGCCGACGTCTCGGTTCTGGGATATGACGATGTCGCCGTTGCCTCTTGGCCAGCCTACAATCTGACAACTATTCGTCAGCCTGCCAATCGGATGGTTGCCGAAACCGTCGATATTCTACTTAGCAAGATCGAAAATCCCGCTGCTGCGCCGCGCCGCACCGAGATTGACGGACCTTTGATCGTTCGCGGCTCCGCCCGCATACCTGAAGGATGGAAGACATGAAGGGATTTGATCCCAAATTCAAAGATTTCCCGGATTATATCATCGGCATCACCAAAGAGATTTGGGAAGACCGTGGCATTGCGACTCTGCATCAATATTACAGCCCAGACATCGTCGTCCGCTCGCCCGGTTCGGTTGTGTTGGGTAACCAGAATGTCATTGGTGCAACAATGGCCACGTTGGCCGAGTTCCCCGACCGTCAGCTGCTGGGCGAGGATGTGATCTGGTCGGGCACCCCGGAAGAAGGCATGCTGAGCTCGCATCGTATCCTGTCGACCGCCACGCATCGGGGCAATGGTGTCTATGGCAAAGCCACCGGAACACGCTTGCGATACCGAATTCTGGCCGACTGCCACGCCATCGACAACATGATCGATGACGAATGGCTGATCCGAGATCAGGGTGCGATTGTCCGGCAAATGGGCTGGGATCCCAAGGAATATGCCGCCGATCTGATAGCGCGTGAAGGTGGGGCCGAGGCCAGTGTGAAGCCTCTGTCACCCAAGAACGACATCGAAGGCCCCTACAAAGGGTACGGCAATGACAATGAATGGGGACACCGCCACGCGGATCTGCTGACACGGATAATGAATGCAGATATGGGCGCGATTGAACGAGAGTATGAGCGAGGCGTGCAGACCGAATATCCCGGCGGTGTCACGGGCCATGGCTGGGATTCGGCTGATCGGTTCTGGATGTCTTTGCGTGCAGCCATGCCAAGCGCAACCTTCACCATCCATCATCAGATCGGGCGCGATGATCCGAATATGCCGCCCCGCTCGGCCCTGCGCTGGAGCTTGCATGGCAAGCATGACGGTTGGGGCGTGTTCGGCAAACCCACAGGCGCTGAGTTGTATGTGTTGGGGATCAGCCATGCCGAATGGGGCGAGTTGGTTGGAGGCGACATCAGGCTGCGACGCGAATGGACCTTGTTCGATGAAACCGCGGTCTGGAAACAGCTTCTGTTGGAAACCGGGGATCTCTGATGCCTCAAACGCGCGTCGCATTGGATGCCAGTGAAGGAACCCGGCGGTACCACGGCCACCGGGCGTCCTTGCGGGCGCGGCGGCTGAATAATCGCCCTCCGGGTGCATGAGGATCGAGACCTCTTGTACCAATTCAATGAACGGAGACTATTATGAGCACGATCCAACAACGCATTGTCCGCTACGGCGAACTGCAGCCTTGTAAAACCGCATTTATTGACGCGCACACGCCCGGTTCGGACCAGAAGGAAAACTTTACCATCGTAGGCGGTGGCGTATCCGAAAGCCCCGATCAGCATGTCCACATCACCGACAAAATCGGTTTCAATATTGGCGCGGCGGGGCAACCTCCGAAATGCCGGAATTCGCTGCACAGCCACACCACGGCCGAGGTGTTCTTTATCGCCAAAGGACGTTGGCGGTTCTTCTGGGGTCGCTATGGCACTGCGGGTGAGTTTATTGCCGAGGAAGGTGACATATTCAACATTCCAACTGGCATCTTTCGCGGTTTTGAAAATGTCGGGCAGGATTATGGGATGATCATGTCGATCCTGGGCGGCGATGATGCGGGTGGCGGTGTCACCTGGGCACCACAGGTGATCGAAGACGCGCAGGCGCATGGGCTGATGCTGGGCGACAATGGCGTGCTGTATGACAGCAAGAAGGGTCAGGAACTGCCCCACAACGTGCGCCCCATGCCGCTGCTGACCGAAGAAGAGCTTAAGAGCTATCCGGAAGTTCCGGTCGAAGATGTTATCGGCAAATATGTGGCACGCTATTGGGATCTGATGGCGCTTTCCGCTAACAAGCCAGCCAAAGTTATTGGCGAAGATGCCCTGATCAAGGATAAGCCGGGGTTTGAGGTCGATTTCCTCGGGCGCGGCTCTTGTTTGAACGAACCCGTCGCGGCGCATATGCCCGTCGTCCTCATGCCTGCGAGTGGTCATTGGCGGATTACAGTCGATGGCTATGAAACAGCTTTGTCCGCAGGCGATACAGCGCTGGTTCTGTCAGGTGAAAGCTACAGTATCGTGCCCTCAATGACCGGAGAGGCCGGTCTGTATCGTATCACGGCAACGGACGATCCCGCCGGTGCTACCTGGACCGGTGCATAAAGGCAAAGTTGCGCGCTCCGATCTTTTTCGGGGCGCGCAGTATGTGACCCGTGCTTCACTTTGGACTCAGCACAGGGAAGTAATTGAATTGGAGATGACAAGATGACCCGAATTTCAACCACCCATGTGGGAAGTCTGCCGCGTAGTCAGGAAGTCGTCGATTTCATCTTCGCGCGTGAGCGGGAGGAACCGTTCGATCAGACAGATTTTGATGCCTGCATGACGAACGCGGTGTCCGAGACCGTAGGCAAACAGGCTGCAGCGGGGATCGATATTGTATCGGATGGCGAGACTTCGAAAATCTCTTACGCGACCTACGTCAAGGACCGCTACACCGGGTTTGCAGGCGACAGCCCGCGCAACGCTCCGGCTGATCTGAAGATGTTTCCGGGCTTTCTTCAACGTTTGGCGAATGATGGCGGAACTCCGCAATACGCGCGGCCCATGTGCGTAGGCGATGTGCGCTCGAAAGGGCAGGGCGAGTTGCAGAAGGATATCGACAACCTCAAAAGAGCCATGGTTGAGCACGGGATTGAGCGCGGATTTATGAATGCTGCCAGCCCGGGTGTGATCTCTCTTTTTCTGCAGAACGACTATTACCCGACGCGCGAGGCGTATCTGGCCGCGCTGGCCGATGCGATGAAATCCGAATATGAAACCATCGTCGCGGCGGGCCTGGATATTCAATTGGATTGTCCCGATCTTGCCCTGTCGCGCCATATGCTGTTCACCGACCTTTCTGACGAGGAATTTGTCAGTATTGCCGAAATGCATGTCGAAGCGCTGAACCATGCATTGCAGGATGTGCCCGCCGACAAGGTTCGGGTTCACATCTGCTGGGGCAATTACGAAGGTCCGCATTGCTGCGATATCGGAATGGACAAGGTGTTCTCGACTTTGATGTCAACCAAGTCGCGCTATGTGCTATTTGAAACCTCGAACCCGCGCCATGCACATGAATGGACGGTGTTCCGCGACCGCAAGTCCGAGATACCGGATGACAAGGTACTTGTGCCGGGTGTGGTCGATACCACCACAAACTTTGTCGAACACCCCGAACTGGTCGTGCAACGTCTTGAGCGGTTCGTGAACATCGTGGGAGCGGAGCGGGTGATTGGCGGATCGGATTGCGGTTTTGGCACTTTTGCGGGGTTTGGCGCTGTCGATCCTGATATCGCCTATGCCAAACTGGGTGCGCTGGCCGAAGGGGCTGCTCTGGTCAAATGACACCACTTGTCCTTTTGCCGGGCATGATGTGCGATGCTCGGCTATTCTCGCCGCAAATTGGTGCATTGTCTGGCAGATATCCGATATTCGTCGCCCCCATTGGTGCGCATGATACGATGCAGGCTTTGGCCGCCGAGGTTATAAGTCATGCGCCCGACCGGTTCGCATTGGCCGGTCTTTCCATGGGAGGCATTGTTGCGATGGAAATACTGCGGCAAGCACCGGGGCGTGTAGCGGGGATGGCGTTGATGGACACCAACCCGCTGGCAGAGGCGGATCAGGTTAAGGTAAGGCGTGAGCCCCAGATAGAGGCGGTTAAAAACGGTCGGCTACGCGATGTGATGGCCGAGGAAATGAAGCCCAACTATCTGACCGATGGCCCTGATCGACAGGCAATTTTGGACCTATGCATGGATATGGCTATGGCCTTGGGGCCGGAGATTTTTGTTAATCAATCCAAGGCCCTACGAGATCGCCCGGATCAAAGTCACACATTGCGCGCTTTCAAGGGATCTGCGCTGGTCCTTTGCGGCCGTCATGATGCGTTATGCCCAGTCGAACGCCACGAATTGATGCATGACCTGTTGCCGCAAAGCCGGTTGGAAGTCATCGAACACGCGGGCCATTTGCCAACTCTGGAACAACCGCAGCAAACCACGGCGGCGCTGCTGCGCTGGCTGGAGACAATCGAAGCAATCTAAGCCGGATTTCCGCAAGGCCGTAGATAGCCCTGGTGGAAACTGACTACGATATTACTCTGTCGGACTTGGAGCCCCTATCGTAGCATGGACGCAGCAGTAACGATTTAGAGTTTCTGAAGCACCCAAATCTGGTTCAGAGCCTGCTGTCGCGATCAAAACTGCACTTAAGTCGGGGCACACGCGATACACTAAATTCAAGGCCTGCTACCAAGTCTCTGACGAAGATTGCTTCGTTGCACTCAGCCACCTGCGGAAAGTGGTGGAAGAGGGAGGAATTTGCTGTTTGGCGTGACAAACTTTTCAATCGCCCGGAATGCCTCGGTGGATGATTGTCTGGTTTAGCCATGAGTGGCGATTGCGGTCGCTGCGTACCGGACAGTTTGATCGTTCTCTGCAACATTGACAGCTTCGAATAGCAAATGTTGTTATCGTAACGACAGGCATCGTCCCGAGGAGAAGAGCTATGCAAGACGTCGCGGATCAATCCGCTGGCTATGATGAGCACATTCTGATTTGTGACGATGACATCGAGTTTGCTCAGGGTGTTTGTGCATTTCTGACTGACAAAGGGTACAAAATCGAACACGCGCAAGATGTACCCGCTGCGCGGTTGATGATGGCTGATGAAACCTACAGCTTGTTTCTGCTGGACCTCGTGATGCCAGGAACTAGTGGTAAGGTGTTATGTCACGAGATCGCTTCGCGCATAGATGCCGGGATCATCATGATCAGTTCGATTAATGACGACGCCGAGCGGATTTCCCTGCTGGAACTGGGCGCGGATGATTACATCATTAAACCATTCAACGAGTTGGAACTCCTCGCGCGCGTGCGTGCTGTACTGCGCAGGCGTGCTGGTGGAACGCAGGGAAAATCCAGGGTTACCCGGTTCGGAGAATGGGAGCTTGTTGAAAACGAGCGACATCTCAAAAGTGAAGATGGTCGTCTCATCACACTCACCTCAAGCGAAGTGCGGGTTATGCGCTTCTTTGCTGAAAACCCGGACGTGTTGTGTACCCGAGAAGACCTTCTTGCCGTTGCCCGGACCCGACAGCATGGCGGTGCAGGAGACAGAAGCGTTGATGCTCTGATCAAACGGTTGCGATCGAAGATTGAGAGCGACCCTTCAAATCCGGAATATATTCGAACGGTCTGGGGGCAGGGTTACATCTTTCGTCCCGGCTGAACTCCGGTATCAAGCGGCAACAGCACATTTGCCCTAAGGCCTCCGCTCGGGCGGTTCTCAAGCGTTACAGTGCCCCCCTGATCAACCACAATCGCCCGGACTATGGCGAGGCCGAGGCCCGTGCCGGGTTCGGTGGCTCCTAGTCTCTGGAAAGGCTCAAATGCTGTTTCAAGTTGTTCGGTTGGGATACCTGGTCCTTCATCTTCTATGTGAATTGCCGCCATATCATTCGACGTGGTCAAAGAAACACTTGTTCGGCCCCCGTATTTGACCGCATTTTCCAGCAAGTTCCTAAGAACCCGGGTAAGCGCATTGTGTCGCCCCTTGACCACAGCAGACTGTTCGATAGTGCAGGTCACATCACGGCCCGCTTCTACCTGTTCATCTACCAACGCCTCAATCAGCGATCGCAGATCCAGGCGTGCAAGCTCTCCATCGTGATGAGTTTCGCGGTTGAGGTCGGTGACGGAATTCACAATATCACTGATGGTTTCCAACCGCTTGAGCAGTTGCTCTTTGGGTGCTGTTGGTTCCAATTTCTGGATCGCATCGTGCATCCGGGCAATCGGTCCCTTCAGGTCATGCCCGAGGCTACGAAGCAAGGTTGTCTTGTACTCAAGCGCCAGAACAATCCGGGCTTCCATGCGATTGAACGCAATAATTGTGCGGCGGATATCAATGGCACCCGCCTCGACGAGTGGGCCGACTTCTTCACCCCGGCCGATCAACTCGGCATTGACGGCCATCGCGCTCAGCGGTCGCATCACTTTCTGAATAAGAAACGCAAGTGCGCAAAGCAGGGTAAGCGCGACCAGACTGTCGATTGAGCCAACGATGACCAAAGGTACAATGTTCTTGTTTTTCATGAGCAAATAGCAGTTCAGCCATTCGTCATCATCCTTGAGCCGGACCGAAAAAACGCTCACCAGAAACGCGTCAACGCTTTCTGCATCGATAGGTTCGCCCGAGTGGCTCTTGAACAGTTGCAACAGCGCGCTTTGGTCGTGTTTGGCGTCAACGACCGTGTCTGCCACGGACAGTTCCGCGACGGCGATCCCACGGTGTTCCAGCCGCGCCGTCAGCCAGTTAGCCAGATTCGGGTGGTCGCGGCCATTGGCCAAAGTGGTTGCTGCATCCTGCGTGCCGACCCTGACACTCCATTCTGCAGGAAAGAAACCAAGCGCTGCTTCGGAGCGGCTGTCAGGAGGCACGCGGGCGAGGGTTGAAACCACCTGCGCAAGAAAGGCATCGCCCCTGTTTCGGATCTCTTCAGCGCGAGAATTTCGGATCTGGACCACGTCGGTGACTACCGAGAACACGCCGACAATCGTCCAGCTGATAAGCACGATGCTCATAACTTGTGTTCGAAGTGTCAGATCATTCCAGCGCATTGCGCGTAGGCTCCCTGTCCCATCCCCCTCACTTGGGACGCTAATTCAAATACCGCCGCATTCCCAAGTGGAAATTGCAACCGCTATGCCGCTGATGATGCAAAGGGGTTTCACCCACCGATACCGCATTTCGGGGCACTCGGTTTCGCCAGATCGGCAAACAACCGGCCAAATTCGTCAATTGAATCAAAGTGTGACAAGCCCTTGGGTCATCGGCGGCTGGCCTCCAAGTATCACCCACAGAGTTTTTATTGGGAGCCAGCTATGTCAAAGCATTCATCCGTTCATCCACAACTTGCCAGCGCTCGGCGCGCGCTGAGGGGCAATCTGATTGCCACCGGCGTTTTCAGCGGTGTTGTGAACCTATTGATGCTGACAGGCCCGATTTTCATGCTTCAGATCTATGATCGCGTGATGTCTAGCCAAAGCGTGAATACGCTTGTCGCGCTCAGCACACTTGTCGCCGGTCTGTACCTGTTCATGGCCTTGATTGACGGCGCGCGGACCCGTGTGCTGGTTGCCATGGGGCATCGCTTTGAACAAAGGCTCACCCGAACAGCGTTTGATTGCACTTTGTCCGAGCCGTCACGCAACCGTCCGGGTGGCAACCCTGCGGCGGCAATTCAAGATGTCGAAAAAATTCGCGGTTTCCTGTCGGGCCAAGGTGCCGGAGCTTTGTTCGATCTGCCGTGGATCCCGGTCTATCTGGGATTGGTTTTTGCCATGCACATGTGGCTAGGTATGGTCGGTGTAATTGGCGCGCTGGCATTGGTTGCCATTGCCATCGTTACGGATATCAAGGTCCGCGCTGCCGCGTGCGTTCAGTCTGAGCATTCAGCCAAGCGCAACCGTCTGGCAGAAGCCAGCCGCCGGAATGCCGAAATGGTTCGCGCGATGGGGATGCAGTCCAATCTGGGCAAGACCTGGCAAGATGTGAATGATCTCCACCTTGGTGCGAGTGCTAAGGCGGCCACTACTGTCGGAGTGTCTGGTAGCTTTACCAAGGTGTTCCGCCTGGCACTTCAGTCCGCCGTTCTTGCGGTCGCCGCTTATCTTGCCATCCATGGACATATATCGGCTGGTTCAATCGTTGCGGCATCGGTCATCATGTCCCGTGGCTTGCAGCCTATCGAGACTCTGGTCGGTAGTTGGCGCAATCTGGTTGCTGCCCGGCAAGCATGGGCTCAGCTGAAGCAAACTCTTTCTGGTGACGAAGCTGACCGTCGTATTTCCATGCCCAAGGCACAGAAGTCGCTGACCGTTGACGGCCTGATCGCTGCCCCTCCGATGGCCACTGCCGCTGTTCTCAAAGGTGTTGGTTTCGATATGAAAGCAGGCGAGGCACTGGCTGTGATTGGGACGACCGGCAGCGGAAAATCAACCTTGGCGCGCACACTTGTTGGTGCATGGTCGGCGGCCAAAGGCAGCATCAGTCTCGACGGTGTGCCGATCGACCAGTACCTGCCTGAGGAGCTTGGCCCCCAGATTGGCTTTCTGCCGCAGGATGTTGAGCTCTTTGACGGAACGATCGCCCAGAATATCGCGCGTTTTGATCCCGAGGCGACGGACGAGTTGGTGATTGCCGCCGCCAAGGCAGCGGGTGTTCACGAACTGATCGCTAGTTTCAAAGACGGCTATGCCACCTCGGTTGGCGAGCGTGGCGCGGCCTTGTCCGGTGGTCAGCGACAGCGTGTTGCCCTTGCACGAGCGCTTTATGGTGATCCATTTCTGGTGGTTCTGGACGA
Source organism: Ruegeria sp. K3 (assembly GCF_056531845.1). Taxonomy (NCBI): domain Bacteria; kingdom Pseudomonadati; phylum Pseudomonadota; class Alphaproteobacteria; order Rhodobacterales; family Roseobacteraceae; genus Ruegeria; species Ruegeria sp. K3. The sequence goes on along the minus strand of NZ_JBQFMM010000006.1, from coordinate 237,226 downwards.
GCCCAACTCGAATCTGGATGCCGTGGGTGAGGCCGCACTGAACCATGCCATTCTCGCCGCCAAGGCACGCGGGGCGATTGTGATCGTCATCGCGCACCGGGCGAGCGTGCTGGGTTCAGTCGACAAGATTCTGATCATGGAAGACGGTCGCGCCGGAGATTTTGGTCCTCGAACAGAAGTGATGGAGCGGTTGCGTCAACGCAATCAGGCCGCCGCCGGAGCTGCACGGCCTGCTGCTGAACAGAAGACCGTCGAACAACCCCAACAAACAGAAATCGTTGCCGCCACGGGCTGACCCAGGCCGGCGCTGTAAACAGAATGAATGGAGGAAGTCATGAATACCAACAAGAATTCCAACACGAAGACCGAAGGGTTTAGGGATCGTTCTACCCGATCCATCGGCTTTGGTCTGGTCGCAATTGCAGTGCTCGCCATAGGATTCGGTGGTTGGGCGATGAAAGCCCCGATGTCCGGGGCGGTCGTGACGGCTGGTAGTGTGGTGGTCTCGTCCGACCTCAGAGCTGTGCAACATCCCGACGGAGGTATTGTCGGCGCCATTCACGTCAAAAACGGAGATAGGGTTCAGGCTGGCGATGTTGTTCTGACACTTGATGATCAGCTGTTGTCAGGCAGCCAAGCCTTGGTCGATGACAGGCTCGTGGCGCTTGAAGCGCAGTTAGTTCGTCTGACGGCCGAGCGCGATAGTCTGGACGATCTCGTACTGACCGAGGAGCTTGCGTCCCGGAAAGACGAAGACAAAGTTGACCGCGCACTTGCAACGCAGCGCGCGGTGATGGAAGCACGTCGTCTGTCGCAGGATGGTGAGGTCGCGGCCTTGGAAGAGAAAATCGAACAGGCAGAGCAGGAAATTGTGGGCCTGGAGGCGCAGCGCGAAGCTTCCGAAGAAGAGATCAAACTGATCGACAGCGAATTGGAGGGTCTGACGCAGCTCTTTGAAAAGGGTTTAGTGCCTGGCACCCGGGTGACGACTTTGCAGCGTCAAAGAAGCAGTCTTGTCGGTAATAGTGGCGGCCTGACCTCTCAGATTGCAGTCGCCCGTGGTCGTATCAGTGAGACGCGTATCCATATCCTGCAACTGGAAAAAACCTTCCGCGAGCAGGTGATGAACGAGATCTCCTCGCTGGAGGTCGAACTGGATGGCTTGAAAGAACGTCGGAGCGCGGCCGCGTTGCAGCTGGCGCGGGTTGACCTTCGGGCTCCGGCGGATGGCATCGTGCATGAATTGGGGGTGCATACAGTCGGCGGCGTAGTGTCTCCGGGCGAAACGCTGATGCAGATCGTGCCCGAGGATGACGGGTTGGTGGTGACCGCTAGTGTCATGCCACAGGACATCAACAATGTCGCCTTGGGCCAGGCTGCGAGCGTGATGATCGGGGCGTTCGATCAACATGTTGCCCCTCGGTTGGATGGGCACGTTGAGTTTGTCTCGGCTGATTTGAAAACAGATCAGATAACTGGCTTACCCTACTACGAGGCGCGGGTTGCACTAAGCGAGGAGGCTGTCGGACTTTTGTCTGACCGCCAGTTGAGCCTGCTGCCGGGTATGCCGGCTGACGTCTTCATCGAAACCGGCGAACGTACCTTGTTCCAGTACCTTCTTGATCCTCTCAGTAAACAAATCCGGACCACGTTCCGGGAGGTCTGATCGACCGCATGATGTGAGCTGCCCAATAGGAAGAAACAGCTAAAACCAGCGCCAGAAATGGCGCTGGTTTTTTCGATCCTGAAGGCGAGGAGGGGCGAAGGTGGTACCTGAGCGGGTGCTGGTCCACATCTTGGAAGCGCGTCCTGTCTGAAAAGAGATGATGCCCGGCTTGAGAGCCTATTTTTGTCATACTTTGTAACAATTTAGCCCCCTTTTTCGCGTTGTAATGAAGGGGTCGGATAACCACCTTTTTGTTATACCCGAGGAGGAAGTTTCTAAGATTTTTTGGGTGCTAAACAAAGTGTGTAACAAGGAGAAATACAATGAAACATGTAACCGCTACGAGCTTCGAGAAAGCCAACGACGATGTCATCGCCGTGCCCCCGATTCAGCCTTTTCCAAAGTGCGGAACCGAGGTGCCAAATGATGGTGAAGACCTGGTGGCTGTAAATCCGTTGCCGATTGATCCGCTGGTTGCCGATCCCATCGAAGATCTGGTTGCCGTGAACCCGCTGCCTTTTGGTGCGGTTCCTGCCAGTGAAGGTGACGACGTCACCGCAGTTTCCCCGATCATGCCTGACCCCCGGTGTGGTACCGAGGTTCCGCAGGATGGTGAAGACCTGATCGCAGTAGCCCCGCTGCCTTATGGTGCGGTTCCTGCTGGTGAAGGTGACGATGTGACCGCAGTTTCGCCGATCATGCCTGATCCCCGTTGCGGCACCGAAGTGCCACAGGACGGTGAAGATCTGGTTGCAGTGAACCCGCTGCCCTTTGATCCGATCGTTCTGGATCAGGGTGATGACGTCATCGCTGTACCCCCGATCCTGCCGCTGCCCAAATGCGGCACCGAAGTACCGGAGGATGAGTATGACCTGACGGAAATGGCGCCTCCGCCGCTGTGCGAGATCGTACCGACTGCAGGCGGCGAAGACATCTGCGGAACCCCCGTTCCGACCGACAGCTTCTTTTTCGATATGGTCGCCTAAGTGGGGCGAAAACTCAGCGATCATCTATCGCTGCACAACCAAAATCCGGGCGTCTTAGTTCCTGTTGAAACGGACGCCCGGGCAAACAAAGGGAAAACCAAACTCACCGGCTGGGGCCTGAAACAGGCGCCAGCCGGATTGCTGGTTTTCTCAGGCCGTGGATTCCATTTTTGTCATACTTTGTAACAACTTAACTGGCTTTCGCCTGTTGAGATCAACAGCCTGAAAAACCACATCTTTCCTATGATCTGTGATGCGTATGGGCCCGAACCTCGGGTGTCGACCATCCAGGAAACAGGAGGAAAGAAATGAAACATGTTAGCAAATCAAATTTCCAGCCCAACTCGGCGAGCACGCTCAACATATCGGTTGGTCTTGGTGAAACGGATGACGATCCTATCGTGATCCCGCCGGTTAGTCTGCAGTCGGAAGAAAGCAGCGAATTGCAGGACTACGTCTGGGAAGATTCAGCCTCGGACGACGAGACTGTAGCCAGCAACAAACCTGATATTCCCGTCTGGACCGGTGGTAAATCACCTGGCGATGGCCACAGCGGTTGGTGGGATAACTATGGGACCCATCTGCATGACACCAGCGGCACCTATGTCGGCCGCGATGTCAAAGCCCGTGGTGAATACAAAATGGCAGACGGTGAGGTGAGCTTTGAAAACCTGATGCACCGTCTCTCAAGTGGGCAAAGCAAGGGGACATATCTTTACACCCGTATCGAAGGGAATGATGGGGATAACGTCATCCACGGTTGGAACCCCGAAAACTGGGATAACTATGATGGCGGCACCTCGATCAAGAACTACTATTCCAACTATCATCATCGGGACAATATCTCGGGCGGTGACGGTGACGACATCATCATCGCTTATCGTGGGAACGACCAGTTGTTCGGTGATGCTGGTAATGATGTGATTTACGGCGGCGGCGGCCACGACTACATCGATGGAGGTGAAGGTGATGATCAGCTGTTCGGCGAATCCGGCAACGACAAGATCATTGGCGGCGGAGGCAAGAACATCCTTGTTGGCGGCGAAGGCGATGACATCCTGATTGCCGGGAATGAAGGCGACAAACTGTACGGTGGTACTGGTAACGACCTTCTTGTCGGTGGTGACGGTGATGATGTCCTGTTTACCGGGCATATCGACGAAACCTCTGCCGACACGCTTTACGGTGGAAAAGGGGCCGACACGTTCGTTATTGGCTCTGTGCCTGAACCAACAACTCATGATCCCAACCATAACCAATCGAATGGTCTGGGCGAAGAGTGGCTGGAAGAGGCAGGTAATCTGGCACTCGCCAAGATGCTGCCGGGCGCGAAGCTGTTCATCAACCTTGCCAGAGGCCTGATCGACGGGATCAAGAACATGTTCAAGACCGAGGAGCAGGTTGTCGAAACCGTCAACCCGCCGAAGGTGTCTCTGGTCGAGATCCTCGACTTCAACCCGCTTGAAGACAAGATCATTGTACCAGTCAACGTGGAGGGGCCAGTAACGCTGGACCTGCAAGCATCGATCGTTGATGGCGCGGCATTCGATCTGGTCGCGCTTGATCCGGCCGACAACAAGTTCAAGGTGATTACAACCTTCTATTGGGATGAGGCGTCGAACATATTTCCGGGCGCAACAAGTATCTCGCAGCAGAACACAGATGCCTTCATTCAACGGTTGAAAGAAACTGCTCTGATCACGGGGCCGGATGGTGCGCATTATGGCTTGGGCCAAAAGATCGACCTTGGCCTGAGTAGTGAAGACCTTGCAGGTCTTGGAACCAGCAAGTTCGTCACGTTCGGGGCGTTCGGCGGTGTTTCGATGGTCGGCTTTCATGACGAGGATCGTCAGTTGGGAACAAACCACAACGACGTTCTGCAAGCCTATACGTCCGAGCGCGATACCCACGGCGGAAACGAGGCCGAAATCCGCAATGACGGCAATGATGTTCTCTACGGCTTTGGCGGTGACGATATCATGGCTGGCGGTGGCGGCTTTAATAAGCTGTATGGTGGAGAAGGCAATGACACGGCCTGGTATGGTGACAGTCTGAGCGGCATCTATGTCGACATGAACAACAAGGCGGAAGATGCCAGCGGTGAGTATTACTGGGCCTGGCATGGCAACAGCGCCAATCCGTTCGATCTCAATGACGAGATTCGCGACAAGGAAGGCTATGATCTGCTCTGGAGCGTCGAGAACATCTATGGCAGCGACCATGATGATGTGATCATCGGCGACGACGGCGATAACGTCTTCACCTCGGGTGATGGCAAAGACGTGCTGACCGGTAACGGAGGAGCTGACACCTTCATTCTGAACGGCGGCGAGAACACGATCACCGATTTCGACGCCAGCGAAGGCGATCGGATCGAGATCGACCTCGACGCTTACGGGATGTCCGGCTGGTTCGATTTGGATCACCGCATCGAAAACGGTCAGATCGTTCTGTTCAATAAGCTGACAGACGAGATCATCGTGCGCTATGACGATGACGGGAACGGATTTGACCCGTCATACATCGACCTGCGCAGCTTGGTTGGCAACGATGAAGAAGGCTATCAGGTTGTCTACGAACCGCCCTTTGGTGCAAACACGCTGGAGTGGTTCGAGAAGTATGGCAACCGGATTGATGCCGAGGTCGGCGAAGAGCTCGTTACCGTAGATGGCACCGATAGTTGGGACTACATGATCGGCGACACCGGCAGTGGTGGATTGACCCTGAATGGTGGTGCTGGTGATGACTACATTGTTGGCGGTGCGCTCAATCAGTTCGCTACTCTGAACGGCGGCGACGGCAATGACACCATCGTGATCCGCAAAGGCGCGATGATCACCAATGCAAATGGTGGAGACGGCAACGACGTCATCATCCTTGATGCAGACCAGTCTTCAGAAGCCGGGTTTGCCAATATGTTCGGTGGCGAAGGCAGCGATACTTTTGTCATTACCGGCCCGGGCAGCCAGTATGGTGGTCAGGTGATCCGGGATTTTGAGGCTGACGACTCGATTGTTATCGATCTGGAAGGGTTCGGGATCTCGTCTCTGGATCAACTTCAGATCGAATGGCGTTCCAGCACTCACTGGGTCACGGCAAATGGCCAAAAGGTGATCAGCGTACAGGGTGTTGATGAGCATTTCGATGTCATGCAGCACATCAGCGAGCTGACGGCTCAGCAATCACAGGATTGGGGTCTCTGATCATCGCCTGATTACCAAAAAACGCCTCAGCCGGTCTGGATCGGCTGAGGCTTTCTTAACAGTTCGATCTGGCAATAATGCAAAGTTAATTATTGCGACATTCCAAATTTGGCGAAGACTCGCGCAACTGCACCGATCTTTTGCTCAAACCCCGCTATAACCCACTGACGTACAGCGTTTTTTAGCGCATCAAAAGGTTGGCCTAGGCCCGCATCCGCTCAGATTAATTCGTTAATGAACTCTTAACGTGTCCTGAACTTCTGACTTGTTACGCAAGTTGGGCCTGAATTCATCGGGCTAATAAAGCCGAAATACTTGGGCTGAAACAACGACAAGATGGGAGTCTGTTTCAAGATGAGTAATGGAACATATGAAGAATTTCGCGACGCTTTGCGTGCATTTGAATCTGGTTGGGATCGAGATCGATACGACGCAGGAATCATTCAGGATTGGCAGCTGAACCAATGGGCGGGAGGGGCCGTTGACGACTTCTATCCAAGCTATTCCAGCTGGTCTGATCTAAGCAGTGATGAATGGGACGCGATGTCCTATCGCTCGATGAACTCGCTTGGTTTTGTTGGATATCAGTTCGGCGAGGCGCTGTTAATTGACCTCGGGTATTACACCGATGATGTCTATTATGGGAATGGCGCGGCTTCGAACACCTGGGATGGCACGTGGACCGGTAAGAACGGGGTGAATTCGCTGGCAGAGTTCACAACCGCCGAAGCGCAGGAGCGCGCGATTCAAGAAGCTTTTGGCTACAATCTTCAAGTCATCGAAACCGGGCTGGGCTATCAGGGAGAGAGCCTGTCCGACTATCTCGGCACGACACGCACTTATCTGGAAAATGGCCAGGCCGTCTCTGTCACGCTCAGTCTCACTGGCATAATGGCCGCCGCGCACCTGCGGGGGGCATGGGGTACGTTGGCTCTGCTTCAGGGTGGAAGTGTATCCACCGATGAATACGGTACTTCGATCCTGCGGTATGTCTCGCAATTCGGCGGTTATGACGCGCCGAGTATCGAAGACGCTATCAAGGTATACACCGACGGTGTCTTGCCCACGGATACAAATGGCGGCACCGATAACGGGAATACGTCGCCGCCCGTTGTCCCACCGGTCATACATCCGGAACCCACGGAACCGACCGGCAACGGGACTGCTGACACCACAGAAGATACTGCGGATGTGGTGATTAACTGGGCTTGGGGCACGAATGCAACGATCCCGGATTTCGACCCTACGACCGATACGATCTTCATCGCATGGGTCGGTGCAGACGCGTTGGAGGTTGCCGAGGTTGATGGCGCGGTTGTGTTCTCGATCCCGTCCAATAACCAGGCCACGACCCTCAGCGGTGTGACACTTGCTGAGCTGAGCCCGGCAAACTTCACTATTCTGGACAATACCGCCGCAGCTGAAGTGGTTGGGCTGATAGGCACTGATGGCTCAATGCCGACCAGCGGTGGCGATGGTGGCGGAGACGGTGGTGGCGGTGGCCATAGCCACCAACATATGCACGTCATGCTGGGCCTTGCCAGCGAGGCACAGACGGTCGAAGGCTTCCTGCCCGCGATGGGAGATGTCATTGAAATCGGACCGGACATTGGGGCTGATAACTTCTCGATTTTCGAAGAGAGTGGGGACGCTCTGGGGCAGACCGTTAGAATTGAGCTGACCTCGGGCAATGTAACCAAGCAGATCGTATTCACTGGCTTTGGCCTGTCCGATCTTTCGCTTAGCAATTTCTCTATCACGGATCAGACGGTGTTGAACGAAGTGTCCACTGCTTTGGGGCAAGTTATCGTCTCGCCGGGAGAAGGAGAGGGCTATGACCTCAGTTATGATGCAGACGGGTCAAACCCGCCCGCGATCACCGGCAATACAGACACGGGCGGGGTGAAATACCGGGCCGATAGCAACGCTGACGACATAACCGGATTCCGCCCCGGTGTGGACGAGTTGGACTTTGGCGGTACGTCGGTTCACGGCATGATCGTCACCAAATCCAAGGCCGGCGAGATTGTTATCGACAGCCCATGGTCGGACGCGGCGCAAATCGTGCAAGGTGTCACCTTCCAGGACGTGACCATCGACAGCTTTGGTGTGGTCGGCAACGAACACCTCCGTCAGGATATGGGCGGCGTTCTTAGTTGGGAGCAGGGCGTAGGACCTCGCGATGCTGACACAGTCTATGTTCGCAGCCACGAATATGGCGTGCACGAAGTTATTGACGGCTTTGATCCTTCAACGATGAAGATCAGCTTCCTGTATTTCGGAACCCGCGAGCGACTTAGCGTCGAGGACAGTAGCGATGGTCTGGTGATCTCATCCTTGCCGACCGGACAAAGCATCACGCTGACCGGCGTGACCAAGGCTGACCTGATCCCGGGTCTGGTCGAATTCCATTTTGATCAGGTGATGGAAGACAATCTCGAGGTACCATTTGGCTTTGACCAGAACGATGTGACGTTGGTTGCTCGCACCATACTGCTGACCCCACAGGCTCCTGTCGGGGCGACGACAGACGGTTATCAGACACGGGTCGGAGATCTGACAGGGGGATCGACCCAACCAGATATCGGTAGTGGAACCAACGAACCCGGAAACAGCCAAACACCAGGAGTTGTGACCTTCGGCGCTGAAGCGGATGTGGCAGAGCTTACCTGGGACTGGGGGGTAAAGACCCAGATTATCGGTTTTAATGCCGATGAAGATATCATCGATTTCAACGCTTTGAGCGAAAGCGATGTGTCGGTCACCGAAATTGATGGCGATCTTATCTTTGAAGTTGTCGGAAATGGCGGCCATACCGTTACACTTCAGGATGTTCAGGCCGAGGATCTGGATCTTGGTAACCTGACGGCTGATGACTGGAACAGTGTTGCCGAAGCAGAAAGCGCCCTGACAGACCAACTTGAAGCGCTCGGCATGTCCATCGCCTGAAGCACTCCAATAAGTGGTTCCCGGTCTGCGCTAGGCCGGGAACGAAAACAAACACATGAAAATCGATGGGCACTGGCCTCGTTTCCGGTTCGGTTCCGTGATCAAGCCATGCGACCATAATATTAATGCTCGGATCGCTTGCGCTAGGTTCTCGTGGCTGGCTTTTTTACGTTTGTCCTTTCGGCTCTACTTAAACATTACTCCAATAGGCTGCCGGGCGGGGCGTTTAGCATATCAATTTGCTAAGCTAAACTAATCGGATGTCTTTGACAGAATTTGGCCACCGCTGCAGAGTCGGGTTGCAGGCGTTTCCAGTGCGGAAGAAACCCATGATCGCAACCGTTAGAAGTGTGAATCCGATTAAAGCCCTCTTTTTGTTCGTTTTGTCCTTCGCTTGTTTTTGCGCTACAAGCGCTTTGTCCCAAAACTCAGTGCCGCAAGTCGTTCTAACGGATGAGATCGTGCAGCGCATAGAAACAGAGCGCGCAGCCGATCAGGTATTCGCGGCTGACTATCAGGCATTGATTGACAGTGCAGAAGCGCATTTGCAGTCGCCTACTATTGTTGAGGCAGTTCGGAATGGAGATGGTCAGCTTCACGAAGCTTTTCGTGGATTTGGACAACGTCCGGTCGAACGCCTCACCACATTGGCTTTGGCTTGGCGATTGACCGGTGACAGTCGATATGTTGATCGCGCCAGAACCGAGCTCTTGCAGTTTTCGGAACTGGAAACATGGCAGCCCGCACACTTTCTGGGATTAAGCCGTGTCACTTTGGCGGTGTCGCTCGGATACAGTTGGATTAGTGACAATCTGGCCGAAGAGGATCATCAGACTATTCGATCGGCACTTGTGGAGAAGGGGTTGAAAGAAGCCGCAAAAATCTACGATCTGGATACGCTTTATTATGACAAGGGTTGGGTCGCCCCCCAACGCTGGGTGAATCCAGTATCTGTTCCCGCGTCGCTTCCTGATGGGACGGCTACTGCGGATATCGCCTGGCCCGTTGCATCCTTCAACTGGAACATCGTTTGTAATGCGGGAATGATCGTCGCTGCTCTGGTTGTGTCAGAAACAGAACCGGAACTGGCTGATCATATTATTGAGCAAGCGCAGGTTTCACTTAGAAATGGGTTGGCAATGTTCGCTCCGGATGGGGCTTGGCCAGAAGGACCGATGTACGGGGCTTTGTCCGCCCGGGACGCGGCGGTGGCGTTTGATGCGCTTGTTTCCGTCCTCGGGCATGATTTTGATCTCTCTAAAATGGTAGGGTTGGAGAATTTTGGTGAGTTCCTGATCCATGCATCTGGGCCAACTGGCATGCTGTTTAACTTTGGAGACAGCGATACAAGCACTGACCTTGTTGTATTGACCTGGTTGGCGTCGCGGTTCAATCATCCGGGCTACGGCACTAAGATAAATAGCAAAATGCGGTCTTCCCATCCAGCATTCGAGCTGATCTGGCAGCAGCGTCGCAATAGTGAACCAATCACTGCCCGATCAACATCCTATTGGTCTGGAGGGCTTGGGATCGTAACCATGCGGTCTGGTTGGAATGACCCTAAGGCCAGCTATATCGGCCTCAAGGCTGGCCCGCTTAGCAGCCATCACAATGACCTTGATGCGGGCACCTTTGTGCTTGAAGCCGACGGTGTACGTTGGGGGGTGGATCTTGGGCTCGGAAATTACCAATTGCCCGGCTACTTTACTGACAAACGTTTTGACTATTATCGAACGGCCACGATCGGGCAGAATACACTGACCTTTGACATGGCAAATCAAATCGAAACGGGGCGGGCCTATGTTGAGGAGTTGGCGCAGTTTCCGGGTTTCGATTTTGCAATCGCCGATCTTTCAGACGCCTATGGAAAGCCCAAGGGAACGGTCAGACGAGGAATAGCTCTTGTCGACGGAACGACAGTGTTGGTTCAGGATGAAATTAGCTCTGATCAACGGGGGCGGGTGGCGTGGGCAATGCATACCGAAGCGCAGTTAACAGTCGATGGCTCCAAGGCCACATTGCGTCAGGATGGGAAAGAACTAACCGCGCGCATTCTGTCGCCGCCAAACGCCACCTTCTCTCAACTTTCAGCCAATCCTTGCGAAACGGCATTCAATTCTGAATGTGCGATGCAGAATCCGAATTCAGGCGTTACACGGCTCATGATCCAGCTTGATCTTGATGAAAGTGACAAGCGTGAAACCATTGTTGTTACTTTTGAACCTGATGCACAGGCCGCAAACAAGCCGGTCATCCCGTTAGGTGAGTGGCGACTGAACGCGACCCTCTCGAACGATGTTGTGAAAAAGCACATTGATCGGTTGCCTGCTCAAAACTCACGATAGGTTTGGGTCAAACTTGAACGACCTCAACCCTGGCTTTGGGCGATGCTGGGTGCGCTCAAGGAATGTAGTACGCACCAGAAGTCGCACTACGTTTGGAAACGAATAGAAGACGGCACCCTAGCGCCTGAGACAGCGCATGGCGACCTTCAGATACGATAGACTCCGCTGCAAATTGTCTGGCTGACCTGATCCAAATTTTGAAACTTATACAGCTTCGTGCTCACTACTGCTTAGATATCGGCGCAGGGTTAGGCCAAGCCCAAACACAGCTACATCCCCCAGAACCGAGATCGCGCGATGCGCGATCGCAGCGCTTAGACCGACTCCCTGATCAGTGAAAAGGCCAAGTCCGATAGCTATAATTCCGTCTCGAATACCGATACCACCGGGTGCGCCCGGCATCAGAAAACCGATGACCCAGGCTGTCGAAAAGATTGCGATGCATTGCAATATACCGGCACCACCCTGAGGGTAGATCGCCCGTGCGACACACCAAAGTGACAAACCCAGCATCAAAAAGTTGAAGCTATGCAGAAACAACAGGATCAAGCATTTTGAAGATTTAAGTTTCGGTTTTCCCGCTTTGCGCCAGATTACAATCTGGCCAATCATGATGCAGGCCAGAATTCCGAAGAAGATGATTGTCATCTGTCCATCGAGCCAGGATCCTGGAAGGTCTGCAATTACTGCGGCGACAAGATCGGGCATGGTCAGGAGCACAATTCCGACGACCAGAGCACCGCTGGCGAGCAGAAAACCGATCTCGAGCAAAAGAGATGACGCAATAATTGCGGATGGCACTCCATCACTCCGTGCGAGGGCGAAACGTCCCAAAAGGTGGGCAACATTGCCGGGGATGTATTTCCCGATCTGCGATACCATTAACTGACTTTCAGCGCGTGTGCGCGGTAGGGCAACGTCATAGATGTTTAGCGTCACCCCCCAAGCCACAGCACCTACGAGCTGCGACAGCACATAAAGGGTAAACCCACCTAGCAGTGCATAACGGGCGCGGCCTGACCCGAGGTCGAGCACTGCAATGTCTCCTGCGTGTCGAACCAGAATGATTCCGATGAAGATCAGGGCAGCAGCGGTGCCGATATAGCGCAGGGCGGTAGCCATGTTTAGTACTTACGCGCGACGATGATGTATCCAATGCCACGATCACCGTTAAGGAACACCTTTTGAACTTTCCAGACTAGCCGCATTGTCAGCGTTCCGAGCAACGAGCTGTAGAAAGGCCAGATAAGCGTCAGTAGGTTGCGATCCGAACCGCTAGCGCTAGTGCGGTCGTCTTGGTTCATCTTTTCGCCGCGTTTCTGGGTCTGTTTGGCATAGACCCGAGCAATCAGCCGTTCCATAATATTTGCCAGAGGAAAGCCGTAGCACTGGACTAGCTCAATCTTGAAGCCAGCCATTTCAACCAAGTCAACAAGATCCTTCCGCCGGTATCGCCGGTAATGACCTGCCCAGACATCGGCTGGGTTCCAGCGTTCGGGATGTGCTGGGACAGAAACCATCAAATGACCGTCTTGTTTCAAATAGCGTGCCCATTCGATAAGCGCCGCTGAGTCGTCCTCAATATGTTCCAGTACTTCGAAAGCGACTAGATGATCAAAGCTTTCCAGCGCTAGCCCCTGACAAGTTTCGCGAATCTCTACTTCTCTGGTTCCATCCAAAATTGCCGTGGCAATACGTCGGGCCGAAGTAGACTTATCCACACCAACCGATGAAAACCCCATTCCCGCCAAGTCGTCTAGCAATGCACCAGCCCCACATCCGATTTCTAGAAGTCGTCCGGGCATCAGCCTTTGGGCCAGTCCAAGAATAACATTTCTCCGCATTAAGTAACGCGGGGCCGGCACCCATTGAAGAGCCGGAATAGCCAGGCCGAAATGCCTATGCCTGATTACGGTACCGTAATGGGTCTTAGTATTGCGGCGGGATTCTTTCATGTCGACCACAGTTTTATCCGGCTTGAGGTGCACAGCGAAACAGGTATCCGCAAAGAGTCCGCGCGATCTCCTGGGGCTGGGCCATTTTCAGTTTGTCTTCAGGCATTACCGGATAGCCCTCGTGCCTCAATTCAGCGATGGCATCCAGCAGCGCTTCGGGATTTGAATGAGGGATAAGCTTCACCCCGAGAGCTTCGGTGCCGAATGTTTCGATCATGGCAGGTGAGCTCCGGGTGATCACTGAACGCCCTGACAACAGCGCCTGATAAACCTTGTTCGGCACTACTGACGCAGCCTTGCCAGAGGCGCCAAAAATGCCGAGGCAGATGTCGGCATTTGAAATTGCCTCGGTCAGTTCCTCATAGGGAACCCACTTCTGCCAGGAGATATGATTATGCTCCGCATCCACCAGAGCTGTCTCGAGCAATAGGCACTCTTGCCCGGTGCCAATCAGGTGCCAATTGATATCGCGACCTTGATCCGAGGTAGCTGCCGTCAATATCGTTTTAAGCCCATGCAGCGGGATGAGCTGTCCATAAAACAACACTCTAGTGGGACCGTCGTGGCGCGCAGGAGGAGGCAGACGCTGGAAGGATCCCGGCTCAGCTCCCACCGGCACTGCTCCAATCCTGGATTCAGGCAAATTGAAGATCCGTGCAATATGCTCGGCATGCGCCTTTGTATCGAGCAAGACATGATGCGCTGCCCGACAGGCCAGCCATTCAGTGACCCAAAGCATCCGGCCCGGCAGTGACTTGGCCCCAACCATACTTCGATCGTTAACGACAGTGTCGTAAAGCGAAAGGAACATGTCCCAGGTGATCTGCCGCCGACGTAGCAGGGCAAAGGGCCACAACACCAATGTATCGAGCGCGCCAAGATAGGGAACCATCACTGCATCATGACGAGGCGCACGCAAATAATGCAGGATCAGAAGCGGATAGGCCAAGAGCGCGCTGAACAACACTCGGATCATCACAGCCATGTTCAACTGGCTTTTATCCGCGTGTTTGGGCCAAATCTCTGCGTGGATTTCAATTACTTCTACGCCGAGCTCTTGCAATCCAGTTCGGAGAATTCGAGTACGGGGTTTGCTAAGATCATATGTTCCCCAAAAAATCACCCGCTTGTTGCCGGGCTCAGATGGTATCGGAGTGGTGCTGACCACCGGAGGGGAAAGAGGCATATCGGTATTCATAGCGAAAGCACCCGGAAGCCGGTATAAACCTCTCGATCCAAGCTTTCTGGTGCGACCGGCGCCACACCAGTATCCCAGATCAGCCTGACAGCAACACCTTTCGGTCCGTTGATTGTTACTGCTTCTGCCCCAATGCTGAGAATGTCTCCAGATGCGACGGCACTTGTGTCAATCTGTACTGGCTGGCTGGTTTCGACCCGATACCTCCCGGGGAACGGAAGTGCCAATTCAACCGGTTCGCCGGTCAGCGTCACTGATCCTCCGGCAAGCCAGATCGATCCCGAATAGTGCACATATGACTCGCGTAATATCTTGTGGTCCTCAGGCAGCAGCACAGGCTCGGTTCCATTGGCCGAACTTGGGTCCATCGTCAGCGTCAGAGCAGTTTTGTTGGTGATAAGTAGAGGCGGCTGCTGTTCTGCGATGATTTTGGCAAATACGGGCTGGCCCGCCGCCTGATAGCGTGCAACGCCCCAGCCTGACATGAAGAAACCAGGATTCGGGAAACTTGCGATCATGTGGCTGTCATCAATATAGGCGACCTGATCTGGGAAAAGGCGATGAATTTCCGCAATAGTGGCGCGTTGGTTTCCTGCACGATCTTGCAGTGCTAGGGCTGCCTGGACAAAAAGCCCCGCAAGCATCACCATCACCAGTTGTGCCGAGCGTCGTGATGATCCAAGCCTCTGTGCTCCGATCGCGACGGCTGCCATCAGGAGTGGGGTAGCGAAGGGGTAAAAATAGACAAAGGCATTGCGATAGATCACCACCGAGAGGAGCGGTGCAGCAAAGAGCGCAATCAGCAGAACCCGCCGAGCATTCCGACCGGCACACAGTCCGATCCCCACAAGAATGATCTGTGGGAGGCTGAGCATAGCCCAACTAATGAATTCAGTTGATCGTGGGAATATGCCGCTTTTCAACAGCGTCGTATTCAGCGCGTCCTTTGCATTGTTTGCCGTCTGGTTGCATTCGGCGACGCGAAGGCCAGACGCATGCCAGAGGTAGAATGACACGCAAATGCCAGCCGCCAAGATACCCGTGATAATGATGTGCCGTACCGCTATTCGATCTTCGATCCTCCATATCAGCACGGCCAGAAATGCGGGCAGATAGAGTGCCGATTTGATCGTAACCAGTACGGCCAGAGCGCTCAGAAGCGCTGCCGCCAGTGTTTGCCAGACAGACAGGCGCGTGGTCAGCAAGATTGCAATCGAAGAAGTCAGTAACGCCGCAGCAATGGGATCGGCACGGAAACTGGCGCCATAGGCCAAAACGTAGCCTGAAGTCAGGAAACCCAGAGCAGCGATATCGGCAAATCGCTGTTCGGTAAAATACAGGGCGATACGGTGCACAGAAATTGTGGTCAGCCCGACGCATGCAACCATCACAAGCCGGGCTGCAAATATCTGTTCCATCTCATGACCCGGCAGCGCATCGAGCCATGTGAAACCATGCACGAAGAAGGTCTGCATTGGACGGTCCAATCGACCGTCGAGGAAGGCATGGACATGTGACAGGAAATAGAATTCGTCCCAATTCACATTGTGAGTATACGCCAGCACCAGCATAAACACGAAGACAACGACAATGCTCGCACGTACCACTCGATCAAGAGTGATAGCCCCTACCAATCCGGCGTTTCGCTGATCGCCTAGCGCCGGATTATCCATTCTCTACCGCCCTGACCGGGTCGAGGGAAATTACTTCAGTAGGTCTAATCGGCGCGCGCAGCAACTCTCGGGCCCGGATGTCTTCCAGCAGACTACGGTTGGTGGCGATAAGATCGGCCAGGATACCAACGGCGAACAGTATCGTGGCCATTGCCAGCAGCACACCGGACAGAACCAGCGACTGAACATGCCCGGCCCCCCCGTCTGTCGCGTAATAATAGAGAAATCGCCCAACCCCGATTAAGCCAGGCAAGGCGAATACTGCCGAAAGCGTCAGGAAGAACTTCAATGGTGCATAGATCACAAAAACGCGCAGAATAGTTCTTGCTGAGCGGGTGACATACTCTCCGATACCTCTGAACAGACGAGACGGGCGTGTTACCTTGTTGACCCGAACAGGCACCGAGGTCATCGGGATATGTTTGCGTCCGGCCTGAATGATGGTTTCCAGAGTGTAGGTATAAGTGTTGACAACACAGAGTCGGGCAGCGGCATCTCGGGAATAGGCGCGAAATCCGCTGGGCGCATCAGGGATTTCTGACTTGCTTGCCAGTCGCACGACCCAACTGCCCAGCCGCTGAAGGGTTTTCTTCAACGGCGAGAAGCCCTCGATCTCTCTGATCGGGCGAGCGCCGACCACGATTTGTGCCTTACGCTTCAGTATCGGATCAATCAGGGCGGGAATGTCGTCTGCGCAATACTGATTGTCTGCATCGGTGTTGACGATCACATCGGCGCCCAAAGAAAGCGCATACTCGATGCCGGCACTGAACGCACGGGCGAGGCCGACATGGCTGCTCATTTCCAGAACGTGATCAGCTTTGGCATTCCAGGCGACTTCAACGGTCCGATCGGTGGAGCCGTCGTCGATGACCAGTACTTCAACTTTACTGACGCCAGGAATCGATCGGGGAATTGCCGCGATCGCTTCGGCAAGGGTTTCCTCCTCGTTAAGCGCCGGTATTTGGACGACAAGCATCATGATCATGCCACATTGATAACTATTGAGTGCAATTACATTTTATTTTGGGACAAAATTGTGTCCAAAAGGGGTAATTGTTGAGCCATCTGAAACGGTTGAAACGCTCCTTTGAAACAATTCGTATGAATATTCGATGGTTGGTGCGTCATCGGTGCCGACCGAAAACTGCGTTACTCTAAATCAGTGAATTCCGACCAGCCGTCGATCTTCTCAAATCAACTTGACGCTGTAAATCGCTTCGAGCGATCAAGAGATCAACTCATTGGGGCCGATCAGTTTTACTCACGCCCGGCCTGGAAAATCCATTCTGTGTGAGGGTTCGCCTTCACGTCTTCCAACATTTTTAAGACCTCGGCTTTCCATCCAGCTTTGATCTTTAAAGCCAGTTGAGACGGCGGCCGGTGGTTGGGTTCAAGGATCGCGTATTCATATCTGAGCGGTTTCTTGAATGGCAAAAAAGCGACCTTTCCGTCGGACAGGTTCAATCCTTGCTCGGTCACGACGGTCAGCGGATCAACGATGCTGCAACATTGCCCGGAGCTGACGAAGGGGATGAGCGGCTGAAAATACTGGCAGGTCACTGTCGGATTGTACTCAGCACCGACCTCCTCGAATTCCTGCCGGATTTTGCGCTGGAATGGGTGTGACGCATGCAAGCCGCCCATGGGCGTATCGTTCAGATCAGACAGTGTCAGGCTCTTACGCGAAGCAAGTGGGTGGGTGCGGTCAATGGCACAGAAGCAATCTGCTTTGATTAGTTCGGCAGAGTACTGCGGTTCTTTGCCCGCTGAATGTTCGAAATCAGCAAATCCGAAGTCGATGTTCTGGGTCCCT
Organism: Ruegeria sp. K3; assembly: GCF_056531845.1. Classification (NCBI taxonomy): domain Bacteria; kingdom Pseudomonadati; phylum Pseudomonadota; class Alphaproteobacteria; order Rhodobacterales; family Roseobacteraceae; genus Ruegeria; species Ruegeria sp. K3. The sequence goes on along the minus strand of NZ_JBQFMM010000006.1, from coordinate 219,435 downwards.
GCAAGCTCCATGATCTGAGGTGAACTGCGGGTGGAAAGAGTGATGCGAATATCGGGGTTTTCTCCGACCGACTGGCTGATGAAACGCGGGAACAAAAAGGCGGACGGCCCGGGCATCGTTGCGATGTTCAGGCTGCCTGCATGCCCTTTGATCAACCCTTCCATTGTGCTGGAGATGGTGGCGAGACGGTCCAGAATGCCTGTGGTTTCGGCCAGAAGGTAGTGCGCTTCAGGAACCGGAACCAGGCGTCTTCCCTTGCGTTCAAACAGGGTCAGTCCCAGCGTTTTTTCCAGGTTTTTCAACGCAAGGCTAATCGCCGGCTGAGTGCGATTCAGTTTCTTGGCAGTTTGCGAGATAGAGCCGGTCTCCATCACTTCGCGAAACACTGTGAGCTGAATAAGGTTCATGGTTAATGTATAAATAAAACCTTAGTTTTGTGAAGTATAAAAAATTTGCATTTATGCGAATCGTCTCTACGCTGAGAAGATCGAATTCGGGAAAACCGAATCCAGCGATCCAACAACGGAGATGATTATGAAATTCGTGAAATGTTTGACCGGACTGGCCTTAGCAGGCGCGCTTGCCGCCCCTGCGCTGGCGCAGGATCCAACATTCTTCCGCATCGGGACCGGTGGCGCAGGCGGAACCTACTTCCCCATCGGCGGCACCATCGCCAACGGAATTTCTGCCCCTCCGGGATCTCGCCCGTGCGAAGAAGGTGGCCAATGTGGCGTCCCGGGCCTGATCGCAATCGCGCAATCCACGACAGCGTCGGTGTTCAACAATGCCGCAGTGCAGAATGGTGAGCTTGAGGCCGGTCTGGCCGCAGCCGATGTGACCCGTTCAATGTATCTGGGCGAAGGCAAGTTCGAGGGTAAACCTCATCCTAACCTTCGCATCGTAGCAAATCTGTTCCCCGAGGACCTGCATCTCGTGCTGCCCGCCGGTCAGACGATCAACGACCTGGGCGATCTGGAAGGCAAACGCGTCGGTATCGCACAGGCCGGATCGGGTACGCAGGTTGCAGTTTTGCAGATGCTCGACGCCTGGGGCGTGAATCGCGACAATATGGATGAAGCCGAACTGAACAACAGTCAAAGCGCCGAGCGTTTGGCTGACGGTCAGTTAGACGCCTATTTCTACGCTGCGGGCTGGCCAGTTGCCGCGATGGTACAACTGTCGTCGACCAAAGGCATGAACCTGCATTCGTTCAGCGATGAAGATCTGGCCAAGATCAACGAGATCATTCCGGCCTATATCCCTTCGGCCATTCCGGGTGGTGTCTATGAAGGCATAGACGCGGAAACCAAGACCCCTGCGGTCAGTGCTATGCTGGTTGTGTCCTCGGATCTGTCTGAAGATCTGGTCTATCAGCTGACCAAAGCCCTGTGGAACGACAACACCCGCAAGCTACTGGACAACGGCCATGCCAAGGGTAAGCAGATCACGCCCGATACCGCGCTGGATGGTGTAGAGGCGCTGGGTGTTCCACTGCATCCGGGTGCCGAGAAGTTCTACAAAGAAGCCGGACTTCTTCAGTAAACGTAACAGACTGAACTGTATCGTCGGTGCCCCTATGTGGGGCACCGCACACTGGAACTATGCGAAATCGGGAGGCCATCATGTCCGAGACCCAGAAACTTGATGACCACGAATTGACAGCCGAGGAACTAGCGGCCATCGAGGAACAGTTCGATGAAGGTGCCGCCGTCCGGCAGGTGACGCCCACCGCTGGAAAAGTTCTCCGTGTTGTGGCCCTGATTTTAGCGTTCTACGAATTCTTCACGGCCGGATTCGGCCTGCCCGCAGACCACTGGCACATGGGCATCTACCTCGCCCTGCTGTTCATTCTGGTCTATGCCACAATCCCGATTGTTGGGGCAAAGAGCCTTTATGCCCTTAAGGTCAGCCGGTTCCGCATCGGTAACATCCCGCTCTATGATCTGGTTTTCATGGCGCTTGGCATCGTTGCCGCGCTCTATGTTGGCGTAGCCTGGCGCGGCATTCCGTTCCTTGGGATCGAGGAACAGACGTTCCGGATGGGCAACCCCAACAACTATGATGTATTTCTGGGTGTCGTCATCATCCTTTTGGTGCTGGACATTGCGCGGCGCACGCTGGGCTGGGTGCTGCCCCTTATCATCTGTGTTTTCATCTCATACGCCCTGCTGGGGCCGTACTTCCCCGGACTGCTGCAGCATCCCGGCGTGAATTTCAAAACCTTCGTATCGTCGATGTATTTTCCGCAGGAAGGTATCTACGGCGTCACGCTCTGGGTGGTTTCGACTATCGTCTTTCACTTTGTTTTGTTCGGCGTCATCGCGCAACGCACCGGTCTGGGGCAGCTGTTCATCGACAACGCGACTATACTTGCGGGCCGTTATACTGGCGGTCCGGCAAAGGTATCAGTGGTGTCCTCAGCTTTCTTTGGCACGATCTCGGGCTCATCGGTGGCCAACACCGTATCGACCGGAGCATTGACTATCCCCAATATGAAGCGCCTCGGATACCCTGGCCATTTTGCGGGCGGGGTTGAGGCTGCGTCTTCTGCTGGTGGCCAAATCACTCCGCCGATCATGGGCGCTGCAGCCTTCATCATGGCCGAGTTCCTTGAGGTCCCCTACACCACCATTGTGATCGCGGCGATCTTCCCAGCAATACTGCACTATGTCGGCGTCTTCGCTGTGGTGCACCTGATGGCACGCAAGCTGAACCTGAAAGGTCTGGCGAAAGAGCAGCTGCCGCAACTCAAAGCCGTTTGGGCGGAAGGCTGGGCCAATATCGTGCCACTGATCGGCCTGCTGGTGGTGCTGTTTACGGGCTACACGCCATTCATGTCCGCTTTTTGCGGTATTTCTCTGGCGGTCATCGCGGGCATGTCGCGGATCAAACAGCCGCCAACGCTGGTCTATGCCGCGGCTTTCCTGGCTTTTGTGCTTTGGAAATTCTCGGATGGCGGGTTCGACCTGACGATGACCGCAATCCTTTGTGGCCTGTCGGTTATTGCCACGCTGAATCCACAGAAACGGATTGAAGTGCCCGAGATGCTGCAGGCGGTCGAACTGGGCGTGAAGTACTCGCTGGCCGTTGGTGCCGCAGCGGCTGCGGTTGGCATCGTGGTCGGAGTGATCAACACCACTGGTATCGGCTTTCGCATTGGCTTCATGGTGACACAGGGCGCGGGCAATCTGGCTTCAGATATTTACAACATGATCTCGTTCGGCAGCTTCCAGCTGTTTGCCATGGAAGACCTGCAGCTATTCATCTCACTGGTCTTCATAGCCATCGTCTGTATCCTGATGGGCGCGGGTATCCCGACCACAGCGTTGTACATCATGCTGGTATCGGTCGCACAGCCTGCTTTGGCGCAGCTCGGCGTTCCTCCCATCGCCAGCCACCTGTTCGTGCTCTATTACGGCGTGGTGTCAGAAATCACACCACCGGTCTGTACGTCGGCCTACGCGGCTGCTGCAATTGCCAACTCGAATCCGTTCCGCACTGGCCTGTCGGCATTCACTCTTGGATTGGGCAAGGTGATTGCGCCGATGGCTTTCGTATATGCGCCAGTTCTGCTGTTCGTATCCTCAACCGGCTTCAATTTCTGGGAGTTCACTTACACCGCCGCCAGCTGTATCGCCGGGGTTATCGCCCTGTCGGCTGCGGTTGTGGGCTACTGGCTGAAACCGATGAATGTTGCGGCGCGGATTCTGATGGCCCTTGCGGGGATTATCTTTGTCGCGCCCAGCCTGACGGCGGACCTGATCGCGCTGGCCGTTGCCTCGCCTGTCATCGTCACCCAATTGATCGCGCGCAACCGCAGTCAATCTCCGGCCTGAACTGATGACAGAACAAGTGACCATCATCGGCGCAGGAATCGTCGGCATCTGTTGCGCTTTGTCGCTGCAGGAACGGGGCATTCAGGTTCGGCTGATCGATCGAGGTGAGCCGGGTCAGGAAACCTCGTTCGGGAATGCTGGTGTGGTTTCGCCTTGGTCGATCATTCCGCAAGCAATGCCCGGTATCTGGAAAATGCTGCCCAAAATGCTGCTAGACCCTAAGAGCGCGCTGTCAGTCAGGCCCAGCTTCTGGCCCAAAATGATTCCTTGGGGGTTGCGATTTCTCGGAAACTCAGGAGAAAAAACTGTTCGCGAAGTCTCGGACGCGATGGAGGTTCTTTGTCGCCCCTCCGTCGATCTGTACCGGCGTCATTTACATGGTACCGGGCACGAGAACCTGATCACCGATAGCTATTACATCCACGCCTTTCGCCGACCAGAACAGGCTGATCTGGACGGGCTTGGATATCTTATCCGCCGCGAAAAAGGCGGCGATCTGGAACGCGTCGACGGTGACGAACTGCGCCGATTGGAGCCCGCTATGTCCGAAGCGTTCAAAGGTGCGATTGTGATCAAAGGGCAAGCGCGTGTAACCGCTCCGGGACGTGTGGGAGCGGTTTTGGCCGAAAAGGCGCAAGTGCAAGGTGCTGAAATTGTGCAAACCGAAGTCACCAAGCTTACCCCCGCGGAAGAGGGTGGTTGGCAGATTGCAACTGCGCAGGATACGCTAACCGCCAGCCATGTTGTTCTTGCGGCAGGCGTATGGTCTGCCGACCTGTTGAAACCATTGGGATTGCCTATGCCTCTCGTGGCCGAAAGGGGCTATCATGTCGAATTCCCAACCCCTGCGGTCGAACTGAACAACTCGGTCATGGATGTGGATGCAAAGGTGGTCGCAAGTTCGATGCTTGGGGGGCTTAGGGTCGCCGGTACGGCTGAATTCGGCAGCGCCGATGCACCCGCTGACCCACGGAAGAAGCAAATCCTGTCCCAACAGGCCAAGGCCATGATGCCCGAGCTTGATACAGGTGAGGCGCGGTTTTGGATGGGTCGGCGCCCGTCATTCCCGGACAGCTTGCCCGCAATCGGGCAAGTAAAAGACCAAGAGGGACTCTATGCAGCGTTCGGGCATTCTCATTACGGGCTGATGATGGCCCCGAAAACCGGCGAGCTAGTGGCGGATATCGTCTCGGATCGCATCCCGAATATCGATCTAGCACCGTATACACCAACCCGGTTTTGAACTTTCAAATCAAAAAAGGACCTGATGACAATGCCAATTTATCAAGGCGGCCAGAATATCTGCGGGGCCTCAATCGGTGTGCTTTGCCTTGAAAGCTATTTCCCAAAGCCACCGGGCCATATCAAGAACCCGTCCAGCCTGCCATTTCCGGTTCTGTATGAAATGATCGACGGGGTGACTGTCCCGACACTTCTGAACAACCCTACGCCGGAATTGCTTGAACCCTTCATCGAAGGTGCCAAACGGCTTGAGGCCGAAGGCGTGCGCGCCATTACCGGCAGCTGTGGCTTTCTTGCGCTGTTTCAAAAAGAACTGGCTGCAGCGGTTTCAGTTCCGGTGTTTGCTTCCAGCCTGATCCAGGTGCCGCTGGCTTATCACATGACCGGCGCGAACGCTCCGGTGGGTGTTTTGACTGCAGACGCTTCTGCTTTGACTGCCCGGCATTTTGAAGGCGTCGGTGCCGCCGGTGTTCCGGTGGCGGTGAAGGGACTGGAGGACACTAGTGAATTTGCAGAAGTGATCTTGCGGAATACCCGCACCCGTATGGACACAGACCTGATCGAGGCCGAGGTCCTGAACGCAGCCCGTAGCCTGATGCTTGAGGCCCCTGATATCCGCTCACTGGTTTTGGAGTGTACAGACCTGCCGCCCTACGCATCGCGCCTTCAGGAAGAACTGTGCCTTCCCGTGTATGATCTGACGACACTTGCGCAAATGGCACATTCCGTAGCGGCCCGCGAGCTATACTCTGGATTGATGCCCCGGCAGCGTTAGTGCGTGCCAATCAATTCGAATGAAGGAATGACATGGACCATGGCCGTAACCTCAGGATATCTGAGGTCTTGCAACAATGCCAAAGCTGCAGGAGTGCTATGTGACCATTGATCTGTCCATTTTGATGGCCGCCATTTGCCTCGGGGCAATGCTGCAGGTTGGCGTGGGCATCGGTTTCAGTATCATCGCGGGTCCCCCGATGATGATCCTGCTCGGCACCTCGACGGCAGTTCCCATATTGCTGTTGCTGAATACCCTTGTGTCGGTAGTCGCGACGGACCGTCATGTACTGAAGAACAACAAGCCACTCATTCTTAATGCTATCATCGCATGTTGTGTCGGTGTAGTTGCCGGTCTTACTGTTTATCCGTTGTTGAACGAGGCGTTTGTTCTGGCCTTGACGGCCTGCTTGTTGTTGATCGGCTTGATCACCACCCTGCTTCCCTTGCGCGGTACAATCGGGCGTTTTGGGTTTTCAGCCATTACAGGGCTGTCCGGGCTTGCAACCGTCTGGGCGGCAACACCGGGCCCACTTATGGTGTTTGGTTTGATCGCAAAGGGCCGTTCAGCCAAAGAGGTGGCCAAGCTGGTGCAACCCATCGCGCTGGTGGCTTACGGCATTGCATTCGTGTTGCACAGCCTGTCCGAAACGCAGGCCATCACATACGAGCCGCAACTGCTCGGCTTTGTCACAATCACGCTGGTAGGCAGCCTGCTTGGACGGGCAGGGGGCTCTTACTTGCCGCAGTCGGTCGTCATAGCCGCGATCCGCGTGGTTTCTTTCATCGCCTGCTGTGTCCTGTTCCAGCGCGCCTATATGATTGCATAATCCCGGGAGGTGCACGATGCAACGAAACGACAATCTGGAGAGATTTCCTCGCGCCCGGCTTATGTCGGGCCCGACACCTCTGGAACGTTTGGACAGGTTGTCAGCGGAATTGGGGATCGATCTCTGGCTCAAGCGCGATGATCTGACGGAGCTTGTGTTTGGCGGCAATAAAACACGGCAGCTCGAATTCTACCTCGGCGATGCACAGCAACAAGGTGCCGATACCATTCTAATCACCGGTGCTGTTCAGTCCAATTTTGTCCGATCTGCAGCTGCGGCGGCCGCTAAGCTGGGCATGCAATCCGTGCTTCAATTAGAAGAGCGTGTCCCAGATATGGACGAAGAGTATTACAGGTCCGGGAACGTATTTTTGGCACAGATTCTGGGTGCCGAGCATATGAGCTATCCCGAGGGCGAAGACGAAGCTGGGGCCGACGCGGCATTGCACGCGCGTGCTGACGAATTGAAGGCCCAAGGCCGCACGCCATACGTCATTCATCTGGGCTTGAATCATCCACCTCTGGGGGCGTTGGGCTATGTCGTTGGCGGACAGGAATTGTGCGCCCAGATGCCAAATTTCGATGCGGTGGTTGTGCCGTCAGGCAGTGGTGCTACGCATGGCGGTTTGCTAACCGGTCTAGCACTGGAAGGCAGCACGGCCCCGGTATTTGGAATATGCGTGCGCAGAGATCGCGAGAAGCAACACGCCCGCATGATGATCGTTCTACAGAAACTTGCAAACTTGCTGGATGTTGATGCCGCTCTATTGCAGGCGCGGATCGATGTCTATGACGATGCATTGCCGCCAGGTTACGGCAAAGTGAACGCAAGAACGCTTGCCGCACTGGAAAAAATGGCACGGACCGAAGGGGTTTTCCTCGACCCGGTTTATTCCGCCAAGACATTCGCCGGTTTGATGCATCTGGTTGAAAGCCAGAAGATTAAACCGGGTCAGAAGGTCATTCTGCTGCACACCGGCGGGCTGCCGGCCCTTTTTGGATATCAAAATGAACTGGCGGACAATCTGACTTGAAGGAAACTCGGCCTCGGAATGCCGGCTTCTGATCTATGGCTCCCATTGGCATTTCAACGCTTGTGCCGTGGGCAGCTCAAATCACTGCTAAATTCAACAATGAGAAAGTACAAGTTATGACAATCACCCGCATCGAAACCGGTCAGCGCATGAGCCGGATCGTCAAACACAACGGCGTTGCCTACCTGTGCGGTCAGACTTCGGACGCGCCGACCGTGGCAGATCAGACGCAGGACATTCTGGCCAAGGTTGAGGATCTTTTGCAAAAGGCAGGCAGCGACAAGACCCGCATCCTAAAATGCGAAATCTGGTTGGCGGATATGGCAGACTTTGCCGAGATGAATGCCGTTTGGGACGCTTGGGTGCCCGAAGGCCACGCGCCCGCCCGCGCCTGCGGAGAATCCAAGCTCGCCCGTGATGTATTGAAGGTCGAAATGATCGTGACGGCAGCTTACGACTGAGCGGCGGCTGATTGCGGTTAATAGGGTAGGTTTTCTGGACCTTTGCAAGTCCAGTCCCTCGGAGATTGAGCTATTCACGGTCTAGAAAACACCCTAGGTCTTCGCTTCTGCGTTCGCGTGCCCACATTTGCGTCTCTGAAAGCGATTGCTGACGGGAGATGACGGCGATGCGTTAGTTTCGCAGTTTTACCACCAACTGACATGTAATGAGCGCCCGTTGGGTTCTTATCGATTGCCCAAAGTGACTGTCGTGGATTCAAATCCTTACGCATCCTGGGTGAGTCAAGAAACAACACAGGATAAATAGCGCTATACGAGTGTTATCTCAGATCATTTTGGCCAATTCAGGACTGCGCTATGCTGCTGCTAATACAGCAAATTATTGCTTTCCGAATTTGACCAAATAGCTGCGGCGCGTATGGCATCGACTTGCAACGAAACGAGCGATCAACTCTTTGTCTTTGCAAGATACGTCCAGGTTGGTCCGGCAGTTTCCCCTGATCCATCAGGCAAAGGAATACGCATCAATTTTTGCGCCAGAGACTTGATGTCATACATTGCTGGGACCAATGATCTTAGCGCAGTCTTGTCCGTGTTGAACGCGATGTGCAGACCATCAAGCAGGCCGGACCAGGCCGCGTTAAATTCAGCAGATATTTCTGCGATCTCTGGCGCGTTTTTGAAGTCCTTTTCGGACGGATCATCCCGCATCGGGGATACCGCGCTCCAATCGACGATGAGGTCGCCACCGGTGGGCGGGCCGTCTATGCTGTCATCTGGTTTATAATACCGGCTGTGCAGGATTTCGTTGAATTTGAAATAGTGCGCAACATCCTCGCGGTGATCAGGGCCAGGGATAATGTCATTGTCGCCAGCTCTGTGACCAAGGTCTGCGCCTTCCCCTTCATCCATGATTTTCTTTATCGCCTTCAGCGCGGCCTTACGGCGCTGCGACGGGGTACCAATCACCTCGATCACCTCACCTCCAGCACCGAAATAGTCGGCGTCGGTGATTTGTCGTGCCTCATTACCAGTAAAAATCGCGGCATCCCCATAAGTATCACAGGCTTTGCGCAACCTTTCCCGGATGTAGATGTAAAAACCTCCGATCGTATGATAATCACCGCTTTTCGCAGCTCTTTCATCTTTTGGTGCCGTTTCAACCGCACGAAAGCTCTTGATTTGGTCTGGCGTAAACCTGCGCAGATAAACAGTTGGACCGCGCCCGTTTAGCAGTGGCTGGGGGTATTTGGGCAGCAGCTTAGGATTGTTCAGCTCCGGAGTTCCGCCAATCGAATTCATGACATTCGCCGCAAGAACCATGTGGAGCATTTCTTCGACCATAACCTGCCGGATCACTTCGATGGGTTCGGCGTTTACGATTGTTGGCTCAGACCGGTCATACTGGCCTTGTTCGAGGATCGAATAACACGCAGTCGCATAGGGAGGAATGGTAGTGAGTTCAAGAATAAGCGCGTCCTGAAACAGTTTACACAGTGTCGCGCGCTCTTTCTCCAGTTTGTCTTTCGAAGTCATTTTGCCCCCCCTTTCCGAACAGCATCCGATATTGCTCTGGAGGCTCGGTAAGCCATTGCCGACATCGTGAGTGTCGGGTTCGATGTTGCGATTGTTGGCATCGATCCGGCGCCTACCATCCACAAATTGTCGTGATCCCAGGTTCGCATTACGTCATTAGTCACCGAATTGCGCGGGTGCGTTCCGATCCGATGGGTTCCGACAAGATGACCTGCGCCAAAGAACGTGTATCCCCGGCCGTCATAGGTGAAATATCCGGCGTCAGATGGGTTGTAGGCCGTGTGGTTTCGAATACCCAGGCGCTGAAAAATCTGCGTACAGGTGTCGTACGCCGTCGCCAAACCGGCCCGCGAATAGTCATCCAGATCATAGCTGATCACAGGGCGATATTCACCCATCGGTGTGCGATAGGCGGGATCAATCGTGACTCGGTTGGTCGAGCGGGGCAGTTGTTCGACCATCGTGCCGATGCGAACCTGTCTTTGAACATCGTGATATAATTTGTCACGAAGCGCTTTGCCAAAGAGGTTCTCCTGTTCAACAAAGCGCGCCACATCCGTGTTTGGGGCCCCGGTGGCAAAGTTCCAGCCCCAGTTTCCGATCTCGAGCCTATGGGCGGCAGTTCTGTCACGAAAGGTCCCGTCCCGGAAATTGGCGTAGCTTGACGTCGATCCCGGCCCACGAAACGGACCAACTGGCTCGGGCGCGGAACCCCACGTCATCATGTAGGGATGATCCATCAGGTTGCGGCCCAGTTCGCCGCTGGTCCGACAAATCTCGGAAGCCAGCGCAAGAGTTACGTTTTCCACCGCTCCACCAGCAAGGACGTATTGTTTGCCCTTGGCACGGCGCAGTTCGTATTGCGCAACACCGGAGAACGGGTATTTCTTGTAGACGATACCCGAAACCCGACCGCTTTCGGCAAGCTCGACCTTGGACGCCACGGCTTGCGTGATTGTTTTCATGTGATGTTTGCGAATGTGCTTGGCATCTTCCAGCGTCTTCATCGCATTGTATTTTGCCTGAATTGGGCAGATCGGAATGCAGCTTGAGTTGCCCTCGCACCGCTGGCCCATATAGGCAAATGGACCGGTCGATCCTCGCGGGCGAAACTGATGCCGCATCTTGCGGCCCACGGGTATACCATTGGCATTCTTTGGCTTACGCGGGGTTGAGTTGCGGCCTTGCGGCGTGCGTGAGACTTTCAGTTTGACCGTGTCTTTAGGGTCTTCGCCAATTTCAATGGGCATGCCGTCTGCCCGAGCAAAGAACCCATCGATATAAGACGAGGGTATCGAGTGCATGGGGAAGTCATATCCTTTAGCAAAGTACCCCCGGTTATCATGCTTGCCCGAGGTCTTTATTCCCAATGCTCTGGGTGTCTGTTCCTCGGCGTCTGCTGAGACGCCGATTTCCCATTCGGCCCTCTCATAGTCGGATCGAATATCCTTGTAGCCAAATGGCCAGTCGACCCCCTTGCCGAACCTGCTCTGCATTTCGAAATCTGCGGGCATCATCCGAAGACTGGTGCCCAGCCAGTGCAAGGAGGTCCCGCCATAGGCACGCAGATAGTTGCTGCCAAACGGCAGCGGCCCGCGCTGAACAAAATACCCGTTTGTGTCCGGTTCGGTGCCGCGAACCGCCGTGATGTCCAGCACCGAGGGTGACGGCAAAGTCGGCAGATCCGGATAGGGTGAGTTCGGTGTTTTCGCCAACGAGAGGTAGTACTGATCCAGATAGGATCGGTAGGTCTCCCACGTTTTGCCATGATCCGCACCGGCCTCGAGGATCAGAACAGTGTGCCCTGCTGACACAAGCTCTTTCGCCAGAATGGCACCGGAAAATCCTGCCCCTACAATGACCACATCATAGGTTCTGTCGTCGTCTGTAATCGCGTTCATTGGCCCGCCTCCCGTTTCCGAGGAGGTTCAAGCGCCCAAGCACCAAAACCCTGCTGCTTTGCCCCCATGGGATGGGCACCGATGGCGTCCCAGACCAACCCTTCCTTGTACGAGCGTGTCGAGATGATCTTGACCACATCAAAGCGAGAAGCGCCGTAGCTTTCGCGCCATTCTTGCGAAAGCGGAACCCACTGACCCGTGTACCAAAGCTGAATCAGCGAACGCGCAATCGGGCCAAGGCACCTGTCCGACAGATAAGTTTGGCGGATAATCTGATCATCGTCCCCTTGCCCGAGGGATTGAGCGTGAGACAGAAACCGGCTCAAAATCTCTTCTGGTAGAACCTGTCGGAATTGATGCCAGTATTCCCCGGTGCACCCGGTCCCTTGCAACTCGGCACTATTGTAACCCGTCAATGCCGCGCTGACCGACAGGAAGGCTTGATGGGCGGGACTGTTGTCATGCTGTGACATGGCGGTCTCCATCAATGGCATCCACGTAGAACCCGCGCGGCTCGAAGCAGGCGGGGGGGCTTTCAAAAACCTGTACGGCGACAGGGGTGAAGTCGGTGAACAACCGATGCATGTCCCGTGTCATTGGGAAATCGTTGTTGCCGAGTTTCAGTTTGAATGTCTTGGCGATGCGCTTGCCGTCCTTGTTGTCCAGCATTGCAGTTTCGAAGAGGCCCGAGATTGTCCAGCGGGTCCAAACAGTGCGGCCAAGACCGGTCGCGAATTCCGGGATCGGAGTGCAATTTGTTGTCGTCCACTGATTGCCGCTGAGCTTTCCCAAATCGGCGGTCAAATCGTAGACGATGGTTTGCGGGTCGTCGGGGTTGACCAATTGAATCCACCAGGATTTCGGAGAGATTGGCGGATTTCCTTTCATTTTGGCGTTCAGCGACGGCACTTTGTAATTGAACTGCCCCAGAAACTTGGGCTCGCCAAAGGCCTGACGCCCAGCCTTGACTGCAACCGCATTGTCTGCAGCTACGTGTATTCGCAGATGCCCGATGGTTTTGGTCTGATCGCGGCCGTGCAGATACTCGGTCAGGGACATCTTCGGAACGCCGGGCACCCGGTTCGAAGGGTAAGCCAGAAGGTTAAATTCAACCTCGTTCACAAAGCCCAAGGAATTGTCATAGTGGGCGGTGTAGCGTTGAAAATTCAATAGAATGACAGCTTTGTTCTTTCCATTTTCATCGGGGAACTCCGCCACGCACAATTCTGTACCCTTGACGAAGGGTTTGGCGGCTTCGACTGAGGTATACCAATACATCCATTGGCATTGCAGAGAGGCATAATAGAAGGGAAATGTATCAAACTGCTTGGGCAGTTTTGGCATGACACCGGTGACATTCGTCTGATGGCAGCGGTCACCTTTTGATTTCTTCTTAGTCATAATGGCTATGTCCTCCCGACTGGCTTTGACTATCTCGTATTTTTCAAATGTCCTGTGATGAGCTCTCCGTTTTTGCAGTTCCAAGTTTATTCAGAATAGCGCGTGTCTCGGCCAAATCCGGACCATCGAACCCGGCGACTTCTTCAACCGCTTTTTTGATCCGGTTCAGGCAATCGGGGGTTGGATCAAGCTTTGCCAGCTCTTTGATCGTACGCAGCAGTGGACCAAAATGCCCGCGGTCCAGCGCCAAACTGACAGCCTGCTCGAAATGATCGATACACGCTTCTTCATGACCTTGGGCAAGCGACAGACGTCCTCTTAGCCGGGTCAAACCGACAATCCAGAATTGTTCCCCCCCACCCAACGTGATCTGCTCGGCTTCGTCCAAAAGCTCTTCTGCGAGTTCGAGATGTCCGTGCAGGATGGCCGCGTCTGCATAAAGATACAGAAAGAAACTCAACCCCAGCCGGCAGCCGGTATCCCGCCATTCCTGAAGACCAAGTTCGATTTCCTTCAGCGCGCCGTCGCCCAACTCGTTCCGGCGTGCCCATCCGTTCATGATCCGCGCCCATCCACGCCAGAACTGAAACGAGTACTCCTCTGACAGCGCAATCAGATTGGCCGAGCTTTCCAGTACAAGGTCTTCATCGCCGCGGAACTGCGAGATCCAACCCAGAAATGCATTTGCAAAGGATTGACTGAAGGGATGCGCTGTTTCTTCAGCGTGAAGCACGGCCTTTTCGATCGCGGCCAAAGCGCTTTTCGTGTCGCCTGACAACCAGCAAGACAGCGCACGATATCCCTGAAGCGCGACGGATAGATCAACGACGTCAAAATCCAGCCCCATGAACCGGTGCTCAAGCGACAGATTGACATCAATCCCTGCCTGCAAATGCGTTAGTGCGTCCTGCGGCTGGCCAAGATATGTCTGCAGCGAGCCAAGTGATCTCTCGGCGGATACAATAGCAAGAGGGCTTTTCAGATCCTGACAAAGCGACACCAGGCGATCCGCATTCTGTTTCGATACAGCATATTCGCCCCCCAGCATTGTCGATCGGAACTGGCCATAGACGACTTTAAACAACCGCTCTGTTTCGCCGTATTCACGACACAAGGTTTGTGCCCGGGCATAGGCGGAAAGGACCGAATTGTGTGCGTATCCTCGTACAAACGCCAACGGAACCGCGATGGTGATTTGCAGATCAATCTCGCGCCGGTCGCGGTCTTGCGAAGCAGGCAGTTCCTGCAGACATTCCAGGGCGTGTTGCAGATGGGTGATGGCCTCAACATTTGCAGAATGATCCAATGCCTGGCGCGCGGCCCGCATAAGGTTGAGCTCGGCCGCCAAATAATCACCGGCGCGCCAATAGTGATGGCCCAGAATCTCTGGCTCGTGTTTAACAATTTCCTTGTAGTTCTCTTCAAGAACCGCCGCGATTTGACCGTGCCATCTGGACGCCGTCGAACGCAGCATGGATTGATACGCCGCATCCTGTACCAAGGCGTGACGGAACCGATATGTGTCTTCCACGCCTCTCAGCCCGGCGGGAACAATCAACTCTGTTTCAAGTAGCTGCTCCAGCGCTCTGGTGATTTCCTGGTCGCTCCATTTCAAAACGTGGCTAAGCAGGTTTCTTTCAAAGTTGCGCCCGATTGCAGCAGCGACCTGCACGATCTCGCGGCTGGCGGATAAACGGTCCAGCCGGGCCATCAAGGAATCCTGCAGAGACTCCGGAATTGCCATGGACAACTCGGCCTTACTTTGCCCCCGGCTTACCAGCAGACCGGATTCCATCGCCATTTTGGTCAGTTCTTCGACAAACAGCGGCACGCCATCGGTTCGGTCTGCCAACTGGCTCAGAACCTCATCCGAAGGGCGGATTCCCGAAATGCTTTCAACCAGTTTGAAGATATCGCGCCGGACCAGACGGTTCAGCTCCAATGTGGTGACATGTGACTGGTTTCGCCAGGGTGACTGGAATTCACTGCGGGCCGTCATCAAGACCAGGCAGCGTCTACTTGACAGTTGCTCAACCCATCCGTCGACAAACTCAAGCGTGGAAGCATCGAACCAATGTACGTCGTCTAGCAACAACATCAGCGGTGAAGATTGTTCTAAGCCTGCGCAAAGGCGCAGCAACGCTTCGATCAACGCACCCTTTTCCCGTTCAGGCGCCATTGGTTCAGCCGGGATTGAAGTGTCTTCCAGCGCCACTAGGCGCAGAATGGGCATAACACAGTCAGGATCATCGAGACCGAGTTCAGACAAAAACCCGATGATCTTAGCCCGGTTCTGTTCTGGAGTCTCATCAGGTGTCATTCCGGTCAACGCCGTAAGCGCGTTTTTTATCGGGTAAAATGCGCTGCTTTGATGAAGCGGTGAGCCGAACAGAATGAACTGCGACGCATCTTCTTCGGCCAGGTCATCGCTTAGCCCAAAGGCGATCTTAGATTTTCCGACACCCGCATCGCCGGTCAGCAACAGCACTTGCCCTTCACCTTCCAGCGCACCCTCCCACCGAGATCGGACCAAGGCAATTTCCGCCGTCCGACCGATGGTTGGTGTTTTGTCGTGTGAAAAGTCTTTTCGCCCCGTTTCGAACCCCAAAACCTTCTGCCGGGCCTCAAACAGTTCTAGCGGAGCGCTAATCCCTGCCAATTGCGGCGCGCCCAAAGACACAAAGTCGAGCCGTTCACCAATCAGGCGTCGCGTCACCTCGGAGATCACGACTTGCCCGACCTCGGCAACGGACTGAATACGGGCCGCCACGTTCGGTGTGTCTCCGAACAGCCACATCTTTTCGTCCAATGACGAGCTGTTGGCGGTGCCAACAACAACGGGTCCGGTATGCATTCCGATGCGAACGTTGGTCGCAACCGGCTGGCTGGAAAATCCAACTTCAATACCCTCTGCCATCTGGGTAATTTCAAGCGCGCACAGCGCGGCCGAATAGTGACTCGCCTCTTGCGCGACGGGGTAACCAAAGACAGCCACAACACCATCACCTGCATAGTTTGCGATCTCACCGCCAAATTTCGCAACCGTGCTACCGACCAGATCGCGATATTGGGTGATAAGCTCACGATAGTCTTCGGGATCAAATTTTTCGGACAACGCGGTAGAACCAACCAGATCGCAGAACATGACGGTCAGTTGCCGCCGTTCCGCAACATTTTCAGGTGCGGGCGTTAGTGGCGGTGAATTGTCTTGCTCTGAGTTTTTGACCGGCGCTGATCCGACCACAGACGCACCGCAGGCCGTGCAGAACTTTGCCTTTTGCAAAGCTGGGGCTCCGCACGCTGTACACGTAAGGGACAGGGCGTTTCCACAGCTTTGGCAATATTTCGATCCGGCAGGATTGGCCGAACCACAATTTGGGCAATTAACGTCAGGACTTACCAAAATGGTCGCCTTCGTAAGTTTAGATAGATCAGGTCAAAATTAGAAACGATAGAACGAAATCACGGCTTCTTATAACATAATATCAACAATGCGTCGCCCAACAATTCCTGATGGATGAACCAGGCTGCAACTTTACCCGGCGCAAAGCCCCGTGGATCAACAAAATTACAGGGTTTCCTTGGGGCGGCCGGGATCGCCCGACGTACCTTTAGCCGTTGCTCGACCCAGCTTCGGGGCGTACGAATCCCTGAATGCGATCAACGTTCATGACCTGAAAGAATGGGCTCTCGCTCCCTGGGGCAGAAAGAAAAAGGTGACCACTTTTTTTCAGGAACTTCGAAAAATCCGATCCTTTGCTCAGGTGTTTTTTAAATGCCTTTTCGTTTTTGTAGATTTCCACGAACACAATCTTATCGTCATCGCATGGCGGGACCGAGTCCGCGCCACCTGAGTGCACAAGGTAACCCCAGGTATCAGGTTCGTTTTTCTTGACGTCCCTAGCAAGCCGCCGGAGTGCAGCAATACCTTCGGACCGGGTTTCTGGGTTCAGATACCAAATCGCAATCGTGGTTAGCATTTCCTCGCTCCTTGCATGGGTTGGACCGATCGTCTAAATGCGGGTCCAACGGTTTGGTTGCCGCTCAATATTGGCAACGTCACCGGCGGAACGGGTCGCTAATCCTGGGCATTTGTCGAGTTCAATTCTTCACTTACTGCACAGGTCTTTGGCCACCTTGAACCGGTGACACGATTCCGCCGAAAAATAGTCTTTAACAAGTATCCAAGCGGTGATGGCTATGCATCTAGCTGCAAGTCGGCCGCACGTGGAAGAATGCGCCCGAACTCACCGCCACCGAGGCTGTGTTTGACCTGCGTATATATCATAAAGACGGGCGTAAATCCTGAATTTATGTTGCGACCACGCCTTTTGCGACCCATTCGTCGAACTGGGCCAATACATGATCGCAAAACGCGGCATCGTTGATATGTGCGTCTATTTCGGTCATCGGAACGCGCCCGGGCATGACTTTACGGGCCTCATCCATCATCTCGGCCAGGGCTTCGGGATTATGCGCCTCTTCACCCTCCTTGTCCCAGGCTTCGACCCCGTGAACGGGCAGAAAAAAGTGAACCGGGCCAGTTGAGGCCTCCAATCGGTTGGTAAGCTCCCGCACCCAGGCACGGCGTTCATCGCCATTGAAGACCGAGCTTTTTATCAGGCGGTTGTGTTCATGAAATGGACGGTCGGCATACTGGTCAGGGATGTCCTGCCATCCGGCAAAATCCAAAAGATCCAACGCACCCGGTGCGACCAGTTGTGGCGTGCCGACACGCCCGGCATTTGTCACGCGATCCTCACCGCTGGAGACCACGGAACCCGCCATCAGGTTCCCGAATTCCTGCATGCAGAAGTCCATGACGCAGGCAAACGCCCCTTCTCCCGCCAGTTTTTCGAATGCCATGCCGCCCATTCCGGTGGAATGAAAAACGGCAACCTCGAACCCGCGCTCTTCCAGCGCTGGTTTGAGCGTTTTCATATAGCGCAGACACGAGGACCCAAGGCTGGTCATCCCGATCAGCGGTTTGCTGCGATCCGGTATTGTGGCAGCTTTTGTGGCACCAACAACAGCGCCGGCCGCTTGCGCAAGCGAAGATTGGCAGATCGAATTCATACCGTAGAGCCCCCCGGCCCACAGGATCATCTGAATGTCCGGAGCCAGTCGGTGCGGCGGGATCAGCGGAGAAAAACTGACGGTCGACACGATGTATTTAGGCACCCCCATGGGCAAGGCCTGTGCACAGTCCAGGGCCAGATCGGTGCCCATAGTGCCCCCGGTCGCCAGCATCCCGTCAAATCGCCCATCCGCATAGGCTTGGGTAACGGCCTTTGAGGCACCGTCTGACATCACGCGAAAGGCTTTGTTCTCGTCCCCTTGTGCGAAGACATCTTCGATGGTCATTCCAACCGCTTGGGCGACGTCGTGCTTGGAGATGTCGGTTGGCTCCAAAGGGTCGCCCAATACCGAGACATCCATCGTCAACACATCCGCGCCCTGCGCCTTGATCGCCTGTTCGATGAACCGCATCTCGGGTTCTTTCGTGTCGTAGGTCCCAATCAGCAGGATTGTCTTTGTGGTCATTGGTTCCTCCTATTCATGCGACCTATGGGCCCCAGACAAAGCGGTGAAGACATGTCGTTCAGACGCCCCGCAGTCAGAGCTTTATCCAGGCGGTTTTCAATGCAAAGTACTTCTCAAGCGCGTGCAAAGATTTGTCATGCCCGTTCCCGGATTGACCCACGCCCCCAAGCGGAACGGTCAGGTCCGAGCCGCCATAGGTGTTCACATGCATGACCCCGGTCCGCACTTCGGCCACCATGCGATGCGCGCGACTGAGGTTTGAAGTCCAGACTGCGCCTGCGAGCCCATAGACTGTGGCATTGGCAAGCCGGATCGCCTCGGCTTCGTCATTGAACGGGGTCACGGCCAAGACTGGGCCGAAGACTTCGTTCTGAAACAGATGATCCGTTTCTTTGACACCTGCCATTACTGTAGGGGACATATAGTAGCCCCCGGTTTCGGGCAGAATGCGGTTTCCGCCCGTACGACGTTCGGCACCTTCAGCTTCGGCCTTGGTAACGAACTCCAAATTGGCCTCTAACTCGGGCAGGCTGTGCACGGCACCAATCTGGCTGTTCAGGTTCAACGGATCACCAACGCGAAAGGCTGCGGCGTAGCGCGTGATCTCGGCGACAAAATCCTCGTAGATGTCCTGCTGCACCAGCAGGCGCGAGCCCGCGATACAGACCTGTCCGGAGTTGCGGAAAATCCCGGCGGCCGAGACCTTTGCAGCTTCCGCCAAATCGGGCGCGTCAGCGAAAACAATATTCGGAGACTTGCCGCCCAATTCCAGATAGCAGCGTTTCAGATTGGACCGCGCCGAGTATTCCAGCAGTCGCCGACCTGTCGCGCCGGATCCCGTGAAGACCATGATGTCCACATCCATCGACAAGGCCAAAGCTTCGCCCGCGACCGAACCACGCCCGGTCACCACGTTGAAGACGCCATCCGGAACTCCGGCTTCGGCAGCCAGTTCAGCGATTTTCAACAGGCTGAGCGATGCGCTTTCTGCCGGTTTCAAGACGATGGAGTTGCCCGCTGCAAGGGCAGGGGCGATTTTCCAGCTGCCGATCATCAGCGGGAAGTTCCAGGGCACAATCGCCCCGACAACACCGACAGGCGCATTATGCACGAGGCCCAGAACGTCATGGCTGGTCGGGGCAACCTGACCGTAAACCTTGTCGATGGCTTCGGCATAATACCGGAAGGTGGCGGCAGCCGAGAGCGCTTCGGCCTTGTACGCCATGTTAATCTCTGTGCCATTGTCACGTACGCCCAGCACCGCGATCTCGAGCGCGCGGGATTCGATCAGATCCGCCAGTTTCAGCAGAACCTTCTTGCGTCCTGCAGGGGCCATGCGCGACCACCGACCATCCTCAAACGCGGTCCGCGCGGCGCGCACCGCTGCATTCACATCCGCCGGGCTGCCCTCGGCGATTTGAGCGAGAGGCTGGCCGTCGATGGGCGACAGCACCTCATGCAGGGCGCCAGTTTCACCGGCACGGAAATCGCCATTGATAAAGTGTCCGCGTGTGGCAATCTCCTGCACGCGCAAGGCATCGATGGAAGACTGATCCATGAAAGCTATCCTTGTTGGTTCGGGTGGTCGGAATCCACGGCTGGGACATGGGGTTCGGGGCGCAGCTTGTTTTTGAACTCGTAGTACAGCGTGCGGAAATGCAGGATCAGGATCAGCACAATCAGGCCGAACAGAATGGCTGCGATGGGCCGGTCGATGAAGTCCAGCGGCGTCTTGACCCGAGCCATTGCGCTGCGAAGCTTGGTTTCCATGATTCCACCCAATACCATGCCCAGGATGATCGGGACGATCGGCAGATCAAGCCGTTTGAGGATCAGACCAAAGACGCCAAACCCCGCAGCGATCGCGCAATCGGTGATCGAATTGCGCAGGCTGTATACTCCGACAAAAGCAAGGATCAGGATCATCACGCCGAGGAAGCGTGTGGGGATTTGAATGATCTTTAACAGCAGGTTTGTCGAAAACAGCAGAAAGACCAGAACGATCACATTCAGCAGGATCAGCGCCATATATAGCGCCATGACGAAATCCATCTGGTTCTCAAACAGTTGCGGGCCGGGGATCACGTTGTGAACATAGAAGACCGACAGCATCATCGCCGTAAGCGCTTCGCCGGGTATACCGAGGGCGAGTAGGGGGATCATCGCTGCCCCCGGCACGGCGTTGTTCGCGGCTTCGGATGCCACCAACCCTTCGGGCGAGCCATCGCCGAATTTGTCGGGATTTTTCGAGCTTTTCTGAGCATAGGTGTAGGACAGAAACTGCGAAGTGAACTCACCCGTTCCCGGCACCATGCCCATGAATACCCCGATGCTTGAAGAAACGGTAGCGATCCGTTTCAGGCCCAACAGTTCCTTCAAACCTGCAAAGATATTCCCGCTGACATGGGTGTCCTCTGGAGCGTGGTTCTTTTCCAACAGCAAAAGAAAAGCCTGGCTGAGCGCAAACAGGCCCAGCACAACCACGATCAGGTCAACGCCTGACGCAAGCCAACTTTGATCGAATGTATAGCGGCGCGTATATTTGACGGGCTCCAGTCCGACCGTGTTCAAAAAGACGCCAAATGCAGCAAGCATACCTGCTGCAAAGATCTGTCCTCGATGGGCTAAAACGACCAGAACAATACCTAGCAACGCGGCCAAAAAAATCTCGCGGCTGCCAAAATGCGGGGCGATCATGGCCAACACGGGCGAGAGGACCATCAGGCAGATGATGGCAAAGACCCCCCCGAAGAATGAAGCTGAATAAGCCAGCGATAACGCCCTGTGGCCTTGGCCGCGCTTGGTCATTGGATAGCCATCATAGGTCGTCAGCGCATTGACCGCCGTGCCGGGCGTGTTGATCAGGATGGCCGGGATCGCGCCGCCATACATGGATGATCCGTAAATCCCCAACAACAAGGTCAGACCGACGATGGGCTCAAAGGCAAAGGTTGCGGGCAACAGGATGGCGATGGCAACGGCAGCGCCCACACCGGGCAGCGCGCCGATGATGACACCACCGATCGAGCCGATGAACAAGGCCACGATGACCTGCCATTGCAGCAGGATTGAAACACCGGACAGAAGGGTATCCATACGTGCCTCCCTACAAATATGTCAGCGCAAAGGCGCGGATCGAGTCGGGAAGGTATTCATAGACAGCCCCTGCCGGGATTTTGACTTGCAGAAACGCTCGGAACACGATGGTGACGACGAAGCCGAACAGGGCTGCGATGCCGATCGCGCCCGAGCCTCGAAACCCTGAGCGCAGCGTCAGAAACACCGCGAACAACATGGTGGACAGCAGATAGCCAAGCTGTGGCACCAGTAGGACATAAATCAGGAAATAAGCCACATATTCCAGAGACCGGACCCAAAACCCGACCTCGGCCCAACGACCATCGATCCGATCGGATAAGGCAGAGCTGAGCCAATGTAAAAAGCTGAACAAGACCATGCACCACACGGCAACGGTGGGCCACAGACCGGGTTGAGCAAACCATTTGGTCCGCTTGACGACCTGCGTCTGCTCCCCAAGCTGAGACAGCAGAAACACCGAGAAAGCCAGGAACAATACGGCAAAGACAATATCACCCGGACGGCGATACCGTTTGAACATGTCCTGAAGCGTTCTTGCGATCATTTCATCCTCCCAGCCCTATGAAGAAGGCGCGGAAATCACTGCCCGCGCCTCGATCCGGGGTGTTACTCGCCTAGAATCTCTTCTATTTTGGCGAATGACGCTTTATCTTGCTCGATCTGGGCATTCGAAGCATCGGGATCCTGCCAATAGATCAGCGCACCGGTTTCTTCGGCAAGCTTTTTAGCCTTGTCCGATTGCAGTGCTTTTTGGGCTGCGGCGGTGATTTTTTCGCGAGCCTCGGGCGGCGTGTCTTTGTGAACAAACAATCCGTTCCACAGTGCCAATGGCAGGTCTGGGTTAAGCTCAACCACTGTCGGCGTATCCGGTACCAGAGCGATCCGGTCGCCGCCGATGCTGGCCAGCACGTTCACTTCATCCAGACAGGGCAGAATAAGCTGGAGCGTGGTGTTGATGACATCAACGTCACCGGACGCCAAGGTGTTGCAGTCCAGCGCATCGAACGCGGCTTCGCTGGCAAAGTCGAAACCGCTGCTGACAGCGGCGGCAAAAGTAACCTGCGTGGGTGGCAGAACCGAGCCAAAGTGGCCGAGTGCCACGTCGTTTGACTTGCCGTGTTCCACCAACTCATCCCAGCTTTGGAACGGGGCGTCTTTGCTCGACGCGATTACGAACGGGTAGGTCAGGAAGATGCCGATCGGTTCAAACGGGTTCGGGTTCAATTCAGGAATACCAATCTCGGGCCCGATGACCGGAACACCAATCACAAACGACCCGATCGTATAGCCATCCGCCGGTGCTGTGGCGACTTCGACTGCGCCGGGGAAAGGACCACCACCGCCGCCGGGCTTGTTCACAACAGCTGCCGGTACCCCGTACATCGCCTGAAATTCATCTGCGATCATTCTAGTCAGGACGTCTTCAAGATCACCCGGAGGCCAAGGAACCACAAAGGATACCGGCTTTTCGGGGTATTCTGCCAAAGCGGCCGTTGCAGAGGCGGCCATCACGGCTGCAGCAATAAACTTTTTCATTTACACCTCCCAGTGATTGGTTCATTATTTGAACCGTGTTAACAATAATAATCTTGCTTTGTTAAGTTCATTCTGTCAAGGATAACCTCAGCGGAAGGAGGCAAAACACATGGGTGCCGCACTTAATGCCCTAAAAATGCTGGACTTATTCTCAAACACGATGGCCGAAATCGGCCTGAGTCAGGCCGCGCGCCTGTCAGGATTGAACAAGGCGACAGCCCTGCGTCACCTACGAGCGCTTGAAGAATTCGGGTTGATCGAACAAAACCCGCAGTCAAAGACCTATACCATCGGACCGGCTGCGCTGCGGCTTGCGGCACTGCGCGAGATTGCCAAACCCGGTCTTGAAGGCGCGCGCCAGAAAATGCACTTGGCCATGCAAGAGGTTGGCGAAAGCCTGCACCTAACGCTGCTGGAACAGGGCAGCCTGCAAACCGCCATCGTGGTTGAGACGACCAAGCACAGCGTTCGCGTCAGCCTTGATCCAAGCGAGATCATCCCGGTCAACGCGACTGCGGCGGGTCTATGTATGCTCAGCTTTGGCCCACCTTTCCTGCTGGATCGTCTGGATCAGGAAGCGCAGGTACGTTTCACCGAATCCACCCTGACAGACCCGGATCTGATCAAGGAAAAAGTTGCTCTGATCCAGCGGGCTGGCTGGGCCAACAGCAATGGCAGCTATGAAGAGGGCGTTTTCGGATTTGCGACCCCAATCTTTGGCATCGACCAAGTCGCCCTTGGGACCATTTCGATCGCGGTCCCAGAAATCAGAGCTACCCGTGAACGCCTGCCCGTGATTCTGAAATCCCTTCAATCCCTCTCGCGCGATCTGACCGCAAATTTCGGCGGCCAGATGCCCGAGGCCTTTCCAACCGAGTTCCACCCATGAGCGAAAGTGGACAACCCCGGAGAACCGCAACATGAAAGACTCCAACTTTCTTAAGGAGAACAACGCCCGCCATTTCTGGCATCCGATGGCGCACCCGGCTGACAGCCGGAACAACCCTCCGACCATTCTGACCGGCGGGGAAGGAGTTAGCATCATCGATGTGGACGGGCACAAGGCCATCGACGCCGTGGGTGGCCTTTGGAACGTCAATCTGGGCTATTCCTGCGATCCGGTGAAACAGGCGATCACTGATCAACTAAATGCGCTGCCGTATTATTCGACCTTCCGGGGTACGAGCAACGACAAGGCGATCGAGCTGTCTTACGAGTTGGCACAGTTCTTTGCTCCTGATGGGCTGACACGCGCCTTTTTCACCTCGGGCGGATCGGATTCGGTGGAAATCGCACTTAAGCTGGCGCGCCAGTATCACAAAGTTCGGGGTGAGGCCGGTCGCACCAAGTTCATCAGTCTCAAACAGGGATACCACGGCACCCATTTCGCTGCCGCTTCGGTTAATGGCAATCAGAAGTTCCGCGCCGTGTATGAACCCATGATGCCAGGCTGTTTTCATGTGCCTGCGCCTTGGACCTATCGCAACCCGTTTGACGAAACCGACCCTGAACGCCTGGCTCAGCTTTGCGTCAAAGCGCTTGAAGCCGAGATTGCGTTCCAGGGGTCCAACACGGTTGCCGCCTTCATCATGGAGCCGATTTTGGGCGCAGGCGGCGTAATTCCGCCGCACAAAAGCTTTATGCCCATGGTGCGTGAGGTTTGTTCGAAGAACGGTATTCTGCTGATTTCAGACGAAATCATCACGGCGTTTGGTCGAACCGGTAGTGAAAGCGGAGCGAGACATTGGGGCGTCCAGCCTGACATTATGACGACGGCCAAGGCGATCACCAATGGCTATTTCCCGTTTGGCGCCGCGATGATCTCGGGGGCAGTTGCCGAGGTATTTGAAAATGACACAACCGGCTTGGCATCCGTTGATCAGGGATACACCTATTCTGGTCACCCCGTCGGCGCGGCGGCGGCACTGGCAGCTCTTTCGGAAATCAATCGTCTGCGGATTTGGGAAAACGCTGCAGCACGCGGGGATGAGCTGTTCGAGGGCTTGAAGAAACTGGCTGAAAAGCACGAGGTGATCGGTGACGTCCGAGGGGGCGAGGGCCTTATGTGCGCGCTGGAACTGGTCTCGGACCGCGCAACCAAAGCACCGATTGCCAAACAACTGCCAATACAGGTGCAAAAGGCAGCTTATGAGGATGGTGTGATGGTGCGCGTATCTGGCAACAACATCATCATTTCCCCACCTCTGATTGTCACATCCGACGATGTTGCCAAGATCCTGTCAGCGCTGGATACAGGATTGTCGAGTTTGTAGTCGTCGCGCAGACCCCGCTTGCCAACTGGCGGGGTCAAACCTTAACAGCTTGCAGCTCTTCAAGTAGGTCCAGTAGCTCATCAAGCTTCTCTCGCCCCATCTGCGCCTCAATACTATTTGAAATGGCCAATGACGCTTGAAGGTTGTCTTTCAAAATCTGCCGACCCGCATCTGTAATCATCACCATCGTCCGCCTTTTATCCTGGCTGTCCTGACGACGTGTGACCTGCCCATCGGCTTCCATGCTGCGCAATATTCGCGTCAGGCTGGGCAGCAACAGACAAGCTTCTTTGGCGATAGCGCTTTGCTCGACCTCGCCAAGCTCATCCAATACGCGCAGGACGCGCCACTTTTGCTCGGATATCTGTATATCCTGCAGCATGTCCCTGATGGGGGCCATGATCGTTTCGCGGGCGCGCAATAATGCAATGGGAAGCGACCTTGAGGTGCTCTTGGTATGGCTTTGAGTGTTCATGCCGCCTTCTAGTGTGCTGCCCCTGGAAATGCAAAGATTAACAACGCAACTTCTTGACGACATAATCTCATAATGCTAAACATGTTAATTAATAACGGAGGAATCATGCCGCATTTTCACGTCGAATATTCCTGGAATCTGGAAGACAGGATCGACATGGGCGGTCTGTGCGATTGCATCCGTGCAACGGCCGCTGAGATTGACACCTTTCCGCTAGCAGGCATTCGCGTCCGAGCGATCCGTGTTGATCACTATGCCATCGCAGACGGAAATCCAAAGCATGGGTTCATCGATATCTCGATCCGGCTGCGGGCCGGTCGTTCGCAGGCCGACAAGAAGGACGCAACGCAGCGCATCTTCGAGGCGGCCCGAACCTATCTGGAACCCGCCATGAGCCAGCATTCCATCGCGCTGTCGCTTGAGATGCGCGACATCGATCCCGACCTCTCCCCCAAAACCGGCACGATCCGCGACCATCTGGAGGCCTGACCATGAGTGACCTGCACAAGAATATTGAACGGCTTGTTGGTTTCCTTGCCCGTTTCAAGAAGACCGGGATCAAGAACCGGATCGCAGGAGAAGATCAAGATGGGTCAGCAGGGGTGTTTCAGACGATCTCTCCGGTGGATAAATCGGTGATCTGCGACGTCGCCCATGGCACTACGGAAGATGTCGATACAGCAGCACAGGCCGCGCATGAGGCCTTTGCAGATTGGCGCGACATGCCCGCCCCGGAGCGCCGCCGGATATTGCTGAATGTTGCAGATGCGATTGAGGCAAGAGCCGAAGAGATCGCGCTGTGCGAATGCTGGGATACCGGCCAGACCCTGCGCTTTATGTCCAAAGCCGCCCTGCGAGGGGCTGAGAATTTTCGCTATTTTGCCGATCAGGTGGTTCAGGCGCGGGATGGTCAACACCTGAAATCACCGACACTGATGAACATAACCACCCGCGTCCCAATCGGGCCCGTTGGTGTCATCACGCCGTGGAACACCCCGTTCATGCTTTCGACATGGAAGATCGCTCCGGCACTGGCCGCTGGCTGTACGGTCGTCCACAAACCAGCTGAAGATTCACCGCTGTCTGCGCGGCTATTGGTCGAAATCGCGGAAGAAGCCGGTCTGCCCAAGGGTGTGCTGAACACTGTCAACGGTTTTGGTCCAGACGCCGGTAAGCGGCTGACCGAACATCCATTGATCAAAGCCATTGCCTTTGTCGGTGAAAGCCGTACTGGCAGCATCATTACCAAGCAAGGCGCAGATACGCTGAAACGGATGCATCTGGAGTTGGGCGGTAAGAACCCGGTCATCGTCTTTGACGACGCCGACATGGATCGCGCGCTGGATGCGGTGATCTTCATGATCTATTCGATCAACGGCGAACGCTGCACGTCTTCTTCGCGGTTGCTGGTACATGATACAATCAAGGAAGAGTTCGAAGCCAAGCTGATCGAGCGCGTGAACAATATCAAAGTCGGCCACCCGTTGGACCCTGCAACCGAGATTGGTCCTCTTGTAACGGAAGAGCATTACAACAAGGTCACTTCATACTTCGACATCGCCAAGGAAGACGGCGCGACCGTCGCGGCCGGTGGCGTCAAGGTGGGCGAAGAGGGGTACTTCGTACGGCCCACCCTGTTTACTAACGCTAACAATCAAATGCGCATCGCACGCGAGGAAATCTTTGGCCCTGTCCTGACCGTGATCCCGTTCTCGACTGAGGAGGAGGCGCTGCAGATCGCAAATGACACGCAATATGGGCTGACCGGCTATGTCTGGACCAACGATCTGACCCGCGCGTTACGTTTCACGGACAAGCTTGAGGCCGGAATGATCTGGGTGAACTCGGAAAACGTGCGCCATCTGCCCACACCGTTTGGCGGGGTCAAAGCATCCGGCATCGGGCGCGACGGCGGCGACTGGAGCTTTGAGTTCTACATGGAACAAAAGCATGTCGGCTTTGCCACAGGCCAGCACAAGATCATGCAATTGGGTAAGCTATAGCGGCCCCTCAGACGACAATCGCGCGAAAAACCTTAACTCCAGGAGCAGACCATGGGAGAAATCGTTCTTGCCGCCAAAATGACCCATGTGCCGACTCTGCTCATGTCTGAGCAGGAAGGCCCGGTTAAAGGCAAACGCCAGCCTGCCATTGATGGTCACCGCAAAATCGCGCGCCGTGCAAAAGCGCTGGGGGCGACCACGGTGATCATCTGCGACACGCATTGGGTGATCAATGCCGGGTTCCACATCAACGCCAATGAAAAATTCGAAGGTCTGTTCACGTCGAACGAGTTCCCGCAGTTCATCCAGGACCTGCCCTATTCCTATGAGGGCAATCCTGAAATGGGTGATGCCATCGCAAAGATCGCGTCGGACAAAGGCGTCTACACTTTAGCGCATCACTTGGACAGTCTCGAACTGGAATACGGTACGCTGGTCCCGATGCGCTTCATGAGCCGCGAGCATGATATGAAAGTCGTCTCAGTCGCGGCCTGGGCCACGGTGCATAGCCATGACGAAAGCCGGGTCATTGGTGAGGCCATCCGTGAAGCGGTTGAGGCCAGCAATGAAAAGGTGCTGTTGGTCGCGTCAGGCTCGTTGTCGCACAAGATCTGGGCGAACAAGGATTATGCCGCCAATAACGGCACTTTCACCATCAGCTCGGAATTCAACCGGCAGATGGACTTGCATGTGCTCGAGATGTGGAAGAACGGCGACCACGCCACGTTCCTGAAAATGCTGGGCGACTATGCCAATTTCTGCTGCGGCGAAGGCTCGATGCATGACACGTCGATGCTCTACGGAGCGTTGGGTTGGGACGCCTATGACAAAAAATGCGAGGTTGTGACCGAGTATTTCCCAAGTTCCGGCACTGGTCAGACCAACGTCATCTTCCCCGTTTAACAGGAGGTTTCAATGCCCGTTCCAGCCCCCAACCTGTACCCAGACTTCAACACGATCCGGCTAAGCCATGTTTGCCTGAACGTCAGCGATCTTGTTGCTTCGCGCAAATTCTACTCGGAGATTCTGGGTTTGCAGGTCTCGGACGAAAGCGACACACATGTCTACCTGCGCGCTATGGAGGAACGTGGACATCACTGTGTGATCCTGCAGAAATCCGATCAGCCGGGCACCGTTGAAGTCATGGGTTTCAAAACCTTCGACGAAGAGGATCTGGATCGGGCCGAGGCGTATTTTCAATCCAAAGGCCGACCGACCTCATGGGTTGATCGCCCCTATCAGGGCCGGACTCTGCTAACCTCGGACAATATGGGCATACCGCTAGAGTTCTATCACAAGATGGGTCGCCTGGAGCCGATCCATCAGAAATACGCGCTCTATCGTGGTGTGAAACCGCTACGGATCGATCACTTCAACTGCTTCTCGACCAATGTCGATGACAGTGTCGCATTCTACAGTGATTTCGGGTTCCGCGTGACCGAGTATACGGAAGACGAAGACAGCAAGAAACTGTGGGCCGCGTGGATGCACCGCAAGGGTGGGGTGCATGATATGGCCTTCACCAATGGCAAAGGCCCACGGATGCACCACGTGGCCTTCTGGGTGCCAACACCGCTGAACATCATCGATCTGCTCGATCTAATGGCCACCACCGGCTATGTGGACAACATCGAACGCGGCCCGGGGCGACATGGTATTTCGAATGCTTTCTTCCTGTATATACTCGATCCCGACGGACACCGGATTGAGATTTATTGCTCGGATTATCAGACCGTTGACCCCGATCTGGAGCCGATCAAATGGGACCTGAAGGACCCGCAGCGTCAGACGCTCTGGGGCGCTCCGGCGCCGCGCAGTTGGTTTGAACACGGCACATCCTTTGTCGGTGTGGATGTAAACGAGCCAGACCTGTCTGCGTCTCCCATCATCGCACCGTAAGCAAAGTATGCTTGATCTAAAACTCTCAGTATGGGCGGGTTCCATAACGCCTAGGAGGCCTGATGCGCATTGCAACCTACACTGCCAACGGTGAAACATTTTTTGGTGCGATCACAGATGAAGGCGCGGTCGCACTAAACAGCGAATTTGCCGAGTTCAAAAGCCTCTACGAGGTTGTCGCCGCCGGGGCGTTTGGCCAATTGACCAAGGCTGCCGCAGGAAAGCCCGTAACCCACACGGATTTCACCTTTGAGATGGTGATGCCGGATGTCCGCCGTATTCTGTGCGTTGGCGTGAACTTTCCAGATCGCAACGCGGAATACAAAGATGGCAGTGCCCAGCCGAAATACATGTCGCTGTTTCCGCGCTTCGCCAGCGGATTTACCGGCCATAATCGCCCTCTGATCCGCCCGCCCGAAAATCACACGCTGGATTACGAGGGCGAAGTGGCCATCGTGATCGGCAAAGCAGGCCGCCGGATTTCGCAGGACGATGCCTATGACCATATCGCTGCCCTGACCCTGTGCAACGAAGGGACAATCCGCGATTGGGTTCGCCACGCCAAGTTCAACGTCACGCAAGGCAAGAACTGGGACAAATCGGGCGCCATCGGCCCTTGGCTGGTCCCTTTCAATGACGCTGCCCAGTTGGATGACGCCCGCATTCAGACTCATGTGAATGGTGAATTGCGTCAGGACGATACGTTGAACCGAATGATGTTCCCGATCCGGCGCGAGATTGAATACATCTCGACCTTTATGACGCTTCAACCGGGCGATATCATCGTTACCGGCACCCCAACCGGCGCAGGTGCACGATTTGATCCGCCAAAATACCTGGCTCCCGGCGATGTGGTTGAGGTATCCGTCGATGGGATAGGCACCCTGCGCAACACCATCGAGGATGAGCAGATATGACCCCCGAAGACCATGCGCGCGCTGCCGCCGATCTGCTGAACGCGGAAAGGACGCGACAGCAGATCGGTCTACTGACATTGCGGTATCCCGAAATGGCGATGGATGACGCTTATGAAGTGCAGAATGCCATCTATCGGGCCAAGCTGGCGGAAGGGCGCAAGGTCATCGGCTGGAAGATCGGGCTGACCTCGAAAGCGATGCAATATGCTTTGAATATCGACATTCCTGATAGTGGTATCCTGTTTGACAACATGGCCTTTGAAAATGGCGGGACCGTTCCCGCAGGTCGTTTCATCCAACCACGTATCGAAGCCGAGATCGCCTTTGTCATGAAGGAGGCCATTGGTGGCGCCGATGTGAGCCGCGATCAGGTTTTGCGGGCGACCGACTATGTTACTCCGTCCATCGAAATCCTCGACACTCGTATTAAGCGGGCAGACCCTGGGACTGGAAAGTCCCGCACTGTATTCGACACAATCAGCGACAACGCCGCAAATGCCGGCATTGTACTAGGGGCGGAACGCCACCCAGCGGATGCATTTGACCTGCGATGGGTAGGGGCCCTAACCTTCCGCAACGGCGAAATCGAGGAAACCGGCCTGGGTGCGGGCGTATTGAATGATCCGGTCGAAAGTGTGGTCTGGCTTGCCCGTCGCATGGCGCAATACGGCCAGAGCATTGAACCCGGCCACGTAATCCTGTCCGGCAGCTTCATTCGCCCGATCGAATGCCCATCGGGTGCGGAAATCCACGCCGATTTCGGATCGTTCGGATCCGTCGACATCAATTTTGCCTAAAGGAGCAGCGACATGCCCTCACCAAAAAACACCTTTAAGGCTGCATTGAAGGCTGGAAAGCCTCAGGTCGGGTGCTGGATCGGAATGGCCGACGCATATGCAGCAGAAATTTCCGCGACCGCAGGGTTCGATTGGTTGTTGGTCGATGGCGAACACGCACCAAACGACCTGCGCTCGACCCTTGAACAGGTGCGAGTGATCGAAAGTTCGGGCAGCGCGCCAGTCGCACGTCTACCGATTGGTGAGACATGGATGATCAAGCAATATCTCGACGCGGGTGTTCAGAGTATTCTGGTGCCGATGGTCGAAAGCGCTGATCAGGCGCGCGAACTGGTGCGAGCGGTGCAATACCCCCCACGCGGCGTCCGAGGTGTGGGATCATCCCTTGCGCGGGCTTCGCAATTTGCCAAAATCCCGGACTACCTCGATACGGCGGATGAGCAGATTTGTCTGCTGGTACAGGTAGAGAACAACGCGGGCATGGCCGCTCTGGACGACATTCTGACAATTGATGGAGTAGACGGAGTTTTCATCGGACCTGCAGATCTGGCCGCCGACATGGGTCATATCGGCAACGCCGGGCATCAAGATGTTGTGGAGGCCATTGAAGACGCGCTGACCCGCATCGTCGCGGCAGGTAAAGCCGCGGGTATCCTAACACTGGACCCTGCAATGCAGCGTAGGTGTCTTGAGATCGGCGTGACCTTTCTGGCCACTGAAATTGACGTCACCCTTTTCGCAAAAAGCATGCGCGCCAAAGCGCAAAACGGCCTCGCGCTTTTGCCGCGACAAAACGCTATCGGATCGGCGACAACAGAAAATGCCAGCAAGTACTTACAGCAATTGTGCAAACATTGGTCACATAAGGGACAGGTCGAGTTCGATGCAGATACTGGAACCGTTTCTTTTGGCAGTGGCAATGTCGTCGAACTAAAGGCGACGCCAGTAGCGCTGGAAGTTTGCGCCTCGGCGCATCAACGCGGTGACCTAGACAGTTGGAAAACGGTGATTTCCGATCACCTAAAACGGTTTGCCTTTCGCGAAGAGCTTGAACTGAACTGGGATGACTAGCGACTTTTGCTAAGCTGGATATCGCAGAAAAACAAAGAGGCCCATCAGGAACTTTGTTTTTGGTCGGAGTGAGAGGATTCGAACCTCCGACCCCTGCCTCCCGAAGGCAGTACTCTTGCGTATCGGCAGGGCTCGCCCAGTATAAATCGGTATTCTAACTTTATGTTTTACAAAATAAATTACCGGCTACTGAGTCTCAAGAGGTTCTGAGGGGTATTTCAGTCGGGGCTGCCCGAGGGGACACATTGGCAACTGAAAAACGAAAGCTTACTGATGCTTTTCTACGCTCGATCGAGCCTGAAAAAGCGCGGTTCGAGATCGTCATTTGGGACATTGAAGTAACGGAGCTTGGACTCCGCGTCAGAAGTCAAAGCATGTCTTACATAGTGCTATATTGCCCGGTAAGGCAGAGACGCGCGGACAATGCGAAGCGGTTCAAGATCGCCTCTCCTAATTCGATTGCAAATGTCAAAGGGGCACGCGGGATGGCACTCGCAGTTTTGGGCAAGTTTGCATCAGGGGAAGATCCAAACGCAAAGCGCGGAGAAGAGAAGCGACGGACTCTCTCAACTGTCAAAGAACTGTTGGATCGATATGACCAGCTTCTAGAGCGCCGCAAATATGTGACCCATATCGACGTACTAAGTCTGCTTCGAAGTCGTCTCCGCCCTTTGCTCGGTCGCGCGATTTCAGAGGTCAAAACATGGGAATATGCTGAAATCATCGAGCGTCTGGATAAGAGAAGTGGTGGAACAGCTGGTGGCACTTTTCGCACGCACTGCTCCATTTTTTGAACTGGCGCACATTCGATGCCCGTGTTCTGGAGGTCAATCCGCTGGCTGGATATCAGAGCCGTCTGAACACTCGATCAGAGCGCGTCAAGAAATCTGAGATGGGTCGAGCCTAAACTGACGAAGAGCTTCGTACCATCTAGATAACAGCTGATCCGGAATCCTCATTCGGACGACTCGTGCGCTACCTGATTCTAACAGGCTGTCGGCGCGATATCCGCGCCTCTTGAACGAACGTATCGTCAACGAGGGCTTCAATGCACTGGAAGAACTTATTGAATTCGCTGCAATTGTGGAGACCCAACCAAAGAGTGGGGCTAAGATAAAGGTGCTGGCAATCTCTCGCTTCTTTCAAAACACCGTGCACAATATCTTCGTAGGTTCGCTGTACGGCCTCCTAGACTTCGATCGAGCTCTGGGAACAACTCCTAAAGTACGAGTTTTTCCGACGCACGATCCTGGTTAGTGATTGCTAATTTGAGGCCAACGATGCCTAAAACCAACATACGAATAACCCGAAGCATACATTTCTTATACACTAATCAGGCGGGAAGCAGTCATTCGCTGCGATCGAGGCCTCACATGGTTCTAGCTGTCAAAGCGGACCTTCGATTTCGCCTGGTCTGCTGAAGTGCAATTGGCCCTTCCAAAACCAATGGGTGACGCAAAGGACAAACCAATGATTCGACTCAATGCGCGACCGCGGTGTTCACGGCAGATTTCTTTGTTGGCATGTAGAAAAACTGTGCAGACATTCCACTACTTACAAAAATAAGCTGATAAATTGGGCGAACCGCTAGCCTGCTCGCGAGTTTGATGATCTTGAAATTGCGATCAACTCAAGCTTGAGTTCGATTGAGTCTTCATGAAACAACACCTGACTGTCGTTGTCGTCGAGCAAAATCAAGAACGTGCTTTTGCAATTATAGATGCCTTGAAAGAGACTGGAGACGTAGATGTTTCTGTGATCGGCAACGTCTCTGGGTTAGCACGTAAAATTGCAACGCAAAGCCCAGACATTGTCCTGATCGATATAGACAACCCCTCTCGAGATATGTTGGAAGAACTTACCGTTGCTTCGGGCCCATTGGAACGACCCGTGGCTATGTTCGTCTCAGGCGCCGCAGGCGGATTGGCAAAAGCTGCTGTTGAGGCCG
Organism: Ruegeria sp. K3; assembly: GCF_056531845.1. Lineage (NCBI taxonomy): Bacteria > Pseudomonadati > Pseudomonadota > Alphaproteobacteria > Rhodobacterales > Roseobacteraceae > Ruegeria > Ruegeria sp. K3. The sequence goes on along the minus strand of NZ_JBQFMM010000006.1, from coordinate 184,859 downwards.
GTGTATCGGCCTATGTTGTCGATGGATTGCAAGCTGAGCGAATTAAACCTGTTATCGATACCGCCATCGCTCGGTTTCAGGTGCTGCGCCAGATGCGGACTGAACTTGCAGAAACCCGCCGTGCGCTTGAAGAGCGTAAAGTGATCGACCGCGCAAAAGGTTTGCTGATGAAAGCCAAGGGCATTTCGGAAGATGAAGCCTATGCGCTACTCCGAAAAACCGCGATGAACCAAAACCGCCGCGTCGCCGAGGTGGCCGAAGCCTTGGTCACTGCTTCGGGGTTGTTGTCATGAGAACCGTAACACTGCCCGTCGCGTATATGCCGCTTGTCGACGCGGCCCCATTGATCGTCGCGCGCGAGATGGGGTTCGACCATGCTGAAGGCATCTCGCTGGACCTGCGTCCGGCGCCATCGTGGTCCTCTCTGCGCGATATGCTGGCCTTTGGGCATGTGGACGCGGCGCATCTACTATCGCCTGTCCCCGTTGCGATGGCTTTGGGTCTTGGTGGAATCGCGACACCGCTATCCGCGGTATCTGTCCTGTCTTTGAATGGCAATGTTATCGGTGTTGGAACGCAATTGGCCGAGCGATTGATCGACCAGGGCTATGGTTTTGATTTCACTGATGCCGCTGCAGCTGGGGCTGCACTGGCAAAAGCTGCCGATGAAGTCTTGGTGTTTGGCGTGCCTTTCCCATTTTCAATGCATGTCGAGCTGCTGCGCTATTGGATTGCGGGAACCAAACTGGCCTCAAAACAGGTCGAAATCCGTACCGTCCCGCCGCCACTCATGGCGCAGGCGCTTGCGGGAGGCGAGATCGATGCCTTTTGCGTGGGCGAGCCTTGGGGCTCCTTCGCAGTGGACGACAGTGTTGGCGCACTGCTGTTGCCCGGAAAGGCGATCTGGACTTGTGCACCTGAAAAGGTGTTGGCAGTCAGAAACGACTGGGCCGAGACGGAACCGCATTTGCTGGGAAGTCTCATGCGGACCGTATGGCGTGCGGGACGCTGGCTGTCAAACACGGACAGCCGAACAACCGCGTCCGAGATGCTGTCACGCAAAACCTACCTCAATGTCTCACCCGAGCTGATCGACCGAGCGTTAATGGGTGAGTTCGCCATATCTGCACGCGGCGAGCAACGCAGTGTGGAAGGGTTTGTCGAGTTTTTTGACGGTGCTGCCACCTTCCCGTGGCGTAGTCAGGCAAAATGGGTCGCGCATCAATTGGCGCTAAGAAACGGGCTGGACGTCGGGACAGCGGAACGACAAGCAGCCAAGGTCTTTCGAAGTGATCTCTATCGTCGGGAGTTGCAAGGGCTTGGTGTGGAAACACCCGGCGCATCCGAGAAACTTGAAGGAGCTTTGTCTGAGTCGACGGCCGTTGCCTCAGCCAATGGCAGCCTGATTCTGTCTCGGAACGTCTTCTTCGACCGGCGCATTTTCGAGCCCGCAGGGTAAGATTGCACAATTTTTTTGCAGCGCAGCATCTCTTTTTGCTGCGCTGCAGAATTCTCGAAGTGAAGATGTCAAAAAATGATGACGTCGCACTGCGCGTCTGACTTAATCGGGACATCGGAAGGCAACGACGCCCACCGACGGAATTCGCCCACAATCCAGGGCACCTTAGAAGAGCAAAGCCGCTCGACCATCCGCCACCTCCTCCCGGCGGACTGTGTCGGCGGCTTTTTTTGTTTGCCCATGGGGTTGGGCTGAACCGAAAGGGATCGAGATGAAAAAGCTTCTTTTAGGCCTCGCCGCGACGACGGCGCTTGTGTCTCCAGCACTGGCCGAATTGGAACTGGAAAAAGACGAGCTGACCTTTGGCTTTATCAAACTGACCGACATGGCGCCGCTGGCTGTCGCCTATGAGAATGGGTACTTTCTGGACGAAGGCCTGTTCGTGACGCTGGAAGCACAAGCAAACTGGAAGGTGCTGTTGGATGGCGTGATTGACGGACAGCTTGACGGCGCACATATGCTGGCTGGACAACCATTGGCCGCAACCATCGGGTATGGGACCGAAGCCCATATCATCACGCCATTCTCAATGGACCTGAACGGCAACGGCATCACCGTCTCCAACGAGATTTGGGAAGAGATGAAGCCGAACATCCCGGTGATGGACGACGGCCGTCCCCAGCATCCGATCAGCGCCGAGGCTCTGGCCCCGGTTGTCGAGAAGTACAAATCAGAAGGCAAGCCCTTCAACATGGGCATGGTCTTCCCGGTTTCGACCCATAACTACGAGCTGCGCTATTGGCTGGCCGCCGGTGGTCTGCATCCGGGTTACTACAGCCCTGAAAACGTGACCGGTCAGATTGGTGCGGATGTGTTCCTGTCGGTGACCCCTCCACCGCAGATGCCTGCCACGTTGGAGGCCGGCACGATCTATGGCTATTGCGTGGGCGAGCCGTGGAATCAGCAGGCTGTGTTCAAGGGTATCGGCGTTCCGGTTATTACCGACTACGAGCTGTGGAAGAACAACCCCGAAAAGGTCTTTGGTCTCAATGCCGAGTTCGCAGAACAGTACCCCAACACCACTCTGGCCGTGACCAAGGCCCTGATCCGCGCAGCGATGTGGCTGGACGAGAACGAAATTGCCAACCGCCCTGAAGCCGTCGAGATTCTGAGCCGGGCTGAATATGTGGGTGCGGACTATGAGGTTATCGCCAACTCGATGACCGGCACGTTTGAGTATGAGAAGGGCGACAAGCGTGAGGTCCCCGATTTCAACGTGTTTTTCCGCTACAACGCGACCTATCCGTTCTACTCGGACGCCGTTTGGTACCTGACGCAGATGCGCCGCTGGGGGCAGATTGCCGAGTCCAAGCCCGACAGCTGGTATGACGAGGTCGCCAAGTCCGTCTACAAACCCGAGATCTATTTGGAAGCCGCCCGCTTGCTGGTCGACGAAGGTCTGGCGAATGAAGCCGACTTCCCCTGGGACAGCGATGGTTACAAAGCGCCGACCCCGGCCGAGGATATCATTGACGGCATCGCTTACGACGGACGCACACCCAACGCCTATCTCGAAAGCCTGTCCATAGGCCTGAAGGGCGAGCAGAAGATCATCGGCTCGGACGTGCAAGGCTAATTCCCCAAAACCCGCGCCCGGCCCGCGCCGGGCGCAGCCCCCAAAGTGCCCCGCCATCGCAAGGACACATCAGATGACAACGGTCGATCCCGAATTCAACGCAGACGCCGCCCGAGAGGAACGTCGCGCCCGCCTTTTCACCCGCATCAATGCAGCCGACAAATGGTTCCAGGTGCTGGGACTCAGCTGGGCCACACCCATCCTGAAAGCTGCTGCCGGAGACAATCCCCGCGCTCAGATGACCGAGATATGGCGGTTGCTGATCGTGCCTCTGTTGTCGATCTGCGCCTTCTTGTTGCTGTGGGGAACGCTGGCCCCCAAGGTGCAGACCTCTCTCGGCGCGGTTCCGGGGCCGGCGCAGGTTTGGGAAGAGATGGTCAGCCTGAACCAGGATGCCAAGGCCAAAGCGGCCAAACGCGCGAAGTTCGAGGCCATGGTCGAGAAGCGCAATCAGAAATTCATTGACGCTGGCCAGCCGGAGAAAGTGAAAGAGGTCGCCTTCACGGGTGCTCCGACCTATTACCAGCAAATCTGGACTTCGATCAAAACAGTGTTTTTTGGGTTTCTGATCGCCACCGTCATCGCGGTCCCACTTGGTATCGCGGCCGGCCTGTCTCCGACTGCAAATGCAGCCCTAAACCCGCTAATCCAGATCTTCAAACCGGTCTCGCCTCTGGCCTGGTTGCCGATCGTCACGATGATCGTCTCGGCCGTTTACGTCACCAATGACGGCTGGTTCGCGAAATCCTTCCTGATCTCGGCCATTACCGTGACTCTGTGTTCGCTATGGCCCACATTGATCAATACATCTTTGGGTGTAGCCTCCATCGATAAGGACCTGGTGAATGTCTCCAAAGTCCTGAAAATGAACACCTATACCAAGATCACCAAACTGGTGCTGCCCTCTGCCCTGCCTCTGATCTTCACCGGCCTGCGCCTGTCACTGGGCGTCGGCTGGATGGTTCTGATTGCGGCGGAAATGCTGGCGCAGAACCCCGGTCTGGGCAAATTCGTCTGGGATGAGTTCCAGAACGGTTCCTCCAGTTCGCTCGCCAAGATCATGGTTGCGGTCTTCACCATCGGTATCATCGGCTTCCTGCTGGACCGGGTGATGTACGCGCTGCAATCCTTGTTTACCTTCACAAACAACCGGTGAGTGCGATGAGCATCCTAAGTTTCAAGAACGCCTCGAAATCCTTCGGTGAAGGCACCGCTCGCACGGATGTGCTGAAAGGCATCGATCTGAACGTGCAAGAGGGTGAGTTTCTGGTGATCCTTGGCTTCTCGGGCACTGGCAAGACGACCCTGATCAATCTGATGGCCGGGCTGGATAGCCCAACCAGCGGAGAGGTCACGTTCAAAGGTACCCCGATCAAAGGGCCGGGCCCGGAGCGGGGCGTGATCTTCCAGAACTACTCGCTGATGCCGTGGCTGACGGTCAGCGGCAATGTGGGTCTGGCGGTTGATACGGTCTTCCCGGGTCTCAGCAAGACCGAGAAAGCCGAGAAAGTCGCGCATTATGTACAGATGGTTGGCCTCAGCCATGCCGCCACACGCCGTCCGGCCGAGCTGTCGGGTGGCATGCGCCAGCGGGTCAACGTGGCGCGTGCGTTGTCGATGAACCCCGAAGTTTTGTTGCTGGATGAGCCTCTGTCGGCGCTCGACGCGCTGACCCGCGCCAATCTGGCTGATGAGATCGAACACATTTGGGAAGCCGACAAAAAAACCTGCGTACTGATCACCAATGATGTGGACGAGGCAATCATTCTGGCCGACCGCATCATTGCCCTGAACCCGGATGGCACACTGGGGCAGGAATTCCCTGTCTCAATCCCGCGTCCGCGCGAACGCGCTGCGATGAACAATGACGAGACTTTCAAACGCCTGCGCGCGGACGTCACCAAATACCTGATGGATGTGGGGATCGAGGCCAAGGTCGAAGGCTCGCGTATCCTCCCGGATGTCACTCCAATCCACGGTGTTCCAACGGCGGTGGCCGAGGCGCAAAAGGGGCTGATCGAGAACCGCTTCCTCGACTTCTCGCAGCTTCACAAGGTGTATCCGACGCCCAAAGGCCCTCTGACCGTGGTCGAGGATTTCGAACTGAAGATCGACAAGGGCGAGTTCATCTCGCTGATCGGCCATTCGGGTTGTGGCAAGTCCACGGTTTTGACCATGGCGGCGGGGCTGAACGACATCTCGAAGGGTGCGATCAAGCTGGATGGCCGTCACGTCGAAGGGGCCGATCCCGAACGCGCGGTGGTGTTCCAATCCCCCAACCTGTTCCCATGGTTAACCGCCAAGGAGAACGTCGCGATTGGGGTGGACAAGGTCTATCCAAAGGCCAGCATGGCCGAGCGTCAGGATGTGGTCGAATACTATCTGGAACGGGTCGGTTTGGCTGACGCGATGGACAAATCCGCAAGCGACCTATCGAACGGCATGAAGCAACGCGTCGGCATCGCCCGTGCTTTTGCTCTGTCCCCCAAACTGCTGTTGCTCGATGAGCCCTTCGGCATGCTCGACAGCCTGACCCGATGGGAATTACAGGAAGTCCTGATGGAGGTCTGGTCCCGCACCAAGGTCACTGCGATCTGCGTTACCCACGACGTGGATGAGGCGATCTTACTGGCCGATCGCGTGGTGATGATGACCAACGGTCCGCAGGCAACGATCGGCAAGATCACCAAGGTTGAGCTGCCGCGTCCGCGCACGCGCAAAGCCCTTCTGGAGCATCCGGATTACTATGCTTACCGGCAGGAAGTCCTCGATTTCCTCGAAGAATATGAACATGGCGCCAAGCCCAAAACACCCGCCCCCAAGGCGATTGCAGCGGAGTGAAATCATGAAGCAAAGACTTGTTGTCATAGGCGCGGGTATGGCCTCAGGCCGGGTGTTGGAACACCTGACCGACGCCGCGCCGGATACGTTCGACATCACCCTGTTCAACGCCGAGCCGCGCGGGAACTACAACCGCATCATGCTCAGCCCGGTACTCTCGGGCGAGAAAACCTATGAAGAGATCGTCACCCATGACGACGCGTGGTATTCCGCGCGGGGCATTGCCTGCCGCTTTGGTGAAAAGGTCGCGAAGATCGACCGCGAGATGAAGGTGGTCGAAGGTCAGAACGGCCACGTTCCCTATGACAAGCTGGTGATTGCGACCGGGTCTAACCCGTTCATGATCCCTCTGCCAGGGCATGATCTGGAGGGTGTGATTGCCTACCGCGATCTGGAAGACACCGAGCAGATGATAGGCATGGGCCCTGACAACAAGGTGGTCGTGATCGGCGGCGGCTTGCTGGGGCTCGAGGCCGCCGCGGGTATGGCTGCCCATGGCGTTGACGTGACAGTGGTGCATATCATGGGTCACCTGATGGAGCGACAGCTGGACGAGGCCGCAGGCTACCTGCTGAAGAAATCGCTGGAAGACAAAGGCATCAGGATTTGCCTGCAGGCGAACTCTAAAGAAATCCTAGGACAGGACGGAAAGGTCCGCGCGCTGCTTCTGGACGACGGGACCGAATTGCCCTGTGATCTGCTTGTCATGGCCGTGGGTATCCGCCCCAACACAGCTCTGGCGCAAGAGGCTGGGCTGGCCACCGGGCGCGGTATCCATGTGGATGACCAGATGCTAACTTCGGATTCGGATGTCTTTGCGGTAGGTGAATGCGTCGAACATGACGGGGCGGTCTTCGGTCTTGTCGCGCCGCTTTACGATCAGGCGAAAGTGGCTGCGCAGGCTTTGTTGGGTGAAGAGGCTGCGTTTGCTCAGAAAACCCTATCGACCAAGTTGAAGGTCACCGGCTGCGATCTGTTCAGTGCGGGGGATTTTGCGGATGGGCCGGGGCGCGAGGATATCGTGTTCCGCGACCCCTCGCGCGGGGTCTACAAACGGCTTGTGATTGAAGAGGATCGGCTGGTCGGCGCGGTCATGTATGGTGACACCACTGATGGCAGCTGGTTCTTTGGCCTCATAAAAGACGGCGCCAGCGTAGAAGAAATGCGCGAGACGCTGATCTTCGGACCCGCATATCAGGGGGGCGACACTGCGGACCCTCTCTCAGCCGTTGCAGCATTGCCGCATGAGGCGGAGATTTGCGGCTGCAACGGCGTATGCAAAGGTGACATCGCCGAGGCGATCAATGCGGGGGCGGGTGATCTGGGCGCGGTGCGCACGACCACAAAGGCTAGCGCATCCTGCGGAACTTGCACAGGATTGGTTGAGCAATTGTTGCAGGTCACTCTGGGCGACGCGTTCCAGATGCCTGCCGCGCAGCCGGTCTGCGGATGCACCGACCTGACTCATGAGGATGTGCGACGCCTGATCAAAGCGCAGGAGTTAAAAAGCCAGGCTGCCGTCTGGCAGGAACTGGGTTGGACGACGCCCAATGGCTGCCATGTCTGTCGGCCCGCGATCAACTACTACCTGCTGGCCGACTGGCCGCTGGAATACCAAGACGACCCACAAAGCCGTTTCGTCAATGAACGCAAACACGCCAACATCCAGAAGGATGGCACGTTCAGCGTTGTACCGCGTATGTGGGGCGGGATCACCACGCCCGACGAACTGCGCGCGATTGCAGATGCGGCGGATAAATACGATGTTCCCACCGTCAAGGTCACGGGCGGTCAGCGGATCGATCTGCTGGGCGTCAAAGGCGAAGATCTGCCCGCCATGTGGTCAGACCTGAACAAAGCCGGGCTGGTCTCTGGCCACGCCTATTCCAAAGGTCTGCGCACGGTCAAAACCTGCGTCGGCACCGATCATTGCAGGTTTGGTACTCAGGACAGCACCGGGCTTGGCATAAAGCTTGAAAGAATCCTGTGGGGGTCGTGGACGCCGCACAAGCTGAAGCTGGCCGTATCTGGCTGCCCTCGAAACTGTGCCGAGGCGACCTGCAAGGACATCGGCGTGGTCTGCGTCGAATCTGGCTATCAGATCAGCATCGGCGGGGCCGCAGGGATGGATGTCAAAGAGACCGAGCTACTCTGTCAGATTCCCACCGAAGAAGAAGCGGTCGAGATCGTGATGGCCGTCACGCAAGCCTATCGCGAAGGCGGCAAGTATCTGGACCGTTTATATAAATGGCTGGGTAAGGTGGGCATGGACTGGGTCAAGGTGCAGGTCGTGGACGACCTTGAAAATCGCGCGGCCCTCGTCGCGCGGTTTGAACTGTCGCAAAACATCTACCGCAAAGACCCGTGGGCCGAACACGTCAAAGAAAAAGCGCAAACCTACGCGCCAATTGCAGATTTCACACTGGAGGCCGCAGAATGAGCTGGATCGACATCGGACATATCGACGAGGTTCCCTTGCGTGGGGCGCGTCTTGTCAAGACGCATATCGGCTGCATCGCTGTCTTCCGTACTGCCGAGGTGGAGGTCTATGCCGCGACCAACAGCTGTCCGCACAAGGGCGGTCCTTTGTCTGAGGGTATCGTGCACGGACAGTCGGTGACCTGTCCTTTGCACAATTGGGTATTTGACCTGAATACGGGCGAGGCGCAAGGCGCGGATGATGGCCGCATCACCATCTATCCCGTGCGCATTGAAGACGACCGTATCCTGTTAGACGACAGCGCAGTTACCCGGCGGAGCGCCGCCTGATGGACGGAAGTGGTCTGCCTGAAGTTCGCTCGACTTGCGCCTATTGCGGGGTCGGCTGCGGTGTGCTTTTGCGGCCCGATGGGGCCGGAGGCTTGACCGTTCGCGGCGATCCGGATCATCCAGCGAATTTTGGGCGTTTGTGCTCGAAAGGATTGGCTTTGGGCGAAACAGTTGGGCTGGAACATCGGTTGCTGGCTCCTCGCGCCTTCGGCCGAGACACAAACTGGGACAACGCGCTGCAACTGGTCGCAGATCGGTTTTCTGCCGCAATCAAGAACTATGGACCGGACAGCGTGGCATTTTACGTCTCGGGGCAGTTGCTGACAGAGGATTATTACGTCGCCAACAAGCTGATGAAGGGTTTTATGGGGTCGGCCAACATCGACACCAATTCTCGACTGTGTATGGCGTCAACTGTGGCCGGACACAAACGCGCCTTTGGCACAGATACCGTGCCCGGGACTTATGAGGATCTGGATGAGGCTGATTTGGTTGTCTTGGTTGGCTCAAACCTCGCGTGGTGCCATCCCGTTCTCTATCAACGCGTCATAGCTGCGCGTCAGGTGCGCGGTACGAAGATTGTGGTTGTCGACCCGCGCCGAACAGCCAGCTGCGATCAGGCCGATCTCCATCTGGCGTTGCAACCCGGCAGTGACGTGGCATTGTTCAACCGCTTGCTGAGCAGAATTCACCAATCGGGGCATGTGGCACCGGATTTTCTGGATCGCAGCGTAGGGTACACTGAAGCCCTCGAACTCGCACAGCTTGATGATCCGGATGAGACCGGACTTACCCCAGGTGAAATCGAAGCGTTTTGCGATCTGTGGATTGGAACCGAGCGGGTTGTTACGATTTTCAGTCAAGGCGTAAACCAATCCTCCAGCGGAACAGACAAAGTCAACTCGATCCTGAACTGCCATCTGGCTACGGGACGCATCGGACGCACAGGGATGGGCCCGTTCTCGGTTACCGGTCAACCAAACGCCATGGGTGGTCGAGAGGTCGGCGGTCTGGCCAACATGCTTGCGTGTCACCTGGATATCGAAAACGAGGCCCACAGAGCAGCCGTCCGGGACTTTTGGAAAGCGCCCATCCTGCCAGAAAAGCAGGGGCTCAAAGCTGTCGACATGTTTCGCGCCGTTAAAGATGGACAGATCAAAGCACTTTGGATCATCCACACCAATCCAGCGGCCACGATGCCGGACGCCGATCGAGTCAAGGCGGCGATCAAAAACTGCCCATTCACCGTTGTAAGCGACCTGACTGCCCAAACAGACACCGCGCGTCTCGCAGACGTATTGCTTCCAGCAGCAGGATGGGGCGAAAAAAGCGGCACAGCAACCAATTCCGACCGCATGATCAGCAGGCAACGCGCCGTTCTGACCCCTCCGGGACGGGCACGTGCGGATTGGGATATCTTGGCCGAGGTTGGCCGCCGCATGGGTTGGGCCGAGGCCTTCAGCTATGAGTCTGCGGCGCAGATTTTTAGGGAATATGCGAACATGTCCTCGCTTGCCATCTCATTTGGCAAAGACTTTGAGATTGCTGGCTTTTCGGACATCAACGACGAAGATTATGATGCGATGTGCCCGACACGATGGCCCACGGCATCGCGGAAAACTGACGGTCGTTTCTTCGGAGACGGGCAGTTTTTTCATCCTGATGGCAAGGCACGGTTTGTGCCGGTCACCCATCGAACGCCCAAGGCAGAGCCATCAGAACGCTACCCTTTCCTGTTGAACACAGGGAGAAATCGGGATCAGTGGCACACCATGACCCGATCCGGATTGTCGCCGCGCCTGTCAGCTCATCTTGCCGAACCTTACATTGATATTAATCCCAAGGACGCTGATGAACTTGGTCTCAGTTCTGCCGATTTGGTAGAGCTCAACAGCTCCGTTGGAAGTGGCATCTTTCGACTGCGCATCACGGAAACTATCCCGCCAGGTCAGGTGTTTGCACCTATTCACTGGACAGGCGAAACCGCCCCATCAGCTCGTGTGGACGTGCTTGTTCCAAGTGTGACGGATCCGATTTCCGGACAACCTGAAAGCAAATCCACAGCGGTATCTGTACAACGTATGAATGCCGCATGGTACGGTTTTGCCGTTTCAGTTGCCGCGGCCTCGCCTGAAGCAGACTATTGGGCAACTTCCAAAACAACCAATGGCTACAGAATGGAATTGGCCGGGAAGCAGGTCATCGATGATTGGGAAAATACCGCCCGACAATGGTTTGGATTACATGATGCCGCAGCCACCACTGTAGAAGATGCTAAGAGCGGGTCGTTCAGAATTGCGCTGTCAGAAGAACGGCGCATATTGGCGGCACTCTTCGTCTCCCCTAAGCCCATCGCGCTGATGCGAGACTATTTGGCAACCTTACCCCAAGTTTCGCCGCTGCGGATATTATCCGGTCGTTCCTCTGCTGCCTCAGAAGACTGCGGCCCAATTGTCTGTTCATGTACTGGAGTCGGGCTAAGAACTATCATCCGCGCAATTGACGACTTAAATCTGATCAGTGTGGACGATATTGGAGATGCTCTTCAAGCCGGAACTAACTGTGGCTCATGCCAACCAGAGTTGGCAGGTTTGATCATGGAGCATTCGAAATTGAACCGCAACAAACTGAAGAATTGCCCACAGAAACATTTAGGATAGACTCTGGGCTTTCAAACAGGACCGTGGTCAGCTTTGGGTGGTTGTCAACGTAAGCGGGGGGTTCTATTCACTCTGAACCAGATATCCGATTAAGCCTTACTAGCCGGTTCGAATAATTTGTCAGACGATGGCTGGCTCTGCGCTCCAGACCTTTAACTACATAGCAATTTCGGTTTTGCAGCGAATGTCTCCTCTAACGCGCAGCAATAGAGCTAAGGCGACTGGAATCGAACTGCATCTTTGGGCCTTCAGCGCTTGCCATCAGGACATAAAGCCGGGTCGCCTGCTAGGTGATCCAGAAGCGCGCGCACCCGAGTTGTAATGCGCCTGTTCTGTGGAAACAATGCAGCGACGACATATGGCGACACCCGGTTCTCGGGAAACAGCTCGACCAGATCGCCGGACCGTAAGGCATCTGCGACTGTATATGCCGGGCACCGTGCGATGGCGGCGCCTTGTTCAGCAAGGCGAGCTGACGCAGCGGGAGCGTTCATTCGGAAGCGTCCGGTCACTTGGACAGCCTCTTCTTGGCCGCCGAAGTCGAACCTCCACACTGTAGGCTCTGTCATATTGCCATCGAGAATGCACTCATGTTTGGCCAGTGCCCGGGGATGGTCCGGGCGCCCTGCGCGTTCCAAATAGGTGGGTGAGGCACAGACAACCAAGGGCATGCGGCCCAATTGCCGAACCTTGAGCGAGCTGTCCCGCATTGGGCCAATCCTGACAGCAAGGTCGAGGCCTTCTTCAACAATCGACGCTCTGCGATCAGAAAACTTCAGATCGAGCTCTACATGGGGGTGTTTCTCAGCGAATTTTGCGAGCGAAGGTACCAACCGCAATGCGCCAAACCCCGTTGGCGCCGAGATATGGATCACACCGCGAAGGGACGCCTGCTCATTTCTGACCCTGTCTTCGAGTTCGTCGAATCCGTCGAGAAGCGGCTCGCACAACATCAGGTATGTTGCACCCGCATCTGTCAACGACACGCTGCGGGTCGTGCGATTGAGCAGCTGTACACCAAGCGCGTTTTCCAGATCAGCTACGTACTTACTGACCAAACGCGCAGACCGCCCCATGCGCTGCGCAGCGACGGTGAACGACGTGTTCTTTGCAACCAGCGCAAAGGCCCGCATGCGGTCTATCTTGTCCATCCCATTGCGCCTTCTGAGGGCTTAAAGTTCGTCAAATATAGGAGATTATCATCAAGAAGCGCAATGTGTATTGCTTGTTCAACACCTGCAACCAACCGGAGAAACCCATGTCCAACGCTGTTCGTATTCACCATTTCGCCAAATCTGGCCATGCACACCGCGCTTTGGTCTTTGCGAAACTTGCCGGGATTGCACATGAGGTTGTTCCCGTCGATCTAGCAGCTGGCGCGCATAAGTCGCCTGAATTTCTTGCCATGAACCCAAATGGGCAAGTGCCCGTCCTTGAGGATGGCGAGGTTGTTGTGTCCGACTCGAACGCGATTCTTGTCTATCTTGCGCGGACATATGCGCCTGATTGGATACCAAGTGATGCGGTCGGAGAAGCAAATGTGCAGCGTTGGCTTACTTTAGCGGCTGGAGAGATTGCGTTTGGTTCCTGCGCTGCGCGGTTGATCACCGTCTTTGGCGCGCCGCTGGACCCGAACTTTGCAGCCGCGACTGCGGAAAAAGCGATGCAGAAACTGGAGCGTGGTCTCACGGGTCGCGACTGGCTCGTTGGCGAGCAGCCCACCATCGCTGACGTGGCTAGCTACTCCTATACGGCACACGCGCCGGAGGGGAATGTCTCTCTCGAGCCATACCCGAATGTCCGTGCCTGGCTCGCTCGGTTTGAGGCCTTGCCCGGTTTTGAAGCGATGCCGGCGACGGCTGTTGGTCTTGTTGCAGAGTGAAAGGGCAAACCCATGGCGACCGAAGCCCAACGGCATCCTTTGCCACCGTTCTCAAAAGAAACCGCCATTCAAAAGGTGCGCCTGGCTGAGGACGGCTGGAACGGCCGGGATCCGGCCAAGGTCGCGCTGGCCTACACGCCGGACAGCAAGTGGCGCAACCGGATCGAGTTTCCCCAAGGGCGCGATCAGATTGAGGAGTTCTTGACCCGGAAATGGGCCAAGGAACTGGACTACCGTCTGATCAAAGAGCTTTGGGCACATGACGGCAATCGCATCGCGGTCCGCTACGCCTATGAGTACCACGATGACGGCGGAAACTGGTTCCGGGCCTATGGCAATGAAAATTGGGAGTTCGACAAGGATGGCTACATGGAACGCCGGTTTGCCAGCATCAATGAACACCCCATCCAAGAGGCGGATCGAAAGTTCCGCTGGCCGCCGGGGCGCCGTCCGGATGACCACCCCGGTCTGAGCGATCTCGGGCTCTAGCGTGGCTCAGGTGAAAGGATCAAGCGATGGCACAGATACATAAATCGCACAGAGGTGAGTTGATGCTGCAAGAGCGGCGTCACACTCCCAAAGAGGTGAGCGATGCGATTCCGCACTACATCGAAAGCGACATGCCGAAACAGCATGCGGATTTCTTTGCGGGTCTGTCCTATTTGCCGCTCGCAACGCTTGATCGTAATGGGCGTCCGTGGGTCAGCCTTCTGGTTACACAATCAGACAGCGACCCTTCTGTTGGCATTCAGGTTGCGGGCCAGAACACCACGCATGTGGTCGCGGAAACCAATCCGCATGATCCCTTTGTGCGTGCTGTGAGCCAGGATCCCGCATCGGGCCTTGAAGCGCGGCTCTTTGCCGGGGTTGGGATCGATTTCGGTAACCGCCGACGAAACAAAATTGCGGGCTCCATACGTACCGCAGATGTCGAGGGCGAGGAGAAGATCAGGTTACAACTGTTGTCCGATCAGCACTTGGGGAACTGTCCAAAGTACATTACAGTCCGTTCCTTAGGGCACACGCGACGCAACCCTGAAATTATCCATGACGGCTTCGATGTGCACTCATCTGTGCTGTCGAATGAGGCCAAATCCGTCGTAGCGCGCGCCAGCACCTTGTTCTTGGCGACAAAACATACAAGCGATGCCACCACTGCAGGCGCTCAGACCGATATGGGCGTCAATCATCGCGGCGGCGCGCCCGGCTTTACCCGGCTCTACGAGGAGAACGACGGGGCGCGGGTTACGACCTATTTGGTTCTGCCCGATCATTCTGGCAATCGCTTCTACCAGTCGCTGGGCAATATCGAAACGGACCCGAAGGTTGGGCTGGTCTTTCCAGACTTTGAAACCGGTGAGATCCTCTACATTACGGGGGATGCTGAAAATCTGCTTGGGGATGACGCAGATGCGCTGATGCCGCGCGTGAGCCTGCTGACACGTATCAAGGTAACGGGCGCGGTTTTTGTGCGTGGAGGCCTAAACCTCAAGCTGGCATCAAAAGAGCAACTCTCCCCCTACAATCCGCCGGTCAAATATTTGCGCGCAGAGTTGGAGAAGATGGGGCATGCAATCAAGGCGCACGACGCCGCTATCCCGCTGACCGCCAAGCTTATCGCTACAAAACCCCTGTCCAGCACAATCAGTACTTTCGAATTCGAGTTGTCTGAGGCAATCAATGCCCCATTGCCTGGTGGTTTTGGCGTCTTTGACTTCTCCGACCTGGTGGACGCCGGATACAGCCACATGAACGAGACAAACCCTCAGCTTGTGAACGAGGACTACGTCCGCACATGGACGCTTTCCGGAGCGCCAAAGTTTGACGAAGAGAACAACGCGTTTCGCACGACCAATCGGATCAGTGTTACGGTCAAACGCAAACCAGGCGGTCTGATGTCCAACCTCCTGCACAACTATGCGGAGAAGCTGATCACGTACAATCTTCCAGTTAAATTCAAGGGCACCGGAGCGGGCTTTTCCTGTTTTTCCGAAGTGGCTGAGGGCAGCCCCCCAAAGTTCCCAGCAAAGATGCTTTGGATCGCGGGTGGCGTTGGCATCACCCCGTTCATGGTGATGTGGGACGGAGTCAAACAAGTGGTAGAGACTTACCCGCAGGACCAGCCCATCGATATCGTGTTTCTGTTTTCCGGTCGGGACGATGACATTGCAATTCTGCAGCACTTTGCGAAAAAAAACAGCTCTGTTTCGGACCAGGTGACACTGCGTATTGTCGCGTTTCAAAGCGCAGGCGAAAACGCATTGGCTGCGAAATCCGCTCGCGATGATCTGAACGCAGCATTCACCGATCAGCCGCTGCAGCTTCAGGAGCGACGCATGCATAGCAAAGACATTCAATCGGTCGCGCATCTCGGAATGCGAGATGTATATATGTGCGGCCCTGAAACTTTGATGACCAGTTCTGAAGCGGCGCTCAACGATTTGGGCCTCGAGGAAGCAAGGCTTCACCGTGAGACGTTTGTGTTTTGATAGGGGGATAAAACTTGTTCATGACCTTGCAGGACAGGATCACCCAATCTGAAATTGGGTGTTGGAAAGGCGTTCACCAAATCGAAACGACACTGGATTCCTTTGTGTTGTCCCGGACTAATGACCGCTTAATAGGCTGATCTCGCAGAGTCTGAACGCTCCGCTCAAGGTCCGAATTGGGCTGCAATTCGATCTGTGCGAAGCATCTGGAAAAACGTCGAAGATCAGGCACAGCCGATAGTGTTAAGTTGGCAGCTTCGACAAAGCTATTAGTTTGCACCTAACAGATACGTGAGAATTCTGTATTGGATCTAAGAAAGCTTTGCCCTCCTCACAGTCTCAATTCAATACTGAGGCACTTGACGTTGTTGTCGGAGATTTAGTTGCGATTTAGCGTGGGCATCGCTGTGTCAATTCTGGTGGCTGTGTCCATCGGGGTGTCGACGTTTATCGTCCACTCCCTGTGGTGGACAACAGCGCGACACAATAGCCGTATGCTCGCAGCTGAAATTAACGGCCAGATTGCAAACACAGTCCGCATCGAGGTGGGCGCGACCCTAAGTTCAGCCGAAGCCGCTTGGGCAGCTGTTCGCACTATCTTTGTTCAGAACGTCATTGCAACGCGGCAGGCGGATAAGCGAGAGTTTGTTTTTCTATCGCAATTGCAGGCACAGCCAAATATCTCGTGGATTTTCTTCGGCTGGCCAGATGGGAATTTTTTCGCATCGCATCGCTTGGGTGACGGCGGGCTCGAGATGATTGAAATCGACGAAAGTATCCGGAACCGAATGCTACGGAAAGACCGCTACATCTTCATTCCCGGTGACATCCAGTTTGAAGAGCGGACCTTTACTGAAACATCCTATGATCCGCGCGAACATGCCTGGTTTGAGAACTTTATGGGCCTCAACTCAGCCGGGTGGATCGAAGCACGTAACCTTCCGGATAGTAACAAAACCATTTACGCCTTTGCCGGTCCAATAGACGTCAACCGAAGGCGGCAAGGGGTTCTGGCCGTTGCGATCGAAACGGATCGTTTGTCTCGCTTTCTTGCCACGCTCGCGCCCGGCGAATTCGGTGCTGCCTTTATCCTGAACGCCGATGGAAAAGTTATTGCTGTACCTGATGCTAAAGCAGATGAGATTACTCCTGCGCGCATGGGCGAGGGCGAACTCTATGAAGTCGCCATGATCTCAGGCGAGAAGCTGTTGGCTGACCCCCAAACGAATGCTCCAGGCACTTTGACGAAACGTATCGTCATCGACGGAGTGCCTTATGTGGTGGCACTTACCCCACTGGGGTTTTACGGCTGGCGCGTTGCGACAGTCATACCTGAAGCGGCCTTTCTTTCGGGCATTGATGAAACGCTGATTAACCTGATTTACGTTTTTATCGTTGTAGTGGTTGTTGCAAGCGGACTTGCGATCTGGCTGATCCGCAGAATTGTAGCAAATCCGTTGGCGCTCATTGCCGAAGACCTTGGTAAAATTGAGCGCTTTGACGTTGAACGGATTGCGCGTAGGCCCTCCAAACTGTCTGAGCTTGAAAATCTTTCTGCGGCAACCGCAAGTATGGCTGCAGGTCTGTCAGCGTTCCGAAAATACGTGCCCACCGATCTGGTGCGCATGCTGGTTGCTGAGGGTATCAAGACGCAGCCAGGTGGAGACATGAAACAGATTTCGGTGCTGTTTTGCGATGTCACGGGTTTTACGGGAATGTCTGAAAAACTCGGTCCCAAAATCGTCCAATTGATGGAACCTTTCTTTAGCGCGGCCTCTAC
Source organism: Ruegeria sp. K3 (assembly GCF_056531845.1). Classification (NCBI taxonomy): domain Bacteria; kingdom Pseudomonadati; phylum Pseudomonadota; class Alphaproteobacteria; order Rhodobacterales; family Roseobacteraceae; genus Ruegeria; species Ruegeria sp. K3. Next base: position 167,343 of record NZ_JBQFMM010000006.1, on the reverse strand, counting down.
GGCCATCATTCAAAACGGTGGGACAATCGATAAATTCATTGGCGATGCTGTGATGGCGTTTTGGGGAGCGCCGCGCAAAGATACCAACCATGCTATAAATGCTTGCCGAGCAGCCTTGGAACTAGTCAATGCCGTAGACGCGTCCGGAATTGAAGATGAGGCTGGCAACCCTTTGCGCGTAAAGATCGGGCTGAACAGTGGCGATGCTCTGGTGGGAAATATCGGTTCAAAAGAACGGTTGAATTACACCGCAATTGGCGATGTCGTGAACGTTGCCAGCCGATTGGAAGGGGCCAACAAGGACTATGGCACGCTGATCCTGATCGGGCCGGAAACGAAACGCCAGGCGGCCGATTCGATAGTTGTCCGCGAGCTTGACACGCTAACCGTGTCTGGACGCACCGAAGAATTGGTGGTCTATGAACTGATCGCCATGAAGGATGGGTCCGCCGAATCTCTTGCTTGGATCAAGCTCTACGAACAAGGCCTTGCACACTATAGGGCAGGGCGGTTCAAGCAGGCAGTTGCCGCATTCGAGGCCGCAGACCAGGCGCGAAACGAGGATCCCGCCTCAACCGCAATGAAGATCCGCACCCAAAGCCTATTGAACAAGCCACCAACGGATCATTGGCGTGCCGCTGCAAGAACCAAAAAAAGCAGTTGATTACATCTGATCAAGTTTGGGCGCTTAGGCTTAGGACTCATAGCCAATAGATGATCAAAGCGGCGAAAGCGATTGCCGAGAGGAAGATTTTGGGGCACCTGTCGTACCGTGTCGCCACACGGCGCCAGTACTTCTATCTGCCAAACACGATCTCAACTCGATTGCAGCGTTTGTATCGGCGATTGTCGTATCGGACAGCGTCTTGCGCCGTTTGCGGCCTGGGATGCACGCGCGTATCCCTTTGTCTTTCGACACTTCTACGATCCAATCGGCATCATATCCGCGGTCACCCAACAACCATTCGACATTCGGTAGACTGCTGATCAATGACCTCGCACCAATGTAGTCACTGACCTGACCCTACGGCGAGTGCAGCTATTGCGGCGCTTAATCCATTAGGTTGGCTGGTAACGGGAGATTGTAGGAAGGAGCTCTCAGAACCGAAAACTGTTCCCGAACTCAAGTTCACAGGTGTGGTGGATGCTCCGCAAAAAGAATTGAACTGGATCAGCTCGACCTGAAAGAATGTGAGTTTGGGCATGTCGTAGACCCGATCTATCGCGTAACACATCAAAAGCAGCTTTTTCGAAGGGTGATAACTTGGACAAACTGTCAGTCATGCAAGCTTTTCGCCGTATCGTTGAACGCGGTAGTTTTGCCCGTGCGGCGGAAGATCTTTGTGTTTCTCCCGCGCTTCTCAGCAGAGAAATCAAGCTTCTGGAAGAAAGTCTAGGAACCGTTCTTCTCACCAGAACGACCCGATCCATGTCACTGACTGACACCGGCAGTCTCTACTACCAAGATGCAATTGGAATACTCGACGCGGTCGAGAAAACGGAGCAAGCCATCAGGGATGGTTCAAAAGCAGTGCGCGGGCATCTTCGGGTGAATGCATCAAGTTCTTTCGGCCAGACCGTTATCGCACCGATGCTTCCAGAGTTCTTGGAAACCTATCCAGATCTGCGTTTTACGCTTTCGATGGACGACAAGGTGATCGATATGGTCGAGGGCGGGTTCGATCTATCGATACGTATCCGTGCTGCCATGCCGGATTCGGCACTTGTTGCCCGACGGATCGGCGTGATGCGGCAAAGAATATTTGGGTCTCCAGACTATTTGGAGCGATGTGGGACGCCGACCCAGCCGGCGGATCTGAAAACCCACGCAATCATCGGCTTTTTGCTAGCTGATCATTTGACGAGCTGGAAACTCTCGACCGCCGAAGGTGTCACAACATTAGAGCTTGATCCGCGTGTGCGCGTCGGCAACAGCCTCGTTTTGCGGGATCTGCTGATAGCGGGGCAAGGTATCGGAACTCTGCCCGAGTTCGTCTCTGATGCTCCCGAAGCCAGCGGGGCCTTGGTGCGAGTTCTTCCTGACCACGAGCTGCCTGCGCCGGAAGTATTCGCCGTTACAGCATCTCGCTTGGGAATGGATGCAAAGGTCACAGCCTTTCTTGATCATCTGCGCCTGGCTCTCAGGTCGTGACATTGTTCAATACATGTAAAGAGTGATGTCAAAGGGCGCGCCTTAATTGGCGGCGCAACAAATTCCATTCTCTCAGGGAACAAGTTGCAGCCCTGAGAGGTATCCTATGTCACGTATTCTCGTTCTCTACTATTCAAGCTATGGCCACGTCCGCACATTGGCCAATGCCGAAGCTGAAGGCGCCAGAAGTGTTCCCGGCACTGAAGTTGACGTTCGACGTGTGCCCGAAACCGTCCCTGAAGAGGTCCGTCAGCAGGCTGGCTATGTCGTAGATGATACACCTGCCGCCTTGCCGACAGATCTGGAAAACTATGATGCAATCATCATTGGAACACCGACCCGATTTGGCATGATGGCTGGCCAAATGAAGTCCTTCCTTGACCAGGCGGGAGGGCTTTGGGCAAGGAATGCACTGGTTGGTAAGGACGGAGCGGTCTTTGCATCAACAGGTTCGCAACATGGCGGGCTCGAGGCCACCCTTCTGACAACGCAAGTTCCTCTTCAACACTTTGGGATGCTGATTGCCGGAATGCCCTACACATTTGCTGGCCAGACTACATCAGAAGATATCATTGGCGGCGCACCATATGGTGCCGGAACGATCGCCGGTGCTGATGGTGCCCGCACACCTACCGAAATTGACCTGGCCGGAGCGCGGTTCCAGGGCGCTCATGTTGCAAGGATTGCAGCGTGCCTCGTTGGATCAAACCTACAAGCGGAAGCAGCGTAACCCGCGCGCCTCTGACGTCTCACTCAAATTCTCAAACGCCTCAGCCGGGAGACATACTATGTCACGTTCAACCGATATTCTTCTCACCTCACTCGCCCCAGCGGTATGGGGAAGCACTTATCTGGTAACTACCGAAGCGCTCCCGGCTGGCTATCCGATTACCCTGGCTGCGTTACGAGCTCTGCCTGCTGGCTTGTTGTTGCTTGCAGTGACGCGCTGCGTTCCACCACGCGAATGGCTTGGTCGAGTTTTCGTCTTAGGCAGCCTCAATTTCGCTCTGTTCTGGGTGCTCCTCTTCGTTGCTGCGTATAGGTTACCCGGTGGTGTGGCCGCCACCCTAGGATCGTTGCAAGCGATGATCGTGATTTTGATGGCGTGGGGATGGCTGGGAACCCCAATCCGACTTGGTGCGCTCGGCGCCGCCGCGACTGGCGCAATGGGTGTTTCCCTGCTGCTGATCGGACCTGAAGCACAACTTGATTGGATCGGTATAGCAGCGGGTTTGGGAGGAGCCGCGTCAATGGCTGCTGGCACTGTTCTCAGCCGGAAATGGCAACCTCCGGTTTCGGCGCTGAGTTTCACAGCGTGGCAATTAACAGCCGGTGGTTTGATACTGCTGCCAGTCGCACTGTTCCTTGAGCCGCCTTTATCTGCGCTCAGCGCGACAAATGTCGCCGGGCTTATTTGGCTTGGGTTGATCGGTGCTGCAGCAACCTATGCTCTTTGGTTTCGTGGCATAGCGCGCCTGGAACCCAGTGCAGTTTCGATGCTCGGCATGATGAGTCCTGTAACAGCTGTCGTGCTCGGCTGGGTTTACTTGGGACAAACGCTTAGCCTCACTCAGTCTATAGGAGCAGCCATAGTTATCGGCTCTGTTGTGGTCGGCCAGAGCGTGAGTCGAAGGGACAACTTGGGTTTGAGAAAATGGAAACCAGCAACAGCTGGATCTGTTTGATGGGTTTGAGTCGCAAACAATGGGCCCGATCACGCAAGTGGGCGAGGAATGGCTCAGCGCCTCGCTCACCCTACATCGAGCGCCCCTGCAAACCGGCCCCCAAGGAGCGGTATCTGACGCGCCGGGAGATTTCACAGCTCTTGGCGGTCGACTGCGGCTAGGGTTAGGGCTGTGTTATAACTCACATAGGATCGGGTCGATTTTGAACGTCGTCAGATCAATCTCCGCACTGGTGACGGACAGAGGAAGGGCAGGGCCATCGTCCCCATGACCAGGAGCCTTTATGCTGCGCTTTTGAACGCCCTGAAGGCTGCATTATCTGGCTATGTCGTGGAGTGGGCCGGCGGATCGGGAAAGTCAATCAAGAAAGGCTTCAAGGCGGCCGCAATCGTGGCAGGCCTACCTGACGTGTCGCCGCACGTCCAGCGGCACACGGAAGCTGTTCATATGGCTGAAGCAAGTATCTCGATGGAGGAGATCGCACAGTTTCTAGGCCATTCAGATTCCCGGATCACCGCGTCCGCCTACGTGCGCTACAGCCCTGAACACTTGCGTAAGGCTGCCAGTGCGTTGGAGTTCGACTAACGCTCAGATTCAACGAACCTCGGAGTCACTGTCTCAAAAACAACAAAGGCGCCCTCGGGCGCCTTGTTTTATTGGTCGGAGTGAGAGGATTCGAACCTCCGACCCCTGCCTCCCGAAGACAGTGCTCTACCAGGCTGAGCTACACTCCGACCGTGGCGCGTGATCTATACCTCGTCATATCGATGTGCAAGAGGGATTTTGGGCGTACACACATATGTCGTCGCTGGATTCGAGGGGTGGTTTTAACCCTTCGCCTGATCCGCGAATTCGCTGAGTCACTGCAACGGATCGGTTCGATACAGTCGGATTTTTGTTCCGCCGTGATCAACGATTGGGCCGGGGGGAAGCATTGGCAATCGCGTTGCGCGGGCAAGTCCGGGTGTGGTGGTGATGATGCCCACACGCCATCGCTGGAAACGACTGGATAATACCTTGCCTAAACTGCCATAGAGCGACCGCAGGCGCTTTTCATCACCGATGCGTGCCCCATAGGGCGGATTGACGATGACCAGCCCAGCTGGGCCTTCTGGCGGCTTGATATCACTGACCGAACAGTGCTGAAATCGGGTGGCATGATCCACTTGTGCCTGTCGGGCGTTCGAGCGTGAAGCCTCAATCGCGCCTGTATTGCGATCTGAGCCAAAGAATCTCAGCTCTGTTTCGGGTTGACCGATACGAGTGCGCATTTTTTGCCAGACATCTGGATCGAAGCTTGCCAAATCTTGGAATGCGAACTGACGTGAGCGGCCTGGGGGCAGACCAAGTGCAATTTCAGCCGCTTCGATAACGAATGTTCCAGAGCCACACATCGGGTCCAGAACCGGTTCAGACCCGTCAAACCCACACTCACGCAGGAACATCGCGGCCATTGTTTCCCGCATCGGGGCCTTGGCGACTGCAGGCTTATGACCGCGCTTGTGCAAGAGCTCGCCGGATGTGTCGACGGAGATCGTGCATATGTCTTTTTCGATTCGTAGCAGCACGCGGACTTTGCCATCGAGTGAGATTGAGGTGCCGAGCCCCTCGGATATGGCTTGTTCGATGCGCTGTCGCGCCGCTCCTGCATGATAGATACGAGATTTACGGCAGGTTGCTTCGACCTTCACGGGAATGTCTGGCCTGAGATAACTCGCCCACGGGAATTTTCGGGCGCGCTTGTCCAATTGCGCCAAATGCACGGCGGGGAAACTGCCCAGTCGCACCAGAACCTTGTTGGCACCGCGCAATTCCAGATTGGCGCGCCAGACTTCCGGCCAATCGCCACGGCACACGACACCACCTGGAACGATCCTGGCGCTCGAGAATCCGCGCTCGATGGCCTCGGCACACAAAGGCGTTTCGAGCCCTGGAGTGGCAATCAGAAAAATCTCGAATTTATCATTGTTGTCCATTGTGGTTGCTTACACCGGTTGATCAGCCTGTGCGACACGCAAATTAAATGGGCAAATTGTTCTGAACGACCGTAAGCTCAAAAGAATGTGACATTCCTTTTCGATTTTGGGCGGTAACAGGTTTGCGTTTGCACTCATCCCCGCGTAAAGGAGCCGTGATCGGAAATACGCCTGCGGATTCTGGTCGGATAATGGCGCTTTCGCGACCGGACAGACGGGAAATTTCGTGTTATTTCCTAGCATCATTGTAAGATGGCGCGCAGCAGGCGCAGGACAAAGGCTTGGAAGAACGTAGCAACATGCAAACTTTCAAACTAAAAAAAGGGTTGGATTTGCCGGTTGAAGGCGCGCCCGAACAGAAAATCCAGCCGGGGCCTGAATTCTCGTCGGTTGCCGTTCTGGGCAGTGATTATATCGGATTAAAGCCCAAGATGCTGGTGCAAGAGGGCGACGCGGTCCAGCGAGGAACGCCGTTGTTCTGCCACAAGGATGCGCCCGACGCGATGATGGTCGCGCCGCTGACCGGCAAGGTCGTGGCAATTAATCGCGGGGCGCGGCGTGTATTGCAGAGCGTGGTGATCGAGGTTTCGGATGCCAATGACGCCGGCATAGATTTCTCGGGCACCGGCGATGCCGAGACCGCCGAAGGTGTTACGGCCAAGCTATGCGCGGCCGGGCTGTGGACTTCTTTCCGGACACGTCCTTATTCAAAGATGCCCGAACCAGGCTCCAAGCCTACAGCAATCTTCGTGACAGCCATGGACAGCGATCCACTGGCAGGTGATGCGGCATTGGTTATTGCGGATGCGGGCGAGGCATTTGCGGCTGGTCTTGCAGCTGTCTCAAATCTGACCGATGGCAAAACGTATCTGTGCCAGCAAGAGGGGGCATCCATCCCCGGTTCCGATCTGCCAGGTATCGAAGCGGCTGCGTTTTCCGGCCCACACCCCTCGGGCCTTGCTGGAACTCATATTCACTTCCTTGAGCCGCTGGGAGCGGACAAGCAGGTTTGGACCATTGGCTACCAGGACGTGATCGCGATCGGCCGCCTGATGCAGACCGGTCATCTGGATTCAAACATCGTGATTGCTCTGTCTGGACCGGGCGCGCGCCAGCCGCGCCTGATCCGCACCGTGATGGGCGCGTCGACGGATGACCTGACCCGGGATGAAGTGAACGTCGACGGGATCGCGCGGATCATCTCGGGGTCGATCTTGTCGGGGCAGCATGCCGATGGTCCGACCGCCTATCTGGGCCGTTTTGCGCGCCAGATCAGCATTATTCGCGAAGATCATGATCAGCACACACTGGGCTGGATTCTTCCTATGCCTTCGAAATATGCGGTACAGCCTGTTTTGGGATCGGCTTTTGCCAAGAAACTCTATTCATTCACGTCAAACCTGAACGGTGGTCGCCGCGCGATGGTGCCGACGGGTGTATTTGAAGAGCTTATGCCCCAGGATTATCTGCCGACGCAATTGCTGCGGGCGCTATTGGTGATGGACACCGACACCGCGCAGGCGCTGGGTGCACTGGAACTGGACGAAGAAGACCTGGGCCTTGTGGGCTTTGCCTGCCCTGCGAAATATGAATATGGGCTGGCGCTGCGCGACTGCCTCACCAAGATTGAAAAGGAGGGCTGATCCACATGGGTTTGCGCAGCTTCTTCGATCGGATCGAGCCGAACTTTACCAAGGGCGGCAAGTACGAAAAATATTTCCCCATCTACGAGATGGTGGAAAGTTTTATCTACACTCCGAAAACCGTCACGACCGTCGCGCCGCATGCGCGCTCTTACGTGGATATGAAGCGGATCATGACCTACGTCGTGATTGCTACGATCCCCGCAATCCTCTGGGGGATGTATAACACCGGCTATCAGGCAAACTCGGCCATCGCCACGCTAGGACCGGATTCGGCAACAGGATGGCGGATTGCGATCCTGCAGATGTTCGGTATCTCGCTGAACCCTGACAGCATTTTCGCCAATGTGGTGCATGGATTGATGTATTTCCTTCCGATCTACATCACCACACTGGTTGCGGGCGGTATTTTTGAGGTCATCTTCGCCACTGTGCGCGGCCATGAGGTCAACGAGGGTTTTCTAGTTACCTCTATGCTTTACACCCTGATTATGCCTGCGACTGCGCCATTGTGGCAGGTCGCGTTAGGCATCATTTTCGGTGTCGTGATCGGTAAGGAAGTATTTGGCGGTACGGGCAAGAACTTCCTTAACCCAGCGTTGGTCGGGCGTGCTTTCCTATATTTCGCCTATCCCGCGCAAATGTCGGGGGATTCAGTCTGGACCCCGGTGGACGGATTTTCCGGTGCGACTGCATTGGGCATCTCCGCTGCTGAAGGCGTTCAGGCACTGGCGGCCGACGGGATCACCTGGGCCAATGCGTTCTTCGGGCAAATTCAGGGTAGCTTTGGAGAGACATCGACGCTGGCTTGCATGATCGGCCTGGCCTTCCTGCTGACGACCAAGATTGCCAATTATCGCCTGATTGTGGGCTGTCTTGCGGGCACCATAGGCTTCACGCTTCTGCTGAATCTGATCGGATCGGACACAAATCCGATGTTCGCGATGCCTTGGTACTGGCATATCGTTCTTGGGGGCTACGCCTTTGGTCTGGCGTTCATGGTAACTGAGCCCGTTTCGGCCAGCCACACCAATATGGGCCGCTACATCTATGGCGCGCTGATTGGTATCATGGTTGTGATGATCCGCGTCATTAACCCAGCTTTCCCAGAAGGTATGATGCTGGCAATCTTGTTCGGAAACGTTTTTGCGCCGCTGATCGACTATTTCGTCGTCCAGGCAAACATCAAACGGAGGGCGCGTCGCCATGTCTGATACGCAATCCAATGAACCCAAGGGAGCGATTGCCAAGTTTCTGGCTGCTTCGCCAGATTCGGTTGGCAAGACTATCTTTGTTGCCGTTGCCGTCTGCCTTGTAGCCTCGATGGTCGTGTCTGCTGCTGCGGTCAGCCTGCGCCCTGTGCAGGAAATCAACCGTTTGAAGGATAAGCAAGTCAACGTTCTGCAAGTTGCCGGCATCTACGAACCAGGCATTGATGTGACCGAGGCATTCGCTGCCTTTGAGCCGCATGTACTGGAATTGTCTACAGGTGAATTCGTTGACGATCAGTTCGACGCGACCACCTTCGATGATATCGCTGCTGCCAGCGATCCAGAACTGAGCGTCGCTTTGAACGATGACCCGGCTGGGATCGGGCGCAAGTCCAAGTACCGCGTGATCTATCTGCTGCGTGATGATGCTGGGGCGCTCGACAAGGTAATCCTGCCGCTTCACGGTTATGGCCTGTGGTCTACGCTTTATGGTTTCATCGCGCTGGAAAACAACGGCAACGATATCTACGGCCTGCAGTTCTATCAGCACGGTGAGACACCGGGCCTTGGCGCCGAAGTGGACAATCCTCGCTGGAAGGCGCTGTGGAATGGCAAAAAGCTGCGCGATGATGCAGGCGATCTGCAAATCACCGTCGCCAAGTCGCAACCCGCAGCAGGTCCTGATTTCTATGTCGATGCGCTGGCAGGCGCCACGCTGACTTCGGTTGGTGTCGACAACCTGGTGAAATTCTGGATGGGCGACGCGGGCTACGCTCCGTTCCTGGCCAAACTGCAAGCAGGAGAGCTTTGATGTCTCAGACCAAGAAAGAGATGCTGGTCGACCCGCTTGTCGACAACAACCCGATCACGCTGCAGGTGCTGGGCATCTGTTCGGCGCTGGCGGTGACCTCGTCGCTGCAGGTGTCGATGGTGATGGCGCTGGCGGTGATCTTTGTAACCTCGTTCTCGTCGTTCTTCATCTCATGCCTACGCAACCAGATCCCCGGTTCAATCCGGATTATTGTGCAGATGGTGATCATCGCCTCGCTGGTGATCCTGGTGGACCAGATCCTCAAGGCCTATGCGTTTGAAATATCAAAAACCCTGTCGGTCTTTGTGGGCCTGATCATCACCAACTGTATCGTGATGGGCCGGGCCGAAGCGTTTGCCATGAAAAACCCTCCGGTCGCGTCTTTCATCGACGGTATGGGCAACGGAATGGGCTATGGACTGATCCTGCTGCTGGTCGGTTTCATTCGTGAGCTGTTTGGCGCCGGGTCACTGTTCGGCGTCACTATTCTGGAAACCGTCAACAACGGCGGCTGGTATGTGCCCAACGGCATGCTGCTGCTGCCGCCGTCGGCTTTCTTCATCATCGGTCTGATCATCTGGGCCTTCCGCACATGGAAGCCGAACCAGGTGGAAGAGCGTGAATACAAAATCCAGCAGGTAGAGGCCCACTGATGGAAGGTCTGATTTCACTGGCCGTAAAGGCCATCTTTGTCGAAAACCTTGCGCTCAGCTTCTTTCTGGGGATGTGTACCTTCATCGCTGTTTCGAAGAAGATTTCAACTGCGCTGGGTCTGGGCATCTCGGTCATGGTGGTGCAGGCCATCACCGTGCCGGCGAATAATCTGCTGCTGAACTATCTGCTGAAACCAGGTGCTCTGGCTTGGGCAGGTTTCCCGGATGTGGACCTGACGTTCCTTGGACTGATCTCGTATATCGGCGTGATCGCAGCGATGGTTCAGATCCTAGAGATGGTGCTGGATAAGTATTTCCCCCCACTCTACAACGCGCTGGGGATTTTCCTGCCGCTGATCACAGTGAACTGCGCCATTTTGGGTGGTTCACTGTTCATGGTGGAACGTGACTACAATTTTGCCGAAGCGGCGACTTACGGTCTGTCCTCTGGCTTTGGCTGGGCTCTGGCGATTACCGCGATGGCGGGTGTTCGGGAAAAGCTGAAGTATTCGGACATTCCCGATGGTCTGCAAGGCCTGGGCATCACTTTCATCACCGCTGGACTGATGGCGATGGCCTTCATGTCCTTCTCGGGCGTGAAACTGTAAGGAGGGCGGAATGGAAACCTTTGGCTTAGGTGTAGCCCTTTTCACCGTTATCGTTCTTGGTTTGGTTGCCATCATCATGGCGGCGCGGTCCAAGCTGGTTTCAACCGGTAACGTGAACATCACCATCAATGGTGAGAAAACAATCTCGGTTCCGGCGGGTGGCAAGCTGCTGCAGACGCTTGCGGCAGAGAAGCTATTCGTACCCTCCGCTTGTGGTGGTGGTGGCACCTGCGCGCAATGTCGCGTGCGCGTGCATTCCGGCGGTGGCTCGATCCTGCCGACCGAGGAAAGCCATATCACCAAGCGCGAGGCGTCTTGTGGTGACCGGCTATCCTGTCAGGTTGCAGTCAAGCAGGATATGGACATCGAAGTTCCCGAAGAGGTCTTCGGCGTCAAGAAATGGGAATGCACAGTTCGCTCGAACGAGAATGTGGCGACCTTTATCAAAGCCCTGACGCTGGACCTCCCGGAAGGTGAGGATGTGAATTTCCGCGCTGGTGGTTACATCCAAATCGAAGCGCCTGCACACCAACTCGCCTATACGGATTTCGACGTAGAAGAAGAATATCGCGAGGATTGGGATCGCTTCAATCTATGGCAGTACAAATCCGTCGTCGCCGAACCGATCGAACGCGCCTATTCCATGGCAAACTATCCGGATGAAAAAGGCATGATCATGCTGAACGTCCGCGTGGCTTCGCCCCCTCCTGGGTCCGAAGGTATCCCTCCGGGTCAGATGTCGTCGTATATTTTCAACCTGAAACCGGGCGACAAGGTCACAATCTCAGGTCCCTTTGGTGAGTTCTTTGCTCGCGAGACAGAAAAAGAGATGGTCTTCATCGGTGGTGGTGCTGGTATGGCCCCAATGCGCAGCCATATCTTTGACCAGCTCAAACGCCTTGAAAACCGCAACCGCAAGATCAGCTTCTGGTATGGAGCGCGGTCGAAGAAAGAGATGTTCTTTGTCGAAGATTTCGACACGCTAGCCAAGGAATTCGACAATTTCGAATGGCACGTTGCGTTGTCGGACGCCCAGCCCGAGGATGACTGGAAAGGCTACACTGGCTTTATCCACAACGTTTTGTTCGAGGAATATCTGAAGAACCACCCCGCACCCGAGGATTGCGAATACTACATGTGTGGTCCGCCAATCATGAACCAGTCGGTCATCAACATGCTGCTGGATCTGGGCGTGGACCGCGAAGACATCATGCTCGACGATTTCGGCGGATAAACAGAATCGGTCGGTTCCAACCCTTGGGACCGACCATTTTCATTTTGGGGCTGATGTTGGGCAGGCTGCCAATATCAACGTCTGCATTTGGCGAATTCCGCTTCATACTTTGCCGCATTGGGCAGCAGGTCTTATGTTAACCGGATGGATCAAAAGGCTTATCGCATCTCAAACACCGCCTGATCAGACGGTGAATCTGCATTCATTGGCGCCTACAGAAAAATTCTACGCAATCGGAGACATTCATGGGAGGTTGGATCTTTTACAACGGCTCCTGCCTGCGCTGGATAACGACTGTCCGGTGGTGTTTGTAGGCGACTATGTTGACCGGGGCGGATACAGCGCGCAGGTGTTGCGTCAGCTACATCACCTCGACACGAACCCCGAAACGCGGGCGATCTGCCTGAAAGGCAATCACGAAGATATGCTGCTTGGGTTTTTGTCCGATCCAACACGGATGGCGCGTGTCTGGCTGTATAATGGCGGTGCTCAGACTTTGGCTTCGTTTGGGCTTGCGGATATTGACCGGTCCAACCCGCAAGCCGTTGCCGAACAACTGCAGCAAGCGATGGGACAACCGCTTCTGGACTGGTTACAAGATCGGCCGCTGACCTGGACGAGCGGGAATGTAACGGTTGTTCATGCCGCGCTTGACCCTTCGCAGCCGGTCGATCGGCAACAGGACAGAACTTGCCTTTGGGGGCATCCTCATTTCCGCAAGAAACGCCGGAAAGACGAGCAATGGGTGGTGCATGGCCATACCATCGTCGACGAAGCTCGGGTCGAGCATGATGTCATTTCGATTGATACAGGTGCGTTCATCACCGATCAGTTGACGGCTGCGGAAATCTCGCCTGGTTCTGTCCGATTTATCTCGACAGCGCACACCGGAATCGCGCGCGCATCAGCGTAAGTCGCTAGCCGACGATCATTTGCTTCATTCTAAGTGCTTCATATTCCAGTTCTTTCAAGCGGAAATGAACCACATCGCCAATGGTGATCACCCCGCGCAGATTCCCATCACTCAATACCGGCATATGCCGGAACCGGCCCTCGGTCATGGTTTTCAACACGTCGTTCAGATAATCTTCGGGGCTGCAGGTTTTGACCTCGGTCGTCATAAGATCAGCCACGGATTGGGGTAGGGTCTGGCCGGGCGTTTCCGCCATACGGCGCACGATATCACGTTCGGAAAGGATACCCTGCAGGGCACCATTCTGATCTGTCACAACAACAGCCCCGATGCGTTTTTCGCGCAAGATATCCACGACCGAGTGAATCGTGTCGTTGGGCCGCACCGAAAAAACGGCATCCCCTTTACCTTCCATCAGTTTCGCAACCGTTGTCTGGGTATGCGACAGATTGGTCTCGACTGATTGACTGCGGGTTGTCGCCGCGGCCTTGTCGCCGCGTGTCGGAGGCTGGTAAGAGCTTGGGGCCATGGGCGGTCTCCTCTTTCACCGGTATTGTCCTTACAACCTACCTTACCGCAGGGACCGGCCCTGTATAGGGTGCAATTTCGAAAACCGGCGTAACTTGGCCACTTCAAAAGGAAATTGCTTGTGAGCAACCTGTATCTGACGCCACCAGTCGCCGCGCTGATATTCTTTATCGTGGTGGTCTGCGGCCATAATTTTCGCATGGCTTGGAAACAGCAACCGGAAGGTTGGCAAAAGCGCGCTTGGCTGTTTGGCGTCCCGGCAGCAATCGGGCTTTTTGCATTGGCGTTTTTGCCGCTCAAGATTTGATGTCGGTTTGACTCTGAACAGGCTCACTGGCATATGCCGGGCAAGAACACTCCCGGGAGATTGCACCATGCGCCCACTGATTGCACTGGCCTCACTTTTGATTGTTTCGGCCTGTTTGTTTGGCAAAGAACCGGATGTGGTGCGCCTGTCTGGCGAGACGATGGGAACCACGTTCAATGTCACCGCAATCGGCGATGATTTAGACGAAGCAGCGCTGGGGCAAGCGGTTCAGGAGACCTTGGCGCAGGTCAATGCCAAGATGTCCAACTGGGACCCGAATTCCGAGGTCTCGACCTTCTCGGCCTCAGGCAGCACGGACCCCATGCAAGTGTCAGACGAATTTGCCTTCGTCATCGAGGCCGCAAATGAGGTTCACGAGAAATCCGGTGGTACGTTTGATGTTACCCTTGGTCCGCTGATCGAATTGTGGGGGTTTGGACCGCGAAAACCTGAAGACCCAATTCCGGCAGATGACGAGATCGCGACAGCTCTTGGGCAAGTGGGACAAGCGCGGTTGTTAGACTTGGATCGCGGAGCGGGCACTTTGGCCAAGTCAGAGGCAGGAGTCGGGATCAACCTGTCTGCGATCGCCAAAGGCTATGGCATCGATGCGGTTGCCGCACAGCTGCGCGAGGCCGGGATCGAGAACTATATGGTCGAGATCGGTGGTGATCTGGTGACCATGGGCGAGAATGACAAAGGCGAAAGCTGGCGCATCGGGATCGAACAACCCGAGACTGGCGCGCAATCAATCCAGTTGATCGTGCCGCTCGACAATCTGGGAATGGCGACCTCGGGTGATTACAAGAACTTCTTCGAACAGGACGGGGTGCGCTATTCGCATATCATTGACCCGACGACGGGCCGCCCGATTACTCATCGCACCACTTCAGTTACTGTTTTAGCAGACAACGCCATGATGGCGGATGCGTGGGCAACGGCGATGCTAGCATTGGGTCTGGAAAAGGGTCTGGAACTGGCCGAAGAGCATAAACTTGCCGTGTTCTTCATCTCTCGGGATGTGACAAGCGGAGAAGAAGCCTATATCACCGTACAAAGCAGCGCCTTCAAGGCTGCGCTGGGGACCAACTGACCGGTAGGAACCGCTATGAGCACCTTTATTCTAGCCTTTTTCCTGTTGCTGATCGTCATGGTTGGCATGGCGCTGGGTGTGATGTTGATGGGCAAAACCATCAAAGGCAGCTGCGGTGGCCTGAACGCGATCTCGGGTGCCGATAAATGTGTGGTCTGTCAAAAGGATATCGATCCCGACAGCCCTCTGCGCGACCAGTTGCAGTGCAAGCGTGCGAAAAAGATGCTGCAACAGATGGAAGGCTAGGATAACCCTCTTGGCATGAACAAAGCCAAGAACGTCCTCTTCATCATGTTCGACCAATTGCGCTGGGATTACCTCAGCTGCTACGGACATCCACATCTGCATACGCCAAATATTGACCGTCTCGCCTCGATGGGTATGCGGTTCACACGGGCCTACATCCAGTCACCGATCTGCGGCAGTTCCCGTATGTCGACCTATACCGGCCGCTATGTGCATTCGCACGGCGCGTCATGGAATGGAATCCCGCTGAAAGTTGGTGAGGTCACCATGGGCGATCACTTGCGCAAGGCAGGGATGGATTGCTGGTTGGTTGGCAAGACTCATATGCGCGCAGACGCCGAGGGCATGGCTCGTTTGGGGCTTGAGCCCGACAGCCTGATCGGGGCACGCGTCGCTGAATGCGGGTTTGATGTCTTTGAGCGCGATGATGGGATGCGCCCCGAAGGGCCGGATGGGTTTTATGACCCGGATGGCGCCAAAAGGTATAACGAGTATCTGAAAGACAAAGGCTATGAGAGTGACAACCCCTGGCACGACTTCGCCAATTCGGGGCTGGATGAAGAGGGCAATGTACTTTCAGGTTGGTTCCTGAAGAATTCGTCAGAGGCCGCGAATATCGCCGAGGAAGACAGCGAAACGCCTTATCTCACCTCTCGCGGCATGGAGTTCATGGAAAACCATGAGGGGCCGTGGTGCTGCCACCTCAGCTACATCAAACCGCATTGGCCCTATATTGTGCCAGAACCCTACGCCTCGATGTATGGTCCCGAACACATTCTGCCTGTCATTCGGTCCGAAGCTGAACGGCAGAACGCTCATCCGGTGCTGAAAGCGTTCATGGAAACGAAAATCGGCCAGACCTTCTCGCGTCAGGATGTACGCGAGGCCGTGATCCCAGCCTATATGGGCCTGATCAAGCAGGCTGACGACCAAATGGGGCGGCTGTTTGACTGGATGGAACAGACCGGACGAATGCAGGACACGATGATCGTGCTGACCTCGGACCACGGGGATTTTCTGGGCGATCACTGGATGGGAGAGAAGACCTTCTTCCATGACGCCTCGACCAAAATGCCGCTGATCATCTATGATCCATCGCCCGAGGCTGATGCCACGCGCGGCACCACATGCGATGCATTGGTCGAATCCATCGATCTAGCGCCCACGTTTCTGGAGGTTGCAGGCGGTGAACCCGCAGGGCACATTTTGGAGGGGCATTCGTTGCTGCCCATCCTGCACGGTCAGGCCGAAAGCACTCCGCGCGATGTGGTGATTTGTGAGTACGACTACTCCGCATCCCCCATAGCGCAGGCACTGAACGCCTCGGTTCGGGATGCGGTCATGTTCATGGTTGCAAACGAGAAATGGAAGCTGATCCATTGTGAAGGGGGCTATCGCCCGCTTTTGTTTGATCTAGAGAATGATCCGAATGAGCTGACGGACCTGGGCGAAAGCGATGAGCATGCAGACATCATCGCCGAGATGTATGATCAGCTGTTCACCTGGACGCGGCGCCAGTCGCAGCGCACGACCCGGTCGGAAGAACAACTGCTAAACATGCGTGGATCAAGCCGAGGAACAGGCGTGGTGATCGGTATTTACGACGAAAACGAGATGCCGCTTGAGCTGACCGTTAAATACCGCAACCGCAAAGCGCGACCCTTTGGGGACTACAAGACAGATTAATTCTTCATTCGCGGCCCTAATGACGGTTCAACCTTGAGCGGGCAGGGGGTAGAAGACAGCAACGCCGCCTCAATCGGAGAGCTTTCATGACCGCCCCAAAGCCCGTTGTCCTTTGTATCCTTGATGGTTGGGGCCTATCTGACGACACCAAGGCCAATGCGCCTTATCTGGCAAATACGCCAACCTTTGATGCTCTCATGGCTGAAGGTCCTCATGCGCAACTGATAACGCACGGGCCGGATGTGGGTCTACCTAGTGGTCAGATGGGTAATTCCGAGGTTGGTCACACCAATATCGGGGCTGGGCGCGTGGTTGCGATGGATCTGGGGCAGATTGACCTAGCCATAGAAGACGGTTCTTTCTTTCACAATGAGGCGCTGCAGAGCTTCATCGCTAAGGTGAAAGCTGCAGGCGGGACAGCGCATCTGATGGGGCTGGTATCGGATGGGGGCGTGCACGGGCACCTGGATCACATCGTAGCTGCCGCCAAAGCGGCTACCGATGCGGGTGTGCCTGTGGCGCTACATGCGATCACCGACGGGCGCGATGTGGCCCCGAAATCGGCCTTTACCTACATCGCCGAACTCGAAGACCGGTTGCCCGATGGCGCAAAGGTCGTCACCGTCTGTGGGCGCTACTTTGCCATGGACCGCGATAATCGCTGGGAACGCGTTTCCGAGGCCTATGACGCAATAGTCAAAGGTCAGGGGCGCACCGTGGCCTCGGCCCAGGAGGCCGTCGACCATGCCTACGCCCAATCCGAAACCGACGAGTTTATCGCGCCCACGGTTCTTGCTGGTTATTCCGGTATTAAGGACGGTGACGGGTTCTTTTGCCTGAACTTCCGCGCCGACCGTGCCCGAGAAATCCTGCGGGCAATTGGGGAGCCCGGTTTTGCCGAGTTCGACTCCGGTCCGCGCCCGCAGTTGTCGGCGTTACTGGGCATGGTTGAGTATTCCGATGGCCATAACGATTATATGACGACCGTATTTCCCAAGCGGGATATCGTGAACACGCTGGGCGAATGGGTTGCTAAGCAAGGCCTGCGCCAGTTCCGGCTGGCCGAGACCGAGAAGTACCCTCATGTCACTTTCTTCCTGAACGGTGGCAAAGAGCAGCCTGAGGGTGGCGAGGATCGCTTCATGCCCAAATCGCCCAAAGTGGCGACATATGATTTGCAGCCCGAGATGTCCTCGGCCGAAGTGACAGAAAAGTTCGTCGAGGCGATCCACGGCGGATATGATCTGATCGTCACCAACTACGCCAATCCCGATATGGTTGGCCATACCGGTGATCTGAAAGCTGCGATCAAGGCCTGTGAGGCTGTTGATCAAGGTCTGGGGCAGGTGGTTGCAGCGCTGAAGCAGGTCGGGGGTGCGATGATCGTGACCGCAGATCATGGTAACTGCGAAATGATGGTCGATCCGGAGACGGGCGGTCCACATACGGCCCATACGCTGAACCCCGTGCCTGTTGTTCTGGTCGGCGGCCCCGAAGGTTCAAGCCTGCGCGATGGGCGCTTGGCCGATCTTGCTCCAACTTTGTTGCAGCTTATGGAATTGCCGAAACCCGTTGAAATGACAGGGGAAAGCTTGCTGACATGAGATTGCGCCCGATCGTTGCTGCAGCGCTGATTTGGGCCACCCCTGTCGTCGCCCAAACCAGCCCGTCAAAGGCGGCACTAGAAGCGGCCGAGATGCTGGAGCAAGCCTCGATCGCGTTGACTGAGGCCGAATCTGCCCGCGACCGGGTCAAAGCTCTGACCGAAACCATAAAAGCCTACGAGGCTGGTCTGAGCGCCATGCGCGACGGCCTGCGCCGCGCGGCCTTGCGCGAGGCGCAATTGACTGCAGAATTGCAGGTACAAGAGCAGGAGGTAGCGCAGCTGCTAGGTGTTCTCCAGACGATCGAAACCACCGCGCCTCCGGTACTTATGCTGCACCCGTCCGGCCCACTTGGGGCCGCGCGCACTGGTATGATGTTGTCCGAAGTCACGCCTGGGTTAAACGCGCAGGCTCAGGCGCTAGCAAACGAATTGCAAGAGGTACAGACACTGCGACAGCTTCAACAAAACGCTGCCAATACGCTGACCGAAGGGTTGGAGGGTGTTCAGGATGCCCGCACGCAGCTTAGTGAGGCGATAGCGGACCGGACCGATCTGCCGCGCCGTTTCGTAGAAGATCCTGTGCGTACAGCGATCCTGATATCTTCGACCGAAACGCTGGATGGGTTTGCCAGTGGGTTATCCGAGATCACCGATGGTGAGATTGAAGATACAAATGCAGATGTCTCGGGCCGGAAAGGTCAAATCGCGTTACCCGCACAAGGGGTCATGCTGCACCGGGCGGGCGAAACGGACGCAGCGGGGGTAACGCGCCCCGGGCTGGTGCTGGGCACGCGACCCCGCGCATTGGTCACCGCGCCAACGGCTGCCACGATCCGTTACCGCGGGCCCTTGCTGGATCTCGGGAATCTTGTGATCCTTGAACCCCAGCCCGGATTGCTATTCGTGTTCTCAGGTCTGCAAGAGGTATATGGTCTGACCGGGGAAGTGATACCCGAGGGTACTCCGGTAGGTTTGATGCCGGGTGAAACTCCGGAAATCGGCGCTATTATGTCAACAAGCGGTGATGGCACTGGAACTGACTGGTCAGAAACGCTCTATATAGAAGTAAGACAGGATAACAGCCCAGTGGACCCGGAATCATGGTTCCGGACGGACAAGGATGGATAAACGAGTATGAAGAAATTTGTGATGGCCGGACTGGCCGGCACCGTGGCAGGGATAGTCGCAACAACACAGATCGCAGGCCCTCTGCTTGCGCAAGAGGCCGAGAACAAGGCAAGTGTTTACGAACAACTTGATCTGTTCGGTGACATTTTCGAACGTATTCGCGCCCAGTATGTCGAAGAGGTAGAAACCGACGAGCTGATCGAGGCTGCGATTGACGGGATGCTGACCTCGCTAGACCCACATTCCAGCTACCTGTCGCCTGATGATGCCGAGCAGATGCGCGTGCAGACACGTGGCGAATTTGGCGGGCTCGGTATCGAAGTCACGCAGGAAGAAGGCTTTGTTAAAGTTGTATCGCCCATCGATGACACCCCAGCGGATGCTGCTGGTATCGAAGCGGGCGATTTCATCACTCATGTGGATGGCGAGAGCATTTTGGGGCTGACGCTGGATAAAGCCGTGGACCTGATGCGCGGCCCGGTGGGATCGGAAATCGTGATCACAGTCGTGCGTGAAGGCGAGCAGGAGCCATTCGACGTAACGATCGTTCGCGACACGATCAAGCTGACCGCAGTTCGTGCACGTACCGAAGGTACAAGTGTCGTGTTGCGTGTCACGACCTTCAATGACCAAACCTATCCGAACCTTAAGGAAGGACTGGAAGAACAGATTGAAGAGGCCGGGGGCATCGAAAACGTCAATGGCATCGTTCTGGATCTGCGTAACAATCCCGGCGGGCTGTTGACTCAGGCCATTAAGGTCTCTGACGCGTTCCTGGATGAGGGCGAAATCGTCTCGACCCGGGGTCGCAATCTTGAAGATGGTGAGCGATTCAACGCAACACCCGGCGATCTGACCGGAGGCAAGCCCATCGTTGTGCTGATCAACGGTGGTTCGGCCTCGGCGTCGGAAATTGTCGCGGGCGCCTTGCAGGATCACAATCGCGCCATCGTGGTTGGCACTAAGAGCTTCGGCAAGGGATCGGTGCAGACGGTCATGCCGCTTCGGGGTGACGGGGCTATGCGTCTGACAACATCTCGCTACTACACGCCCTCGGGTCGTTCGATTCAGGCGCTTGGCGTCAGCCCGGACATCATCGTCGAGCAACCGCGCAACAACCCGGTTGACGAGGAAGAGGAAGATACAAACACTCGCACCCGGTCCGAGGCCGATCTGCGCGGCAGCCTGAATAATGACAGCCTCAGCGAGGACGAGATTCGCCAGATCGAAGAAGATCGCGCCAAGGCCGAAGCCACGGCGGAGCTGCGGGAAGAGGATTATCAACTGGCCTATGCCATTGATATTCTCAAAGGCCTGTCCGCGTTCAATCCGACCGGGCCGTCACAATAAAGGGGAGGGGGGCCGCCATCTGCGGCCCTATACTCGCACCCTGAAGTGTTACCCTTCGACCTTGTGCAGTTTCTTCTCATCCAGCATCAGCGCCAAGACGATTCCAGCAGCGACTGAGATCGTGGCGAATACAAAAGCCATATTCATTCCGGTATCAAAGGCCGCCGCAATGGCGGCCTGAACCTTTTCAGTTTCACCTGAATTCAACTTTTCAAGCACTGCTTTTGCCGAGTCTGTGTTCAGCGTTCCACCATTGATCGCTTTCTGGTCAGCGTCGGACATGTTGATGCCTGACGCGGTCAATCGGGTTTTCAGGCTGGACAGGCTTGTCACATACATGACCGCCGTCGCACAGGCGACCGCGATTGCCCCATAGACAAGATGGGTCATGAAACTCAGGCCGCCAACCAGTCCGGCGCGTTCCGGCTTGACCGCGCATACAGCGGCTGTTCCCGAAGGCCCGACCGTCAGCGTTGCGCCCAAACCAATCAGCGCCATTCCGGGCAGAATCTGAAAATATCCGGTCCCGGAAGGCATGATGACAACGCTTGCCGCCCCGACTGTGGCGCAAATATATCCCCAAAACAGCAGTCGCTTGGGCCCAAAATCGTTATACAGCGTACCCGAGACGATCGATCCGACCGCTAGCAACACCGTCAGCGGTGCCAAACCCAGCGCCGATTGGAACACAGACCATCCCAAGACTTTTTGCATATACTGCGGAAAATATAGCAGCCCGACAAAAGCTGCCGAGACGTTGAACATATTCAGACCCAAGGTAATCAGAAACTCTCGGTTCTGCATCAACTGAGGCATTAGCAAGGGTTCCTTGACCCTCTTTTCGACTTTCGGAAACAGGAAGAACAAAACGGCGCTGACAAAAAACAGCAGCAAAAGCGGCAGCGAAGTCCAGCCCCAATCGGCACCAACATCCAAACCGTAAAGCAAGAGCAAAACTGCAAAAGACAGGATGCCCATCCCGGCAAAGTCGATGTGTTCACCTTTCTTATGCTCGGTCTCACGCTCCATCAGCAGGATCGCAGTCGTCATCGAAATGCTGGAAAACACCACATTGGCGAGGAAAAACAACCGCCAATCACCCAGATTGACCACCGCGCCGCTAATCATCGGTCCAAAGACATTACCCGTGGTGACACCCGCTAGTATCAGCCCCATCACCAATGCGCGGTGTTCTTCTTTCGACACTTTGGTGGCTCCAAATGCCAGTGTGCAGGGCCACACGCATCCCGCCCCGATCCCCTGCAAGGCGCGTGCGCCGATCAGGTAGTCCAAACCGGGTGAGACAAAGCATAAAACCGACGCAAACAGAAAGATCGAAAGACCGATGATCATCATCTTGCGATGACCATACATGTCACCCAGGCGACCTCCGGCCACCATCGTCATTGCAAAGAACAGAGCGTAAATATTCAGAACCCACTGGGTGCTGGTGATGTCGGCGTCAAAGCTGTTTTCGATTGCCGGGACCAGCATCAGGGCACCGGTAAAATCGATCCCGATCCCGAAACCCGTCACCATCAGCGCGATGACCTTTATGATGCTGTTGCGATCCATAGGCCAATCCAATGATGCACGTATGGACCTGAAAAGATAGGGACAATCCTATCAGTACTGTGGTCAGGTTTCGCTTTGAGATGCCTGAGAGCGGCGGAACGCGCGCTTTAACATGTCCAGCTCGGCGCGCAACAAAGCGACTTCGGCCCTCAGATCATCTGCGGCAGGTGAACCGGCGATGATGGTGAAATCCCCCAGCTTATGGCCTGTTGTTCCATCGTGAATCACGACAGTATGGACACCTTCCGACAGGGCGGCGGGCGGCACTGGGATGCGCAAGGCCCAGCCATCTGTTGCTGGTTCCAACTCAACATCAGTCAAAGGCTCACCAAGAAACAGCACCTTGATCTGAGGGGGGCTTTCGCTGGTCAAATGGCCTTCCCACAGGCCGTTTTCGAAGCGGATTGGTGTCAGGGTGGTATGAGACATTGAGTACCCTTTACAGATCGGCCCGGTGGTAACGGCAGAATGTCAGGTCACGAAACACCACACGGTTCATCGCGGGTTGATCAAGGATCAGATCCAGCCAGAGTTTTTCAATTCGACGCTCATTCACGTTCAGATGGGCCAGATCAAAATCTACAGTCGCCGCAGGTGTTGAAAGATCAAGTTCGCGCAGAACCTGCTCGGTATTAGGGCCATGCTGAATGTTCAGGCGGGCGAAGACAACGGTAGAACGCTCGCACTCAACCAGAGTGTCGACCCGCATCAGATGCTGGCGGGACAGATTTATGGCGGCATCCGTGGGCAGATCAACGGAGAGCGACAGGAAAGATCCCTGAAAATCAAATACCTCAACGGCCAGACTGAAAGGCGCCAAATCCTTGTCTCGCCGATTTCGGATTTGCTGCAGCCCGATCTCGACCTGGCTGCAATCGTGAAACAGGATGACCTGCCCATCCATCCGCGCCTTGCGCGGGGCCGAGGCTATACCTTTGCGGATCAGTGGCGTCCGCCACAGGTCCGGTCGCCACGACCAATCCGTTCCCAGGGGTTTTGGAAACTGCGTCGCCCCAATCAAGGGTTGGATCAGTCGAGCATCAGCTTTTTGAATTGCTTGTTCAAGTTTGCCGCGCAACCGCCGGGCGTCATCACGTTGGCGGCGAAGCTCAGGCAGTGCGAGGTGGTCAGACTGCTGCGCGGCACGCTGCCAGCGCCCCAGAGCCTTTAGTTGAATATATCGATCCAGTAATCTGCCCATCGCCCCATCTTTCAAGACAGCCCCTCTTTAGTCAAAGTCGGGGCAGGGGACAAACCAGTCTTACTTGATTAGCGGATAAATCTTCCCGAATCCTAAATGTGAACTCCTATCCAGCTGGTTTCTGCGTCGCAAAGAGCCGCCATTCTTGCAATAGCTCGGGCCGAGGCTTACCGTCGTCGCTCGGGCAATCGGCATTTGTCCCGGATCATACAGGCTCATCATGAGGCAGGGGAATGGAACCCACCCTATTTTCATTCATTTGGAAGCATTCGAAAAAGCAGCAATTGGTCCTGCTGTTGCTGACCGTTCTGTCATTTCCGTTCCTTTACGCTTCGTTGGAGCTTCCTAAGCAGATCATCAACGACGCGATTGGTGCGCCCGCAGACACCGTGACAGTACTCGGCATCACCGTGACCCAGGTGCAGTACCTGCTGATTCTGTGCTTTGCCTTTTTGGCAACTGTCATCGCCAGTGGCGTGATGAAAATGCGCATCAATACCATGAAAGGCATTCTCGCTGAACGGATGTTGCGTCGCCTGCGCTTTACCTTGATCAGCCGCTCGATGCGCTTTCCCAAATCCTATTTCGCCACCACCAGCCAAGGTGAACTGGTATCGATGATCACGTCCGAGGCCGAACCCATGGGCGGGTTGATGGGAGATGCCATCGCGCAGCCCGTTTTTCAGTTCGGCCAGATGATGACGATCGTCACGTTTCTTTTCATGCAAAGCGTGTGGTTTGGTCTGGCCAGTATTGCATTGATCCCTTTGCAGGCCTGGCTGATTCCCAAATTGCAACGTCAGATCAACCTTTTGAACAAGGATCGCATTCAGGAGGTCCGGCGGCTGAGCTCTGAGATTGGCGAAAGTGCTGCTGGTATCAGCGATCTGCGCACCAATGGCGGCTGGCGCTATCGTCTGGCGCAATTCAGCCATCGGCTAGGAACCTTGTTCGAGATCCGTTTTAAGATCTACAACAAGAAGTTCTTCATGAAGTTCCTCAACAATCTGATCACTCAGATGACACCCTTCCTGTTCTATTCAGTAGGCGGCTATCTGGCGATCACGGGCGAGGTGACAGTGGGCGCATTGGTCGCCGCGTTGGGTGCATATAAAGACCTCAGCGGCCCTTGGAAGGATCTTCTGACCTACTACAACCAAGTACAGGACATGTCACTGCGCTGGGAAATTGTGACCGAACGGTTTGCCCCATCGAATATGATACCCGAACAGTTGTTTGAGGGCGTCCCCGAGGCAATCCCGCACCTAACCGGCGATATCGAACTGCGCAACGTGACCGTTCGTGATGATGACGGAAAGACCATCCTTGAGGATATTGATCTTACCATTCCCCAAGGCGCCCGGGTTGCGATTCAGTCGAAACACGCTTCGGAACGCAGTGCGCTTGCGCAGTTGCTGACGCGCGAAGTGCTCCCGGTTCAAGGCGAGGTTCTGATGGCTGGCCACAACCTCAACAGCCTGCATCAGGCGGTGATTGCGGCGCGGATCGGCTATGCCTATTCACGCCCTTACCTGTTCGACGGAACATTGGGTGATAACCTGCTAATGCCGCTGCGCACGCATCCTCAACACGAAAGTGGTGCATTGCAGGCCCCCTCACGCCGCCAGATCGAAGCCGTGCGCGCCGGGAACCCACCCGATTCACTGTCCGATGAATGGATAGATCCAAGCCTCGCGGGTCTTGATGACATCGAGGATATTCGCGATTGGTGGTTCCAGCTTGTCGAAGCGATGGGCATTGATGAATTTATGTTCCGGCGCACTTTGCGCTCTCAGTTCGACCCGGAAGTACACCCGGTGCTCGCGAAAGAAATAGTCGATCTGCGAGATACCGTTGCCACACGCCTGCAAGAGCGCGGTTTGGACAAGTATGTCTATCGGTTCGATCCTGACCAGTTCAATCCCGCCGTGCCCTTGGGCGGGAACCTGCTGTTCGCTTCACCGACGCATGATATCGCACCGGACATTCTGGCGGGGGACCACCGCTTTCTGTCGTTGCTTACGGGCAATGGCCTGGATGATGACGCGCTCAGCATCGCTCAGGCCGTTCTGGAAACCCTAAACCAGACTTTCGGGCGAGATGGGGCCGATCACCCGTTGTTCTTGCGGCTTGGCATGTCAAAAGACATGTACCACCGTCTGCTCGATATCGAAGAGCGCCGCAAAACCAAGGGCGAAGAAGCCATCGGCGATCAGGAACGTGCGCTGCTGTTGACCGTTCCATTCATGCTGACCGCTGAACAAATCGGCCCAAGTTTCCCTGAGGAGTACAAGGACAAAATCCTTTCCATTCGTCACAGTCAGGCCGAACGGCTGCGGGGCGCTATGGGTGCGATGTTCGTGCCGGTGTCACCGGACGTCTACGTTCCCCGCCTGACAGCAATGGAAAACGCCCTGTATGGTCGGGTATCCATCATGGCTGGTGCTCATGCAGAAGAGATCGAAGATCTGGTCGCGGAGGTTCTGAACGAGGCCGGGCTGCGCCGAAGGGCCGCCGCGATCATCTACGACCTGCCGTCCGGGTTAGGTGGGAACAACCTTCCGACAGTGTTTCAGGAGCGTGCTGCCTTTTCTCGTGCCGGGATCAAACGCCCCGATATCCTGATACTCGACAAGGCACTGGCCAGCCACGACTCTGAAAGCCGCCTGCGGACCCGTCTGAAGCTGCGCGAGTTATTACCCGACTCGATTATGATCTTTATGGAGGATCATTTTGCCCATCCGGAAGCCTATGATTTGTTTGTTGAAATAAAGGACGGTCGCATCGATGGTGTCTCACGCGTGTCCACCGATGCTGAAGACACCGGGACGGACGACCTGAGCCGGAAACTCAAGATCATTTCTTCGACCGAGTTGTTTTCACGAGTCGATGGGCGTAACCAGCGTCTTCTGGCGTTTTCGGCCCAATGGTACGAGGTCGCGGCAGGTCAAACCATTTTCGCACGTGGCCAGGCTCCCGATGCGGCGTATTTGTGTATTTCAGGTTCGGCAAGCCTGAATTGGCTGAATGAACACGGTGAAATGCGTTCGCTCTCGATAGTAGAACCCGGGCGCCTTATCGGCGATCTTGCGATTATCACCAATGAGCCGCGACAATTGGATTTGGTGGCCCTCACGGATTGCTCGTTCCTGCGGATCGGCGCGGAGGAATTGCGTGCTGTGATTGAAAGTGACGCGGGCGTTGCGATGAGGCTGCTTGAAACCGTGGCCGGATACCTGTCCACGGTGTCCGAGCGGTTGCGTGACCCCAACACTCCAATTGGGGATGACCTGCCTTCGGTAAGTGCTGAGCAATCCGATGAGCACTAATGAAAGGCGGGGGGCCTATTCAAGTCATCAGCAATTGCTAGGTGCCGCCCGCAGATATCCCGAGATATGGCGCTTGTTGGCTGGTCTTGCGCTGGTCTCAGTGGTTGTGGTCACGCTCAATGCAATCTTGTTCGCAATCGTTGCCAGTCTTGGCTCATCAGGATCGGCGGTCACATTCTTGAATGGATCGTCGCCAACAGCGCTCCTTATTGTGCTCTCCAGCTTTATTTTTGTCACTATTGGCGTGGCGTTGGGGGCACGACTATTTCAGCACCGGTCACTTGCCTCGGTCCTGGGCGAACAATCCATCGCAATCTGGCAGTTTTGGCGCGTTGTTCGCGCATTGCTTCTGCTGGGTGCAGTCATATTCATACTCCCCCCCTATGACCTTGGTGCACCATTGGTGGCGAACCTCGCGTTAACCAAATGGCTTTTGCTGCTTCCCTTATCCGCTGTTGCGGTGCTGATTCAGACCAGCGCCGAGGAAATCCTGTTCCGAGGCTATATGCAACAGGGCCTCGCCGCGCGGTTTCGGTCTCCGCTGATCTGGATGGGTCTGCCATCAATCTTGTTCGCAGCTGGCCACTACAGCCCCGCGACGGTCGGAGACAATGCGGTCTTGATTGCCATCTGGGCGCTGACATTTGGGCTTTTGACCGCCGATCTGACCGCGCGAGCGGGTACGCTGGGCCCCGCCATTGCGCTGCATTTTTTCAATAACATCGCGGCTCTGCTTGTCATTTCGCTTCCCGACAACCTTGGTGGCCTGGCCTTGTTCCATCTTCCTTATGAGGCATCGGACGCCGAAGCGTTGCCACCTTGGTTGCTAGTCGACTTTGCGCTGATGATCGTGGGGTGGCTCACCGCAAGATTGGTCCTCAGGCGCTGATTGCATTTCCCGGCATTGCGTCTTATTTGACGTCAACGCCGCATTATCAAGGTTCCGACATGAACTGGATCACAAACTACGTCCGCCCCCGGATCAATTCGATCTTCTCGCGCCGCGAAGTGCCCGAAAACCTTTGGCACAAGTGTGATGAGTGTGGAACCATGCTGTTCCACCGCGAATTGGCGGAAAACCAGAATGTCTGCACCCAGTGCGACCATCACATGGCAATCACGCCGCGCGATCGGTTCCAACATCTGTTTGATGGCGGTATTTTTTCCGAGGTTGATGTCCCGGCACCGAAAGACGATCCCCTGCAGTTTCGGGATCAGAAAAAATACCCTGACCGTATGAAGGCGGCCCAGAAAAAGACCGGCGAGAAAGAAGCGATGCTGGTCGCCGTTGGCGAAATCGGCCGTACCCCGATCGTGGCAGCCGCGCAGGATTTTTCGTTCATGGGCGGATCGATGGGCATGTATGTAGGCAATGCCATCATTGCTGCAGCACAGGAGGCTGTTAGGCTACAGCGGCCCCTGATCCTGTTTTCGGCAGCCGGCGGCGCGCGGATGCAGGAAGGCATTCTGAGCCTGATGCAAATGCCGCGTACGACGGTCGCAGTGGAGATGCTTAAAGAAGCAAACCTGCCCTATATTGTTGTCCTGACCCACCCGACTACAGGCGGCGTTACAGCCTCGTACGCGATGCTGGGTGACGTTCATATTTCGGAACCCAATGCCCTAATCTGTTTCGCCGGACCCCGTGTGATCGAACAGACCATTCGTGAGAAACTGCCCGAAGGATTCCAGCGCGCTGAATATCTGCTGGATCACGGGATGCTCGACCGAGTGACCAAACGCACCGAGATGCGGGATGAGCTGATCACCATCACCCGAATGCTGATGAAGCAGCCCCCTGCGGTCAAAGGCGACCTTCCTGCGCCCGAGCTGGAAGAAGCCCCAACCGAGGCACCCACCGAGGACGCGGTCGAAAAATGACCTCCCCATCTTCGGATGCCATCCTAGACCGGATGATGGCGCTGCACCCCAAGATCATCGACCTGACCTTGGACAGGGTATGGCGTTTGCTGGCGGCACTGGACAATCCTCAGGTTAAGCTGCCTCCAGTCATTCATATCGCTGGAACCAATGGCAAGGGCTCGACCCAGGCCATGATCCGGGCGGGGCTTGAAGGGGCAGGGCATGCGGTCCATGCTTATACCTCACCTCATCTGGCCCGGTTTCACGAGCGAATCCGACTGGCAGGTGAGCTGATTTCCGAACCCGAACTTACCGCCGTGTTGGATGAGTGTTACGCCGTAAATGGCGGTGAGAACATCACCTATTTTGAAATCACCACCTGCGCCGCGCTGCTGGCATTTTCCCGCACCAAAGCTGACTATACGCTGCTCGAAGTCGGGCTGGGCGGGCGGCTGGACGCCACCAACGTGATCGAACGGCCCGAGTTGACGGTCATCACCCCCGTCTCGATCGACCATGAGCAGTTCCTGGGCGACACTTTGGGCAAGATCGCCGCTGAAAAAGCCGGAATCATCAAGCCGGGCGTTCCCTGCATCGTCGGCCCGCAGCAGGATGAGGCGCTGGAAGTCATCGAATATACCGCAGCCCGTCTGGGCGCTCCGCTATTGGTCCACGGGCAGCACTGGCATGTTCATACTGAGAACGGTCGCCTTATTTATCAGGACGAAACCGGTTTGCGCGATCTGCCTATGCCAAACCTACTGGGTGCTCATCAGATCGAAAATGCAGGCGCGGCTTTGGCTGCGTTGCGCCACCTGCAAATGGGCGATGATGCCTACGAGGCCGCTGTGGCCAAGGCCGAATGGCCCGCGCGCATGCAGCGGCTAAAAATCGGTCCTCTGGTTGAGCAGGCCCCTCAAGCTGAGTTGTGGTTGGATGGCGGTCACAACGCGGCTGCAGGCACTGCTTTGGCCGAGGTTTTAGTGTCACTACCAGAACGTCCCACGCATTTGATTTGTGGTATGCTGAATACCAAAGATGTCACCGGTTATCTCGCGCCATTGGCCCAAAGGGCAGACAGCCTGACGGCCGTATCGATCCCGGGTGAGCAGAATACGCTGAGCGCGGACGAAACCGCCGCCGCTGCTGCTAAGGTGAATCTGGCCGCCACAACAGCAGACAGCGTCACAGACGCGCTCGCCGCAATCACCGCTCAAACCCCTGATGCACGCATTCTGATCTGCGGGTCGCTTTATCTTGCGGGAAACATCCTTAGAGAAAACGCCTGATCCTCCGCCTGATGAAAAAGATTCTGCGCCAGGGCAGCAGCCCCTATCTGCCCCAATCCTTGTCTTGCATCTCCCGCAGGCGCGAGGCCGTACGCTCAAACTCAAAAGTTCCTTCCCCTTCGACATAGAGCATCTCAGGCTCTGCGGCGGCGGAACAAATCAGCCGAACTTTCGCCTCATAAAGCGCATCGATCAGGGTGACGAAGCGCTTGGCCTCATTGAAATTATTGCGTGACAAACGCGGGATGTCTTCAAGAACCAATACCTTCAGCGCTTCTGCGATGGCCAGGTAGTCTCCCGGACCCAACATTCGTCCGCAGAGGTCATAAAACGAGGCCCGTGCAACGCCGTTGCGAAAGGCGGGCAGGACAACTTCGCGACCCTTCACCTGAAGGGCCAGCTCTTCTGCCGGTCCACCCGACAGATCATTCCAAACCCCACGAATCTTCTCCCGCGCTTCGGGCCCAATGGGGGTGAAGTAAACCGGCGAGCCTTCAAGTCGGTTCTGCCGGTAATCCGTGGGTGAAACCAACTCCCACACTTCCAGTTGCTCTTTGATGTGCTGTATGAAAGGCAGAAAAAGCTGCCGGTTCAACCCATCCTTATATAGATCATCCGGATGTCTGTTCGAAGTCGTAACGATAACGACACCACCCTTGTAGAGCAGATCAAACAACCGCCCCACGATCATCGCGTCGGTGATATCGATGATCTGCATCTCATCAAAGGCCAGCACCCGCGCCGATTTGATGACTGCATCGGCCACAGGGACCAGCGCGTCCTCAACGCCGTCTTCACGCGCCTTGTGCAGACCGGAATGGATTTCCTGCATGAACGCATGAAAATGCACCCGTCGAACTGGGATTTCACCCAATGTCTCGACAAACATGTCCATCAACATCGACTTGCCGCGCCCAACACCTCCCCAAAGATACAAACCCTTGGGTGGCGGCGGCGCTTTGCGGAAAAATCCACGCTTAACCGGTTCGGCCAAGGCTGCCCGAATGCGCTCAAACCGGGGCAGCACAGCCTCTTGCGCGTCGTCCCGGGTCAGTGTCCCATCAGCAATAAGATCTTCATAGTGTGAAATTAGATCCGTCATGAGTTGAGCCATACCGATCGCTTCGTGTGTTGAAAAGAAACCTTTTTTCCAGACACATCAATTTTGCTGAACTGGCGTCACAAAACTCCTGAATTGACGCGCCGAGTTGTACCGCTAACGTCTGCTGGAACCAATCTTCGGAGCCTTAATGTCGCAATCCACCCGTTTGCTGAACCCGATCCTGATCGTCGGCTGCATCGTAATTACAGTCAGTTTTGCCGTACGCGCCTCTTTTGGTGTGTTCCAGATACCGATTGCGGATGAGTTCGGCTGGCTACGCAGCGATTTTTCGATGGCGATCGCCATACAAAACCTGGCTTGGGGGATCGGCCAGCCGATCTTTGGCGCCATTGCGGAAAAGATAGGTGATCGGCGCGCCATCGTTCTGGGCGCTCTGACCTATACGGCGGGAATGGTCCTGTCGGCATGGTCCGTTACCCCGTTTGAACATCAGATGTATGCCTGGCTCGTGGGTTTCGGGATCGCTGGGACGGGGTTTGGCGTGGTCCTTGCGGTCGTAGGTCGTGCCTCATCGGATGCGAACCGCTCGATGTCATTGGCGATTGTCACCGCAGCGGGCAGTTTCGGGCAAGTCATTGGCGCACCCACAGCAGAGTGGTTGCTGACTTTCTTACCCTGGCAGCAAGTGTTTCTGATCTTTGCGGTGGCTATCCTTGCATTGATCCTGACATTGCCATTCATGCGCGCGCCTCAGCCCGTCAGCAGGACGGAGCTAGAAGAGAGTATGGGGCAGATCCTGTCCAAGGCATTCCGCGACCCGTCTTATTCGCTGATTGCGATCGGCTTTTTCAGTTGCGGCTATCAACTGGGCTTTGTCACAGCCCATTTCCCTGCCTTCGTCACCGAGATGTGCGGCCCGATCCAACCCGGAGGCGTCTTACATTCGATGGGGATCACCACAACTTCAGCCTTGGGGGCGATTGCGATTTCGTTGATAGGGTTGGCCAATATCGGCGGAACCCTTTTGGCCGGATGGGCTGGAAATCACTTTCCGAAGAAGTACCTGCTCGCGGCGGTATACACCGGTCGGACGCTTGCAGCAGGAGCATTCATTGTTTTCCCAATCACGCCATTGTCCGTGATCGCGTTCTCGCTTGTAATGGGGTCGCTCTGGCTGGCGACCGTGCCGCTGACGTCGGGCCTTGTCGCGCATCTCTATGGTCTGCGGTACATGGGTACGCTCTACGGGATCGTCTTCCTCAGCCATCAGATCGGCAGCTTTCTGGGAATCTGGTTGGGCGGGCGCATGTACGACCAATTCGGTGACTACACTATGGTTTGGTGGATCGGCGTCGCGATCGGAGCGTTCAGTGCCATCATTCATCTGCCCATCCGCGAAAACCGCTCGCCAACCGGCGTGACAGCCTGAGCTATGCGGCCTCTTCAACGGTCAGCAGCCCCTCAGAAACCAATCGCTCCGCCCAACCCTGCGGATCGATGAAGTGATGCGTTTGCCATCCGCGCGCCCTTGCTGTTTCGATATTCTCGATCCTGTCATCTGCAAACAAAAGCGCCGAGGGAGGGATGCCGCAATCGGCCTCAACCATTTCGTAAATTGGCATATGAGGTTTGACCGTCTTCATCCGACCCGAGACGTATTGACGATCAAACTCATTCAGAAACGGATAAACGGTAGTGGCATAGTCAAAATTCTGAACTCCAAAATTCGTCAGGGCAAAGACCGGGATCTTCTTGGTCCGCAACGCGCGCAGCAGTCGCGCTGAATGTGGGATCTCGGGCGCGGCCAGTTCGATCCAGTTGTCATGCCACATTCGGATTTCATCGCGCCATTCCGGGTACTTGTCCGCCCAATTGTAAATCGTATCCGTGAAATGATGGCCCTGATCTACCAGATCATTCATCCCATGCAGATCGACCTCGTCAAACATGGCGCGACGACGATCCTCGCCGATTACCCGATCATAATAGCGCTCGGGCTGCCACTCGATCAGCACATTTCCGATGTCAAAGATGACGGCTTCAATGGCCATGACTTAATCCCATACCAGTTCAATCACAACGACTGAACCAAGCGCAGGTCAGAGATGCAAGCGCCAACCGCAGCGCGGCACGCGCTGCCCAGCCCAACGGG
The DNA here is from genome assembly GCF_056531845.1 of Ruegeria sp. K3. Lineage (NCBI taxonomy): Bacteria > Pseudomonadati > Pseudomonadota > Alphaproteobacteria > Rhodobacterales > Roseobacteraceae > Ruegeria > Ruegeria sp. K3. Next base: position 134,041 of record NZ_JBQFMM010000006.1, on the reverse strand, counting down.
AGGATACGCATCTTTGATGTGACTCTGACCGGCGGGAGCACTACCTTCGTAGGGCAGCGCGTATCTCGCGCTCAAGCGCATCTAGAAAACGCGACCGGTCGGCTTTGCCAAATGGTTTTCCCCCGCCACCTGTCCCCAGCGGGTTTGCCGCGCGAAGGTCCGCCATCAGATCGCGCATTGCCAATTGCTGACCGATATTGGCCGCAGTGAAAGCCTCACCACTGGGCCGAAGCACGCGTGCTTCGGCTTCAATACACTTGGCGGCCAGCGGTATATCAGAGGTAACGACAATATCGCCGGTGCCGCAGCGTTCGGCAATCCACTTATCCGCCTCATCTGCTCCCGAGGCGACGATCACTACCTGCACCAACGGGTTGGTAGAGGGGCGTAGCCCTCCGTTTGAGACCAGAACCATCGGCACCTTGTGCCGGGTTGCCACCCGTTCAGCCTCGGCTTTGACCGGGCAGGCATCCCCGTCGATGTATAGCGTCGTCACGCCTCTTTGACCTTTGGGGCTGACTTCGCCTTTGGCGTCGATTTGCGCACCTTGAATTCGTCCGGAATGGGCATCCGGTTAAAGGCATCCAGCCCCGCGATTTTGTAAGCTTCGGCAAGGGTCGGATAGTTGAACGTGTTCTGCACGAAGTAGTCCACCGTGCCTTTCAGGTTCAGCACCGCCTGCGCAATATGGATCAGCTCGGTTGCCCCTTCACCAACGATTTGCACACCTAGAACCCGCCGGGTCTTGAGCGAAAACAGCATTTTCAGCATGCCATGCTCCAACCCCATGATGTGCCCGCGTGAGGTTTCGCGGAAACGGGCCACGCCCACTTCGTAGGGAATACCACGCTCCTGCAGTTCTTCCTCGGACATCCCGCAGGTTGAGATTTCGGGGACCGAATAGATCCCATACGGATACCAGGGGCTTTCCGGCAGGGTTGGAGTCTCCAGCGCATGACAGGCCGCGACCCGCCCTTGTTGCAACGAAGTTGAGGCCAACGACGGATGCCCGATGACGTCTCCGGTGGCATAGATATGCGGCGCCGAGGTCTGATAGGTCTTGCGGTCCACACTGATACGATCGCGATGATCCGTTTCAATGCCAACCGTATCCAGGTTCAGCGCCGAGGTTGCCCCCATCCGCCCGGCTGCAAACAGCAGCATCTCGGCCCGGACGTGCCGCCCATTGTCCAGCGTGATCTCAACATGGCTACTGGCGTCTTCTATTTTCTCGACGGCTGCACCCAACCGCAGATCGACGCCATTTTCACGGATCTGATGTGTGAAATCGTGGATCAGTGTCTTGTCGATGAAATCCAGAAACGTCTCGCGCGGTTCGATCAACGTCACCCGGACATCAAGCGCCGAGAACATGGTTGCATATTCAACGCCGATCACGCCCGCACCGATCACGCAGAGCGAACGCGGGATTTCCTCCATCTCAAGGAAATCATCCCCATCGACGACAGTTTTGCCATTGAAAGGCACGTAATCTGGCCGGTAGGTCTTGGTGCCGGTGGCGATCAGGAATTTGGCTGCTGTCAGACGCGTGGATTCGCCTGCATCCGTAGCCACCTCGATCTCGTGTGGCCCCGTGAACGTCGCCAACCCGTTCAGCGTTTCAACATGGTTGCGGTTGAACTGATGCTCAAGCACATCGACCTCGTGATCGAGTGTCATGTGCAGCCGTGCTTTCAGATCCTCTGCGCTGATCTGATCCTTGACCCGGTAAGAACGCCCGTAAAAACTGCGCTCGCGCCAGCCTGACAGGTTCAGCACCGTCTCTCGCAAGGTTTTCGATGGGATCGTGCCGGTATGAACAGAGACACCACCAAAACGGTCTTTGCGGTCAATCACAAGCACCCGGCGTTGCAATTTGCCTGCCTGAATCGCCGCTGCCCGGCCTGAAGGGCCCGAGCCGATGATGATCAGGTCATAGTCATATTTGCTCATGCCTCAGTCCCCATACAGCGCTTCGGCGTGGAAGGTGATGTGATCCTCCATAAAGGTGGACACAAAATAATAGGAATGGTCGTAGCCGGGCTGCAGTCGGTAAGTGGCCTGCTGGCGACGCTCGGCAATTGCCTGCGCCAGTGCCTCCGGGCGCAACAGATCCATAAACTGATCGTTTGCACCGGTGTCGATCAGGACCGGTCCGTCAAAGCCTGTGCTTTTCATCATCGCCGACGCGTCATGCTTGGCCCAAGCGGCCTCATCATCGCCCAGATACGCGCTGAGTTGCTTGCGACCCCAATCCGCACCCATCGGGTTCGAGATCGGCGAGAAGGCCGAAACAGAGCGGTAACGCCCGGGCAGGTTCATCGCCAGCGTCAATGCGCCATGCCCACCCATCGAATGTCCTGTGATGGCCTGACGATCAGGATCAATCGCAAAGTTCTTGGCCAGAAGGGCCGGCAACTCTTCGGCAATATAATCCCACATGTTGAAGTGAGGCGTCCAAGGGCCTTGCGTGGCATTGACATAGAACCCTGCGCCTTGGCCAAGGTCATAGTCTTCGTGATCTGCCACGCCTTCGCCGCGTGGTGAAGTGTCGGGGAACACCAGCGCAATGCCCTGTTCGGCCGCCCAACCCTGGGCACCCGCCTTCGTCATGGCATTTTCATGGGTGCAGGTCAGGCCCGACAGATACCACAGAACAGGAACGGGGCCGTCCTTGGCTTCGGCTGGAAGAAAAAGGCCAAATTTCATATCACATTTGCAGGCCGAGGAAGCATGGCGATAAACGCCCTGCACACCACCAAAACAGGCATTTTCCGAAAGGGTTTCCATCAAGCTGATCCTTACGTTGTGTCCGGGCCATGGCTACCGCTCTGCAGCGTCGGCGTAAAGTGCAGCCACCTCTGGAAAGCTCATTTTTCGAAAAGGTGAAGATCAGAATCCGCTGACCCATCCTATCGCCAGCGGGACGGTCAGAATGCTGGCGAGGGTAGATAACAGGATGGCAGCAGATGCCCGTTGCGGGGCCACACCGTAGTGCGCAGCCAGCATGTAAACATTGCCTGCAACTGGTAAAGACGCCGCCGCGATTGCGACCATCGCAGGGAATGAGGCAACCGGGATCAGCCAAATCACCATAAGTGCCACGAAAAACGGATGCAGCACCAGTTTGCAAAAACTCAACCAGCCCGCGATCTGGATGCGCTCGGCCGATTTGTCTGCCAGTGACGCCCCGATGGCAAACAGCGCCCCCGGCGTAGCCGCACCGCCCAGAATTGTCAGAAAATCATTAAGCGGGGCTGGTACAGGCACCTCTAACGCGGACCAGATCAATCCGGCGGAGATTGACAAGATCATGGGGTTTCTTAGCAGGCCAATCCCGATCAGGCGCATCGTCCCCAGGCTGAGCCGACCATCGCGGCCACCGTTGATCAGGATCACGATCAATGAGGAAAACACAACCAGATCAACTGTCAGCACCAACATCACTGGACCTATGGCAGCTTCGGAGAATAAAAGCGCAAGCATGGGCAGGCCCAGAAACCCAACATTGCCAATAGCAGCACATTGCGCCTCGACCGCGGCGGTGGGGATGTCCAGCCCTCGGAGATAAGCGATAGCCGTCGCCAGCGCATAGACGCCAGCAGTGCCGATCAGATACCCGATAACCAGCCGACCGTTGAAAATTTCGGCAAAGGGCAGGGTGGCGGCAAACCGGAATAGCATAGCCGACAAAGCAAAGAAAAACACGAACTTGGTTAGATATGCTGTCGCCTCGGGAGGGAAAAACCGGCTGCGTCCGGCCCAGAATCCCAGGCCGATGATTGCGAAAAAGGGGAGAGTGCGCAGAAATATCTCGACCATGGCAACGTGTTAACATGGCTGGTCAGGCTCGCAAGGTTGACGCACGGTCGGCGGTACGATTGAAGCCGTAACGTTGTGCCAAAACCGCTATCGGAGTGAAAAGCGTTGAAACTGAACCGAACGGTTTATAGTGTTGCAGGATATCGCAATCCGGAGACACCATGACCCAAGCCGCCACCATCCTGCGTACAGGCCGTAAATTCGACCAGGTGTTACGTGGGGCCCGAGAGGTTTTCATGGCGGATGGGTTTGAAGGCGCAAGCGTCGATGACATCGCGCGTGCGGCGGGTGTTTCGAAGGCAACGCTATACAGCTATTTCCCCGACAAGCGACTGTTGTTCACCGAGGTTGCCCAGACCGAATGTCGCCTGATGTCTGAACGCATCCTTTCGATGATCGATGAGACCAAGCCAGCCCGCGAGGTGCTGACGATAGCAGCCACTCAGCTTACGGCTTTTCTCGTCTCGGACTTCGCGCAGCAAGTCTTTCGCATATGTGTGGCCGAGCGCGACCGATTCCCCGAGCTTGGTAAAGCGTTTTATGAAGCAGGACCGAGGAACGGCCAACGCCAGATGGCCGAATATTTGACCAAGGCGGTTAGCAAAGGTGAGTTGGCGGTTGAAGACGTCAACATCGCGGCCGAGCAGTTTTCTGAACTGTGCAAAGTCCGACTATGGGGCCGCGCGGCGTTCGGTATCCAAAATCGATTTGACCAGAACGAAATCGACGAGGTCGCATTGCAGGCCGTCGACATGTTTATGGCCCGCTACGGCGTTTGAACTGCGTAAGTTCGCCAGCGATAAGTCACATTGATGGTAAGAAGTCGTGTTGGTGCGGGTGGAGGGACTTGAACCCCCACGCCTTGCGGCGCCAGAACCTAAATCTGGTGCGTCTACCAATTTCGCCACACCCGCAACCCGATGCCGAAGCACCGCGACGACGCGCTGAATAGCAAAGCTTTTGAATGAGTGCGAGAGGTAAAATCAAGCGAGAGGGCAGTTTATTATCGTCTCGCTGGAAACAATCTTTTGCCCAAGTAAGTTTAACCAGAACTCGCATGTGCCAAATGTTAAAGAACGTGCCTTGGACAGTGAGAATGCGGTTTGGCCAGTCTTTTCAGCACGAACAGTGCTCAGGTGCTGGTTTTGGTCGTAATTTCACCTGTGTGAAGGCCCGTTTTCTGGTCCTTCTTTTTGTTTCCATTTAGCGAACATTTATCGCAATTTTTCTCTTTATCTTAAACTCGCATACGTTGAGTCGCTCAGAGATTACTTTGTGTGGGGCACATTTCAAAAAAGTGTAACTTGAGGTGAGTGGTTTCGTATCGAATTTCAATCAGAGGTTCCTTCGATCACAGAAATAGAAATTATTTCTATATATTTCAAAAAAGTAAGAAGCAGCATGTAAATCCTTGACGCCACGGAACCTCGGACTTTTTAACAAGCAATCAAAGCCATAAAAACTTGGACAACTCGTCAACGTCGTGGCTTACACTCTCATAGGTTGAGGTTTTTCTATGAGACGCCATCATAATTGTGCCACATTTCAAACGCCAAAATATCCTATTCGCGTCAAAATAACACCGCGGTAATCGTAATTGATTGGGCGCAGGAGTTAATGAGTCTTTTTGCCTTCTGGCACCGTGCGAGTTTCTGCTCAACTCCAGAACAAGGGTCTCTGTCGTGACCAACCAGATCAAATCCGTTGCTTCCGAGCAAGACGCTGTCAGCCTTGCGCGTGAAAGCTTTATTGGCGAACTGAAAACACTGAACCGTCAGCACCCTGGCACAGGATTCGGCGTCGCTCTCCGTACGCATTCGGGCAATCGCTACTTGCTGGCTAATGCCCGCATGCCGCTGCCTGCCAACAAAACAGATGATTTTCCGACCGGACGCCGTGTGGCTTGTTTGGAAAATGGTGAAGGCTTCAGTTCAATCGAAGTTCTGGCTGATTCTTTCGCATATGAATCGATTTCACCGCGAACCGAGGCCGCAATCCTCGGCAACGCGCTGGACCTGATCGCACGAATCGACACGCTTGCAAGCCTGCCTGACGGGGCAGGGAACCACATCGCTGCAACTGGTACCGGAGGCTGACCATGGCGCGTAACGACCACCTTCTGTCTGTCGGAAACGAGTCCCTGTCTGAGATGACAGAGGCAATGACTTCGTTGACGACACAGATCGACCAATTGACAGAGGTGGCGGATGCGCGGTCTTCCGCACGACTGGCTGCGCTCAAGACCAAAATGGAGAATTTTACCGCCAGCGTCACGATGGTGGGGCAGGTGAAGGCCGGCAAATCCTCAATCGTGAACATATTGGCCGGGCGGCCAAATCTTTTGCCTTCGGATGTGAACCCGTGGACCTCGGTGGTTACAACGCTGAACATCAACACCCGCACAGAAGGCGACACCCGTTCCAAATTCACATTCTTCGAGCAGGAAGAATGGGATAATCTGATGGTTGGCGGCGGTCGTCTGGGCGAGTTGGCCAATCGAGCCGGTGCCGATGATGAGATGGACGATATTCGCCGTCAAATCGGCGAGATGAAGGCCAAATCAGAAGAGCGGCTTGGGAAGCACTTTGACCTGATTCTCGGTCAGAGCCACCAGTATGATTACTTCGATGATGAACTGATACAGCGGTATGTGTGCCTCGGGGATGAGGATGACCCGGATATCGACCCCAAGACGGGTCGTTTCGCCGATGTGACCAAATCGGCCGAGCTGTTCATGGATATCCCGCAATATCCGATCTCGCTCAAGCTCTGCGATACCCCAGGTGTGAATGATACCTTTATGGTTCGCGAACAAATCACCCTACGCAGCCTGCGTGGATCAGAGGTGTGTGTTGTTGTTTTGGCTGCCAGCCAGGCGCTGACCACGATGGACATGGCGCTGATGCGGATCATCGCGCAGTTCGAGAACCGCCAGATCATCCTGTTCGTGAATCGCATCGATGAACTGTCTGACCCGGTCAATCAGGTGCCTGAGATACGTGATCGTATTCAGGACACACTGAAACAGAACAACATAGACGCCAACACCAGTGTTGTTTTTGGCAGCGCTCTGTGGGCCGAGGCTGCGCTAACCGGAAACCCGGACATTCTAACTGAGGAATCGCGCGAGGCGTTGAACACCTTCTATCTGGCGGCCGGATTTGGCGATCAGGCTGCATCGCTGGATAAGATCTGGGCGCTATCAGGATTGCCTGATCTGCTGCTCGCCATGAATGAGCGTATCGCTGAGGGTGCAGGAACGCGCCTTTTGGATCGCGTTCGCCATCGGGCGCGCAACATTGCCAGCCAGATCCGGGCGACTGCAGTGGCCAAGACGCTGTCAAACTCTGACGGTATCGTTCGGGACCTGGATGGTGCGTCGCCCGAAGAAGCGATCGCAAAGGTTTCGGCTGAATACGAAAAGAAAGCCTCGGAACTGACAACCAAGCTTCGCGACAAGGTATTAGAGCGACTTGCGTCCGCAGAAGCAAATTTTGTCAAACGTGCGACGGATTCTCTGATCTCACATCTGGAACAGAATGGTGAGCAGGGTACATGGCAATATGATCCGGCAGGTCTGCGCACCTTGCAGAAGGCGGCATATTTCAGCTTTGCCCGATCCATGCGTAAGGATGCCGGTGCTCTGTATTCGGCTGCTGCAGCGGATGTCGAGGCACTGTATCAGAAGCTGCTGGGCAACCACTTAGGTGAATTCAACATCGAAGCCCCGATCGTGCCGCGTGTACCCCCGCCATTAGGGATTGGCCGCACAATCGCACTGGACCTGCAGAGCACATGGTGGCGACGTTGGTGGCAACGCCGCAAAGGGTTTGAAGCTTATGCCGCAGACTATACGCGTTTGATCGCGTCCGAGGCGAACTCGATCACCAAAGACATCGAGGAAAACCAGATCGCCGCCGTCTTAGAGAACGTGCGGGCCACGTTGACCGACTTTATTGCCGAACAGAAGGACACGCTGCTCAGCATCTCGCAATCGCCTGAAAGGGCTGCGGCCCAGATGGCCGAGCAGAAGCCGCAGAAATCACGTGACGATATTCTGGGCGATATCCTGAAAGACCTTAGTAACGAAGCAGCATAAGAAGAGTTATGGTAAAAGAATCACAAACCCGCTTCGTCTCTCCCAAGGCTTGGAACCGCATCGAGCAGTGGTCCCGCCGCAAACCTGTGTTTGCGCTCATGGGGGAATTCAGTGCAGGCAAATCGACGTTGATGAATTTCCTGCTGCGCAAACAGGCACTGCCGACGCAGGTCACAGCGACGCAACTGCCGCCGATCTGGTTTAGCTGGGGCAATCGACCCGCCTATATCAAACGCCATGATGGTAGTACGCAGAATATCGAATTGGATCAGCTTGAACAGGTTGGTGTCAACGACGCCCAGTTCATTCGCATCTTCCTTGAAGCCGACATTCTCGAGGCGGTCGACCTGATCGACACACCCGGCATTTCGGACCCGAAGATTTCGACGGATGTCTGGCAACGCGCAGTTGGCCAGGCCAATGGTGTGTTGTGGTGCACGCACTCGACCCAAGCTTGGCGCGAGACTGAACGTGCCACTTGGGTTTCGCTGCCAGAACGTCTGCAGCACAAGTCGCTGTTGTTGGTGACACGCGCAGATGCCTTGAATCAGAAAGACCGTCAAAAGGTCTTACGCCGTGTAAATCGGGAAGCGGGTCATTTGTTCAATCGCACGATCCTGTTCTCGGCCCGTGATGCCATCATGGCCCGTGACAAAACCGGCGACGCCGAGCTGTGGTCACGCAGCGGCGGCGGCAAGATGGTCGACAGTTTCCTTGAGATCACTGAGCAGATCATGGACAGCCGTGCGGATATGCTGTCGCGCTATCAAATTGACAAATCCCTGTCAGACGCACCCAAAGTTCAGCCATCGCGGCCCGAGAAAACCTCTGGCGATGCGCCGCTGAAACTTGTCACGCCGATGGAGGATGACACTGCCGATAGTGATGTGGTTACAAGTTTCCCGGTACGCCCTGCCCGCGTGGAACGCCGCACCGAGGAGTCCGGACAGGCGCGGATTGATGCAGAAGAAGCCGAGCGGATGCGCGCGGAAATGGCTACCGAAGTGGAGCCTGCTGATGAAGACTTACGTGCCTTGTTCTCTGACAAGACGGAAGATCCGCTGGATCTGAACCTCTTGGCAAACCCCATCACCGACGTGGATGAGTTTGATTTCATGGATGACGATGATGAGGAAGAGCAGGAAGATGCCGAACTGATCGTCTTGGGTGAAGAAGAGGACGAAGCGGAAGCAGTCGAAGCTGCGGACACCGAACAAGAGCCGTCGGAAGACGCCGAAGAATCATCAGATATCGAAGTATCGGTTTCGTCGATTACGGCCCTGTTGGCGGAACAGTCGGAAAACTCGGCAGACGAATATGAACCGGAGCCCGAATCGAATGCGCTGGCTCCAAACCGCGTCGTATCAATGGTGGGTGAAGCTGCTGCCGAAGAGATTGAAGATGCAGCCGATGACAAGGCAGATGATTTGGGCGATCGCCTCATAGAAACGCCACTCAGTGCTGCAGCAATGTGGGGTGAAATCGTGGCGCGTGAGAACCTGCCTGACGATGCAAATGGCCTGAAAAGCGCCTTTGCAGCATTCTTGTCCGAGTTTGACCAGATTGCGTTGGAACATGACGCTAAGCGGAATCAAGACATACCGGGCGCCGTTTCTGAGGCTCGCAAAAACGGCGGAGCGGAGTGGCATGCGATTTAGATTAAACCCGAAGGTGGGCATCTGAATGTCGATTGACTCTGCTCTGGCTTCGGCCATCGAAACCATACCCGACTGCATCGCAGCCGGGTATGTCGACATGGAGACCGGCATGTTATTGGGCGTCGACGCGTCGGACCAAGACAGCGCTGATGCGCTCGAAAATCTCGCACTTGCAGTAGCTAATCTGTTTCAGGGACGCGGAATGAAGGGATTCGAAGAACTCCTGCGTGCGGCAAAAATCGACGATACTGAACACCCCGGATTTGGGGAAATCGCGGTGTTCTCAAACGACCGGCTGCACATCTTTCTCAGGACAACAGAATATCCTGATCACGTGGTATGCTATATCTGCCGCGACAGCGCGAATGTCGGGCTGGCGCTTACGAAATCACATCTCAGCCTCGGGCCGGTGGCGGCCGCGGTGTAGACGGGACCAGAGGGGGTCACGCATGATGGATAGTGAAATACTGGATATGCTCGAAGGGATCGGGCGGACTTCGATCGCGCGCTTATCGCCTGCAATCTACCTATCGGGTAGCAGCGCACTGTTACGCCGGAATGAAGTGCTGGGGGCCATCCGGGGCACGATCTTGCCTCGGCGTTTGGAATTTACGGCGGCTGACGGGGCAACTTTGGCTATCGAAGTCAACAGCTCTCGGGTCACCGACGTATTCCGCTGTGCTTCGGGCCCTGTCCCGGATTTTGAAACCGAAGCACGCGAAAAACTGATCGAACGACTGGCGCAAGTGGTGTCGGAAATTGCAACGGCACCCGGCCCGCTTGAGTTGGTTTCTCTGCGCCCGGATACGGCGCTTGAGGCTGATGACGTAGGGGTTACCTTTTCGGAGGTCGAAGCGGCCTGCGCGCGGATTGAACTAATCGAAGAGCCGCGCATGGCCATCGTTTCCGACCAGACCTTAGAACCAGAAGCCCAGCCAGAAACTGCGTCAAAAGGCGCCACCAGTATTGCCGGAAAATTCTTTGAGGGCGCGGATCGGTTCGCATTAGGTCGAATACTGATTGGGTCGACTGAAGACGAGATGCAATTTGACGGGTTGTGTGCGCAGGGCCAAGACGCACATCCGGACACGGATATATTGGCCCGATTCACCCGAGATCTGGCGGGATGGCAGGCCGATGGTTCCGATGCTTTAACTGATCCACAGCTGATCGTCATTCGCCCGACAGGTGGACAAGGCGCGGGTCTCGCCATCTTATGCGACGGTCAGGAAACCGCCGCCGCCGTTCATGACGCCCGCAAGCTGGGCGCTGTCGTCAACCTATGGAAAACATTGAATAGCGCCGTTGAATAACCGCGTTCCTGCCAAATAGTGTCCACTTTGCAAAGTTAAACAAAATACGAGTTACCAGGGTAAATCTTATGAGTGAGTTAAATCGCCGCGAGCTTATTCGCATCGCAGAAGACATGAACGGGACGAGCAATGACGAAACGCGTCACTTCATCTCGCGCATCGTTGACGACTTGTCGAACCTCAAGCCTTCGATAGCATTCGTAGGTCAAATCAAGGCCGGAAAATCGCGCTTGATCAACGGTTTCACCGGGCATGCAGAATATCTACCCTCGGACGTGAACCCATGGACGACAGTGATCACCGACATGCATTTCGGTCATCCGTCCGGTCGGACGTCGGGCGCCGAGTTTCATTTCTTCGACAATCGCCAATGGCAGGCCCTGATCGCCGAAGGTGAAGAGTTGCGCAACATGTTCCCTGATGAAGAGGACAGCTACAAACGCGAGATGATCGAAGAGCAGGTCGAGGCAATGAAAACCCGCGCCAAGCTACGCTTGGGGGAAAGCTACAAACACCTTCTTGGCGAGCATCACGATCTGGATGAACTGACCTCGGATGACCTGGCGCGCTATGTCTGTGCCGGGGATGACCCGACGGATGAAGACCAGTATGACCCCGGTTCAGATCGGGGCCTTTACAGCGACATCACCCGTAAGGCCGAGGTCTATTTTGACATTGGCCATTTTCCGTATCCGGTGACAGTCACAGACACACCCGGTGTCAATGACCCGCTGCTGATCCGTGAAGAGATCTCGCGCCAGTATCTCAAGGAATCCGACTTTTTCGTCGTCGTGCTGTCTGCGCATCAGGCGTTGTCGCGGGCTGATCTGAAGCTATTCCGCCTGATGCAAGCGCTAGAGCTTGGTCAGATCGTGGTCTTCATCAACCGCGTGGACGAGTTGGGCGGTGGCGCCGAAGATGCCGGCAAGGTGCGCACAGACGTATTGGACGGGCTCGAACAGGCGCTTGGCAACTCGGAGATTGACGTTCTGATGGGCAGCGCCCAATGGGCCCATTATGCGCTGACCGGGGATGAATCCGGAATCGACCATGATCAGATATTGGCGTGGCTGAGGGCGCATCCCGAACAGATGAAGCAATATCTTGACGGCGTCGAAGAGATCAAACAAGGCCCCGGCCCCATCAGCCGCGAAGGTGTATTGCGATTTGCCGCGATGATCGCGTCGGGCCTGCCCGATCTGCGCCGTCATGTGACCAAAGCCCTGACCGAAGGACCGCGCCAAGAACAGCTTAATATTGCGTGGCAGCACCTCAACAGTTTTGCCCAAGGTGAGCTTGAGCGCAGCACTGCGCGGCTTCGTGCGATTGAAGAAAAGGATGGTCCCGACACAGCGGATGTCGAAGAAAACAACAAAACGCTTTCTGAGTTGCGCGCGCTAGTTGAAGATAAATCCAAGGCCATCACCAATGATATGGACGATGTACTGGCCAATTTGCGAGGTGTTATGGATGACACCGTCGCCGAGGCTGTCTCGATCGTTGTGCGCGGCCCTGATGGGCAATCGCCTTTGCTGGCCAAAGACGGAGATACCGAGCTGAACTTTACGCCTCTGCGTGAGCGAATGCGCGAGCTTGTCCAGGGCGCGACCCAGGTGGTGCGGCAGCGCATGCTTAGTGAGCTTTACGCAATCGATATGCAGACCAATGCTGCTTTGCGCGCCTTGCCCGGATGGCAGGAGCCCGTGGACAATCGCATGAATACCAGCGCGGTGCGTTGGTTCCGTCCAAATACAAGCGCGCTGACGCGTGGCATTACGGTTGAGTTGCGTGTGACATGGCTGTCGCGACTGATATCGCGTCGCAGTGTGTTGAACCGCGCCGAACGGATGATCGTTCAAGAGTTTGAGATGATCGGAGACGATCTTGTAGATACCGCCAGAAGCGACCTGATCGAACGCATGAAAACCGTTCTTGACCATTATATGGCGCTGCTGGCCGGGCATCTGGAACATCGCGCAGGCCCCGATGGGTCGAACGCGCGCGCCGAAGCGCAACGTGCGGTTGACCAAGCGCGGCGCATCAGCGATGAACTAGGGGCGGTGCACGGAACTGCACCCGTGGACACTCGACAGGCAGAGGCCGCAGAATGATTGAATTCCCCGGAACCGAGAAGGAAGTGCGCCAGCTAGAGCGTTTCCTGACCGCCACCGAAAATGCACCCTCATCGGCAGAGCTGGATGATATGCGCGCCCGCGCGCTGGCCCATGCCGAGCGGCTTTCGAACGCGGTTTCCATTGGTTTTGCCGGGGAGTTTGGAGCCGGAAAGTCCAGCCTTGCCAACATGCTGGCGGGGGCAGACATTCTGCCCACCGGGCCGCAGCATCTGAAATTGCCCCTGGTGATCGTGGCCTATGCCGATACGCCTGAGACAACCGTTGGTTGGTGGGACAAGGAACCCAAAGTCTATTCCGGTATAGCGCTGGAAAAGGCAGCGGCGGATGAACCCGATTTCATCTCGGTCGGGTTGAATACCCCTGCCCTGCAGGAGATTTCGCTGTTTGATTTGCCCGGTGCCGGTGCACTGGATGATACCTACAAACAGACTCTAAATTTGCTCGACTATGTGGATTGTGCGATCTGGTGCACCAATGGCACCAACGCCTGGCGTGAAACCGAACGCCATTTGTGGTCGCAGGTCCCTCAAAAGCTGCGCGATAACAGCTTGTTGGCTGTAACACATGCCGATTTGCCTCCGGTGCGGGATGCTCTGGATCGGGTAGTCGCACGCCTGAACAAGGAGAAGGGCGATTTGTTTCGCGCGGTTGTGACCATCGGCACCCCGGTAGCGGTACGGGCCATGGAACAAGAGCCTGAACCCGACTTTGCTTTGTGGGAAACCTGTGGCGGGCAGAACTTGGCAGAACAGGTTTTGCACATAGCCTCTGATCACCGTCGCCATGATCTTGAGGCCGCCCAAAAAGATCTGGCTGAAGAGTTTATGCCTTATCTGGAGAACCTTACTGGTGCGGCTTCGACAGATCGCGCTGAGGCCGACGGCAATACTGTGCAGGCAAGCCTAGAGGCCGCCCTGCCCCCCCTGGACAATCCAATCCTTGAAGACTGGCTTGCGGCCATCGCCAGCATTTACAACGATCTGCGCGAAAGCTCAGATATTGAACCGGCGGCCTTCCTGCAAAGCTGTCAGGAAATCGTCGAGGATTTTGCCGAAAGGTTAGAATCTGGTACCGAAATCGATCCCAAAGCAGACTGGATTCCGGCCGAGTTTGAAAAGGCCACTGACCTGTTGCTGTTGCTGCAGTTTGAAACCGGGGACGCACCGCTGAAGGATGCAATAAGCATTCTCGCACAACTCAGCGACAATCTGGCTTGGGCGGGCAGCTCTGTTGCGTCGGCGCCCCCAAAAACCGGCACATAAGTTTTTCCCGCTTGAATTGAGCCGCATCGCAGCGATTCGAAGCGTTCGGAATCAGCGCGATATTGTTTCGAATTCGTGGACCAAGCGTCTATTTCGGCGGTATAGAATCCATTTCTTCCATCAGGCAAACACAACATATTGTGGCATGAGGGTCTAGGCTCACTATATAGGCGATTTCGATTTTTGTGATCCATAGTGAAGCCATCAGGCGGCCCCAATAAAGTCAAATTTGAAACGTCTAACCGTCTTAAGTGTCCTGCGGTTGTGTTTGGTTGTGAGTTCGCGGGCTGAAGCCCTGGTTATCTATGCCGCAATAAACGAGTAGAATGGGCGGGAAGAAATGAGCCACAACCAGGCGGTCGGCGCAACGCACGACGAACCTCAGATCGAAGGATTGCAGCCAGGCGCAAAGCTGCTGCGCGGACAGTATGAAATCCTCCGGTTCCTAAGCAACGGCGGGTTTGGGATCACCTATCTCGCGCGCGATAGTCTGGATCGCGATGTGGTCATCAAAGAATGCTATCCGGGGGCGCTCTGCCAGCGGAATGGTGATCTGGTCGAACCTGCCAACCCCGACCACAAAGAAGACCTGCGCGCCATTATCGACCTGTTCATTCAGGAAGCACGCAACCATGCGCGGCTGGTTCATCCCAACATCGTCGACGTGCATCAGGTGTTTGAGGACAACGACACCGCTTATATCGCGATGGACCTGATCCGCGGATGTGATCTTCTGGATTATGTCGAAAAACCCGAAAACAAGAGCGGACCGGACTTTATCGTTCAGGTCACCGAAAAAATGCTGTCTGCGGTGTCGTTCATTCACCAAAGTGGCATGCTACATCGCGATATTTCACCCGACAATATCCTGATCGATGAGAATGGCGAACCCATCCTGATCGACTTTGGCGCAGCACGCGAGCAGGCGGCACACAAGTCAGCGGCGCTATTGACGCTGCGCGTGATTAAGGACGGGTATTCGCCACACGAATTTTATGTGCGTGGCGCGGATCAGGGCCCCAGCAGTGACCTCTATGTACTGGCTGCAACGCTGTATCATGCGATCAGCGGCGAGCGACCGATTGATGGCCAGACACGTTTGAATGCGTTCAACAACGGCCAAGACGATCCTTATGAACCGCTGACAGGGCGATTCAAAGGGTATCCAGACGGGTTCCTTGAGGCGATCGACAAAGCAATGGAAGTGCACGCCACTGACCGTGTGCAAACCGCATTGGACTGGCTGCGTATGTTCCGTGGTCCCGGTGTGATGTTCGACAGTTTCGCGTATCGCCCGGTTTCGGTCATTGTTGGCATGGATCGCAAAGACGAAGAGGCCGAAAAAGAACGGATCAAAGCCGAAAGCGAGAATGCGGAGGCCGTCGTGACCGCGCTGCTGGCCGGGAACTCTGATCTGGCCCTCGGGAACGAGGAAAAAACGGAAGACACTCTTGCTAAATTTGCACCTCAGGACGAGGCCGTTGCTGCAGTCGACACCGTTGTAAAAAGCGGCTCGGGCGGCAGTGGCAAGATGATCGCGGGTATCGCGATTGTATTGGCGGCTCTGGCCGGAGGTGGATACTTCGTAATGACGGGCGATCAGCAATCGCCCGAGGCAACTCCGGTGACTGCAGAGGTTCCGACTACTCCGGTGCCCGCAGAAGCAGCTCCGGAACCCGTCGAGCAGACCGCCGAAGCCACAACAGAGCCGCAACAGGCCGAAGTCGCTTTGGCATCAGAACCAGAAGCGGCGCAGGAACAACCTGTCGAGCAGGCTAATGAGGTGCCGGAAGCCGCCATTGTGTCAGAGCAGCAACCCGTAGAAATCGCTTTGGTGGAACCTGAAGAAGTGGAACCTGAAGTGACGGAACCTGCGGTTGAAGACATCACACCCATCGCACCTGCGACGCCGGTAAATCTAGCCGAAAACCAGGTCGCATTTGGGCACTGGGATATTGAGATTCCATTCACGATGTCCAAGCGTCGCAGCTCGACCGGGAGTGTCATTGCCATCAATGGATTGAACGCCGGTCAAGATAGGTCGGTGATCGGGGATTGGGTCGAACGGGGCGCTACGATTTTTACTCTGAATGGTGAACCTATTCGTCCGGACACAACGCTTGCATCGTATGTTCTAGATAATTTCTCGGTCGACCCAGACGGGTATATCCGTGTAGCAGCGCGCTATCGCAGTCTGGGCGAAACGCGCGCGCAGAATGGATTGCTGGCCCTGCCCGCCTTCCGCAGTTTTGGCCTTCTGAACGGTTATTCGTTTGATGTGGCTCATGCGGGCGAGGCAGGTTGGCAAACCGTCGTCGCATCTGTTCCGGAAGAAGTTGCTGGCAGTTTGCAGCGGGGGGATGTGCTGCTGCGCGAAACACAGACTGGTGTCTCGATCAATGAGCCCGAGAGTCTGGACGGCATCCTTGCTCAACTTGTTTCCGACAACCAACCCGAGGCGCGCCTAAGCATTCTGCGCAACGGAGCTGAAAGTACTGCGGTCATGCAACTAACGCAGGAGTGATCGCCCAGTTGATGTGACTATCGCCAGGTCAGTGTGCTGGGGGTGCCGCCCATCGCGTCACCCCGTCGGGGACCAACCCGTCGCGACGTAAATGTTTCTCTGTTTCCTCTTCATCAGTGCCCTGCGCCTACGGCGAAGCGGTTTGTAGCAGTCCCGCGGGTAAAACCCCGCATCAGAAATCAAAGAAGGTGACGACACCATGTTCAAATACAAAAGCCCTCTGAGCCGGCTTCTAGAAGGTGCCGGAAAACCGAAAGAAGAAGATGCGGTGGAAACCGAAACCGAAACCGTTGCGGAAGCGGTCGAAACAGAAAGCGCTGCTCCGATTGCGGATTTCAACGCCCTGCGCGCGGCCCTTGCGGGTGGAAACGTTAGCTCGGACAGCTACGAGGAAGCAGACGAACTGATCCCCGAAGAACCGATGCCCGAGTTTTCGGAAGACCAGATCGAAGATCAGGCGACCGAAGAAGAAGTGGCCGAGATTCAAGAGGTCGAAGAAGATGAACAGATTGTCACGCTTCATCTGACTGCGGAAGACGAGGTTCAGGACGATGAACCCGAAGTCACCGTAGAAGAACCAGAGGCCATCGAACCTGAAGTCGTATCTGAAGTTGCGGGCGAGGTGGAAATCGTCGGAGAACCCACACCGGAACCGGAGCCTGTTGATGTAACCCCGGAACCCGCCATGGTCGCACCTGCACCTGCACCGGCTGAAGATCGGCGTTCTCGTGTGAAGACGACGTTTTTGGGTTTCGAGCGTGCAGACACGCATGTTCAGGAGCTGATGGAAACAGCTGAGCCCGTTGAAAAGACAGAAGCGGCCGAACAGACATTCCCGGTTGGCTGGCTGGTCGTGACCGCCGGACCGGGTCGGGGTGCCGCGATTACCTTGACCGAGGGATTGATGCAGATCGGTCGGAATGACGATCAGGCTATTCAGCTGGATTTCGGCGACACCGGGATCTCTCGCAGCAATCACGCCGTCATCGCATATGACCCAGAGGACCGGAAATGCTATCTGGGCCATGGCGGCAAGGCCAACTTGGTGCGCCTGAATGGCAAGCCTGTGCTCAGCACCATAGCCTTGTCCAGCGGCGATCTGATCCGGATCAGCGAAACCTCGATCCGCTTCACCGCTTTCTGTGATGACGGCTTTGACTGGCGGGATGCCGATTAATGCTGGCTACCCCTGCATATGATATTGCCCTGATCCTGGACCAGGGTCAGCGCGACTCGCAGGAAGACGCGATTGCTGCGCGGGTCTCTGACGCGGCAGACGCGGGTTATGTCGTGATTGCCGACGGTATGGGTGGTCATGAAGCGGGTGAAGTCGCTTCGCAGTTGGTCATTTCAGCCTGGCGCGATGCGATGGATGCCCAGTTGGATGAGCCCGACCTTGCTGAGAGCGCACTGCTCGACGCTCTGCCGTTGGCCGCAATGCAGGCCAACGCCGCTATGGCGAGCCATAGTGAGGAAAACGAGGTCAATCTGGGCTCCACCCTTCTGGGCATGTTGATGCTGGATCAACGCGTATTCTGGATCTCGATCGGTGACAGTCCACTTTACCTGTTCCGCAATGATGCCCTGTCACAGGTCAACGAAGATCACTCGATGGCCCCGGTGATCGACGAACAGCTCGCACAAGGATTACTGAGCGCGGAAGAGGCGCAGGGCCATCCGGATCGTAACCAACTGACTTCGGTGATCATGGGGGCTGCGATTCCAAAAGTGGATTGTCCGGAACAACCATTGGCGCTGATTGCGGCAGATGTACTGATCCTTGGCAGTGATGGCCTGCAATATCTCGGCAATTCCGAGATCGAAACGCTGGTGCGCACGCATATTCATTCCCCGGCTCGCGATATTGCTGATGCGCTGCTTCAAGCACTGCATGCAAAGGCAGACCCGGATCAGGACAACATTTCAATCGCCGTGGTCAAACCGGCACAGACTTAGACAGGCAGTGAAACAGGACAAAATGCGAAACCATCTTATCATATCCACCCTCGCTCTTGCTGCTGCAACAGGTGCAGCATCGGCGCAAGAGGCGTGTTCAACTTATGAAATCCAGCCCGGTGACAGCTTGCGGGAACTGGCAATTGCCGTCTACGCGACGGAAGATTACCGGGTCATCTATGATGCGAACCGGGATACGATCGGGTCGAACCCCAATATCATTCGCGTCGGTGATCTCCTGACTTTCCCTTGTCTTGAAGATATCGGGCGCGCGGCGCAACTGCCGGATACCGAAGCTGGCCGCATGGCTGCCGAAATGGCCTCGGAACTGGTCAAAGCTGCCGAGGAACGGGCTGAAAAAGCCATTGCCGAGGCCGAAGCCCGCGTGGCCGCTGCAGAGGCCGAAGCTAAAAAGACCAGCGAAGAAGCCGTAATCGCGGCCAAGGCTGCGGCCAAGAAAGAGATCGAAGCAGCGCGTGCGGAAGGTGCCGCATTGATCCGCAACGCGGATGGTGGCGAAAGCCCTGAAATTCGTGACCGTCAGATTTTGTTGATCACGGGTGGTAACTACGCCCCGTTTACGGATGAAGCGCTGCCAAATCGTGGGCTTTACACCAACCTGGTTGAAACCGCGATGCTGCGGGCCGCGCCCGAGCAGTCCTACAAGATTCAGTTCGTTAATGACTGGTCGTCGCATCTGGACCTATTGATGCCGACTCTCGCCTTTGACGCCACATTCCCTTGGTCGCGGCCGAACTGTGAACAAGCCGCTACGTTGTCGGAAAATGATCGTTCACGGTGCGAAACCTATAATTTCTCAAACCCATTCTACGAGGTCGTTGATACGTTCTTCGCAAAAAGCGGTTCGGGTTACGAAGAGACTCTGACTTATGCAGATTTCGCGGGCACAACGATTTGTAGGCCGGAAGGTTGGTCACTGTCGCATATGGATGCAGTTGGTCTTTACGAGCCTGCAATCACTTTGATGCGCCCCGTTTCACCCGATGATTGTTTTCGCGCAGTTATGGATGGCACAGCCGATATTGTCGCGATCGAAGCGCATCTGGCGGTCGAAGCAATCGGGCGTCTGGGCTACGAACATCAGATCATCGAAAACCCCAACCTAGCGGCAATCAAGTCGCTTAACGTCATGACCCACAAAGATAATCCGGATGGGGAAGCGATCCTTGAGACGCTCAACCAGGGTCTGGCGATCATGCAGCAATCAGGCGAGTGGCGCGACATCGTATCTACCGCACTGCGCTATCAAATGGAAAATGGCTAAGGCCTTGATTGGCCCAACGAAACAAAGTCTGGAGGAAGTGGACATGTTTAACAAGAAATTGAAGAAAGCAGTACTGTCGGCATCAGCCTTCACCGCCCTGAGCGCAGGTGCAGCCGCCGCTCAAGAAGCCTGCTCCAACTATACGGTTCAGGATGGTGATACATTGGCGACCATCGCCATTGCCGCCTACGGCACCTCAAACTATCAGCCGATCTTTAACGCTAACCGCAACGCAATCACCAATCCCGGTTCGCTAACCCCCGGTCTGGTACTGGCGCTGCCCTGTGAGGATGGCAGCCTGCCCAACGGTCAGAGCGCGCAAGAACTGATCGCGGCAGAAGAACAACGTGCTGCAAGCGTCAAGCGCTCGAATGTCTACGCGCCTCCGATCAAGATGGTCGCTGGCAACGGTTGGGAACCGTTCACTACTGAAGATCTGAGCGGCGGTGGCATCATGACCCGTCTGGCGACGACAAGCCTTCAGCGTGCTGGTAACAGCCGCGATTTCTCGGTCAGCTTTGTAGATGACTGGAGTTCGCATCTGGACACACTGTTGCCACTGGGTGCGTTTGATATTTCGATCGCGTGGACTGTACCGGATTGTACCAACCGCTCATATGAGTGGTCTGCAGAGACCGAAGCCCGGTGTACCCAATTTGTCGCTTCTGTTCCGGTATATGACATTGTCGGAGGTTTCTTCACTTTGCCTGAAAGCGAATACGCAAAGGCGACAGATTTCTCCGACCTTGAGGGCTCGACCGTTTGCCGCATGGCAGGCTGGAGCATGGTGGTGCTGGAAGAACAAGGGCTGAACCGCGAGAACACAACCGTGGTCCAACCCAATTCGGCTCGCGAATGTCTCGATGCCGTATTGACCGGTACGGCAGACGTGGCTGCATTCGAAGTCGATCTGTTTGCCTCGACAATGAAAGACATGGGTTTGACCTCGGCGGATATTGTTGAGAACCCGTATGTCTCGACACTGTCTTCGATGAGCTTCCTTGCACACCGCACCAATCCATTCGCGCGCGAGTACATCGCGATGATGAACAAGGGTTTGATCGAGATGCGCGAATCCGGCGAATGGTACGCGATTATTTCCGACACGCTGCGCGAACAAAATGAAAAGCTGAACGCAGCATCAAACTAATCCCTCGGTCGTTATGACCTTTCTTAGGGGCCGGTCTTCGGACTGGCCCTTTTTTTGTCGGTGGGTCAGAATCTTCAATGATAACGGCAAAGCCAACTGACTAGGCCTCAGACGTGGCGCAGTCAGCATTTGGTCTTATTTGCACATACATAATGATTATTTTTATCCTTAATCGCTCATAAAAGGCGGCCGTCTACGGGAATCCCCGAATATTCAGCGTGAACGATAAGCGTAGGATGAATTCAACTGCACCGGTGAGGCGTAAGCCCCGCCACTCACTCAGAAAGAGGCTGGCTATGGGGGCTGGCCTTTTTCTTTTTCAGGGCACGAAAAAACCGGCCCTCTTCGGACCGGTTTCTCTTTAGGCGTTTATACAACCCTGGCTTATCCGATGATCGCATTCAGGGTTGCACTTGGCCGCATCACCGCAGCCGCTTTGGCCGGATCAGTGTGGTAGTATCCACCCAGATCGGCGGGTGCGCCCTGCGCTGCCGCCAACTCGGACAAAATCTGTTCTTCTTTGTCCGCCAACTCTTTCGCGAGCGGTGCAAACTCGGCGGCAAGTCCAGCATCATCGGATTGCCCCGCCAAAGCTTCGGCCCAGTAACGAGCGAACCAGTAGTGGCTATCGCGGTTATCCGGCTGGCCGACTTTGCGGCTGGGTGACTTGTTGTTATCCAAAATTCCCTGCGTGGCAGCCTCGGCAGCGGCGCCCAGGACGCCCGCTTTGGCGTTGCCCTTGCTGTCAGCGAGGAAGTTCAGGGATTCTCCGAGCGCACAGAATTCACCCATGGAGTCCCAGCGCAAGTGGTTTTCTTCAACCAGTTGCTGAACATGTTTCGGCGCCGAACCACCTGCACCGGTTTCGAACAGACCGCCACCATTCATCAGTTTAACGATTGATAGCATCTTGGCCGACGTCCCCAGTTCGAGTATCGGGAACAAGTCGGTCAGATAATCCCGCAATACGTTACCGGTGATGGCGATGCTGTCCTTGCCCGCCGTGATAGTTTCCAGCGACTGGCGGGTTGCTTCACGCGGGGCCATAGTCAAGAACTTGTCGGCCACGCCTGCAGCTTCAAGCGCTGGTTTGACATACTTGATCAGCTCGGCGTCATGTGCGCGGTTGGCATCCAGCCAAAAGATCGCCTCGGACCCGGTCAGGCGCTGACGGTCCATCGCCAGCTGGATCCAGTTCTCGATCGGGGCCTTCTTGACGGTGCAGGCGCGCCAGATGTCGCCCTTTTCGACGTCATGGGAATGCAGCGTTTCGCCATTGGCCAGAACGATACGGATTGTACCATCTGCGGGCGCTTCAAACGTCGTCGGGTGCGAGCCGTACTCCTCGGCCTTCTGCGCCATCAATCCAACGTTGGCGACGGCTCCTGCGGTAGCTGGGTTCAGTGCACCATTGGCTTTGAAGAAGTTGATGGCCTCATCATACACCGGTGCATAGCAACGGTCAGGGATCACACAGTTGGTATCGCCCTTGGCGCCGGTTTCGTCCCAACCCTTGCCGCCAGCACGGATCACTGCGGGCATCGAGGCGTCGATGATAACATCAGACGGGACATGCAGGTTGGTGATGCCACGGTCCGAGTCCACCATATACATCGACGGACGATCCCCTTTGATCGCATTGATTGCGGCGACGATGTCTGCGTTGCCCTGAACCCGCTCAAGCAGGTCCCCCAGACCCGAGTTCGGGTTTACACCCAGTGCGTCCAGCTCTGCACCGAATTTTTCGAACACGGGGGCAAGCCACGCCTTGACTGCATAGCCGAAGATAATCGGGTCACTGACCTTCATCATCGTCGCCTTCATGTGCAGCGAGAACATGGTGCCGTCTTTCTTGGTGTCCTCAATGGCTTCGGTCAGGAACGACGACAGCGCCTTGACCGACATGAATGTTGCGTCGGCCACAGTTCCTTCGGCCAGTGGCCAAGCGTCTTTCAGAACCGTAACGCTGCCATCTTTGCCCACAAACTCAATCTTGGCATCGCCGGCTTGCGCCGCAGTGATCGTTGCCGATTTCTCATTGGCGTAAAAATCATTGCCCGGCATCGAAGACACTTTGGTCTTGCTGTCCGCGCTCCACTCTCCCATCGAATGAGGGTTCTTCTGGGCATAGTTCTTCACAGCGCGCGCTGCGCGGCGATCGCTGTTGCCTTCGCGCAGGACCGGGTTCACGGCCGAACCCTTGATGGCGTCATAACGCGCACGGATCGCTTTTTCGTCGTCCGTCGAAGGCTCTTCGGGGTAGTTCGGAATGTCATAACCCTGTGATTGCAGCTCTTCGATGGCAGCCACCAGCTGGGGCACCGACGCCGAGATGTTGGGCAGTTTAATGACATTTGCGTCCGGTGTTTTCACCAGCTCACCTAAAGCAGCCAGATCATCAGTAATACGCTGTTCGTCTGTCAGCTTTTCGGGGAAGGTCGCGATAATACGCCCGGCCAGCGAAATGTCTTTGGTTCCGACGCTGACACCGGCTGCTGACGCAAATTTGCGGATAATGGGCAGGAACGAGGCGCTCGCCAGCTCGGGCGCTTCGTCTACAATGGTATACAATACGTCGAAGTTCGATTTTTCTGCCATATTCCCTTACCTTTTTTAAGCCTTTCAGGGGCGTGCGATCCAAGAGCATGTGCCGCCGTGACATAGGCACCAATCCCAAAGGGGACATGACGGCCCCACGGGTGACTCTGATTTGACAGGGCCTCCCTTAAATGAGGATTGGCTTGGGATCAATCGTATTGAGCGGCGCAAATTGACACGGGTCGAATTAGTTTGGGCTATTGAGTGATATCACACACCCGGAAACACCAACTCAAATCGCGCACCGGTCTTGGAAGGCACCAGCAAAATCCGCCCGCCATGTGCCCCCAACAGGTTTGTAACGATGGTCAGGCCCATCCCGGTCCCTCCCTTCTCGCGCGCGGTTGTAAAGAATGGGTTGAAGATGCGGTCCCGATTACCGTCGGATATGCCGGAACCATCGTCTTGGACAACCAATCGACCGAGTTCTGCGTGCAGGACCACCTGCCTTGCCCCGTGACGGCGTGCATTGTCCAAAAGATGTTGCAGGGCAATTTTCAGGCCAGAGGCTGCAAGGTTCAATGCCTGATCGCCGCCTTCTATGCTGATGTCCAATTCGGGAAACGAAGCGCGTAACTGATCGGCAAGATCGTTCAGGCTTGCCTCCCCATGATGTTCCGGCACTCGTGCCTGTGCAACCGTGTTAAGAGCGCTGAGCTGCGTTTGCATCTGATCGCTTGCGCCCAATATCTGTTGCAGCAATGCGTGATCCTGGTCCGAGAGCGTTTCGGCCTCGGCCAACAACTCTCCTGCCGCACGGATCGCGGTGACAGGGGTTTTCAACTCATGCGTGACATGATCTGCAAAGACGCGGATCGAAGCTTCGCGCCGTTGCAGTGTATCCGCCATGCTCAGAACCGAACCGGCGAGGCGCGACAGTTCTTGTGTGCCGTAGTGATCGGGCGGCTCGGCGCGTTGCCCTTGTTCAATGGCCCCTGAATAGGTCGCCAGCGACGTTATGGGGCGGAGCAGAAGCCGAACCATAAGGTATCCGACCACTCCGGTCGCACATCCGATCACGATCGCCAGCAAGCCCGCAGCGTTTCGAAACCCGATCTCAGGTCCAAGATACCGCAGCGCGATCAGACCCAGCAGAGACAGGGCGAGCGTACCCGCGAGACCTCCGCCAAGAACAAAACCCAGCGAAGGGCGCCATTTGCGTCTCAGCCCGGCCATGCACCCATCCGCAATCCGATCCCATGCACGGTTTCGATGGCACCGGCCCAGCCCTGATCCCCCAACTTGCGTCGTAAGTTCCGCAAATGACTATCCAGTGTCCTATCCGAGACCGGACTGCCTGCGCCATAAATCGCATCAACCAATTGTGGTCGCGAGACGATGGCGGCGGGCGTTTGCATCAGGCGACGCAAAATCGACAGCTCGGTTGCGGTTAAGGCAAGCGCATTGCCGTCGACCCGAACCAAATGCGCCGACACATCCATTTCAACCGGGCCATGCCGCAGGAGAAGCTCTGCAGCACCCGGTTTGCTGCGTTTCAGGATGGCTTTGATCCGTGCAACCAACTCACGGGGGCTGAAAGGTTTGGTCACGTAATCATCCGCTCCCAACTCGAGGCCCAATATGCGATCAATCTCGTCATCACGCGCGGTCAGGAACAAGATTGGTACGTCCGAGCGTGCCCGCAAGCGGCGACAAACCTCAAGCCCATCGATCTCAGGCAGGCCGACATCCAGCACGACAAGATCAGGCGCTTCCCGCATCGCGTGGGTTAGAGCCATTTGGCCATCGCGGGCGGTAACCGTTTGGTAGCCCGCGCGCTCAAGCGTGATCGAGACCAGCTCTCGCAGGCGTGGATCATCATCCACGACGAGGATTTTCATCTACCTTCTCCGGCATGGGTTCGACGGCCAGATTACGGATCACCCGATCTGCGCGAAAGCCCCAATTCCTCCAATTGTCGACGACCGGAGGGGTTACGCAATTGCGTACCCGTTTGTCCTTCAGCAACTCTGCCGCCGCCATCTCATTGAGCTGACATGCGTAGTAGGCATCAAACCGTATCGGATTTTCCAGATTCCAACGGGCGATTAAGGCTGAAAAATTCACGAAGCAGCATGCATAGAGCACGCCAATCCCCAGGATCGCAGATCGCAGCAATAACCAACGGTTCGATTTACCCAGCAAAATTTGCCAACCGGTCAGACACAAGCCCACAGCAACCAGCGCCATCCATATTGCCGCATGAACACGCAAATAGGTCAGCCCGTAGAAATCAACGTAAAGCGACAGGCGCATCAGCGATGAGATCACCAGCAGTACATTCTGCGCCAGCCACAGCATCATCCATCTTGTCAGCCCCTGCCGCTCGTTCAGATAGGGTCGCGCGGCCAAGGCAAATGCGCCCGCCAGCAAAGCTGTGACCAAGAGTGGGTATGCCCCGCGATGAGCATATTCAGCATAGGTCATCCCCTCGGGCAACTTGGCATTGCCCCAGAGAAAGACCATGTCCATCCCAGTTTGCACCGCCAGCAGCAAGTTGAACACCATTAGCGCATTGGCAACGGATTGGGCATTCAAGCCAAAGGCAGGCAATGGGCGCTTGCGTCCGGGGCCAAATCGGGGGGCAAGCAAGTCAGGCCGCAGGGTGACCGCAAGAAAGGGCCAGATCGTGATTGCCGCCCCGATCCAGAATAGCAGTCGGTCGAACCGCAGATCAAATCGCCAAATCCGATCGATCCAATCAGACAAGACCGGATTGGCCGCAACCATCAGCGAAGCAAAGATCAGTGCGCCTCCGATCGGGAAACTCCAGTTGCGCAGTGTACGAAGGGCAACCCCGTCAACGCGGGAAACCGAATGACCTTTCTGAACCGCCACTATCCCGTGTCTGAGCGCCAATATTGGAAACAGAGACAGAAACCGGCGAACCGAAGCGACCTCATGATTGCCCAGCACGGCCCAACACAGCGCAATGGTCGATCCACCCAGCAAGAAAGCTACGGACAGGGCTTGAACATATTCCACCACCGGAAGAATGCTAAGCAGCAAAAGAAGGGCTGGCCCGACAAGTCCACCACGGCGGCGCAGTAAGGCAAACACGACAGCGGAAAACGCCAACGTAAAGAGTGCGATTGAAAGGCCAGGAGAATGGTCGAAAAACAGAAAATCGGCGAGCGCAACCAGAAACACCAAACCCAAAAAAGCGTGGAGATTGCCGGGTTCCGCTAAGCCATCGGCTCGGTTTGTGCCTCGATCAGGGGTGTCCAGCCACCAACTATCTTGTAAAACTGATGCCGGTACACCGCGCACGATGAACTGTCCCATTTAACTGCTCCTTGTTTGTGTTGGTTCTGTCTGGCCTAGCCAGGTGCAGATCACCGCGTAAGGGTCGTGCATTTTTTGTGCAGAGGTGCTTTTCGCAGCGCAGCCTCTTCCCCTTGTGCGTGCCGGTGGCTAAGACGATCTTCCAACCGCAAGTCAGGAGGCCCCTTTGGACCGTATCGCCCGCACCATCGCCACCGAGATTAACGCCCGCGCGGAACAGGTTGGGGCCGCGGTCAGGTTGTTGGATGAAGGTGCGACCGTGCCCTTTGTCGCCCGTTATCGGAAGGAAGTGACCGGCGGGCTGGATGATACCCAATTGCGCACCCTTTCTGAGCGACTGAATTATCTGCGTGAGCTTGAGGCCCGGCGCGAGGCGATTCTGTCCTCGATCAAGGATCAGGGGAAACTGACGGACGATCTGGTGAAATCGATCGCCCAAGCCGAAATCAAGGCGCAGTTGGAAGACATTTATCTGCCGTACAAGCCCAAACGCCGGACCAAGGCGATGATTGCCCGCGAGAATGGTCTGCAGCCGCTGGCCGATGCGATTCTGTCGGACCGGTTGGCTGAACCAGAAGGGCTGGCTGAAGGGTATCTGATTGAGGCTGTCCCCACGACCAAAGACGCGCTGAATGGTGCACGGGACATCATCACAGAGCGGCTTACCGAAAACGCTGCTTTGCTGGGAGAGCTCCGAAACTTCATGCAACGTGAGGCGTTGCTGAGCGCAAAGGTCGTCGAGGGCAAGGAACAGGAAGGTGCCAAGTTCAGCGATTACTTTGATCATTCCGAGCTTTGGTCGAAAACCCCGTCACATCGAGCGCTGGCAATGTTGCGCGCCTCGAAGGAAGGGATCGTAACGCTAGACATTGCTCCCGAACCCGAAGCGGGCGCCGCGCGGGCCGAGGCCATGGTTGCGGCTCATCTGAACACGCGCGGTGATACTCCTGGTGACAAGTGGCTACGCCAGGTCGCGGGCTGGACATGGCGGGTCAAGCTGTCGCTGTCGATGATGGTCGAGCTGATGGCCGACCTGCGCAGCCGCGCACAAGACGAGGCAATTCAAGTGTTTTCGCGCAACCTAAAGGATCTGCTATTCGCTGCTCCGGCGGGGGCACGTCCGACGCTTGGGTTGGATCCCGGTATTCGCACCGGGGTTAAAGCCGCCGTGGTGGATGCAACCGGCAAGGTGGTTGCAACGGATACGCTATATCCGTTTCAGCCCAAGAATGATCTGCGTGGTGCACAAGCGGCAATCCTGAACCTTATCGCTACACATAAAATCGAGCTTATAGCCATCGGCAACGGCACAGCCAGCCGCGAGACTGAGCGTTTGGTGGCCGATACGCTGTCGCTTCTGCCCAAGACCGTCAAAGCGCCCACCAAGGTCGTCGTTTCCGAGGCTGGAGCCTCGGTCTACTCGGCATCCGAGCTTGCCGCGCGCGAATTTCCCGACCTCGACGTCTCGCTACGTGGAGCGGTCTCGATTGCCCGCCGGCTACAAGATCCCTTGGCTGAACTGGTCAAGATTGAACCCAAGAGCATCGGCGTCGGTCAGTATCAGCACGATGTTGATCAGCACCGCTTGTCACAGTCACTGGAGTCGGTGATCGAAGATGTGGTGAACGCTGTGGGCGTGGATCTGAATACAGCTTCAGCCCCCTTGCTTTCGCACGTCTCGGGTCTGGGACCGGGATTGGCCGAGGCGATCGTCACGCACCGAGATATTCATGGTGCCTTTGCGTCTCGCAAGGATTTGCTAAAGGTGGCGCGTCTTGGTCCACGCGCCTTCGAGCAGTGTGCAGGTTTCCTGCGAATTCGCGACGGTTCAGAGCCTCTGGACGCCTCCTCGGTTCACCCCGAGGCTTACGATGTCGCCCGTCGGGTAGTGGCAGCATGTGGGCGCGACATTCGCCAAATCATGGGGCATGAAGGCGCGCTGAAAGACCTGCGCGCCGAGCAGTTTTTGAGTGACACCTTCGGCTTGCCAACGGTTCGCGACATTTTCACCGAATTGGAGAAGCCCGGCCGAGACCCGCGACCCAGTTTCAAAACGGCGTCGTTTACGGACGGGGTTGAGGAAATCACGGACCTGAAGCCCGGCATGGTGCTGGAGGGTACCGTCACCAACGTCGCCGCCTTCGGCGCGTTTGTCGACATTGGCGTGCATCAGGACGGGTTGGTTCATGTCAGCCAACTGGCCGATCGGTTCGTGAAGGACCCGCATGAGGTGGTCAAAACCGGGCAAGTTGTCAAAGTGACGGTGGTCGAAGTCGACGTTCCACGTAAGCGCATTGGGCTGTCCATGCGCAAGGACGGTGGTGCTTCGGCACGCGAGGGCAATGCACTCCGTGGCAAGGGCAAACCGGCACGAACACCCAAGCCAGGGGAACAGCGGCGCAGCCATGGGGGTCAGAGCACCCAGAACGGGGCCTTTGGTGACGCTCTTAGAGACGCCTTCAATAAACGTTAGGCGGCAACCCTGTCATAGGGCTAAATACGAGGCGTGTTTCTGCATGACCTACATTCACCTAAGCCCCGGCAGACAGAAAGAAAAGCAGGGCGCTAACATTCGGGTGTTGCAACTCGGACCATGATCTGGATGATGCTGGCCCATGATGGCCGAAAAATTCGGCCAACCGTATGAAAATGCGGCCACAACAAAAAATGGGGAGACGACTTATGTCATTCAAAACTCTGATGCTTGCCGCCAGTGCAACGGCGATGATCGCGGCGGGCGCTTCGGCGGAGACGCTGCGATGGGCCCGTGCAGGTGATGCGCTGACGCTGGACCCGCATGCGCAAAACGAAGGCCCGACCTCGGCCATGGCGCACCAGATCATGGAAACGCTGGTGATGCGTGATCACTCAGGCGCACTGGTTCCATCGCTGGCGACCGAATGGGCACCATCGGAAGAAAATCCGAATGTCTGGGTGTTCAAACTGCGCGAGGGCGTTACCTTCCACGACGGTGCCGAGTTCGACAGCGAGGATGTCGTGTTTTCGCTGAACCGCGCGATGACGCCGGATTCGGATTACAAAGAACTGCTGGCGTCTGTGAAAGAGGTGCGTGCGCCCGACAAGTTCACGATCGAGATCGAAACTGACGGCCCGAACCCGATCATGCCCAACAATCTGACCAACATGTTCATGATGGACAAAGGTTGGGCCGAGGCAAACAACGCCGTCAAGGTTCAGGACTATGAGGGCGGCGAAGACACGTTTGCGGCCAAGAACGCCAATGGCACCGGCCCCTACAAGCTGGTCAGCCGCGAGCCCGACGTGAAAACCGTCCTGGCCGCCTATGACGGCTATTGGGGCAAGGATGAGTTCCCGCTGCAGGTGACCGAGATCATCTATACGCCGATCCAGAACGCCGCGACCCGTGTTGCCGCGCTGCTGTCGGGTGAGGTTGATTTTATTCAGGACGTGCCCGTACAGGACCTCGAGCGTGTAGCCGGAACCGATGGTCTGGACGTACGCACCGCGCCGCAGAACCGGGTAATTTTCTTTGGCATGAACATGGGCGACGCTGATCTGACCTCGGACAATGTGGATGGTAAGAACCCGCTGGCTGATGTCCGCGTTCGACAGGCGATGTCAAAAGCGATCAATCGTGATGCGATCAAACAGGTCGTGATGCGTGGTCAGTCTGCTCCTGCTGGTATGATCTCACCTCCGTTTGTGAATGGTTGGGATGCAGATATGGATGCGTCCTCGTCAACCGATATCGAAGGGGCCAAGGCGTTGATGGCCGAAGCAGGCTATCCTGATGGATTCTCGCTGACCCTGAACTGCCCGAATGACCGCTACATCAATGATGAGGCGATCTGTCAGGCAGCGGTTGGAATGCTGGCCCAGATCGGCGTCACAGTTAACTTGGACGCCAAACCGAAAGCCCAGCACTTCCCGTTGATCAACAACCTAGAAACAGATTTCTACATGCTGGGCTGGGGTGTTCCGACTTATGACTCGGAGTACATCTTCAACTTCCTCGTCCATTCGAAGGGCGAAAAGTACGGCTCGTGGAATGGCACACGCTACTCCAACCCGGATCTGGATGCCAAAATCGTGGCCCTTGCCTCTGAAACTGATCTACCCGCACGTGATCAGCAGATCGGTGATATCTGGCAGGTTGTTCAGGATGAACAGCTCTATATCCCGATCCACCATCAGGTGCTGAACTGGGGCATGAAATCGGGCGTGGGCACCATCGTCGAGCCGGAAGATTCACCGAAGATCAAATACTTTGAGATGAACTAAACTATCCTCTGTGATGGTATGCAGGGCGCGGAAACGCGCCCTGTTCTTGTTTGCGCCGTCGGTAACGGACCTGTGATCTCGGCGCAGGAACGGCTTTACGTGGCAGCGAAAAAGCTGGATTGTTTCAGCGCTAACAGGGAGATTTCGCCATGATCCTCAGAAACAGTGCAATCGGCCTGACCATGTTGCTTGCAAGCACCGCGCAGGCGGCCGAATTCAAGTGGGCCTCGACCACCGATCCGCAGACGATGGACCCTCACGCGGTCAACTCGGCCCCAGTTCTCGGGTTCCTGAACAACGTCTACGAAGGGCTGGTCCGCCGCGGTAAGGATATGAGCGTTGAGCCCGCGTTGGCTGTCAGTTGGGAGCCAATCGGCGACGGCGAAGGATGGCGGTTCAATCTGCGTCAGGGCGTGACCTTTCACGACGGAAGCAGCTTTGACGCGCAAGATGTGCTGTTCAGCTACCAACGCGCCTCGGGTGAGGCGGCGGACACGCGCAGTTGGTTCGCTCCTGTCAGTGACGTCATTGTAGTTGATGACTACACCGTTGATATCATGACCACAGCACCTAACCCGCTGTTTCCGTCATCGATTGCCAACTGGATGATCATGGATCAAGACTGGACTGAGGCCAACGACGCCGTGGTCCCCGACAAAGAAACCGGAAACTACGCCACCATCAACGCCAACGGCACCGGCGCGTTCAAGGTGACCGAGCGCGAGCCGGGTCTTAAGACCGTGTTGGAACCTTATGAAGGCTGGTGGGGGGATGTTGAACACAACATCACCCGTGCAGAATTTAATCCGATCCAAAATCCTGCCACGGCCGTAGCGGCGCTGCTATCGGGCGATGTGGACATGATCAACCCGGTCCCCATTCAGGACGTCGCACGGCTGCAGCAGAACGCAGAGGTCGATGTCATCCAGGGCATTGAGGCGCGCGTAATCATGCTGGGCTTCGACCACGAGGCTGACACGCTGAAATACACAGACGATGCGGGCAAACCCAACCCGTTCCGTGACGCGCGCGTGCGGCAGGCAGTTGCGCAAGCGGTGAATGTCGACGCCATTCTGGCCACGATCATGCGCGGAAATGCCGAGCCCGCATCGCAGCTCGTCAGCCCAGCCATGAGCGGGTTCTCCGAAGCCAACGCCGGACGCCCCGCGTTTGATGTGGAATCGGCAAAGGCGCTGCTGGCCGAGGCCGGATATGCAGATGGTTTCTCATTTGGCCTGAAATGCCCCAATGACCGCTACCTTAATGACGAGGCCGTCTGTCAGGCCGTCGTTGGTATGCTGGCTCAGATCGGGATCACCGCCGAGCTGGACGCGATGCCAGTGCGGAACTATTGGCCGGAACTGCGCGAAGATAATTACGACATGTACCTGCTGGGCTGGAGCCCCGGTACGTTCGACGCCGAGCATCCGGTCCGGTTCCTTGTCGCAACCCCCAACGAAGAGAAAAAGCTGGGTAGCTGGAACTTCGGCGGCTTCTCGAATGCACGTGTCGATGAGCTGTTGCCGATGATCCAGTCAGAACTGGATGAGGCCAAGCGTCAGGCGATGCTGGACGAGGTTACCCAAATCTATCAGGACGAACACGTTTATGTGCCGATGTATGTCCAGCCGTTGGTTTGGGGCACGCGCAGCAATGTCGAGGTCACGCAGCGTCCGGACAACTTCTTCCTGCTGCGTTGGGTGAATGTGAATTGATCGGCGGCAACGTCGCGTTGGGTTGACAGCACTCTCTTGACCATCTGGTCAAGGTCGGCCTAGAGAGACCGATCTACGAGGGAAACATATGCTCGCATATATCGTCAGACGGATGTTCCAGTCCGTCATAGTGCTGTTGGTCGTGGGGTTGGTCGCCTTTTCGATGTTCCGATTTGTTGGCGACCCGATCGACAACATGCTGGGGCAAGAGCGCACGCAGGCCGACATTGACCGCCTACGGACCGAACTTGGGTTGGACCAACCCTTTGTTGTGCAATACGCCAAGTTCCTGCAAGGCGCTGTTCAGGGCAATTTCGGTGTGTCTTATCGCCAGGGGCGACCGGTCTCGACCATCCTGGTGGAACGCGCCCCGGCGACGTTGGAATTGGCCTTTGTGTCCGGCTTTCTTGCGATCACGATGGGCATTGCCCTCGGTGTCTTTACTGCAATCCGACGACAAGGGATCGCTGCCAATGTGATCATGACTGTTTCCTTGATCGGGGTTTCGCTGCCGACGTTCCTTATAGGTATCCTGCTGATCTATGTTTTCTCGGTTGAACTTGACCTACTGCCCAGTTTCGGGAGGGGCGAGACCGTTATGATTGGCAGTTGGTCCACCGGGTTTCTGACGACCTCGGGGCTCAAGGCGTTGATATTGCCTGCAATCACGCTGGGCCTCTATCAAATGACACTGATCATGCGGCTTGTCCGGTCCGAGATGCTGGAGGTTCTGCGCGCTGACTATGTCCGCTTTGCCCGCGCCCGAGGGCTGTCGGACCGGGTGATCAATTTCCGCCACGCGCTGAAGAACACTCTTGTGCCGGTGATCACCATCACGGGCCTTCAGCTGGGGTCGATCATCGCTTTTGCCATCATCACCGAAACGGTGTTCCAATGGCCGGGCGTCGGCTTGCTGTTCATCAACGCGATCCAGTTCGTGGATATCCCCGTTATGGCTGCCTATCTGATGCTGATCTCAGTGATGTTCGTGACAATCAACCTGATTGTCGACCTTCTGTACTATGCCATTGACCCGCGCCTGCGTGTCGACGCGAGGGCCACATGACCGAAACGATGGAAACCCCGAAAGTCGCGCCTAAATCGCGTATGGCTAAATTCTGGGACAGCGATTTCGCCTGGTCTTTCCGGCACTCTCCGGTAGCCATGATCGCATCTTTGGTCGTGGTCATTCTGGTGCTGGCGGCGATCTTTGCCCCGCTGATCGCGCCATATAACCCGTTCGATCCAGCAACACTGAACCTGATGAACGGGTTCACACCGCCAGGTACGCCCAATGCGTTCACGCAAGAGACCTTTTTGCTAGGCACGGATGACCAAGGGCGCGATGTGTTCTCGACCATCCTCTACGGGTTGCGCATTTCATTGTTCGTAGGTGCCTCTGCTGTGCTTCTTGCCTTGATCATCGGCGTGATCCTCGGTCTGATCGCTGCGTATTTCGGAGGTTGGATCGAGACGCTGATCATGCGTATCGCAGACGTGCAACTGACGTTCCCGGCCATTTTGGTCGCAATGCTGATCTTTGGGATTGCCAAAGGAATCACTCCGCCGGAATACCGCGATGAGATGGCAATCTATGTTCTGATCATCGCGATTGCGTTGTCGGACTGGGTGCAGTTCGCACGCGTCGTCCGTGGTGCTGCTCTGGTCGAGAAAAACAAAGAATATGTACAAGCCGCGCGCCTG
Source organism: Ruegeria sp. K3 (assembly GCF_056531845.1). Lineage (NCBI taxonomy): Bacteria > Pseudomonadati > Pseudomonadota > Alphaproteobacteria > Rhodobacterales > Roseobacteraceae > Ruegeria > Ruegeria sp. K3. The sequence goes on along the minus strand of NZ_JBQFMM010000006.1, from coordinate 99,272 downwards.
ATCGGGCGTGGATCGTTCCCGATCATGTTCCGTCACATCCTACCCAATGTCCTCAGCCCTGTTCTTGTTATTGCGACCATCTCGCTGGCGCTTGCGATCATTGCTGAGGCCACATTGAGTTTTCTGGGTGTGGGCGCTCCCCCGACCCAGCCGTCGCTGGGGACACTAATCCGGATCGGGCAGGGTTTCCTGTTCTCGGGCGAATGGTGGATTTTGTTCTTCCCGGCCTGCACGCTTCTGGCCCTTGCCCTGTCGGTCAACCTGTTGGGCGACTGGTTGCGCGACGCGCTGAACCCAAAACTGCGGTGATTTCATGAGCCTTCTGACCATCCAAGACCTCACCGTCGAATTCCCGACCCGCCGCCAGCTGTTTACCGCAGTGGACCACGCCAGCCTTTCTGTAGAACCCGGCGAAATCCACGGACTTGTGGGCGAATCCGGGGCAGGTAAATCCACCATCGGCGCTGCCGTGATGGGCCTTCTGGAACGCCCAGGTCGCATTGCCAGCGGCCAGATTAAGCTGGGCGGCGATAAGATCAGCGGCATCGATGCCGAGGCGATGCGCGGGCTACGCGGCAAGAAGATCTCGATGATCTTTCAAGACCCGCTTACGTCGCTGAACCCGCTATTTACAGTGCGCGAACAACTGGTCGAGACGATCCAGGCCCATCTGGGTGGATCCGAGGCCGAAGCAAGCAAGCGCGCCCGTGATTTGATTGATCGCGTTGGCATCCCAGACCCGGATACTCGGCTGGATCAGTACCCGCACCAGTTCTCGGGCGGCATGCGGCAACGCGTGGTGATTGCTCTGGCACTTTGCACCGAACCGGATGTGATCATCGCCGATGAACCCACGACGGCTTTGGATGTTTCCGTTCAGGCCCAGATTCTGGACCTGATCAAGGAACTGGCACAAGAGCGTCAGGTGGGTGTCATCCTGATCACCCATGATATGGGCGTGATCGCCGATACAACTGACCGCGTGACCGTGATGTATGCGGGCAAGGTGGTTGAAAGCGGCACCACGGCACAGGTGATGGGCCAGCCGCAACACGAATACACCAAGTCCCTGATCGCCGCGGTACCACGCCCGACGCTGAAACTGCATCGTTTCCCTCAGATCAGCTATGGCGGGCGTGAAACGCGTTTCGCGATCGAGGATATGGCACGCCACTGGCCCAAGGTGGATAACGACGCCAGCAAACCGATCTTTGAAATCCGCAACCTGACGAAGAAATTCCTGCAAAAGCGTGGATTACTGCCTTGGGATCGTACCTACTTCACCGCTGTCGACAACGTCAGCTTTGACATTCGTTCAGGTGAGGTCTTTGGGGTTGTCGGTGAGTCCGGATCGGGCAAGTCCACCGTCGCGCGGATGATTGCAGGGCTCTATCCTGTGGATGGTGGTACCATCACCTTTGACGGACAACTGGTAAGCGATCTGAGTAATCGTACGGTGCAGGAAGAGTACCGCAAGAACATCCAGATGATCTTTCAGGACCCCTACTCGTCTCTCAATCCGCGTATGCGGGTGGATGAAATTGTGGCGGAGCCGATCCGCCATCACCGCCTGATGGAAGGTGCCGACGTCAAGCGCCGCGTGGACGAATTGCTGGATCAAGTGGGGCTGGGGTCAGAGGCCGGGCTGAAATATCCACATGAGTTCTCGGGCGGTCAGCGCCAGCGTATTTCGATTGCCCGCGCATTGGCGACACAACCCCGGTTCCTGATCTGCGATGAGCCCACAAGCGCGCTCGACGTTTCGATCCAGGCGCAGATTTTGAACATCCTGAAAGACCTGCAAGAGCATCTGGGCCTGACCATGCTGTTCATTAGCCACGACCTACCTGTGGTGCGCCAGATGTGTGACCGAGTCGCGGTCATGAAACAAGGACAAATCGTCGAGGTTCAGGACACCAGCGATCTGTTTGCCAGTCCGAAAACCGAATACGCGCAAGAACTGTTGCGGTTGATGCCGAAACTCGATGACCTGTCGACTGACGGGCTTGGGGTCGAAGCAGAATAGGGCCGCGACACCCGTCGCAGGCGCTCCGTGACTAGAGGCCTTGTTCGAATGCCCGGAACTCGGCAGCGATAGCCGCAGCTGCTATCGCCAGCAGACGCTCGCCATCCTGAGGATTGGCCAAAGCTGAATGCGATCCAACGCGGCCATCCGGAAAGTCCGCGCGATGCTCGTCGGGTGGACCATGGCGATCCCCTGCGTGATCCCGGATGTATTCGGCGCTGAGTTTCTGGGGCGGCTCAGCGGCCTGATTGGCAGGCAATGGTCCAAGCAAAGACTGGGTTATGGCAATCTCCGAGGGGGTGGCGTGCATCCCTTCCCAATCACCATAGAGCTGCTGCCGCAATACGTTCACAGCGTTCGGCTCCCACCAGCTACGGATCAGCAATTGACCACCAGCAATTTCGCTTTCGATCTGCCGAAGAGGCGCCAGATTGGCCCCGTGTCCGTTCACTATGAACACTCCAACGAAACCTTGCTGCAAGAGCCCCCGGATCACCTCATCTGCGATGATGCGAAAGGTTTCGGCTGAAATAGACACCGTTCCGGGAAATCCCGTGTTGAAAGGCGCTGGCGTGTAGGCCAGCGCCGGAGCGACGATACCCTCGCATTGCCTGGCGGCAGCGAGTGCGACAGCCTCGGCGCAAATCGTGTCGGTGCCAATGCGACCCATCGGGCCGTGCTGCTCGGTCGATCCAACCGGCAGCAACACGGCCGCTCCGGCATTGATACGAGTGTCAACCTCGTACCATGTCATGTGCTCAAGTTTCATGACTTTGAAAACTCTCGCAGGCGCTCCAGTTACTAGGGCCTCTGATCAGAGACCCCAGCGTTCCCGGTTTTCGTCAAAGAAGCCTTGGGCTTTTTTCACTTCAATCCAGTTGTTCACATAGTTGATCCAGACCTGATCGCTTTGCGGCAACAGCATCGCGATAGGAGAAGGAGAACGTGGACCGGCATTCTTGACGCGGACGACCGGGAACTTTGCTTCAAGGGTCGATCCCTCGATATTCGAGGTTATGAACACATCTGCACGACCGGCCAAGACCTCCTGAAAACCACGTGCAGGAGCTTCGACCACTTTGATATCCGCATCGGGGAACCATTCGCGCACGCGCTTTTCAAAGGTGGTGCCCAGGGTAGTAGCAACCTTCACGTCTGGCTTGTTGATCGAGTCGTAGCCATCAAATTTGTCGGCCTTTTCCTTGGTTGTGTAGGGAAACAACTCAACCGCGATGTAACTGTCGGAAAACCCTGCAACTTTCATGCGCGGAGGTGAGATCGAAGCCGAACCGGTGATGTGGTACTTCCCAGCTACCACACCATTGACCAATGTTTTCCAGTCGGTGGGCACATATTCGACCTCAACACCCAGATCAGCTGCCAGCGCGTTCATGATGTCGATATCATAGCCTTTATAGCTGTTAGTCGCCGGATCGCGCAGTGACATCGGGTTCCAGTCACCGGTTGTCCCCACTTTCAGCACGCCGTCATCCAAAATCTCATTCAGAGCCGACTGAGCTTGCGCAGCGCCGCTGATCACAAGACCGAGCGCAGCCGCAGCCGCGACTTTAACAAAACGTTTCATGTGGTTCTCCCGTTGGTGGCGTTAGTCTTTTTATCACGACATTGCTTCTTGATTTAAGCGTAAAGAAAAAGATAACCTCAAGCAACTAATTAACTCATAGTAATCACAAGTGGGCCAGCAGATGCCAAACGCAGCGATCGAGCTTGTCGACGTAGACAAGTGGTTTGGCACATTTCACGTGCTCAAGAACATCAACCTGACAGTAAACAGTGGTGAAAAGGTTGTGATCTGCGGCCCATCCGGATCGGGTAAATCAACGGTCGTAAGATGCATCAATCAGCTTGAGAAACATCAAAAGGGCACCATCCGCATCGATGGGGTCGAACTGAACGATGATGCCAAATCTGCAGCCACCATCCGGTCAGAAGTTGGCATGGTGTTCCAGCAATTCAATCTGTTCCCGCATCTAACAGTGCTGGAAAACCTGACCCTTGGCCCCATCAAGGCCCGCGGGTTGAGCCGAAAAGAAGCCGAGGACAAAGCGCGCCACTACCTTGAGCGTGTTCATATACCCGATCAGGCCGACAAGCGCCCGATACAGCTTTCAGGTGGACAGCAGCAGCGAGTGGCAATTGCCCGTTCGCTTTGCATGGAGCCCCGGGTCCTTTTGTTCGACGAACCCACCTCGGCGCTCGACCCTGAGATGATCTCCGAGGTGCTCGACGTGATGGTCGAACTTGCCGAGGAAGGCATGACCATGGTTGTGGTGACCCATGAGATGGGATTTGCCCGAAAAGTGGCCGACAACATGGTGTTCATGGATGCAGGCGAGATTGTCGAACAAGGTAAGCCCGAGCATTTCTTCACCAATCCAAAGTCTGAGCGGTGTCAGAAATTCCTGAGCCAAATTCTACAGCATTGAGTTGGGTCCGATGAAAAAATCACTTCTCTTCCTTCCCCTTTTCTTGCTGATCACGGGCTGTTCGTCCTCACAGACCTGGGGTTGGTACGTCATTGACCCAACCACGGCTTCAGGCTGGACCAATGTAAAATTCCTGATTTCGGGCATGGGTGCGACCATTCAGATTTCGCTGATTGCGGCGATTTTGTCGATTGTCATTGGATTGCTGGTTGCCCTGCCGGGTCTGTCGGAAAAGCGCGGCTGGCGGCTGGTAAACCGGGTATATGTCGAATTTGTCCGCTCGATCCCTCTGTTGCCTATGCTGTTTTGGGTGTTCTACGGGTTGCCGATTGTCTTTCAGTCGATGGGTATGGACATCCCAATCGATCCCTTCTGGGGCGCAATTATCACCCTTGCGATATCGGACAGCGCCTTTACCGCCGAGATCTACCGTGCCGGTATACAATCTATCGCAAAAGGGCAAAGCGAGGCGGCGCAAACGATTGGCCTGAACTATTTTCAGACCATGCGCTATGTGATCCTGCCGCAAGCAATCCGGCGTATACTGCCACCGCTTGCCAACCAATTTATCTACATTGTGAAGATGAGCGCATTCGCCAGCGTCATCGGCATGCAAGAACTGACACGCCGTGCGAATGAGCTGGTAGTGACGGAATACCGCCCGCTTGAGATCTATACCTTGTTGATCTTCGAGTATCTGGTGCTGGTACTGATCATCAGCGCCGGTGTGCGTTGGCTCGAACGCCGGATGGGTGCAGATGAGCGCGGATAAGGAGCATAAGATGGACTGGAAAGACTTCATGGTCGAGACCGAGGCCAATATTGGTGCATTCTCGAAAGAAGTGCCCGAAACCGTGCATGGTTTCGGCATCATGGGTAAGGCGGCCAAAACAGATGGTGCGCTGAGTGAAAAGACAAAGGAATTCATGGCGTTGGGAATTGCCATCGCGACGCGCTGCGACAGCTGCATCGGCTTCCATGTCCGCTCATTGGTGCGGCTGGGTGCGACCCGCGAAGAGCTGTGCGAAGCGCTGGCTATGGCCACCTATATGGGCGGCGGCCCGTCTTACGCCTACAGCGCCAAGGCGTTGAAGGCGTTTGATGTGTTTTCAGAGTAATAGACCGGTACGCGGTCCGATTTCATTGGATGGTTCTTGCCATGGCAGTCACCGAAATCCGTGATGAAGGGATGCGAATTGGTGGCGAGATCATCTTTACCGCTGAGACCATCCCGGTTCACTACCCCTATACCAATGAGGTCGTGGGCCATGTGCCCGCAGGGCAGGCTGAACACGCGCGCCGCGCCTTCGAAATTGCGGCCCACTACAAGCCCGAACTGACCCGCTATGAACGCAGCCAAATCCTGCAACGGGCTGGAGAGCTGATTGGTGAACGTCGCGATTACCTCGCCAAATGGCTGGTGCTTGAGCTTGGCATCTGCCATCAACACGCGATCTACGAGACCAAGCGCGCGCAGGATGTCTTTCAATTTGCGGCGGCCGAGGCACTGAAAGATGACGGCGAAATCTTTGCGTGCGATCTGACCCAAAACGGTAAAGCCCGCAAGATTTTCACGATGCGCGAGCCTGTGACCGCAATCAGCGCGATCACTCCATTCAACCATCCACTCAACATGGTCAGCCACAAGGTTGCTCCGTCGATCGCCACCAATAACTGCATGGTCTGCAAACCGACCGAGTTGACGCCTCTGACCTGCCTGACGCTGGCCGATATCCTTTATGAGGCAGGCCTGCCGCCTGAGATGTTTCAGGTGGTCACTGGCTGGCCACAGGACATTGGGAATGAGATGATCACCAATGAAAACATCGACATCATAACCTTCACCGGTAGTGTTCGCGTGGGCAAGATGATCGCAGAGAAGGCGGTTTACAAACGTCAGGCGCTGGAGTTGGGAGGTAATGATCCACTGATTGTTCTGAATGACCTCAACGATGCCGATCTAAACAGGGCAGCAACGATCGCCGTAGCCGGGGCCACCGGCAATTCGGGACAACGCTGCACTGCGATCAAGCGAATACTGGTGCAAGAGAGTGTCGCGGACACCTTTGTGCCTTTGGTGCTGGAGAAGGCCAAAAAGATCAGATTCGGAGATCCGCAGGATCCTGAGACCGAGCTGGGTTGTGTGATCCACGAGGATGCGGCCAAGCTTTTCGAAGATCGTGTTCACTTGGCCCAGAAAGAGGGAGCAGAAGTCCTTTACCACCCCGGACGTCAGGGCGCGCTGCTGCCGCCGATCGTGGTCGACGACGTTCCCCACGACTCTGCGTTGGTGATGGAGGAAACTTTCGGCCCCATTATTCCCATCATTCGCGTGCCCGACGACGATGACGAGGTCATGCGCATCTCGAACTCTACTGTGTACGGCCTGTCGTCGGGGGTATGTACCAATGACCTGAACCGCGCAATTGCCTATATCAATGGGCTGAACGTGGGCACCTGCAATATCTGGGAACAACCCGGATACCGTATCGAAATGTCCCCCTTTGGGGGCATCAAGGATTCGGGCAATGGTGTCAAAGAAGGGGTCATCGAGGCCATCAGGTTCTTTACGAATGTCAAAACCTACTCGCTTCCTTGGCCCGGTTGAAGGCTTGTTGAAGATTGCAATGCACACCACTAGAGATTCATGCTCACTCAGCCATGAAATGACCGCTTGAGCCCTTCGGCTCTTGGCGTCATATGTGCCTTCGAACGCACGCGCGATGCCCCGAAACAAGGAAATACCTCATGCAAAAGGTTCTGATCACAGGTACTGCCGGATTTATAGGTTTTCATCTTGCCAAGCTTTTGCTTGAAAACGGTTGCCGGGTTCACGGCTTTGACGGGATGACTGATTACTACGATGTCCGCCTCAAACAGAGCCGACATGCGCTGTTGCTGGAGAACCCAAATTTTTCATGCGAGGAAGGGATGCTGGAAGATACCGCCAAGTTCGACCAGATCGCTGATGCTTTTGAACCGGACGTGATCATCCATCTCGCAGCGCAAGCTGGCGTCCGATATAGCCTGGAAAACCCGCGCGCCTATGTCGAAAGCAATGTTGTCGGGACGTTCAACGTGATGGAAGCTGCGCGGCGGCACAAAGTGCGGCATCTGCTGATGGCTTCGACTTCGTCGATCTACGGGGCAAATCCTGACATGCCCTTCGACGAGTGCGAAAAAGCAGATCATCAACTCACTATGTACGCAGCCACCAAAAAGGCAAATGAAGCGATGGGGCATTCCTATGCCCATCTTTGGGATATACCGACAACCATGTTCCGGTTTTTTACGGTTTATGGCCCGTGGGGACGCCCTGATCTTGCATTCTTCAAATTTACCGATGCAATCCTCAACGACCGCCCGATAGACATCTACAACCACGGCGACATGTATCGTGATTTCACCTATGTGGATGACCTGGTGCGCGCAATCTCTCTGCTGATCGACGTTGTGCCTGTTCGCCCCAAAGCCCCCGAAGACATCGCCGAAGGTGACAGCCTGAGCCCGGTCGCTCCCTATCGCATAGTGAACATTGGAAATTCAGACAAAGTGCGTTTGTTGGATTTCATCGACGCCATCGAAGAAAGCCTCGGCAAACCCGCGATCCGAAACTATATGGAGATGCAGTTGGGCGATGTGCCTGCAACTTGGGCCAATGCCGATCTGCTGCACCGCCTGACCGGTTATCGCCCAAAAACCGAAATCAGGGACGGCATTCAGGCCTTCGTGGACTGGTATCGCGCATATTACGGTAAATAGAACCTGCGAACCTGCCTAAACCTGAATTCGCCGGCCACAGCACCGATTAAACCGTCAGCGCGATCAGATCGCTTTTCTCAGTGCCTCGATTATCTGCTCTTGCGAATTCTCCTGCAGATACGGGTGCATCGGCAGGCTAATCACTGTTGCGGCGGCCTGATCGCCAATAGGCAAGTCGGCATTTGGGTCAGAAACAGCTGGTTGCTTGTTCAACGGCAGTGGATAATGCACGGCGGTCGGAACCCCGGCGTCTTTGAGCTTCGCTTGCACATCCTCACGATTGTCCACGCGTATCGTATACTGCGCCCAGGCGCTGGTCGCCCCCTCCATCAGCGTTGGAGCGGCGATATTGGTTTCCTTCAGTAGCACTTTGTAACGGTCCGCGACGGTGTCTCGCAGGACCAGTTCATCCTCGAAAATATCCAGCTTGCACAGCAGGATCGCAGCCTGCAACGTGTCCAGACGGCTGTTAACGCCAACCCTGATATGGTGATAACGCCGATCCTGCCCGTGCCGGGCAATCTGGCGAAGAATGACGCTCAGATCATCGTCCGAGGTGAAGATCGCACCACCATCGCCGTAGCAGCCAAGGGGTTTCGATGGGAAAAAGCTGGTGCAGGAAATCGTTGACAGGTTTCCTGACCGTTTGCCACGCAACGATCCGCCAAAGCTCTGAGCAGCATCCTCGATGACAGGTAAGCCGTTTGCCACAGCTACCTCGTTAATTCGTTCGAAATCAGCAGGTTGGCCATACAGCGACACCGGTATAATTGCCTTTGTCCGGGGTGTGATCGCAGCGTCAAGCTTGTTGGGATCAATGTTATAACTAGTCTGGTCAATATCGACATAAACCGGCTTTGCGCCCAGCAATCTGACGGCTTCAGCCGTGGCGATATATGAAAATCCGGGCGTGATGACCTCATCCCCCGACCCGACCTCAAGCGCCATCAAGGCAATTTGCAATGCATCCGTTCCATTGGCGCAAGTGATGCAATGTTTGGCACCCGTAAAGGCAGTCAGCCGTGCCTCTAGTTCAGCCACTTCTGGGCCAAGAATGTACTTCCCATGCGCCAACACATTGGCAATGCCGGCATCAAGCTGATCCTTGATACGTTTCTGTTGTTCCGCCAGGTCAATAAATTGCATCGCTAAAACGCCCTATTGGTTCTTAAGGAATTTCTACAAGCTGCACCGCTACATTTTCCCATACATAATCCGGTACTGCTCGACCATGTTTATTCGTCGACAAAGACTTAATACACCGGGCCTGTTTGGCACGGATTACCGCAGTACTAATAACTGGGCGGACCGTTCCCCTGCATTGCCTAATACCCAAAAAGTCATGGGTGATGGGTCGACACGCAGTCGATCCGTTTGATCAAAGTACCGTGCTGCTCATCAGCTTCGGATGCTGCTCACCTTTGCGTGCTTCGATTGAGGCATTGCGGATATGGCTGACCATCGCAATAGCAGGCCGGTTTTCATTCAATCCAAACCCGTTCCCGTTCAGAATCTCTTCGTAGCTTCGCGTGTGCAAGTCGGCAAATCCGCCCGAGAATTCGATCTCTTCCCCATCAATAGTGATGGAGCGATAGGTTCTGGCTCCGGTTTCTCGCGCCTCTGCCGGAACGTCATTTACGTCCAGCGACAAGAACCAACGGCACCGGGCGTGTTCAAACTCAAGATAGCCCGCGGCCTTGGTCGGGGCGTTGAGATGCACATGGTTCGCCTGAAGATCTCCGAAGAGGAAGTGCAGCATGTCAAAGAAATGCACGCCGATGTTGGTGGCAATACCGCCAGATTTGCGGACATCCCCTTTCCAGCTCTCCAGATACCAACGTCCACGGGACGTGATGTAAGTCAGATCGACCTCGTACTTGGTATCCTTGGGGCTGTTTCGAATCTTGTCCCTCAGAGCAATGATCGAGGGATGTACGCGCAACTGCAGGATCGTGTTTACGGTCTGTCCAGTCGCTTGCTCAATCGCTTCCAGGCCATCGATATCCTCTGGGTTCAACACCAGCGGCTTCTCACAGATCGCATCGGCGCCAGAACGCAATGCAAACCGCATGTGGCTGTCATGGAGGTAATTCGGCGAGCAGATCGAGACATAATCAATTTTGCCCGCTTCGCTGCGACGTAACATGTCAACATAGCGATCAAAACGCTCGAACTCTGTGAAAAAATGTGCATCGGGGAAGTGGCTATCGATAATCCCAACGGAGTCGCTTGTGTCCAGAGCAGCCAACAACGTGTTTCCGGTATCCGTTATCGCCTTCATGTGGCGCGGTGCGATGTATCCTGCGGTTCCTATTAGTGCGAAGTTGCTCATTCGGTGCGTCCCAAGTGCTCAAATTGTGCTACAGCGCTTCCAAGAATTTCTTTGGGAAGTCAATAGACGCAGGCATTTCAAGCATCGCCAATCACGCTGGAAACCCCCATCAACCTCTGTTAGAGCGGTTCGGAATTGTCAGAGCTAGATTGATCTTCGACCGATGTCAGACACCCGCCCCAAATCTCAAAAAACCGTTTTCTGTCTTACCTACCACGAGATAACGGCGGATGCGCGCGTTCTTAAAGAAGCGCGCGCGCTTCAAGCAGCGGGCCATAACGTACATATCTTCTGCGACTGGCCAGGGGGCATGCCGCAAGAAGACAGCATCGATGGCATTCGGATCACGCGATTCAATTGGCAATCTTCCGAACATATTACCAGCGACATGCTAAAGCGTTTCTTTTTTGTGGATCGTGTTTCGGATGAAGTAGATAAGCGCGTTCTGCCCTATATTAAGTCTGCAGCGAGATTGAATAGACTCAAATCCAAGTTTCGAGAGTTTCTGTCAGATGAAGAAGTTCTGAAGCTCGACCCGATGTACTACAAAAACTACAGTGGCCGAGAACGACGGAAACGTAAGTTTGCTCACAAACGGCTTCTCTGGAAGATTAAGCTGACATCCGGAATTGGTGACGCTCGGAGAGATCTGAAGCTGTTTAGTTCTGACGCCAGAGAGGTCAGGGAAGGGTTCTTCAAACTCTATCAACTAAACTCTCTCTTATTCGCTGAAAACCTCTGCAACCTCAGATTTGATGATACCCCGGACGTCATTCATGCTCATGACATCTATTGTCTCCCGGCAGGCGTTGTGCTTGCAAAACAGTTTGGGGCGAAGCTTGTATACGACGCACATGAATACGAACCAGCGCGGGCGACGAAGAATCCAACTGATGGATCGAACTTTGCAGAAAACCTAGAAGACGATTGTCTCCCCTTCGTCGATTATATGATCACCGTATCGTCGTCCATCGCAGATTTGTATGCCAAACGCTTCAAAGATAGTCCGACACTTATCCTCAATGCTCCAGAGATAGATGTTGATTACATGGATAGTCGTAAAGAAAAGGCGTTGGATCAGCTTTCTATCCGTGCTCAGGCAAACGTTGCTGACGGGGCGCCCTTGATTATTTTTACTGGTGGCATTCAAATGTCACATCGTGGGTTAGATAAAGTTCTTGAGGCTTTGGTTCATCTTCCCGAAGTCAAGTTAGCTTCGATGGGCCCACGGCACCTCCGAAACGACAAGTGGTTCATGAGTGTCGCTCATGACCTAGGTGTGGATGATCGCGTTACCTTGCTTCCACCTGTGGCAGCTCCAGATGTACCAGTCGCAATTAGTACAGCAGACCTCGCTATATGCCCGTTTCAGGACGTATCGCTCAATCACCGCTACGCAATGCCCAACAAGCTTTTTGAGGCAGCATTTGCTGGCGTACCAATTTGTGTTTCAGATCTTCCAGAGATGCGTCGGTTTGCAGAGTCTCTCGGTTTCGGACGAGCAATGGACGAAACAGATCCTCTGAGCATTGCTGAAGCTATTCGGGATGTCTTGGATCATCCCGAACGCTTTACGTTAAGCGCCGCCAACAGAAGGAAGCTTTGGGAGACTTACAGCTGGCCTGCGCAAGCCAAGAAGTTGGCGGCGCTCTATGAAGGTATTTAAACTCGCGCGGCTAGTATCTGTGCGATTTGTTGCGAAGCGGTTCCATCACCATAGATTTCTATCTGATTTCCGCTAGTCCCTATCGCACTGAGGATACCATCCTCGATATCCCCTTCTATGGGCGAAACGATACGATTCCAGCCGCTTTCAACAAGCTCAACCCATTCTGTTTCCGTTCTAAGAGTTACGCAAGGGACGCCGTAGAAATACGCTTCTTTCTGCACTCCGCCAGAGTCCGTAGCAACCAGCACCGCATTGCTTTCTAGAGCGACCATATCCAAGTAACCGACTGGGTCTATCGTTTGGACATGTTCGAATTTAAGACCGATTCCTTTTATCCTTGCGGCAGTACGTGGATGCAATGGCAAGACAACCGGATGTTGTTTCGCAACCGCCTCCAGACCATCAACAATGTTTATTAACGTTTCTGGCGAATCCGTATTTTCAGCTCTATGGATCGTCGCAAGTATGAATCCGTTTGCGTCTACCCCAATGTCAGCCAAAATTGTTGATTTCTGCTTGGCCTTTTCACCAAAGTGTAGTGCTGCGTCGAACATCACGTCACCGACTTCAAAAATTTTGCTCTCCGAAATGCTTTCTCTTCGCAGATTTTCCACAGCGTCGCTGGAAGTCGTGAACAGAAGGTCGGAAATGTGATCCGTTAGAACTCGGTTCGTTTCTTCGGGCATCTTTCGATTAAATGAGCGCAGCCCGGCCTCTACGTGCGCCACCGGGATATGAAGTTTTGAGGCGACCAATGCACCCGCCAATGTTGAATTCGTATCTCCAAAAACAAGGAGCGCATCTGGTTCATGTTCTTGAATGACGGGTTCAAGTTTCTGCATCATCAGTCCTGTCATGGCACCATGACTGCCTGAGTTCACCGATAGGTTGATGTCGGGTTTTGCAATTTCTAGTTCGTCGAAAAAAATCTTAGACATCGAATCGTCATAGTGCTGTCCTGTGTGAATCAGCAGCTCTGTTACACCCGGCATGGAACGAAGTGCTCTGCTCACCGGAGCCAATTTAATAAACTGAGGGCGCGCGCCAACTACAACTGCGATTTTCACGGTAGCTCCAAATAAATAATTGCCTAAAACCGCGCTAACACACGGCCAGTATAAATTCCACGTGATATCTCGTGACTTTCTCGCTCAAGCAGATTCAGATTAGCTTGGCTTTAGCTGCTATCACGCTCGCACCCGGACCTATTGATCTAGATCACACCGCATGCCTCACGTCTCGGAAAACGGAGTTTTGACATGAGTGATCTTTTAAGGGCTTGCTGACGCGCAGATGGCCCGTCCAAACCCTTCTTGCCAAAGTCGCCTGGAAAACCCGGGGTCGACGACAGGCGTGTGTTGAGCGAAATAATCTTATTCAATCGAATGATTTGCGCTGGCGTGATGCTCCTGTCACCTATGATCCGCAAAGGAGTCTCTACAGCAGATGGAAGTGCTGGAGCAAGAAAGGTTTTTCGCGCGGATGATGGCTGGGCACGCTGCGGAATACGACGCGTAAAAGGTCGTAATGATCGACGCGAACTATCTGAAATCACACTGTAGCGCGACCATAGTGGTTGCCAAAAAGGGGGCGTGATCGTCTGATTGGTCGAACCAAGGGCGGCATGAACACCAAATCACACGCTGGCCGCCTGACGGCCCGTTTCGGCAGATTTCGGGCCTGCTACGCCGATAGATGTCGCTTGCAGGCCTTTCTGTCGCAATCCAGCTTGCTGCGGCTATCTTGAAACTGCACATTTCGCCCATGACACAGACTGATATTCCGAATCCCACGGACCGCCGCGCAACCGGCTGTGATCTTGTGATCCTTGCATAAAGCAGGGCCTCGGGCCTTTTGCTTCACGCTGCGATTACAGAAATTTCGGAAGACCTCATGACAACTCAAACGCTGCGCCTGGCCATCGATATTGGCGGCACCTTTACCGATACGGTCCTTGTCTCTGGCGAAGAGACAATCCTGGCCTCCACCAAGACCCTGACCACCCATCAGAACCCTGCCGACGGCGCCATGGAAGGGGCCGCGCGAGTAATGCAGCAATCGGGCCGGACGCTGGATCAGGTGACCGGCTTTATCCACGGCACCACCCTGGCGACCAATGCGCTGATCGAACGTCGCGGCGCGGTGGTGGCAACGGTGACCACCGAAGGCTTTCGCGACATCCTGGAAATCGCGTATGAGCGGCGTTATTCGCAATACGATATCAACCTCGAGAAGCCTGACCTGCTGGTGCCGCGCGAGCGTGCTCTGACCGTGCGCGAACGCATGTCGGCGGGTGGTCAGGTATTGATCGAGCTCGAAGACTCGGCCATCGACGCACTGCTGGCCGATATCGACGCGAGCGGCGCAGAGGCCATAGCGATCTGCCTGATGCACGCTTATGCCAATCCCGCCCATGAACGCCGCCTACGCGATGTGCTGGCTGAGAAGCGGCCCGATCTGACCGTCTCGATCTCGTCCGAGGTCAGCCCCGAGGCGCGCGAGTTCGACCGGCTGTGCACCACCGTCGCCAATGCTTATATCCAGCCGCTGATGCAGACCTATCTGGCCCGTTTCGTCGACCGGTTCGAGGCCGAGGGCGTGACCTGTCCGATCCTGATGATGACGGCGGGCGGCGGCATGTGCACCGTGCGCACCGCCGCGCGTTTTCCGATCCGGCTGGTGGAATCCGGCCCCGCCGGAGGGGCCATTCTGGCCGCCCGCATCGCCGCCCGCACCGGGCTGGATAAGGTGCTGTCCTTTGACGTTGGCGGCACCACCGCTAAGCTGTGCCTGATCGATAAGGCCCGCCCGCAGACCTCGCGCCAGTTCGAGATCGCCCGCGCCGCGCGGTTCATAAAGGGCTCGGGCATGCCAGTGCGCATCCCGGTGATAGAGATGATCGAGATCGGCGCGGGCGGTGGGTCCATCGCCGGGGTTGACCGGCTGGGACGCCTGACCGTGGGTCCGAAATCGGCGGGGTCTGAACCCGGACCCGTGGCCTTCATGCGCGGCGGCACCGAGCCCACGGTGACAGACAGCGACATTACGCTGGGCTACATCGTGCCCGACACATTTGCCGAGGGGCATATCAAGCTGGACCCCGAAGGCTCCAAACAATCGCTGAGCCGGGTGATCGGGTCGAAACTAGATCTCGATGCCGTTGGCTCAGCCGACGGCGTCAGCCGCATCGTCGATGAAAGCATGGCCAGCGCAGGCCGGATGCACGCGGTGGAATCGGGCAAGGATCTTGGACTGCGCACGATGATTGCCTTTGGCGGCAACGGGCCGTTGCATGCCAGCCGGGTGGCACGATCCGCCGGGGTCAGCCGCATTGTAATCCCGCCCAATCCGGGCGTGGGGTCTGCCGTGGGCTTCCTGTTCGCACCCGTGTCGTTCGAAATCGTCCGCTCGCGCTATTCGCTGTTGGACAGCATGGACATGGATGAGATCAACGCGCTGTTCGAGACCATGATCGTCGAGGCCAAAGGCGTGGTTGCCCAAGGCGCGGGCGATGCCCCGACCGAAACACAGCGCACCGCCTTCATGCGCTACAACGGTCAGGGTCACGAGATCGAGATCACTCTGCCCGACCGGCATCTGACAGCAGACGATATTGCACCGCTGACCACCGCCTTTGAGGAAGAATATCGCAAGCAGTTCTCACGCCCGGTGCCGGGGATGCAGATTGAGATTCTCAACTGGGCGGTGCGCGTCGCGACCCTTGACAGCGCCGTGCCACCAGTGCCCGCTACACCTGCATTGACGACCTTCACCGCACCCGACACTCGCCCGATCACCTGCGATGTGGACGGCGCGCTGAAACAGGCCGCCTTCGTGGCGCGGGCCGATCTGAAGTCCGGCGACCATGTGCGCGGCCCGGCGCTGATCCACGAGCCGCAGACCACCACGCTGGTCTCGACTGATTTCTCGGCCCATGTGGACGCCATAGGAAACCTCGTCCTGGTTCAGGACCAGAAAGGAGGCGCATGATGGCGACCGATCTTTCCCCCGCCCGCCTGCAAGTGATGTGGAACCGTTTGCTGGCAGTGGTCGAAGAACAAGGCCAAACCCTGATCCGCGCCGCCTTTTCGCCCATCGTGCGCGAATGCGGCGATATCTCCGCCGGGATCTTCGACGTCAACGGCCGGATGCTGGCACAGGCGGTAACCGGCACGCCGGGCCATATCAACACCATGGCCGAAGCGGTGCAGCATCTGCGCGCCGCCTTCCCGGTTCAGACCATGAAACCGGGCGATATCTACATGACCAACGATCCGTGGCTGGCCTCGGGGCATCTGAACGACTTCCTGTTGATGATGCCCGCGTTCAAGGATGGCAAGGTGGTGGGCTTTACCTCGTGCACCTCGCATCTAGTTGATCTGGGTGGTCTGGGCATGGGCCCCGAAGGCTCCGACATCTATGACGAGGGGCTGCTGATTCCGCCCTGCAAACTGGTCGAGGAAGGCACCCCAAACGCGCTGCTGCTGGACATCATCCGCGCCAACAGCCGCGAGCCCATCGCCAACGAGGGCGACATCTATGCCCTGATCGCCTGTTGCGAGGCCGGGGTGAACCGGCTGGTTTCGATGATGGAAGAGTTCGGCCTGACCGATCTGGATGCGCTAGGGTCCTATATCATCGACACTTCGCGCCGTGGCACGCTTGAGGCCATCGCCGAGGTGCCCGTAGGTATCTACAAAAACGTCCTGAAAATGGATGGCTATGAGAATGAGCTGGAGTTGCACGCAGCCCTGACCGTCAGTAAATCGGGGATGCTTGTGGATTTCACCGGCACCTCGGGTTGTTCGCGCAAGGGCATCAACGTGCCGCTGAACTATGCCACCGCCTATACCGTGTTTGCGCTGCGCTGCATCGTCGGCTCGGACATCCCCAACAATGCCGGATCGCTGGAGCCGTTCACCGTCGACGGCCCCAAGGGCTGCATCCTTAACGCACATCGCCCGGTGCCGGTGGCGATGCGGCACACGCTGGGTCAGGTGACACCCGATCTGGTGCTGGGCTGTCTGCATCAGGCACTGCCTGATGCAGTGCCCGCCGAGGGTGCAAGCTGCATGTTCGACCTGCCCATGCGCCACGCCCCCGAGGTGGCCCGCGATGGTGGGCGCGAATTCGCAGTGGAACCGGTACATAATGGCGGCACCGGTGCACGGCCGCATGCGGATGGTCTGTCAGCCACCGCCTACCCCTCGGGCGTGTTCGGTTCGCAGGTGGAGATCACCGAAAGCGTCGCGCCCGTCACCATCTGGCGGCGCGAACTGCGCACGGATTCCGGCGGCGCGGGCAAGTATCGAGGCGGGCTGGGGCAGCGGATCGAGATGACCTCGTCCAACGGTGCGCCCTTCATCGTGTTCCTGTCGGTCGAGCGACTAAAGTTCCCCGCCCTTGGGCGCATGGGCGGCAAACCCGGCGCGCCCGGGCGCATCCGCTTTCGCGAAGGCGACAGCGACATTCCCGGCAAGGGAGAGCTGCGAGTTGAAGGCGGCGATTATCTGATCTTCGACACTCCCGGTGGTGGCGGTTTCGGCGATCCGGGCGACCGCAACTCGGATGCGCTGGCGCTGGACCTCAAACGCGGTTTGATCAGTGCCGAGGGGGCCAAAGCCTACGGAGGTGACACATGATCCGCCCGGTTTCTCATGTCGGCGCCATGGGCGCCTATGCGCTGGCCGATCTAGGTGGTGAAGGCACCATCTCGCTGGCGCAGAACGAAAGCGCCTTTCCGGCCAGTCCGTCCGCCGTGGCGGCCGGGCAGGCAGCGCTGGCTGATCTGACGCTCTACCCCGATCCCGAATGGCCCGACATGCGCGCGGCCATTGCCGGGGTACACGGGGTCGACCCGGCGCGGGTGCTGTGTGGCGCGGGCTCGATGGAGCTGATCGGCTGCCTGATCCGCGCCTTTGCCGGGCCCGGCGATCACGTGCTGGGCACGCAATATGGTTATGCCTTCGTCGCTTCGGCGACAGCACAGGCGCAGGCCGAATACGTGGCCGCGCCCGAGGTCGATCTGACCGTCTCGGTCGATGCGCTTCTGGCCGCCGTCACCCCGGCGACCCGTATCGTGTTTGTCTGTAACCCGGGCAATCCCACCGGCACCCTGATCCCGAACACCGAAATCACCCGCCTGCGCAACGCGCTACCCGGCGACGTGCTGCTGGTGGTCGATCAGGCCTATGCCGAGTTCGCCGATGCCGCCAACGATCCGACTGAGGTTTTCGGGCTGGCGGACCGGGGAGATACCGTTATCACGCGCACCTTCTCCAAGGCTTACGGGCTGGCCGGGGCACGCGCCGGGTGGGGCTATTTCCCCACCGACATCGCCCGAGAGCTGCGCAAGCTGTTGAACCCCAACAACATCTCGATTGCCTCGCAGGCTGCGGCAGCGGCGGCGATGCGCGATCAGGCGCATATGCGGGACGTGGTCGCGAAAACGGCAACCATTCGCGATCGGTTCGCGGAGGACTGCCGCGATCTGGGGCTGATCGTGCCGGACAGCCACACCAATTTCGTGCTGATCCACTTTGCCTCGACCGAGCAGGCGCAACAGGCCGACGCTGCGCTACGGGCCGAGAAACTGCTGATGCGCGGTATGGGCGGCTATGGTCTGTCCGACTGCCTGCGCGCCACGATCTGCAACACACCGGTGATGGATCGCTGTCTGGCCGTTCTGAGAAAGGTAACGTCATGAGCCACGAAACGCGTACCCGGGCCAAGATCGGCGTTCTGGTGCCCTTCACTAACACCAACCTCGAGGCCGATATGGCCTTGATGCGCTGCCAGGACACCACCGTTCATTTCCAGCGCATGGGTGGTTATGATGTCGATGAAATCCCAGGTTCTGACCAGATGGCGGGGCTTGGGGCCTCGGACATCAGCCACGATTTGCGGATGATTTCGGGCGTGCGGCCAGATGTGGTGCTGTACGGCTGCACCTCGGCCACGCTGACCCATGGGCCGTCATTCGACGCCGATCTGGCGCAGCAGATCAAGGCCGGATCGGGAGCGCAATCGCTGACAGCCGCCGGATCGCTGATCGCCGCCATTCAGGCGCTTGGGGTGACGAAAGTGGGCTTTTCCTCGCCCTATCTGGGCGAAATCAACACGCAGGCGATGGATTTCATGGCCGCAAACGACATCGAAACCGTGCGTTGCGCCGATGTTGGCCGCGAGCTGGGCAATTACGGACAGGGAGAGCTGACCCCGGACGAGGTTTACGACCTCGCCTGTGAGGCAGACCACCCGGACGCGCAAGCCGTCGTGCTCAGCTGCACCGACATGCGCGCAGTCGAGGCCATCGAGCAGATCGAGGACACGCTGGACAAGCCGGTAGTGACCTCAAATCAGGCGATGATGTTCTGCATGATGCGGGCGCTGCGTCTGCCACGCCACGAGGCGCTGCCGGGCCGGTTGTTCGATCTGCTGTAACCGAACCGGGGCAACGGTCGCCCCCCCCGCCCCGATATTCCATCAGGGTTCGCCGCTGCCGATCTCTTCCTTGCGTTTGGCGATATAGGCATCCAGCTCCTCACGCACAGAGGGGTCCATCTCGGGCATCTGATACTCGCGTAGCGCCTGCTGCCAAACCTCGGTGGCGCGTTGCAGGGCGTCCTTGGCTCCGGCCGCCTCCCAGTTTTCATAGTTCTGCCAGTCGGACAGCATCGGTTTGTAGAACGCGGTCTCATAGCGTTCCATCGTGTGATCGACGCCAAAGAAATGGCCGCCAGTGGGCACCGATTTGATGGTGTCCAGGCCCAGTTCATCCGTGTCAAATTTCATCGGCTTTAGGAATTCCATCATGTTCTGGATGATCTCGATATCCATGACGAATTTCTCATAAGATGCGGTCAGCCCGCCTTCAAGCCAGCCGGCGGCATGATAGACGATATTGGCCCCTCCCAGAACCGCGCCCCATGTGGCCATCATCGTTTCGTATGCCGCCTGCAAATCCACCACGTTGGATGCATTTGCGTTCGATGTCCGGTACGGAATGCCATAGCGCCGCGCCAGCTGCCCGCCGACAATATTCGCCTTGGCATTTTCCGGTGTGCCAAAGGCCGGAGCCCCGGATTTCATGTCCACATTCGAGGTGAACGAGCCATACATGACAGGCGCTCCCGGGCTGACCAACTGCGTCAGCACCACACCGAACAGCGCCTCGGCGTTCTGTTGCGCCAGCGCGGCAGGTAGCGTGACCGGTGTCATGGCCCCCATCAGAGTGAACGGCGTGACCGTCACCGGTTGACCATACTCGGCCATCGCGATCAGGCCGTCACCCATGGCATCGTCGAACAGGCGTGGAGAGTTCACCGAAATGATTGTGATCACCCCCGGATCGCCGCGCATGTCCTCAGGTTTCTGACCGCGCGAAATCGCCATCATGTTGATGCCATCCATCGCCCGCCCGCGCCCGATAGCGGTGCAGTGAAAGCTCAGGTCGCTATAGCTTAGGTTGGCGTTGTAGGTGTCCAGATGACGGTTGTTGGCGGGCATTTCGATCGGGGCCATCACCTGATTGCCGATCAGATGGATAGCGTTGAAATGATGCGCCAACCGGATGAAGTTGCAATAGTCATCGTAATTACCCTGACGGCGGCCATTGATACAGTCATGTACGTTCGGCGGCCCGGCAACCAAACTAAAATTCACATGATCGCCGCCCAGCGTAATCTGTTTCGCGCGGTTGCGAGAGGTCAGCGTGAATTCCGAGGGCACCGTTTTCAACGCTTCGGCGACAATGGTTTCGTCCATACGGATGGTCTTGGTGTCGCGGTCTACGATGGCCCCCGCGCGTTCGAAAATGTCCATAACATTGTCGCCCATCACCCGGATACCGGCCTCGGACAGAATGCGCATTGAGGTTGTATGCAGCTGATCCATCTGTTCAGGGTTCAACAGCTCGAATGGCGGATAGCTGTTGCGCACCTGTTGCCAGGGCAGCTGTTCGATCCCCACCGCCGCGCGCCCGGATTTGCCGCGTCGCCCGCCGCTGCGTCTGTCTCGTGACATTGACCTAGTATCCCCGTTGTGGATTTACGATGTTGTTCAGCACCTCGCCCTTGCGATAGCGCATCAGGTTCTCGGAAAACATGCGGACCGATTTCAGATCCCAGCCGTCATAGACCGAGCTGCAGTGCGGTGTGACGATCACGTTGTCCAGTTCCCAGAACCTGTGCCCCTGAGGCAGCGGTTCGGTAACGAACACGTCCAGCGCCGCGCCTCTGATCCGGTTCTGTTCCAGCGCGGCCAGTAGAGGTGCTTCGTCAATTACCCCACCTCGCGAGACGTCGATTATCACCGTCGTCGGTTTCATGACGGCAAAAGCCTCCGCCCCGACCAGACCGCGCGTGCTGTCCAGCAGTGGTACGCAAACGACGATAAAATCAGCGCGTGGCCAGAGATCAGGCAAAGCCTCCATCCCGTGTACCTCGTCCACGTTGGGGGTCGGTTTCGGGCGGGCCCGTACACCGACAGTGTTCAGCCCCATAGCTTTGGATCGTGCCGCAACAGCCTCTCCGGTTTTGCCAAGGCCGATGATCAGCACCGTCTTGCTGTCGATGGGCTCGACTTTGCCGCCGATCCAGTCCCGCCGCACCTGCGCGGCACGAAAGCCCGGGAAATCCAGCGTGAAATGCAGCATCGCCCCCAGCACATATTGTGCCATCATATCGGCGGCGACCCCGGCGGCATTTGTCACCGTTACCTCATCAGGGTTCCAAGGGTTCAGGTGATCGGTGCCCGAGCCGCCGACCGAAGCCCATTTGATTTGCGGGTTCTCGACCAGTGCTGCGCGTGGAAAGCCGGGGGTGCCCGCAAAGCGAACGGAATAGACAACCTCAGCCCCTGTATCCTCGATCAAACCCGTGAGCGCCTCGTAGCTGTCGCAGGTGTGGATCGGCAGATCGGGATGACCTTCAGCAAGAACGGCACGGGCAGCGTCGAGGTTATCGGTGTGCAAGATCACGGTGGGGGATTTCATGCGGGTACCTCCGGTTGGAACTCAGCGCTGGCAATGGCTACCGCGTTGGCGAAAAAAGCAGTGGCGGCGATGTCGAAAAGGACATCGAACCCCACACCTTTGCGTTCGTTGCGCCATGTGATTGCCTCGACATAGCCCACGCGGGTCTGGGCGATCTTTCCCACTGGAAAGGCACCGGGCGACAGGTCGACCGGGCAAATCTTGGCCAGCAGATCGAACAGGCGCGGGCCGGTCAGGTGCATCATGGCCCAGGTTTCCTCGCGCCAGGAATAATAGCCCTTTGGCGTGGCGGCGACCTGCCACCGGGCATACAGGTCGGCAGGTGCATCCAGTACCACCACCTCTTCCTGACCCAGACGCAGAAGGCCATCGGCGGTTTCGTTGACGTCTGGCACCTTCAGGCCCCGCGATTGCAAAAACGCCACGGTGCCTCGGCCCTTGAGGCCAAAACGCGGCGTATGGGTCAGGTCCTGCACGATAATCTGCCCGGAAACCAGTAGTGTGCCTTCAGCAGCGCCCTTTGGGTCAAGCGGATAGGTTCGCATCATCACACCTCCTGCCGTTTGTTTTCAGGATCAAAAAAGGTGTGGCCGCGCACAGTTGTAACGACGCGCTTGCCATTGCGGCACTTCACCGTGACCTGCGATCCTTGCGTAGCGTCATCGCCATGCACATATGCCAGCGCGATATGGGTGTTCAGCGTCGGCGACCACAGGACCGAGGTCACATGCCCCACCGGTACATCATTCCTCAGTACCAGACAGCTTTCCCCCGGTACATCTGGCCCGTCGAATGTCAGCCCGACCAGCTTGCGCGGCAGGCCTTTGTTTCGGCGCATCTCGGTTGAGCGCTTGCCCACGAAAAACGGCTTGGTCTTCGAGATCGCCCATTCGAACCCCAGCTCATCCGGCGAGGTCAGCGCGTCGGTGTCCTGACCAATCAGGATATGGCCTTTCTCCAACCGCAGAATCCGGCTGGCTTCCAGCCCGTAAGGGCGCAACTCGTGCGCGTGACCCGCCGCCATCACCGCATCCCACAGGGTGTGGGCATAGCTGGTGGGGCAGTGCAGCTCGTAGCTCAACTCGCCGGTGAACCCAATCCGCATGGCGCGCACCGGCACCCCGGCCACCATGCCGCTACGCCCGTCGAGATAGGCAAATCCATCGCGCGAGAAATCGATGTCGCTGTCCAGCGCTTCGACCACGGAGCGCGCCTTGGGACCGGTAATGTTGAAGCCCGAGAAGGCCGAGGTGACGTTCAGCACATCCACATCCAACCGCCACTGCGCATTCCAGAACAACATATCCGAATAAACCCGCGCCACGGCCCCGGTGGTGGCGGTGACATAGAACAGATCCTCGGCCAGCCGATACGCCACGCCATCGTCGATCACCGTGCCCATTTCGTTTGTCATCAGGCAGTACCGGCAGCGGCCCACAGGCTGCTTTTTGTAGGCCATGGTGTAAATGCGGTTGAGGAATTCGCCCGCATCCGGGCCACGCACCTCGAGCCCGCCCAGAGTTGAAACATCCAGCACGCCGACCCCATTGCGCACCGCATGCACCTCTTCTTCGATGAGGCGCTTGGCGTCTTGTTTCGGGCCGTAGAAATAAGGCCGCCACCACGCTCCGACCGGGCGCATGTCCGCCCCCAACCGGATATGTTCGTGATGCAGCGCTGTGCGCCAGTCTGCCGGGTGATGATGACCGGACAGCACGCCCAGCGTTTCGGGGCCAAAGGGCGGACGGGCCGTAGTCACGCCGATCTCCCCGATGGTGCGGTCGGTCGCCTTGGCCACCACCCGGGCGGTGGCCAGCGCCGAGTGCCGCCCTTGTGACGGCCCCATACCAACTGTGGTAAAGCGCTTGATCAGCTCCAACTCGCGATAGCCTTCCTTAACCGCGTTTTGCAGGTCCTTGATTTGAATATCCTCGTCCCGGTCGACAAAATCCTTGCCCTTGGGATGCCCGGCGATTGCCGGTTCGAAATTCGTCAACGAAGCCTCTACATCTTCGACCTGCGCGATGTCGCGGGTTGGCAGCCCCAGACGAGTCAACGCCGTCTGTGCCGCGCGTTGCGCATCGGCCACCACCGCATCAGGCGCAAAGACCCCGGCAACACCCCCGACAATGCCCAGCGGAGCATCTGGCAGAGACAGGGAAAACCGCGTCGCCGTTTCATTGTACCCAAGTTTCGCGCCAGCATGACAGGGCAGTTGCCACATTGGCGCATAGCCGACCGAAATCACCAACAGATCGCAATCCAGCCAGTCGCCTCCGACCTTTACGCCGGTAACATGGGTCTTGCCACGCGCCTCACCCACGGTGCCGTGAATGACACGCGTTCCCCTTGTTGCCAGTTGCTGGCCAAGCTCACCGCCGCTGCCGCTGGGGCGCGGATCAACCACCGCCGCCAGTTCTACGCCTGCGTCCAACAGATCCTGCGCCACCCGATAACCGTCGAGATTGGCGGCCAGTACCACCGCGCGCTTGCCCGGTTTCACACCATAGTGCCGCATAAGCCGTTGCGCACCAGTGCCCAGCAAGATGCCCGGCAGGTCATTGTTTCGGAAGATCGTGGGCTGTTCGATGCAGCCGGTGGCCAGCAGAACCTCGCGCGCGCGCGTCTTGAACAGCTTGTTGCCCCGGATCAGCGGCAGCCAGTTGTCCTCGAACCAGCCGTTCACCACTGTACCGGTCATGATGCGGAAGTTCGGCAGACTTTGCACTTTCGCCAGTAGGTCGGACAGCCTGTTGGCATCGCGGCCATAGGTCAGCGCACCGCCCAAGACCGGCTCCTGCTCGGCCAGAATGACGTCAGCTCCGGCTTCGGCGGCTTCGATGGCGGCGGTCAACCCGGCCAGCCCCGCGCCGACGACCAGCAGGTCACAAAACAGGTTGGCCTTTTCGTAGTCTTCATGCGGGGCGTTGATATCCAGAACGCCCAGCCCAGCCTTCTTGCGGATCAGCGGCTCCCACAGTTTCAACCAGCTATTGCGCGTCGGACCCATGAAGGTGCGATAATAGAACCCCACCGGCATAAATCGCCCCAGCTTGTCCATGAATGCGTCGCGGTCTCGCGCCAGTGATCCGTTGACGTTCTGCGCCGTAACTTGCAGCCCTGCCGAAATCGGATGCCGGTCGGCCTGCACGTTCGGGTCCGAGGGCAGTTGCACCAGCGTATCGGCCTCGGTGCCCGCCATCGACATCGCACCGCGCGGTCGGTGGTATTTGAACGAGCGCGACAGCATCCACTTCCCCTGCCCGGCCAAAGCCGAGGCGATCACATCACCTTCGTATCCCTGAAACGCCTGCCCTTCAAAGCTGAACGATACCGGCGCATCTCGGTTGATCCTGTTGCCCCAGGGTGCGGGAAGTCGGGCCATCACCTTTGCTCCAGCTCTGAGGGGTCAAAAGTGCGGATCACCTCGTTCGTGGTGGCGTTGCGCTCCGCCAGAAAGAAATAGTTCGAGGGCACGTGCCGCCACCATTCCACCAGCGTTCCGCGTGAATTGTCGGCGCGGAACAGGTGACGCGCCCAGTCCTGATCGCTGGTTGCATCCGGGTCGGGGTTGGCGCGCAGGGGGCCGAAGCTCTGGAATTCATTGATGTTGCGGGGCCCGTTCATCGGGCAGATCAGGATCTTCATGTCAGTGGCTCGCGGCAGTTGCGCCCATTTCATTGAGCAGATCAAAAGTGGCGAAACGCTCCATTGTGAAGGGTTCGAGTATCGGCGCGACCTTCTGGTTGGCGATGGACTGCGCCATGTATTTGCCCGCCACCGGAGTGGCTTTGAACCCCCAAGTGCCCCAACCGCAATCTAGCCATAGGTTGGACAATGGGCTGGCACCCATGATGGGTGAGTAATCGGGCGTCATGTCGGTAATCCCGGCCCATTGTCGCAGCAGACGCACCCCGTGCAGGAACGGGAACAAATGTACCGCGCCTTCGGCCAGATGTTCTTTCATGTCCAGTGTCGAGCGGGTGGAATACATCTGATAAGGGTCCGAGCCACCGCCGATCACGATCTCGCCTCGCGAAGACTGCACCAGATAGGTGTGCAGGCTGACCGAGCTGACCAGCGTGTGCAGCCACGGTTTCAGCGGCTGCGTAACCATCGCCTGCAACGGATAGCAACGGATCGGCAATTCTACCCCGGCTTTCATCGCCATGTCGTAGTTCATGCCCCCGACAGCAATCATCACCTGCCCGGCACTGATATCACCGCGATTGGTGCGCACTTTTGTGATCTTGCCACCGGCAGTGTCGAACCCTTCAACCTCGGTACGTTGATGAATTTCCACCCCGCGCCTACTGGCTTGCGCTGCATAACCCCAGGCCACCGCATCATGCCGCGCAGTGCCTCCATCGGCGTGCCACAAACCGCCGATGATTTCCAGCGGCCCGCCCTCATCCATATTCAGATGCGGGGACAGGTCCTTGACCGTCTGCGCATCAACTACCTCGATCCGGGTGCCCGCGTGTTTACCCATCTCGGCCCGCAGATGGAACGAGCGTAGCGTCGCCTCGGTATGGGCCAGCGTCAGTTGACCGCGCTGGCTGAACATGACGTTGAAATCCAGCTCTTCGCTCATCTTCCCGTAAAGCTGCACACCTTCCTTGTAGAACGCGATGCCCTCTTTGGTGATGTAGTTCGAGCGGATGGTAGTGGTGTTCCGCGCGGTGTTGCCGCCCGCCAGATAACCCTTTTCCAGCACAGCCACATTGGTGATGCCGTGATACTTTGATAGGTAGTGGGCACAGGCCAGTCCGTGGCCGCCACCACCTACGATGACCACATCGTAACTGGATTTAAGCTCTGGCGTGGCCGGAATGTCTCCGGTGACAGGGTAATCGGCGGATAGCCCGTATTTCAGCAGCCTTAGCGGCATTTTTGTTGTCCTGATTTCAGCGGTTGTCAGCGGCGTCATAAATCAGCGCGCCGAGATCCGAGAATTTGGCGTCCGGCGACTGCAACCCCAGAACCGCGTCGCGTATGGCGGCGGCACGGCTGACCCCCAGCGGTGGTGTGGCGAACTCCATGAACTTGGCAATCACTTCGTCACGGTCCATGGGTGCCTCGGGCCCGCCGCGCGCGTGGACGTCGCCCGACGCCAGTTCCCGCCCATCCGTCAGGGTCATGACGACATCAGCAACGCGGCTTTGAGGAAAGCGGTCGGAATGGCGCGCGGTCTCGGCCACCGAGATACGGTCGACAATCGCCGCGACCAGCGGATCGGAGAGGCCCGCGCCGGTGATATGCTCGACCCCGATACGGCCGTGCGCCACCATCGTCGCCACCGCGAAGGGCAGCGAATACTGCGCCTTCGAAGTGTGATCCGGCATACCCTGAAACAGGCAGGCACTTTCGTGGAAAGTGTTCACCTGAATCGCGGCAATGTCCTGATGAGACAGGCCATATTCACGCATCAGCGCCCTGGTGGCGTCGATCGCTGCATGGGCCCAACGACAGATCGGATAGGGCTTCACATATTGATGTTCCATCTGCCAGAAGCTGCCCAGATCCCGCCAGTGATGCGCGACCTCATCCGCCTCTATTGTGATCGCCGGCGCGCCGGTAAATCCCTTCTCGGCCAGCACTGCCGAGGATACACCCACCAGCGCGCCCCAGCCCGAGCCGTCATGCAGCATGGTGGGGTTGGCAATCTCGCGCATCATTTGACTGCGCGGCCCGTGATATTCGGCGATGCCCATGGCCTGCCGCATCTGTTCCGCGCTCAGCCCGCGCAGACGGGCGGCAACGGCCACAACTCCCAACGCGTTCCATGCGCCGGAAGTGTGGTAGTCGCTGACTGTGTCATGCAACGAAATCCCGGCGCGCCCGGCGATTTCGTATCCAATAGTTACGGTCGCCAACGCCTCGGGGCCGGAAAAATCCGCGACCGTTTCCGCCAAAGCCGCAAGAGCCGGCACAACGGCAACACCGATATGGCCCTTGGTGGGGTTATAGCCGTCATGGCCATCCAGATTATCGGTCTGAGTCGCAGCGGCATAAGCCGCGCCGGCAACGCTAACCTTGCGGCCATCGAACAGCATCCGTGCGCTGAGGCCCGGATCGCCCGCACCGTAAAGCGCCATAGCGCTGTCACGCGCGATCTGACCGGCCTGCATCGGTCCGGACCCGATGGTGATCCCCAGCGTGTCCAGCAGCATCGGTGCTGCCGCTTCGAGCGCGCTGTCGGGGAAATCCTGCACCCTTCGATTTAGCGCAAACTTTGCGATAGTTTGAAATGTGTTGGTCACGATGCCCTACAGATGAGGTTTCGGGTTCGGCCAAAACCTAAGTGTGTTTGCCCATCGCAGCACGAAAACAATACGAGGGCAATGGCCCCGGAAAATTTGTAGCTTTGGCTCCGCTCCATTGTAGCATATGAACCAGATCAATTCCCGCCGCGAAACAGGATTCCCGGCGCACCACCCATCCGCCCGCCCAGGAATATGTCGCCATGATGAACCTGCCCCACCTGATCTTCCTGCGCTCCTTCGAGGCCGCCGCCCGGTACCTCAGCTTTACCAGCGCGGCAGATGAGCTGAACTGCACCCAATCGGCCGTCAGCAACCATGTGCGTTCGCTCGAAGAGTTTTTGCAGCGGCCTCTGTTCGTGCGCCATGCCCGGTCATTGTCGCTGACCGACGTGGGCGAGGCGTATCTGCCTTCAGTGCGGCATGCTCTGCATGAGATTGACGTGGCCACACAATCGGTCATCCAGCGGTCACACACCCGCAAAGTCGTCGTGTCTTGCCCGGTCAGCCTGGCCGAGAATTGGCTACCGGACGTAATCCGGGGCTTTAGCGACCAGCACCCGGATATCGACCTGACGGTACACGGCACCGTCTGGATTGATGTCGAGCCGAACGTCTCGGACATTTCGATAACGGTCAATCATATTGACGATGTGACGGTGGGCGCACGGCAGCTGTGGGCCGAAAAGCTTGCGGTCGTGTGTGCGCCCGAATTCACAGTCAATGGCGCGCAGCTGACCGATCCGGCACAACTGCAAGAGGCACCTCTGATCCATATTCTGGGTCGTCCAGCTTATTGGGAACGGGTCGCACGTCATTTTGATCTGGCAGACCTGAACCAGAAGGAAGGGCTGCGGACCAACGCTTCAAATCTGGCAATGGAAATGGCGGCGCAGTCGTTGGGCTGCGTCGCTCTGCCCCGCTCTTTGGCCGGGTCTTATGTGGACCGGGGGCTGCTGATCGAACCGTTCGAATTCGATTTGGACAGCCCCTGGGCCTATTTCGTGCGTCTCAAGGAAAAACCCGTTTCACCGTCGGTCAGGCTGTTTCAGGACTGGCTGCTAAACGCCGCCGCCAGCATGAACCGCTGACCTGCAACGGGGCTGCTCAGGCAGCCCCTTCCAGAGCCGGTTTAACATCACGCAGGCGGTTTCCATCCGGGTCAAAAGGAGGCTCGGACAGGATTTTCGCTTTATGGGGCTTGCCAAGGATGAACACTTCGACCGTATCACCAGGTTGTGCGACCTCAGGGTTTATATAGCCAAGCGCTAGCGATTTGCCGACCGAATAGCCGTATGCACCGGATGTCACGCGGCCAACCGGGGTACCATCCGGGGTAAAAATCGGCTCACCGCCGGTAGCGTCGGCATCCTCGGAGACTTCGACCTCGAAGATTGACAGCATTTCGCGTGCGGCGTTGTCCTTGACCGACAGATACACATCCTTGTGCAGGAAATCCTTGTCTAGCTTGATGAGGCCCGCCAGCCCGACCTCTTGCGGCCAGTATTCCTGCGAATACTCACGGCCCCAAGAGCCATAACCTTTTTCGATCCGCAACGCCCCCAGCGCGCGGCCGCCAACGGGGCCGCCATCCAGCAGCTTGGCCGCATCCAGCAGCGCAGCGTAAAGGCGGGTCTGATCTTCTTCGGCGCAGTGCAACTCCCACCCTAGATCGCCGGTAAAGCTGACGCGGATGGCCAGACAGGTGACACCCGCAACCTCGATTGTGGCCGAGCGCATAAAGCGGAACGCCTCGTTCGACAGGTCTGCATTGGTCAGCCGCTGCAGCAGGTCACGCGCTTTCGGACCGGCGACGTTGAACCCGGCTATGCGGTCGGTGGCGACTTCGAAGGTTGTGTCCTTTGGCAGGTCGATCATGTTGAAAAAGCGTTGATGATAGCGCTCGGCCATGCCCGATCCGATCATCATGTATTCGTCATCGGCCACCTTGGTTATGGTGAAATCGCCAGCCACGCCGCCACGGACAGAGATCAGCGGCGTCAGGCAAGACCGCCCGATCACGGTCGGTACGCGGTTGGCAACCAAGCGGTCCAGCCAATCTTGCGCGCCGGGTCCTTTGATGATGTAATTCGCAAAATTCGATATGTCGATGACGCCCACATTCTCCCGCAGCATCTGTACCTCACGTCCCACCGGCTCCCACCAGTTCTGGCGTGTGAAGCCGTTGGTTTCCTGCACGCCGGGCTGATCGGCGAACCATAGGGGATGCTCCCAGCCGCAGTTCAGACCAAAGACACAGCCCATGTCTTTCTGCATTTCATAGGCAGGGCGGACTCGGGCGGGGCGGCCTGCACTACGCTCCTCGTTCGGGAAGTGGATGGCAAAACGGTGGGTATACTGGTCCTCAACCCGTGCCTTGGTGAATTTTTTGTCGGCCCAGTCGCCGAAGCGGGCCAGATCCCATGCAAACATGTCGTATTGCGGCTCGCCCTCGATCATCCACTGCGCCGCCAGCAGGCCCAGACCACCCGATTGCGAGAAACCCGGGATCAGTCCGCCGCAGAGGAAATAGTTCTTCAGTTCGGGCACCGGACCCCACAAGGCGCTGGAGTCCGGAGACCAGATCATCGGCCCGTTGATCACCCGTTTGACCCCTGCGGTGGCGGCAACTGGCACACGTTCGGTAGCGCGGATCACGTTTTCCATGATCCGATCCAAATCGTCGGGGAACAGGTCATGGGCAAAGTCCAGCGGCGTACCGTCCTCGGCCCAGAACTTCATGTCCTTCTCATAGGCCCCGATCAGCAATCCGTTGCCTTCCTGACGGAAATAGTACTCGCCATCCCGGTCTG
Source organism: Ruegeria sp. K3 (assembly GCF_056531845.1). Classification (NCBI taxonomy): domain Bacteria; kingdom Pseudomonadati; phylum Pseudomonadota; class Alphaproteobacteria; order Rhodobacterales; family Roseobacteraceae; genus Ruegeria; species Ruegeria sp. K3. The sequence goes on along the minus strand of NZ_JBQFMM010000006.1, from coordinate 67,966 downwards.
CAATTGACGGAAGGCGACGGCCCAGATTGGTAACTTCTTCGATGGATTCAGTCACGAAGTACTGGTGCTCGGTCGGTTGCAACGGCAGAGTCAGCCCCGCCAGCGCCGCAACTTCGCGGCCCCAAAGACCAGCGGCATTCACCACCCATTGCGTGTGAATATCGCCCTTTGCGGTACGCACGATCCAAGACCCGTCGGGTTGCTGATCCGTACCTAGCACCGGACAGAACCGTTCTATGGTTGCTCCCATGGCGCGGGCACCGGCAGCATAGGCGTGGGGCACTCCCGAAGGGTCCACATTGCCGCCATCAGGTTCATACATGATGCAGCGGATATCGTCGAACTGCGCCAGCGGGTGCAGTTCCTTGGCCTGCTCGCGACTGACCTCGTGGAAGTTCAAACCATAGAATTTAGCCTTGGCTTCCTGCAGGCGCAGCTGATGCTCGCGTTCTTCGGTTTGCGCCAAATAGAGCGAACCGGGCTGGAACACGCCGCAGCTTTGACCGGTTTCCTGTTCCAGTTCTTTATACAGATTCATCGTATAGTGCTGGATGCGGGTGATATTGTTGTTGTCATGCAGCCCATGAATGTTGGCCGCCGCGTGCCAGGTCGAGCCGCTGGTCAGTTCGTCCCGCTCTAGCAGGACCACATCGGTCCAACCCAACTTGGCGAGATGATACAGAATTGAACAGCCGGCTAGGCCGCCGCCGATTACAACCGCTTGCGCATGCGTTTTCATGAGCTTCCCCTCTCAAATGCCTCAGGCGGCGACGGTTTTCATTGCACCCAGAAACTGGGCCACTTCGGCGACGCTGTTGTAGTGGCACATCGAAACACGCACGCAGCTGTCCATGCCAAGCGGTGTCAAGATGTTGCCCGAATAGTGATCGGCCTTGCGCAAATGCGTACGGATGCCTTGTTCGTTCAGTTGCTTGACCACATCGACCGACGGCACGCCCTCGACCTGCAGTGACACCAGTCCCTCGCGTGCTGGGTTATCGACACCGCCCAGAATGGTCACCTTCTCCATCTCGGCCAGCCCGGGCAGGTTGCCGGTTCCGCGGATCATCGCATCAGTCAACGCTTTTTCCTGCTCATGGATCGCCTCTCCGGCAGCGACGAATTTTGCGCGCCGGTCGGTGGCGTCGCTGACCTGTGCGCCCAGCCATTCGAAATAGCTGATTACGTCAGACATTGTAGCGTAAGAGCCGGTATCACGCGTCCCCATTTCCCAATTGTCGGCGGGGCCCTCGATCAAGCTGTTATGTGGCAGCTTGGTCAGCCGGTCAGAAATCCAGGCCACCCCGTAACCATGGCGCGAGAACACCTTGTAAGGCGAGATCACATAGCCATCGACATCATAGGCGGTCAGGTCGATCCGGCCATGCGCGGCGTGCTGGATACCGTCGACTATGATGTAGCAATTGGGTGCAACGGCGCGGATCTCGGCAGCCACAGCCGCGACATCCACGCCCATACCGGTCACCGGCGAGGTGTGCACGATAGTCGCAACCTTTGTGTCCGGCGTTACCTGCGCCGCATAAGCATCTGCGGTGACGGTGCCTGTGGCGTCGTCATGGACCACCAGAACATGATCTTGCCCGGCCACCCCGGCCCAACGCGCGCAAGCGCTTCGGGTCGCGGGATGTTCCAATGTTGTGCCCAGGACCCGACCGGTGGCGGCGCCCAGACAGGCGTTCATGATCAAACGAAACAGCAGCTCGGTCCCGCTTTCGCCGACAAAGAACTGGCCACCGGGGGCGTTCATGAACACGGCCATATCTTCTTTGGCCTTGTTGATTACCCGCACCAGTTCGTGACTTCCCGGGTTGTCGCGGCCCTGATTGTCAGGGATCGCAGCATAAGCCTGCGAGGTGCTCACAACCGAATTCAGCGTCAGCGCCCCACCCGCGTTTTCAAAGAAAATACGCGGTCCCTGCTGCGGGCAGTGGTCAACCTGCGCAAATCGGGCACGGATTTGTTCAAGCAATTCTGGAGTGATCTTGGTCATCGGGAACCATTCCTGCGAAAATGTCATTCTGGCAAGATATATGCGCCCTTTTGCAAAACTACTCACAAAAAAACTTGGGGCATTGTGGGTGGAAATTGAGACCATCGAGCCAAGAGAGCTCAGCCACAAGAACAATATGGTTCGCGAATTTCAATTTCGTCGGCCCGATCACACCCTCACGCATGCCTTCGCTCGGTTGAGAAACCGCTGGTCAGGCCAACGGTTTGTAACCTGAGCGTTGTTCTAGAGACATCGCTTTGCAGGACGGTGTTGAGAGAGTGACGATCCAACCTCATTGGCGCAGCCTGTACCGCCATCACAAACCAGACATCGTAGGAGCGGGCATGCATCCTGCATCCCAGATATTCCCATATCGGCTGGGGTATTTAGATAGATAGCGATTCATGCATTTGTTTACAGCAGTTTGGGATTTCGTCACGCCTTTCAGACCTGATTAATCACCATTGTAAGAGATCACGAACTTGCCTTCGACGCGGCGATACCGCGAACCACTCACGCGCTGGTGGCGCATTCGTCGATGGTCAATAGCTTGTAACATATTGGTGTATAGAGCTTGCTGATTGAAAGCTGGAAAGTTAATCGTCTGCAACAGGTTAGCTTATGTCCAGACTTCGAGTATTAAATCAATTTGCCAAAATTTCTGCTAATTAGGCTTAAACCCATCATCGACGCACCAAGGACATACGCAGAGCAGCGACAGACCGGTGTTGCGACCCAAACGCCGTTACCCCGCAAAAACTGACATAATTCACCTGAACGATGAACATTGGTTGTCCGGCCCACCAAAAAGGCAGGCCGAACAGTGTTAATAAGTACTTTTAGTCGTACAGAACGGCCGAGATCTTCGGGTCGTCAATATTCGAGGCATCGTAGTAGTAGAAGCCTGTGTCGATCAGACCTGGAACCTCTTCCCCATTGAGAGCCGCAACCGCTGCTTTCACAGTCTCATAGCCGATGCCCACAGGGTTTTGCGTGATCGCACCCGCCATCAGACCGCTCTTGATTGCGTCTTTCTGGGCCTTGCCACTGTCATAACCGATGATCACCAAACCCTCGGTGCCCAGCTCCTGAACACCGTTTACAACACCAATAGCTGAGCCTTCGTTGGTGCCAAAGATACCATTTAGATCAGGGTTAGCAGTCAGGATCGCCTTGGTGACTTCGGTCGATTTCAGGTGGTCACCCTGGCCGTACTGAACCGTAACAACTTCGATATCCGGATACTTCTCAGCCATGCGATTGACGAAACCGTCGCGACGATCAATACCTGTGCGGCTTGTCTGGTCATGGGCGACAACAGCAACCTTCCCCTTGCCCCCGATTTTTTCAGCCATCTTGTCTGCTGCCAACCCTGCTGCCGCCAGGTTGTCCGTTGTCGCAGTTGAAAGCGGAATATCGCTATCAACACCACTGTCGAAGGCGATGATCGGAATGCCCTTTTCGTTGGCCTGTTTCAAAAGCGGGATAGCAGCCTGGCTGTCCAGCGCAGCAAAACCGATTGCCTTTGGATTATTGGCCAGCGCCGCAGCCAGCATGTCAATCTGACGGTCCACCATTGTTTCGTTATCCGGACCTTCGAACGTGATGGTGACATCAAACTCGTCTGCTGCCTGTTCGGCGCCGGACTTCACCGCTTGCCAGAACTGATGTTGGAACCCTTTGGATACCAGTGGAATGTAAATCTCTTCGGCTACCGCCATCGAGGCGGGACCTGCCAGGGTGGCTGCGCTGAGCGCACCCAGAATGAAACGACGTGTTAACATGTTTTCTCCTCCAGTTGGTCGTTTTGGTCTTTGATTTAGTTGCTTGGTCATCCCGATTTCTTGCGCCGCGCCATGTCGGCATAGACGGCCAGAATGATGATCGCGCCGGTGACAACGGTCTGCCATTCCTGCGCGACTGACAGCACGCGCAATCCGTTGGTCAGTACAGCCATGATCAGGGCGCCGATCAACGTGCCCAGGATCGTGCCGCGCCCACCGGACAAAGACGTGCCACCGATCACTACGGCTGCGATCGCCTCCAATTCGTATCCCAAACCCAATGCCGGTTGCGCCGAGTTCAGGCGCGAGGCGATAAGGATACCGGCGATGCCGCAGATCGCTCCGGCCAGCGCATAAATACGCATCTTCCACATGTCGGTGTTCACGCCTGACAGGCGCACCGCTTCCTCGTTAGAGCCAAGCGCAAAGGTGTAACGACCCAGAACTGTGCGCCCCAGAATGTACGAAGCCGCGATGGCAACCAGGAACAGGATCAGCACACCGTTGGGGATGGGCAGTGACGGGAAAACCTCACCAATCAGCGACCCGCGCGAGATCTGGTCAAAGCCCGGCGTGTCATTGAAGTAGATTGGCCGTGTCCCAGAGATCACCAGCGACAGGCCTTTGAGAATCAGCATCATCCCAAGTGTGGCGATGAAGGGCGGGATTTTCATCTTGGCGACGAAAGTACCGGAGCAAAGCCCGCAGAATGCTCCAGCTGCAATGGCTGCGGCCACGCCTAACAGCAACGGCATTCCCAAATATGTCAGCACCACGCCGGCGATCACCGCGCAAAAGGTCATCAGTGTGCCGACAGACAGGTCGATCCCACCGGTGATGATAACCAGTGTCGCGGCGACGGCCAGAACGCCATTGACCGATGTTGCCTGTAGGATGGCAATCATGTTCGACGTCTGCATGAAGTTGGGTGAAGCAATGGAAAAACCGATTAGCAGAACGATCAAACTGGCAAAGGCCAACAGCTTTTGATACGCGCCGCTGTCCGCAAGACCCGAGAGTGGCTTTTTCTTTTCGATGTCGGTTGCTGTGGTCATTGGACTGTCCCTGTTACCTGCATCGCCGCTGCACGTTGCGTGGCCAGATGCATGATGTCTTCCTGAGTGGTGTCTTTTCCGCCGGGCAAAATGCCGGTCAGCCGCCCTTCGCACATCACCGCGATGCGATGGCTGAGGCGCATGATTTCGGGCAGTTCAGACGAGATCACGATGATCGTCTTGCCCTGCCCTGCCAGTTCTTCCAGCAACTTGTAAATCTCGGATTTCGCGCCGACGTCGATACCGCGGGTCGGTTCGTCAAAGATCAGAATATCGCAGTCGCGCAGCAGCCATTTGGCGATGACAACCTTCTGCTGATTGCCGCCTGACAGCAGACGAACCTCCTGCACATCCGATGGTGTTCGAATGCCCAATTGCTGGATGTAGCTTTTGGCGGTGTCGCTGATTTAACCATCGTGCAGAACCCCGCCTGCGCCGGTGAACAGGTCCATCGAGGCAAGCGCGATGTTGTCGCGTACATTCATACCAGTAGCGAGGCCGAAATGCTTTCGGTCCTCGGACAGGTACCCAATCCCCGCTTTGACGGCGTCAGTGGGTGATTTGATCGACACCACCTGACCATGTACCCGGATTTCTCCGCTATCCTTGGGGTCGGCCCCAAATATGGCGCGCGCGACCTCGGTGCGACCTGCGCCCATAAGACCGGCGAAGCCCAGAATTTCACCCTTTTGGACCGAGAAACTGACGTCCTGAATTTCGTTGCTCCGGCTCAGCCCGGTGATCTGCAGAGACATCTCCGCATCACCCAGATCGGGCACGTCCAGCGGTTCTTCCTTGACCTCTCGGCCCACCATCATGGCGATGATCTGGCTGATCGGGGTTTCAGCAGCCCCAACTGTTCCGACATATTCCCCATCGCGCATAACCGTCACGCGATCCGAGATCTGCTTCAGCTCGTCCATCTTGTGGCTAATGTAAACGATGCCTACACCTTCAGCCTTGAGGCGGCGGATGATCACGAACAGCTCAGCAATCTCGGCGTCATTCAGAGCCGCTGTTGGCTCGTCCATGATGAGCACCTTGGACCGAAAGGACAGTGCCTTGGCGATCTCGACCATTTGCTGTTTTGCGATGGTCAGGCTGCCAACCAACGCCTTGGGATCAAGGCTGAGGTTCATCGAAGCAAAGATTTCGGCAGTCTGCGCATTCAGCGCCGCCTCGTCCAAACGGCCAAAGCTCTTACGCGGTTCGCGTCCGATAAAAATGTTCTGGGCTACAGTCAGGTCGTTCATCAGGCTCAGTTCCTGATGGATGATCCCAATACCTAGATCCTGCGCCTCGCGCGGGGTTGCCGGACTGACTTCGCGCCCTTCTATCTTCAAGGTCCCACCGTCACGTTGATAAATACCCGACAGGATTTTCATCAACGTACTTTTACCGGCACCGTTCTCGCCCATCAGCGCGTGAACTTCACCCGGTTCAAGATCTAATTGCACGGATTTCAGCGCGTGCACGCCGGGGAAAAACTTATCAATCCCCGTCATTTCGACCAGTCTATTTTTATTGCCTCCCATTTGCCCCTCTCCCCTTGGGCCAACGCGGTTTACATCACCGCACCAATTTGCCAGGGGACGAATTCAACGCCCCCAAATCCAAGTTCCTCGCTTTTGGTTTTCTTGCCTGAGGCGACACGGATCAGTATTTCGAACAGTTCTTCGCCCTTGCTCTCGATGCTGATCCCGTCTGTCACGATGTCACCGCAGTTCAGATCCATATCCTCGGCCATGCGCGCATACATTTCGGAATTTGTGGCCAGCTTGATGCAGGGCGTTGGCTGATATCCAGACACCGAACCGCGCCCGGTGGTAAACACGATCAGGTTCGCACCCGAAGCGACTTGCCCGGTGACCGAACACGGATCAAAACCGGGACTGTCCATGAAGACAAACCCGCTCTTGTCGATCATCTCACCGAATTTGTAGACGTCTCGCAGTGGCGCGGTGCCTCCCTTAGCTACGGCACCAAGCGATTTCTCAAGAATGGTTGTGAGCCCCCCGCGCTTGTTGCCTGGGCTTGGGTTGTTGTCCATCTCACCGCCGTTTCGGGCCGTGTAGTCCTCCCACCAGTGGATGCGTTCGATCAGTTTTTCAGCCACCTCAACAGTCTCGGCCCGCCGGGTCAGCAGGTGTTCGGCACCGTAGATTTCCGAGGTTTCCGACAGGATCGTTGTTCCTCCATGGCGCACAAGTAAATCCGACGCATACCCCAGCGCCGGGTTCGCGGTTATCCCAGAATACCCGTCCGAGCCGCCGCATTGCATACCGACCGTGATGGCACTGATCGGAGCCGGGGCGCGTTCGGCTTGATTGGCCAGATGGGCGATGCCGCGCAACTCCGCCAGCCCCCGTTCGATAGTGCGGCGTGTTCCGCCCTCGTTCTGAATGGTCATGTAACGCAGCGCACCGTCAGCGCGGATTGGTCGACCGCCGACAAGATCTGCCACCTGCATGACTTCGCAGCCCAGACCGATCAGCAGAATACCCCCGAAATTCGGATGCTGTGCATAGCCGGCCAACGTCCGAAACAGGGTAGCATAGCCCTCATCCTTGCTGGACATTCCACATCCGGTCCCGTGCACAATCGGGACCACACCGTCAACATTGGGATAGCTTTCCAACAACCCGGTCTTTTCCGCTGCGTCGGCGATAAAACGCGCTACCGAACCCGAGCAGTTCACGGTGGTTAGAATCCCGATGTAGTTTCGGGTTCCCACTTTACCGTCAGATCGATGGTATCCGTCGAATGTACGCTTTTCAGTCAGAACAGGCAGCGGGGTGTTGGCGCTGGCATGCGCATAATCCTGCTGATGCGCCCCCATGCCAAGGTTGTGCACATGGATATGTTCGCCAGGCGCTATATCGCATTTGGCCTGCCCGATGATCTGACCGTAGCGGACAATATTCTCGCCAGTTTGGATTGATGACACGGCAAGCTTGTGACCGCGGGTAACGGGCGCAGCCAATTGCACGGGAACATGTGCCAGCTGCTCACCAGCTTGCAAGTCACGCAAAGCAATAACGATGTTGTCCTTCGGATTAAGCTTCACGACATCGCGAGTTGCCTCTTCCAAAACGTTTATGCCGCCGTTCGCTCGCATCTCTTCTCCACTTGCTTGGTCAATGTTGCTAAATCCTATATCTCTACTTGTCAACTAACATGTTAGAATGCTAACTTATGCAGTATGAACAAACACCAAGATATTGATGCCGAACTGTTGCCCGAGATCACAACGATCGAAGGACCGCTCGCTCAGCGGGTTCACCACTCATTGAAGCAGGCGATTCTCTCGCTGGATTTCCCACCCGGAGCGAACCTCAGGAAGGCACCTGTGTGTGAGAGATTGGGAGTGTCGCGCGCACCTGTGGCAGATGCGATTGCGCGTTTGGCCTCGGAAGGGCTGGTGGATGTAGTGCCGCAATCAGGCACTCGCGTATCCTACTTTTCGATGGACGAGATCCGCGAAGGCGTATTCCTGCGTGAAGCGCTTGAACTTGCAACTGTCGCCAAAGTCGCGCGCGACATAACCGACGTTCAGCGTAAAAGGTTAAGCCGCAACATGCGTCTGCAGGAACTGTTGATCATGGATGATGATATCCCAGGCTTTTATCAGGCCGATGAAGAGTTCCACAGTCTTCTGATGGAATTTACAGGCTTCCGCCGTCTCGCCGACGTTGCCCAAACCGTTTCCTTACAGGTCAGCCGCGCACGCATGCTATTGCTGCCCACCCCCGGCAGAATTGCCGAGACACTAGAGGAACATAGGGCCATTTTCGAAGCAATCAGTAATCGCGACGAACAGTCCGCGCAGGTCGCTATGCGCGCCCACCTCGGGCAGTTGATGCCGCGCATTGAGCAGTTGGAGCAACTGAAGCCGCATCTGTTCAACCTCACCCCACAGCTGAATAGCGAGGCAGGATGACCGTTTCCCAGACAGAATTACTGAACAACCGAACCACGCGGCCCGTTCCCCTGACCCACATGGGGTTCGGCGGAGCGCCGTTGGGGAACCTGTACCGCAAAGTCTCGGACGAGGACGCGCAGGCGGCATTGCAGACCGCTTATGACGCAGGCATCCGGTTTTTCGACACAGCGCCGCAATACGGGCTTGGCCGATCAGAGCATCGGTTTGGGCAGGCAATTGGTCGGTTCGGGCGCGAAAACATCCAGCTTTCAACCAAGATCGGTCGCCTGTTACTAGATTGCGAACCGCATGAAGTAACGCCCGAAGCTTTCGTCGATGTACCGCAGAAACGGATCGTATTTGACTATACCTATGACGGCGTCATGCGGTCTTACGAGGCAAGCCGCAACAGGATCGGTGTCGCCAATTCTGACATTCTTCTGGTCCATGATGTCTGTGTCTTCAGCCAGGGCAGCCAAGAGGTTTCGGACGCCAAGGTGCGTGAACTGTTTGATGGCGGAGGCTACAAGGCTTTGACCGAGCTGCGCGATGCGGGTGAAATCGCAGCAATCGGCGCAGGTGTAAACGAATGGCAAGTTTGCGAAAGGCTTCTTGGGCTGGGGGATTTCGACGGGTTCCTGCTGGCCGGACGCTATACGTTGCTGGAGCAGGAAGCACTCGACAGTTTCCTGCCGCTTTGTGAGCAGCGCGATGTCGGGATCATCCTCGGGGGACCGTACAATTCGGGCATCCTCGCCACCGGAGCTGTGCCTGGCGCCAAGTATAACTATGCAGACGCACCCGAAGATATTCTGGACCGGGTCCGCAAGATCGAAGCGGTCTGCGCCGCGCATGATACCCCGCTGATCGCCGCCGCGCTGCAGTTCGTTTTGGGCCACCCCTGCGTCAAAACCGTGATCCCCGGTGCCGTCAACGCGTCCGAAGTACAGTCCAATGTGGCACTGATGGAGCGTGACATTCCCCCCGGCCTGTGGTCGGATCTGCGATCCGAAGGCCTGATCCGACCCGACGCGCCACTGCCAAGCGAGACAGCTGATGCTGCGTAACATCGACCCGATCCTTTCGCCGGAGTTGCTTTTCACCCTCAGGGCCATGGGCCACGGTGATGAGATTGTTATCGCAGATGCAAATTTTCCGGGCGCCAGCATGGGACCAGACTGCATCCGGGCCGATGGGTCTACGGCCAGTGAAATGTTGAAGGCCGTACTTTCTGTGATGCCTTTGGATACGTTCGTTCCTGATCCGGCGTTGACCATGCAGGTTGTTGGCGACCCGGAGGCGGTGCCTGACTCAGTCGCGGACTTTCAGCGCATCATCGACACGTCCGCCGACAACTCTGCCAAGGTGCAGGGCTTGGAACGGTTTGCATTCTACGACCGTGCGGCCAACGCATTTGCCATCATCCAGACAGGTGAACGAAAGCTCTATGGCAACATCATCCTGAAAAAAGGTGTGATCGAATGAGGATCGACGCGCATCAGCATTTCTGGGCTTTGGCGCGGGGCGACTATGGCTGGCTGACGCCCGATCTGAGCGAGATCTACCGGGATTTTGCACCGCACGACCTGATGCCTCTACTCAGCGCCGCCGGGATTGATGGCACGGTCCTTGTGCAGGCAGCACCCACAATGGCCGAGACCGAATACATGCTCGCTCTGGCCGATCAGAATGCGTTTATCAAAGGTGTTGTGGGCTGGGTTGACTTTGAAGCCGCTGATGCACCTGCAAAGATTTCCGCGTTGGCTACCCACAAGGCATTTGTCGGTCTACGTCCGATGATACAGGACATCGCCGACCCGCTTTGGATGCTAGGCGACGCGCTAACGCCCGCTTTCGAGGCAGCTCAACGGCATGGCCTGACATTTGATGCCTTGACCTTGCCTCAACACCTGGGCCCGCTCAGGCAACTTCTTCAGCATCATTCCGATATGAGTGTTGTCATTGACCATGGGTCGAAACCATTGATCAAAGACGCAATCTTGGGTGACTGGTCCGACAACATGACCGCCTTGGCCCGAGATACAAATGCATGGTGCAAGCTTTCAGGCCTTGTGACCGAGGCTGCAGCAGACTGGACGATCGACGATCTGCGCCCGTACGTGGATCACCTGCTGAACACCTTCGGTCCATCGCGTCTGATCTGGGGTAGCGATTGGCCAGTTTGCACCTTGGCCAGTAGCTATGAGCGCTGGTGTGAAACCACCGACATGTTGCTGAAACATCTGAGCAGCGCAGAACGACAGGCAATAATGGGTGGCAACGCCGCCCGCGCCTACAACCTCAGGAATTAAAATGACCATAGGTACATTGGATTCGAACGGGCTGTGGCTCGGCCGTATTGAGCGCGGCGGAATCGGCCCCAGCGTGGTGACCCTGCGCAATGGGCGGATTATCGATATCACGTCAAAAACGGCACCAACTGTCAGGGACATTCTGGAACGCGACGATGAAGCAGATCATGTGCGCAACGCTCAAGGTGAAGATATCGGCCATTTGGACGCCGACCACCAATGGCTGGCCCCGTGTGACCTGCAGGCGGTCAAGGCCTGTGGTGTCACATTTGCCGGGTCCATGGTCGAACGCGTAATCGAGGAACAAGCCGCCGGTGATCCTGCCAAAGCCGACGCGATCCGGGCGCGCATCGGAGACCGGATCGGAGACAGCCTCTCGAACATCGTACCTGGATCGGACGCGGCCGCAGAGGTCAAAGAAGCACTGATCGCTGAAGGCCTCTGGAGCCAGTATCTGGAAGTCGGGATCGGCCCCGATGCCGAGGTGTTCTCCAAAGCACAAGTTTTGTCTTCGGTCGGGTTTGGTTCAGAAATCGGTCTTCACCCGATTTCGACCTGGAACAACCCCGAGCCCGAAGTCGTTCTGGCCGTTACTTCTAAGGGCGAGATTAAGGGCGCTACGCTGGGGAACGACGTCAACCTGCGTGACGTTGAAGGTCGTTCGGCTTTATTGCTGAGCAAAGCAAAGGACAACAATGCCTCTTGCGCGATCGGACCGATGATCCGGTTGTTCGATGATGGGTTCACACTGGACGATGTACGCCAGGCTGAACTTGCGCTGACCGTGACCGGATCGGATGGATTTGTGCTGAACGGAAGCTCATCTATGTCCCAGATCAGTCGCGATCCTGCAGACCTTGTGAAGCAGACTATCGGGCGCCATCACCAATATCCTGATGGGCTGATGCTTTTCCTTGGCACCCTGTTCGCCCCGACCCAAGACCGTGACACACCTGGCGGTGGGTTCACTCACAAAATTGGCGATGTCGTCACTATCTCCAATACGCGCCTTGGAGCGCTGACAAACACCGTGCGCCTGTCGACGGAATGCCCCGAATGGACCTTTGGGGCATCACACCTGATGCGAAACCTCGCCCATCGCGGCCTGCTGTAAGAGAGAACGAATATGTTGACCGGAAAACACCTAATTGCTGGCGAATGGCTCGGCGCAGACACTACTTTTGCGTCGGAACCAGCGCATGGACCAAGCCATGACTTTTCTGTGGGGACAGCGGCGATGATTGATAACGCAGTGGAGGCAGCAGAGTCGGCATTTGCCACTTTCGGGTGGTCCTCTCGTACCGAACGCGCCGCGCTATTGCGCAAGATCGCAGATGAGATTGATGCCCGCGGGGATGCCATCACCGAAATCGGCACTCAGGAAACCGGCTTGCCCGAGGCACGCCTGCAGGGGGAACGTGGCCGTACCGTCGGCCAGCTGCGTCTCTTCGCCGATCAAATTGAAGCGGGCGATTATCTGGACATGCGCCATGACCCGGCCATGCCGGATCGTACACCCCTGCCCCGCCCCGACCTGCGCATGATACAGCGCCCGCTGGGTCCCGTTGCGGTGTTCGGCGCTTCGAACTTCCCATTGGCCTTCTCAGTCGCAGGGGGCGATACAGCGGCGGCACTGGCCGCGGGATGTCCCGTCGTCGTCAAAGGCCATTCGGCCCATCCCGGCACGGGCGAGATCGTGGCGCAGGCCATCGACACCGCCATCAAAGCGACGGGAATTCATCCCGGAGTGTTTTCATTGGTACAGGGTGGCAAACGGGATGTGGGCACGCGATTGGTGCAACATCCCTTGATCCGGGCGGTTGGCTTTACGGGCAGCCTCGGAGGTGGACGGGCGCTGTTCGATTTATGCGCGCAACGCGATGAACCCATTCCGTTTTTTGGCGAACTGGGTTCAGTCAATCCGATGTTCATACTGCCGCAAGCGGCGGCCGCGCGCGGTGCTGAAATCGGCAATGGCTGGGCCGCGTCCCTAACCATGGGCGCTGGACAGTTCTGCACCAATCCCGGTATCGCCGTGATCATCGAAGGTCCGGATGCTGACGCGTTTCAAGTAGCGGCAGAGGCTGGCCTGTCTTCGGTGGCCGAGCAGACAATGCTGACCGATGGAATTGCGGAGGCATACCGAAACGGAGTTTCGCGTGTAGCTGCTGGTACCGGTGTATCGAAGATTATGGGCAAAAGCTGCAAGTCACGCGATGCGGCCCCTTACCTGTTCACTGTTTCTGGTGATGACTGGCTGGCCAATCGGAAGCTGCAAGAAGAGGTTTTCGGCCCATTAGGCATCATCGTGCGTGTGAAAGACCGCGCTCAGATGCAACGGATTGCCCGGACCATCGAAGGGCAACTGACCTGCACACTGCATCTGGACGCAGGTGACAAAGCGGACGCTCAGGCACTGCTACCGCTGCTTGAACGAAAGGCTGGGCGATTGTTGGCCAACAGCTTTCCGACCGGGGTCGAAGTTTGCGACAGCATGGTTCACGGAGGCCCCTACCCCGCCTCAACCAACTTTGGCGCTACATCCGTGGGAACACTGTCGATCCGCCGTTTCCTGCGGCCGGTTTGTTATCAGGACATCCCATCCGAGCTTCTACCCGAGAAATTGTGAGGTTGTTTATGTCGACAATCAACCCATCCAACCGGCTTGCAGATAAGACCGCTCTCATCACAGCAGCTGGCCAAGGCATTGGCCGTGCAACCGCCGAATTGTTCGCTGCCGAAGGCGCACGGGTGATAGCCAGCGACATCAACGATGCTGCGCTTGCCGAATTGGGCGGTATTCCGGGTATCGAACCGCTGCAACTGGACGTAATGGACGATAAGGCCGTTACAGATGCAGCGGTCAATCTGCCGCAACTGGACATTCTGTTTAACTGCGCAGGTTATGTAGCGGGGGGATCAATTCTTGAATGCACTGAAAAGGATTGGGATTTCAGCTTTGACCTCAACGTAAAGGCCATGTTCAGACTGATCCAACTGACTCTACCCGGAATGCTGAAAGCAGGCGGAGGATCAATCATCAATATGTCGTCGGTCGCATCGTCCATGAAAGGCGTGCCCAACCGATTTGCGTATTGCGCGTCAAAAGCAGCGGTGATTGGCCTGACCAAGTCTGTGGCAGTCGATTTTGTGACCCAGGGCATTCGGTGCAACGCGATTTGTCCAGGTACGGTGGACAGCCCCAGCCTGCATGACCGGCTTCGCACCACCGGGGATTATGAGCAGGCAATGACTGATTTCATCGCCCGTCAACCGATGGGCCGTATTGGCACAGCGGAAGAGATCGCTGAACTGGCTCTGTATTTGGCCAGTGATGCCAGCAAATACACTTCGGGCCAGCCCTTTGCCATAGATGGCGGCTGGACGATCTGAGCAGGAAGGACCTGACAATGAAACTACTACGCTATGGCCCGAAGGGCGCTGAGAAACCCGGCATTTTGGCCTCAGACGGCTCGGTTCGCGACCTTTCCGGTGTGGTGGATGATATCTCGGGCGATACTCTTGGCGATGTCGTTCTTGAAAAGCTCCGCGCACTAGATTTGGCCAGCCTGCCATTGGTAGACGGCAACCCGCGCATCGGTCCTTGCGTTGGCAATGTTGGAAAGTTCATATGCATTGGCCTGAATTATGCCGATCACGCAGCAGAAAGCGGCATGGAATTGCCTGCTGAGCCCGTGATCTTCTTCAAAGCCACCTCGGCCATCGCCGGCCCCGACGATACCGTAGAAATCCCGCGCGGATCGGTCAAAACCGATTGGGAAGTTGAGCTGGGCGTCGTTATCGGCAAAGAGGCCAAATATGTCTCTGAGGCGGAAGCCATAGACCACGTCGCCGGCTACTGCGTAGTGAACGATTTGTCAGAACGTGACTTTCAGCTTCATCGCTCTGGCCAATGGGTCAAAGGAAAGTCTGCGGACACGTTCGGCCCAATTGGCCCCTGGCTGGTAACACGAGACGAAGTCCCCGACCCGCAAAACCTTCCGATGTATCTTGAGGTAAACGGGCACCGATATCAGGACGGATCAACCAAAACGATGCATTTTGGCGTAGCGACGGTCATCTCGCATCTGTCGCAATTTATGTCTTTGCAACCCGGTGACGTGATTTCTACAGGCACACCCCCGGGTGTTGGTATGGGACAGAACCCGCAGACCTACTTGAATCCCGGCGACAAAATGGAGCTTGGTATTCAGGGGCTGGGCACGCAACGTCAGAACGTCATCCAGGGATGAGAGCGCGCTGTAGGCGAACACCATATGTAGCCTTGAAGCAACAAAAGTAAGCGAGAA
Organism: Ruegeria sp. K3; assembly: GCF_056531845.1. Taxonomy (NCBI): domain Bacteria; kingdom Pseudomonadati; phylum Pseudomonadota; class Alphaproteobacteria; order Rhodobacterales; family Roseobacteraceae; genus Ruegeria; species Ruegeria sp. K3. The sequence goes on along the minus strand of NZ_JBQFMM010000006.1, from coordinate 52,572 downwards.
GGTTTTGTTTCAGATAACGCTGCCCGTATACTGATTATCTATCAGGCCAGTAAATAGTCTTATAGGCGCTTCTCGCGCGATTAATCCGGTATTTGTAGTATCGGATCAGGTTACCGAACATCTTCCTAGTTGCTTCGGGCGTTTCAATGCTGAGAAGAGTCGTTATTTTTTTGCAAGCTTTGACAAAGCCTGTCCTTAAGTCACGATTCAGCAGGCCCCCAAGCCGGCAAGATGGGTGCCCTTCGCATTAAAGTAGACAGACCGATACAGCTCTTAATAATACTTATTAAAGTATTTTGCACACTACGCCCAAATGACCTTCTACTCGGTCAATCATTCAACCCATCGCCGCCTTTTCTTTGGCAAGCCACAGCACGATCATATCCATCATTGATAGGTGCTCACGGCCAATCCGTTATATGCTCACGCGCCTCGAATATGTTTCGGTACGCTATGTTGGTCTTCCCGATGAAATGTAGTGCCGGGGCGCTCGAAGATAGAAGCGATCGCGTCGTCCCTGCCCTGCCGCGAAAACTGTGTATCTGTTCAGCCGCGACTAACTACATAAATTGTAGATTATCTGCCCTAGTTCCATATCAATACGTTAAGAAACCTTCTACTGATGGCCCGAACTTGTATTCGTCAACTCTGCTCGGAACGTACCTGCCCGAACTACAAAACAAGAATTTGAGGCCGGGCGGTAAAAGCTAAGCGTTTAGATGGTCTCCCAAGGTACCGTATTATACGAATGGACTGTTTGTGCAAAAAAACGTCGCTGAGATTAACCAGCGCCGCGCTTCGGATCTATCTCGCTAAGCCCGTCTTACCCGTGGGTAAGATCGTCTTCTTCTCGCAGATCCTCGATCAAAGTGGCCACAGCACGTTCTAATTTCGCCCTATCGACACGGGTAAAATCGAGATCATAGCGAAGTTCGATCCTTCCGCTGGATGCAGAACATTTTGCAATCCCTGCCCTGCCCCTTACCTGAAACGTTGTCTTCGCGCGGCGTGGTTTACCAACGGCTTCAGCCTTTGGCTTGGCGGCGGTCGCATTTTCGATTGTGAGAAAATCGCGAAGAATGGCCACTTCGCGCACGCTGTCGCGATTTGGTTCACTCACCAAAGCCGTACTTACTTGTCGGATCAATCCGGGATCAGAGTCGAGCTTTCGTTTGAGCTCAACACCCACATTCCGTGGAATATCGTTTGGGTGCATAAGAGCCTTTTCCAACATGGCCAGCAAACTCGCAAACGCCCGAATATAGCTGCGCTTGGTATAGCTTGCAGATTTGAACAAGGTTGAAACCGCTTTGTCGACATCCGGACAATCATTGGCGGGGTCTTCCGCATAGGCACGCGCAAGCGCGCCCATTTCCGCAAACGAGATATCCTTTCGGATCAGGTTTTCATCGACCATGCGACGATAGCTATCATCCAGCTCTGCAACGTCAGAAACACCGGCCGGAATCGTCGCAAATCGCGCGTCGCCAGTTTCCTCAAGTAATGCGCGAAATGCCGATAATCTGCGCATTCCTTGAATTAACTCAAAGCGTCCATCGTTGCGACGCTCGACCCGGATCGGGTTCGAAAGACCCACATCCTGAATAGAAGCCTTCAACTCATCCAACTCAGGATCAGGGCCAGGCTTGCGGTCGCGCGTCAGGCGCTCGGTAACAACATCCGCCAATGCGATCTGTTCAGTAACATACCCTTCTGAACGTAGTCGTACAAGCTCGTGCGCTAACCTGTCATTTTCGACTCTGATTGCATCTTCGGTAGTTTGCTGGTCGCGTAGCGCATTAGCGTTCTCGGAGATTGCAGTGGCCATCGGTCCGCGCCTTTTCTCAAGCGCTTTATCCGGAACCTTGCCAACCGGGATTTCTTCCATCGCTGGCATATCGATATCGAACATTCTGCGTTTTCGGCTCATACGTCATCCTCCAGCTTGTCCCAGGCCGATAGCATGACGCCCCGGAATTCATCATAAACATTATCAAATGTCGAACGCGCGCGACGCCAGGTTTCCCTCGTCATCTCACGGTAATCCATCTCATAAACTGAACTCAGGAACCGACCAGATTGCTCGACCGCACGCGTCATCTCGACCGGGTGCTCGGCGAGGTGCTGACCAAAGACTTTGCGGAATGCGTCATACATCGCTGTGTGCAGTGCATTCCCCGGTTCATAGCGTGTAAGCAAAAACCGAATTTCGCAGAATGTCTTGGGTAAACCAATCTTACCCGTGGGTAAGGTCTTGTCGAAACCATAGGCCAGATCTTCGAGGGCCTCGGCCAACTGGCCAATGAATGAGGTGGTTGAATCGTATTCCCAGTATCCAGGCCCCGACGGGATATACAACATGTCTGCGGCGAACACCGCATTCATCGATTGGTATCCTATCGCAGGCGGGCAATCGAACAGGATCAGGTCATAAGCATCATTCGGTACCTGATCCAGATAGCGGGACACAGCTGCGAAAAATGACCACTCAGGATTCAGGTGCCGATATTGTGCTGATGCGAATTCGACGAAAGCAGCGTTGGCGCAAGAAGGGATCGCATCAATCGTTGACCATGAGGTCTGCTTGATAAAATCAGAAATGCGCAGTTCGCCGAGGCCCATATCCGCTATAGAAGGTGGTAATTCTCGGCGGGGCAGGGCGGTTCCTGACTCCGCAGCCGCAGGGCGGTTATTCATGCGCTCGGTTTCACGGATCAGATCCCGCGCCATGATACCCCAGACGGTGAAATCTTCAGCGACATCGGTCAGACCCATCGAATGGCTGAGCGTCGCCTGAGGGTCAAAATCCACCACTAATACTCGGTAGCCGTCCAGAGCAGCGGCATGCGCAAGATGCAACGCCACGGTCGACTTGCCAGCCCCCCCTTTGAAATTGGCAACAGCGGCCCGAACCGCCCGCTTGCCCGCAGGGCGTGGGGGAGTGAGCGCTTTGCGATTAACCTTAAGCCGCCGCCTGAGCTCATTTACCTCTTCCAGACTAAACCAACGCTGCCGCCCATCAGGCTCGACCTCGCCTCCCGGCAATGAAGGATCGGCAGCCAGCTTTCCTCGGAAAGTCGATTGGTTCACCTTAAAGATCAGCTCGGACACCTCCCAGCTTGAGAACCGCCTTAGCGTCTTCTCCATCTCAGGGCTGAAAGTCTGCTGGCGAATCCAGCCCTGCAATTTCAGGGACTGGGTGCGCAATGCATTCAGGTCTTCGTGCGTGTACATGCCTCAGTTCTCATTCTTCTGGACGTTATTTTTCTCTCTTTTGTTATTTACGCCTGATTTGCATATTTGGCAAAAGAAATTATTGTAAGGTTGTGATGTTACCCACGGGTAAGAAAATATGGCCGTATCTAGTGCTGACCGATTCGGGACGCTGCTGCTCTCTGCAATCGTCCTGACTTCGGATATCCTACCGGATTTAGGGGGACACAACTCAAGCAAATACGGTATATAGGGGGACATTATTGCTCCATAAGGGGACACCCAGTATGTCCCCCATCACCATAGATTCACCTATTTCTTTTATTTTTTGATAGCGAATAGCACCTATCAAATAGCGTGATCTCAACGAACTCTTGACAGAATCGAAGTATTGGACGCTAATCAGTGAACAATCACGAAAAGCGTTGGGAAACGGCGCGATTACGGCGGGATCAACCCGCATGAGGCAAAAAAGAGCGGTGAGGAAACGGATGCAGGTTGCGAAACCGGTCGGGCGAAATGCGCCTGCACTGAAGTACGATATCTTGTCGGCGCTCGCCGTTCACGCCTTATCAGGTGACAAGCATCGTCATCGCAGTGTTCTACGCATCATGACATTAATTACCACGCGCTATAACTGGCGCTCCAATGAACTGTCGATTGGCCGGGAAGAGATCGCTCGGTTGTGGTCCGTGAACGAACGCACGGTTAAACGTGAGATGGCTAAGCTGCGCAGCGCAGGCTGGATTGCGGTCAAACGACCCGCCGCTCGGGGTCGGGTTGCGGTTTATGAACTCGACCTCAAGCAGATCATGCTGGACACAATGGAAGCCTGGCCCGTGATCGGAACGGATTTCCAGGAACGAATGCAGCAGAAGCCAGAGCGCGATACCAATGTTGTACCATTTCAGTCAAAGCCATCGATCCCGCCGCCACAGGGTGAAGACGTTTGGGCACAGGTTCAATCGATCCTACATGAGCGTGACCCAGAACTTTGGTCCAGTTGGTTCAAGCATCTGAACGAAGCCGAAAGGGCAGGGGGCCTGGCGACTCTGATTGCGCCAACGCGTTTTATGGCGGATTACATTGCACAGAAATGGTCGGGCAGGGTTTTGGCCGCTTATTCGCGTGCAGACCCTTCGGTTCGAACAATTCGCATTGAAGCGGCAGAATAGGACGCGGGCTTGCTCAACTGGCAACAGGCGACTATCTAGCGGAAACTGTTTATGAGCGCGTCAGATGTGACATAGCTCGATCCTGATCACAGTGGACATGTGCATTGCAAAAGATCAAATCAAAATTTGCGGCCATATTGAGTGATTCTGTCCTGTGGCGACTGCTCTCCGAGAATATGCGCGAGCAAGTGGTCCCTTATACCATCGCGATCATCGCGATGGTATTTGTTGCGGCAACCACAGCAGGTATCGCCTTTATCATGCGTGATGTGGTGGATTCGCTGTTTGACAGTGAAAACTCAGCTAAGATTTTTGGCGTTTCGATGACCGTGTTCACGATTTTCCTGGTCAAAGGCATTGCAACCTACGTCCAGATTGTGGCCCTTACGCGTGCCGGGAACCGGATTGTCTCGAAACAACAGATCAAGCTTTACGATAAGCTTTTGCGGCAGGGTGTTTCATTCTTCAACCTGACAGAAAGCTCGGATTTGTTGTTGAAGGTGACACAAACGGCCCAGGCAGCGCGCACGGTGATCGAGATAATGGTGACCACGGCAGTTCGCGATATGCTGACCCTGATCGGTCTGCTGGCTGTTATGTTCTATCAGCAACCCATATTATCCCTTTTTACCCTGATCGTCGGCCCGTTGGCGGTTTTAGGGATCAGGTTACTGCTCAGAAAGATTCGCGAGATTGCAGATATGGAACTGCAATCGATGGGCGCGATCATGAAAGTCATTCAGGAAACCTCGTCTGGCATTCGCGTGGTTAAGACTTTCGGGTTGGAAGAGCGCATGGCCAATAAGATGAACTCGGCCGTGAAAAGCGTCGAGAAGCGGCGCAATAAGCTTGCGCGTTTGCAGGCAGCGACAAGCCCGCTGACCGATATTCTGGCCGGGTTTGCAATTGCCTCGGTCATCGGGTTGAGCGCTGGTAAGCTGTTTGGCGCTGCAGCGTCTACTCCGGGTGAACTGATGTCGTTCGTGACCGCTGTGATGATGGCCTATGAGCCCGCGAAGCGTCTGACGAAGGTGCGGGTGAAGATGGAACTGGGTCTGCGCCGGGTGCAGATGTTGTTCAATATGTTGGACGAGCCTGAAACTCTGCCGGAAGAGGCCAATCCCAAAAGCCTGCCTGATGGTCCGCGAGAGGTGGTGTTCGACGCCGTCACTTTCGGCTACCGTCGTCGCGATCCGATCCTGAAAGGGCTTTCGTTGACGTTCGAAGCTGGCAAGACCACCGCTCTGGTTGGTCTGTCCGGCGGCGGCAAGTCGACCATTTTGAATTTGGCCCTGCGCCTTTATGACCCGAGCAGTGGTTCGGTATCGATCGATGGTCAGGATATCAAGTACGCCTCGTTCAAATCACTGCGCCAGAACATGTCGTTCGTCGGGCAAGAGACGTTTCTGTTTTCGGCCTCAATCGCCGACAACATCCGTTTTGGCCGTGAGGGTGCCTCGCAAGACGACGTGATCGAAGCTGCCAAGGCCGCGAATGCCTATGACTTCATCATGTCGCTTGAGAAAGGCTTTGACACTCTGGTTGGTGAAAATGGTGCCTTCCTGTCCGGTGGTCAAAAACAGCGCCTTGCGATTGCGCGCGCGCTTCTGCGCGACAGCCCGATCCTGCTGCTGGACGAACCAACTAGTGCGCTGGACTCGCGGTCGGAACATCTGGTTCAGGAAGCCTTGGGCCGCCTGACCGAAGGGCGTACGACAATCATCGTGGCTCACAGGCTTTCAACCATCATGCATGCGGACAAGATCGTGGTGATTGAGGCTGGTGAAGTTCTTGAGCAGGGCAGCGCCCAACAGTTGCTGAAGAAACCGGGGCCATTCAAAACCCTATATGACCATCAGTACTCGAACGCCGTCAATGCCGAATGATCCCGACGTGATCCAACGGCCTGACATTACACCGGCGCGTTCGTCCCTGAGCGCGTCAGTGATCATCCCGACCTATCAAAGCTGGGACCAATTGCAGCTTTGTCTGGATGGGCTAGCCTCTCAGACACTGAACACAAACCAGTTCGAGATACTTGCAGTCAACAATGACCCGACCGACCCCATGCCCGACGGGTTTCGCCTGCCCGCAAACGCCCGCATTCTAAGTGAGACAAAACCCGGCTCATACGCAGCGCGCAACCGGGGAATCGAAGAAGCCGCCTCGGAGCTGCTGTTTTTCACCGACTCCGATTGTCAGCCTGACCCGCTCTATCTAGAGGCCGGGTTGAAAATAGCCGAAGACCACCCCGAGGTTAATCGCTTTGGCGGCAATGTTGTGCTGATCCCGAACGGGCAGGATTGGAAGACGACCGAACTCTATGATGTTCATTTGGGATTAGAGCAAAAAAAATGGGTGGAACGTGGGCGCGCGGTTACGGCCAATCTGATCGTTCGGCGGGAGCTTATGGATCGCATCGGTCGGTTCAACGACACGGTGTTGTCCGGCGGGGACATGGAATGGAATGATCGTGCACAATCTGCGGGCGAAGCGATTGTGTTTGCCGAAGACGCCATCGTCCGTCACCCGGCGCGCGACAGTCTTGGGGATCACATCACCAAAGCCCGTCGTATTGAGGGGGCTAGGCTGCGCCGCAATGCCAAGCGCGGCATCGTTAATTACATCCCGCCTTTGCAGAAATTGATCCCTTCCTTCAAGACGTTAAAAAATCTCCTGAGGAATCAGGATCTGTCAACCAAACAGGCTTTTGGTGTGTGGGGCGTTCACTATGTGATCCGCGTTGCAAAAATTACGGAAACCATTCGACTTCTCTGGATGCAGAGGCCTGACCAGCGGAAGTAGTGGCCACTGGCAAAAATAAACCACCTTCAGACCATGACGCTACGCGTTCTGGTTCGGCTTAATTCAAGTTGATCCTTACGGTAGGACTCTTGGACAAGTGACTGCGGCACACTCTGCGTTCGCCGCTCGACCAATTAGCTTTGTTTAACATGGCGCTCTGGAAATCAATGTACTCTAGCTTTGAGCTCTTTCATCACAGCTGGTGGCACGATTAAAGTCGATCTCCGCGTTCGTGTATATTGATGTTCAGTACTTTGTTCATATCTGATCACGCTGATCCAGGTACCGATTGCACAGGGCATTGACTGTTGCGTGCAGGATGATGGTAAGTAGCGCCAACACGATTAGCGCGGCGAACATCAGGTCGGTTTTGGCACGGCCATTGGCCAGCAACATCAGATATCCCAGCCCACGCGACGCTCCGACCCATTCACCGATGACGGCACCGATCGGGGCATAGACGGCAGCCAGACGCAGGCCGCTGGCAAATCCGGGCAGAGCAGATGGAATACGGATGTGCCACATTACTCGGGCAGGTGACGCCCCCATGACCCGAGCCAGATCCAGCCAGTCGCGATTACTGCGCATCAGTGCATCAAAGAAAGACGAAGTAACCGGGAAATAAATGATCAGCAGCGCCATGGCGATTTTGGCCTCGAGCCCGAAGCCAAGCCACAGGGTCAGAATCGGTGCGAGGGCAAAGACGGGGATGGTCTGGGAAAACACCAAAATTGGTCGCACCAGCGCGCGTGCTAGCGGTGAGGCGGCAAGGCCGATGGCCGACAGCCCGCCCAGCACTGCGCCAAGGGCCAGCCCGATCAGCACTTCGGTCGCGGTGACCAGTCCATGTTCCAGCAGAAGGTTGCGGCTGTTCCAAATGGTTTCGGAAACCAACGCTGGCGGGGGCAAGATAAAACGCGGCAAGCCGGTGGCCCAGACCACCAGTTGCCAAAGCGACACTGCCACTGCGGCTGCAGCGATTCCTGCAGGCCAACCTGTCATCGGGCAACCGGGAATCCTGCCCATGCGGCATCGAAAAAGGCGCGCTCTAGGGCCACGGCTTTTTCGAAGGTGGCGGCAACCTCGGCCTGCGCCTGGTCCGAAAGGGTCGGCCAGATCGCATCCAATTGCTCACGTAGATAGGCCACCACACTTTCGAACCCGTCGCCGGAGTGCAGGGTGATCCATTCACCCAGCCAGAACGGCAGATTATCGGCGCGGTTTTCGACCGGGCTAGCCCAATCCAGATAGACCCATTCCGCGACGACCAAGACCGCCAGCATCCGCTCATAACGCCCTGATGCACGAGCCTCGTCCATCAGGGCTTGAAACGCCAGTGTTTCGGGTGCGGCTTCGCTTGCCTGCGGCACATCCAGCGCGTTGAATGCACGCAAAAAATAGGTGTTCTCCGGCCCGCAGATCTGACCTAGAAACTGTGCGCCCGGCACAGCATCGGCGAGGTTGGGTGCATGCGCCACTGCTGAGGCCAGCAGCCGCACAAAGCCTTCCACGAAAAGGTAATCCTGCTGTAAATAGCCAGCCATTTTGTCGTGATCGAGCATTCCGGTTGCCAGCGCATTGGTAAAGTCATGTGTCGTGGCCGCTGTCCAGTCGTCCTGGTTCAGCGCCCTGAGAGTTTCGCTTGCGCTCATCTGTTCGTCCTGAGTTGTTGAAGCAGCGCGGCCTGGATGCCCAGCACGCCCGGATCATCAACAGGGCGCGGGATGCTGCCCATAGGAGTTTCGACCGGGTGCAGCCCGTCGCGCGTCATGATCATGATGTTCTGCCCCAGCCGCGCCACTTCGGCCGGGTCATGGGTGATAAGCAGCACCGTACGTCCCTTCAGCAGCTGTGCGGTGAGGTCCTGCATATGCACCCGAGTCAGGGCATCAAGGGCGGAAAAAGGTTCGTCCAGCAGCACAATGGGGCGGTCTTCCATCAGGGTTCGGGCCAAGGCCACGCGCTGTCTCTGCCCACCGGAGAGCTCTCCCGGTTTCTTGTCTAGATGCGCGCCTAGCCCAACTTGCTCCAGCACGTGCTCGGCTCGATCCCGGTCAAGCGTCTCGCCGCGCAATCGTGCCCCTATTGCCACATTGTCGAGCGCTGATAGCCAAGGCAGCAACAAATCACTCTGCGCCATTAGGGCCACCCGCCCGGCCAGCGCGCCACAGTCCGAGGCCCAGATTTCACCGTCCAAAGAAACATGGTCTCCCAGTCCGGCCAGCAGCTTGAGCACTGTAGATTTGCCCACACCACTGGCCCCCAGAAGACAGGTCCAACGCCCTGCATCAAGTCGCAGATCAATGCCGTGCGCGATGGATGTGTCGCCAATCGACAGTGATCCGCGCAGATACAGGGCGGGGGCCGGGCTCATGGCTGCGATGCCATGCCCCAAAAGCCGACCTCAAGCTCGGTCGCCTTGTGGAAGCGGTCGCAAAGATTTGCCCAACGTGGGCAGTTTTGCGGGTCATCCCCGATGCGCCGCGCTACCACGCCATCGATCAGCGCGCCAACATCGCAGCAGACCTGTTGGTAATCTTCCCCGCCATAAGTGTTGATCCAATCGGCATAGGTTTCTGAGGTCTTTGCCACCGAAAGCTCCGCCCCGATCACACCATAGCCCATGACGCAGGGGGCCAGTGTGGCCAGCAGATCAAGCATATCCCCTGAATGCCCGGCATCCAGCACATAGCGTGTATAGGCAAGATTAGCCTGACGCTCTTGCGTTGCAATAAGTTCTTCCTCGGAAATCCCAGCCTTGGCACAGATGCCGATATGCAGGGCAAGCTCGTCATTGATCAGTGCATTCACGGTCCCCGCGGCGAGGCGCATATCCGCGACGGTCTCAGCCTTGGTCACCACCAGCGCCCAAGCGCGGGCGAAATGGATCAGAAAGACATAATCCTGCTTGAGATAGTGCAGAAACGCTGCGCGCGGGAGGGTTCCATCACCCATGCCCCGCACGAATGCGTGGCGGGTATAGGCAGGCCAGGTTTCCCCGGCCGCCGCTCGCCACGCCTCAAATGAGGTACCGTAGTTCATTGTGCCCCCAGATCGACCGCGATTTTCGATACCGGGCGGGTGCCCTCGACCAAGCCGCTTTTGGCCAGAAATTCCTCGAAGCGGATGTAGCGGCCTTCGTCCAGCGCCTCAGGACGCAAGGCAAAGCGGGGTAGGGTGTCGACCCAAGCCTTTGCATTCAGCTCGTCGTCCAGCTCTTCCGCGTAGCTTTTGAAAATCTCCCAGCTTTCATCCGGGTTGTTGACGATGTATTGCGTGGCCAGCTCGGTGGCGCGCAGGAAGCGGCGCACCTTGTCCTTGTCCATCAGCTCGGGGTTGGCGACGTAAATCAACTCGTCATATGTCGGCACGCCTTCTTCTTCGACATAGAAGCATCGGCCTTCGACACCTTCGATTTCCATCTGGTTCAGCTCAAAATTGCGATAGGCACCGATCACCGCGTCGACCTGCCCGGACATGACCGAGGGGCTGAGCGAGAAGTTGACGTTGATCATCTCGATCTCGTCCAGCGCGACCCCATGCTTGCCCAGCATGGCACCCAGCACCGCTTCTTCGACGCCGGCAACCGAGAACCCGATCTTACCACCTTTGAGCTGGCTGATTTCCTGGATTGGGCCGTCCTTCAGCGTCAAAAGGCAGCTGAGAGGTGTCGCCACTAACGTGCCGACGCGCATCAGCGGCAGACCTTCGGCTACCTGGAGGTGCTGGTTTGGTTGATAGCTCACGGCGATGTCACCCTGCCCAGCGGCCACCAGTTTCGGTGGGGCCGAGGGATCAGCAGGCGGCACAATCTCGACCTCAAGATTCTGGTCTGCGAAATAACCTTTTTGCTGCGCTACGATGATCGGACCGTGATCAGGGTTTACGAACCAATCCAGCAGCAGAGTCATCTTGTCTTGTGCCAACGCCGGTGTAGCCATCAGCATCGCCGCTATGGTCAGAAAATGTTTCAATTCGGTTTCCTCGTTTCAGTTGTTGTCACCTAGGGCCAGAAGCTTGATTTCGGGCCCGTTTTTCGTGGAAATCCGCATCGCCGCCTGCCAGGCCCGAAGACCGGAACGGCAGGCAAGGATGAGGCGTCTGTTGTTTTGCAAAAGGGGGTCACGCGGATCGATTTCATCGACACTGAGGCGCTGAGCACCAGCCAGCTCCGGGCCGGGTTCATCTGCAGCGCGCAGGTCGATTACCAGATCGTCGGCCCGAAGCATTTCGCGCGCTATGAAATCCGGCTCAGGTATAGGATCCGGTGCGCCGTCAAAGCGAAAACCGCCAAAGCGCATGCTGGTGGCGTCATAGGTCACCAGACGCCCCATTGGCGTAAGGTCCCCGCTCAGCACCGCAACCGCGATTTGCGCTTGCAGACTACCGATCACACCCACCGTCGGGCCAAGCACGCCATCGGCGTCGCAGGAACCCAGCCTTGCAGGCAGATCCGGGAACAGCGCGCGCAGACCCGGAGCCTTGTGGCAGAAGCCCCCGACATAGCCCTCCGAGCCCACAACGCTGGCGCTGATCAGCGGCAGATCGGCAGCAAGGCAAACATCCGAGGCCACATAGCTGGCGGCAAAACTGTCGGCGCAATCTAGCACCAGATCAACACCCTGACAAAGTTGCGGGGCATTGGCCGGATCAAAGCGGGTTTCGACCGGTTCGATCCGCACCTCATCATTTAGCGCCATCATTTCACGTGCTGCCACCTGCACTTTGGATTGCCCTATGTCGCGTTCACGGAACAGCGTTTGGCGGTGCAGGTTCGACAGGCTGATCATATCATTATCAACCAAACGTATACGTCCCACACCGGCCCCGACCAGATATTGCAGCACTGGTGCGGCAAGCCCTCCTGCGCCAATCACCAGTACATGCCCGGTGCGCAGGTTTTCCTGCCCCGATGCGCCAAAGCCAGGTACAGCAATCTGGCGTGCATAGCGGCTCATGGGCAGATCCTTAGCCACTCGCGTACACGGGCTTCTGGGTCGTCCTTCAAGGTGATGTCGGTCACGGCGGACACGATGTCGGCCCTGGCGGCGAACGCACCCGGCGCGCGCTCGACCGACATGCCACCTATCGCCACAAGCGGAATAGGTCCGATCCGCGCCTTCCAGTCGGTCAGCTTTTCAACACCCTGCTGGTGCCACTTCATCTTCTTGAGGATGGTCGGATACACCGGCCCAAGCGCCACATAGTCAGGCCGCAAAGCCAGCGCACGCTTAAGCTCTGCTTCGTCATGGGTTGAGACGCCAAGTTTCAATCCAGCAGCCTGGATTGCATCAACATCAGCGGTATCCAGATCTTCCTGCCCCAGATGCACCCAGTCGCAGCCAAGCTCAATCGCCAGTTGCCAATAGTCATTGACCACCAACAGCGCGCTGTGGTCGCGGCACAAATCCCGCGCCTCCGCCAACTGCGCGCGCACCGCATCCAGGGGATGTTCCTTGATGCGCAGCTGCACCAACCGCACTCCGAGCGGCAGCATTCGGCGCAGCCATGAGATGTCATCGAATATCGGGTAGAACGACGGCAGCGTCACAGCATGGCCTTTCCGAAAACAGGTGTTGAGGGCGCGGCCATGTCGCGCGGTTCCATAGCATCGGCACCGAAGGCCAAGGCACCGGCTTCAACCGCGCGGGCAAACGCTTGGGCCATCGCCGCCGGATCACCTGCCTTAGCGACCGCCGTGTTCAGCAGCACCGCATCATAGCCGATTTCGATGGCCTGTGCCGCCTGTGATGGCAGGCCCAGCCCTGCATCAACCACAAGAGGCACCTCGGGAAAATGAGCCCGTACCGAGCGAAGGCCGTAAAGGTTGTTCAGCCCCAGTCCGGTGCCGATCGGCGCCCCCCAAGGCATCAACACACGACAGCCAGCCTCGATCAGTTTCTCACACAGCACCAAGTCTTCAGTGCAATAGGGGAAGACGTCGAACCCTTCGTCGGCGAGAATGCGCGCCGCCTCTGCAAGGCCGAACGGGTCGGGTTGCAGCGTGTCGGCATGGCCGATCACTTCAAGCTTGATCCAGTTGGTCTCAAACAGTTCGCGCGCCATCTGCGCCGTGGTGACCGCTTCGCGTACCGAGTGGCACCCGGCGGTATTGGGCAACACCGCGACACCCAAATCACGGATCAGAGACCAGAAATCCTGCCCGGCCCTTTCACCACCCGCCTCGCGACGCAGCGACACCGTGGCAATGCCTGCGCCCGAACGTCGAAACGCATCGGCGAGCACTGCGGGCGACGGATACTGCGCGGTGCCCAACATCAGGCGCGACGCTATTTCCTTGCCGTAGAATTCCGGCATGTCAGCCCCCCTGCCGCGGCGAAACCAGCTCGATCCGGTCCCCATCGGAAAGCACTTGCGCCGCACGTGTTGATGCCGGAACGAACACCTCGTTCACCGCCGTGGCCAGTTTGTCATTGCCTTTGCCTAGTTCGACCAGAAGATCGGCAAGGCTGGGGCCTTTGGCCTCGACGGCCTCACCATTCACCATCAGTTTCATGTGGTTCTCCCCGGTGTTTTGTGTGCGATTTTCGTGTTTTGGCAGTTCTCGTACCAAAGCGCGGGCTGCGTGCCGCAGGTCACCAGATCTGCCACCATCCCTGCCAACGCCGGAGCAAGCAGATAGCCATGGCGGTACAGCCCGTTCACCATGATGCGATCGTCGAAATGGCGGATGCGTGGCTGATTGTCCGCAAAGGCCGGGCGGGCATCGACTCCGATTTCCAGCAGCTCGGCTTCACCAAAGGCTGGATGCAACGCGTAGGCCGCATTCATTAGTTCCATCACGGATCGCAGGCTTGCGCGGCTGCGCTGCCCACTTTCGATCTGGGTTGCGCCCAACATGAATACGCCATCGCCGCGCGGTACGATGTAGAGCGGGAAACGAGGATGCAGCAGCCGCACGGGACGCGATAGCGACACGTCCGGGCAGCGCACGATGAGCATCTCACCCTTTACCCCGCGCAAATCGCTCAGCCGATCCTGCGCGGCGAGACCACGGCAGTCGATGACCTGACCCAGCGTTTCGCCTGCAGTCAGAAACTCAACGCCCGAAGCCACCAGGTGTGCATGCAACCCGGTCAACATCGGGCGGGGATTGAGATGCGCTTCATTCGCGATGAACAACACCTTGCCGAATTGCTCGGCCAGATGCGGCTCGTGGAGCGCGATGCCCTCGCGGTCCAGCCATTCCACGCCTTCGGCGCGCCGTGCAAACGTCGTCAGCTCGCTCTGATCCCGGCCCAGAGCGACAACCAAGGTACCGTTCCGGGTCACATCCAGACCGAACTGCGCCCCCTGCTTTTGCCACCAATCCGCTGCTTTGCGCCCGTGTTCCACAACGGGCTGTTCGGTGACTGCGCCCTCGCATTCCGGTGCCAACATGCCCCCGGCCCACCAGCTGCAGGAATGCGTATTCACGGGACCTGCCGGGTCGATCATCCGTACGGAAACACCGCGTGACACCAGCTCGGCTGCAACGCAAAGCCCGGCAACCCCGGCACCCAGAATGGTGACAGCGCTCATGCCCACATCTCGTGAAAATGATGTACCGGGCCATGGCCTTGTCCAATCTCCAACCCGTCGGCACGTTTTATTGCAGCGTGCAGCCAGCCATGCGCCCGCCGCACCGCAGTCTCAAGATCCATGCCGCGCGCAAGGCAGCCCGCAATTGCTGCGGAATAACTGCAGCCAGTACCATGCGTGTTGCGGGTCGCGATCCGCGGTGCCCCCAGCGTGACAACGAACCCTGACTTTGCCAGCACATCAAGGCAATCAATGCCATCGGCATGGCCGCCCTTGATCAGAACTGCCTTAGGACCTAGCGCCAGCAACGGCGCAACCAGTCCGGCACTGTCGCCCTTATGGGTTTGTCCCAGCAGCTTGTCCGCCTCGGGCAGGTTTGGTGTCAGCAGGTCAGCGAGCGGCAGAAGATACTGCTTCAGCGCGGCAATCGCTTGATCTTCAAGCAGGGCGACCCCGGATTTCGCCACCATGACGGGGTCGAGGACGACAGGTCCGGAAAAACCTTCCAATGCACGGGCCACTGTTTCGACCAATAATGGCGTACCCAGCATTCCGATCTTGATGGCGTCTATGCGGATGTCGTCTAGGACCGCCTTGATCTGAGCCGCGACCACATTGTCGGGTACCGGATGTACTGCGGTCACGTCACAGGTATTCTGCGCGGTTATCGCGGTCACCACGCTGCAACCGAACACGCCCATTGCGCCGAAGGATTTAAGATCTGCCTGAATTCCCGCGCCGCCCCCGCTGTCGGAACCGGCAATCGTCAATGCTGTCGCAACCATGGCACATCCCTCATTGTCATGGTCAGGATGTGCGTGGAAAGACCCGTAGCCTGCGTTGTGACACGAGTTGTGACACGGGGCGCCCGGTATGCCTGTTTCCTCCGCCGGTCCTAACCGGGTCAGGTTCAATGGGTTTGCATGTCTGCATCTCAGCCCCGAGGGGCACCCCAACAGATGGTTACCGATTATTGATGAGATCAGGTCTCGTCAACAGTTTTGTTGCACACCGTATGATGGGTGCGGCTTCGCTTTGAGCTTTGCAGTTAACTCGGGGTGTCGCCGGTGTCGCAAAATGGTGGTGTTTCCAGATGCTATGACCGGAAAACGGCACAATAAGACAGGGACACCCAGCGCCGACATCGTGGTCGTTGACCCAGCCCCGCGATCCGAGATTGAAGGCAGAAACAGTTCTTTGAGGTCTTGTCACAAGTTCCCGTCCGCAGATGCACATAGTTGCAACGAATAAATTGCTATGGGCAAATTCAGGTCACAAGTCGGCTAAACGTTTCATTTCAGGGCGCTCAACTGCCTTGGCCAATTCGCATAGTTCGAAAATGCTCGTCTCAATGACGCGGTTCAGCCAAGATCTCGTGTGCAGGTCCAAACAACCCTCCAGGACAAATCGTCCAGCCGTAGAAAACCCGCGTTCGAAAGAATCCTTTTACAGGCCCGGACACCTTTGTGCCCATAAATGAGGCGATGGAATTCAATAACAATGGCTCGAATGCCCGACAGGTCCGCATTCCTCAAGAAATCCAGTTCCGCCCCCTCAATATCCATCACAAGAACCGTCGGAGCGAACTCTCGTTTCACCGCTTCGAAGTCCGCTTTAGCTACGCGCACTGATGTTGTTGATTCACCTTCATTATCAAAAACTGAAGACCCTAGATATGAAGCGTCAATATGAAACGGAATAGAGTCGGGATCCTTTGGATTGGCGCTTAGTATCGCATTCCGGACTTCGATCCGGTCTGAAAGCCCATTTAGGGCATGTAAACGACGGATGTGTGGAATTAGATTTGGATTGGCTTCAAAACTGAGAATAGCCTCTGGTTTGTTCTCGAGCGCGACAACACCACTCACGATACCCAGACCGGCGCCCATTTCCAGAATACGATCCTCAGGTTGAACGACGCTCAAAGCGCCATCCATTTCCCAGCTTTCATAGTTGTCCTGCTCGATCAGATTCATGATCGTTTCGTCCAGAAATGGCGATGAAGGTATCTTCAATCCACGGTACTGGATCGCAACATCAGGGTTCGTTTCGGTCATACTTGCTCCATTCCAAGGATGAGCGGTCGGTAGAGCATGTTTTGCATAAGGTCAGACTATTTGCATCAAACATCATGTCGGTAATCTCGCATAGAAGTCCGACATATTCATCTTCAGAACATCGTTGAACCACTCAACCGACAAGTCAAACTCGTGGTCAGGATAATAGGTATCCAAACCCCGGAAAGGCCGGACCTGCACATCATCGAGAAGACCATGACCCCTTAGTCTTTCTTCAGTGTCCTTGTCGTATTTTCGGATAATGTCATGAAGCTCTTGAACAGCATTCATAGAAGATGAATTTTTCAGGAATTGGACTTGTTCATAGCGGAAATCATTGCTGCCCTTAGGTGATTCATATGTTCCCATATCATGATATCTCAGCAATTTGAGCATCCAGTGAATTTCGGTCAGTCCGTCAAAGTGACAAATGACCGATTGCTGAGAAACATGTCGCTTGATGTTGCCTCTCCACCGCTGTGGCGCATGAACACCTAACTTGATGTTCTTCCCCGTTCGGGTGGCGCTTTTTCCGAAACGATGCGCACAAAATCCTCTGTCGCTGTACTTGAGTCTTTCTTCTCCGAATAAGCTTCGGGCGACATAGCCGCGGGTGTGCTTAGGCTTCAGCATAAGACCACCAAAAAGTCCGGGTGTGTTGTTCTCGGTTGAAAACACACGCTCGCCATTAGGAATTGAAATCGTATCAACATCCGAGGGCAGGTCAGCTAGCTCTTGTGCAAAATCATCGGCTTGCAGATACTCATCCGCATCGAGGAAAAGCATCCAATCGACTTTTGCTTCTCGATAGGCTTTTGTCGCTATCAGCCTTTGGCGTCTGAAACTGTTTTCTGGATAAGCACAGTCCCAGTTTCTTCGAAAAAACGTGTCATCCATCACTTCAACGCGACAGTTCGGTATCTGAGCCAGAAGTTGCCGCGCTTTCGGATCATCACCATCCAGAAAGATAAAGATCTCTTGCGCGCCGAGTGACGCATAATAGGAAGCAAATATAGCCACCAGCTCTGGCGGCTCTTTGACCATGGTAACGACACCCCAGGTGGCCATCTTCAAAGGAGTCCCGTGTTTGGGAAGGGCCAAATTCGTTGATCGCACGTCTTTAGAGTCACCGGCTTCCTCTATTGCCCAGTAAGTCTGGATTTGTGGCAACCTTGATCGGTGAATTTTCCGCCTTAAGCAAGAGCATCCTGAGGTCTTATTGGACGATCCGATTTAAGACAGTTTGGGTGATCTTGCGACCTTTGTCGGGGAGGACTGAGAAAATTGGACCAAAGTTGAGGTAACCAAACAATTTCTGCTTATTGCGAGCCCCTAAAGTTTGATCGTTACCGCTCGTTCTTTTTCGCGAAACACAAAGGTGCGAGAATTCTGACTAACGGACCTGCGCTACAGACAGTTCATATTGGACGGTTGGGTCACCATCACAATTGCGGTTGAATCGGGATCATTAAACCAGTGGATCGAATACCGGAGCCATGCTAATGCGGAGCAAGTGAAGAACATAACGGGCATCGATCCAGCATGGATATTTCTCCAGTAATTTCATCGTTTTGGCATGGATCCAGTCTGACTTTTTTCGAGCAACTCTGCCTCAAAAGCTTTGTGGATCACGGCCATAAGGTCAAGTTGTACTCTTTGAAAGAAATCACGAACACACCACCGGGCGTTGAAAATGCGGATGCACGTATTTTCTTGCCTGACCACCTGAAAATATGGCGAAACGAAAAGCGAAACAGCGCTTATGCCCCGTTGTCGGATTTTTTCAGGATCAACATGCTTCGGGAATCCGACGAAATCTGGATGGATTGCGATATGCTGTGTATGCAGCCGATCCCCGACATTCCGTATATTTTCGCAAAAGAGAAACGCTATTTTAACAATGCGGCTCTCCGGCTGCCGCACAGTTCTCCAACATTGCAGGGTATGCATGACTTTATGAACGGGTCTGAGATCGTGATCCCCAATGACTGGCCGTGGAAAAAAAATATTGATGTTTCCATCGGCAAGTCCAATGAAGACGGCTCTTTCTCGGTACCATTGGAAAACCTGTCGCAGCTGCCATTTTATACGTTCGGGCCTCAGGCTATCTCGTATTTTCTGGGCAAAAACGGTGAAGTTAAACACGCCCTGCCACCCGAGTCATTCTATTCCCAAGAACCTACGGCCATGCGCTTGAATTATTTCCGGCCGCGGTTTTCCCGCATATCGCTCGATGAAAACGCGTTGGGGGTTCATCACATTGGCGGCTCAAGCATGCGCAAGAAATACAATATGGATGGTGGGTTTCCTTTGCCGCATCCGAACAGCCAAGTCGCCAAGCTATGCAAGAAACATGACATCGATCCCTCTAAGGCGATGCCACAGGATGTGCTGAAGTCTGTTGACCAAGATTAAAGTGTCCGGCCAAGTCAGAAGCGCCAGTCTGTGTCCAAGTTTCGGACGATCGCAATCAATAACACTAGGTGTCATCTGCAAATACCGTAGTGCCAAGTTGTTTGGCGGACGGTTGCCCAACCGGCCATTGCATTGAGTACAACGGACAATAACTTGGCAATCAAAGTAGTGGCGGTCGCTTCAGGCAAGGATGATAAACTGCGACACTGTCAACATATTCGATTGTCCTTCTGCGGATAGAGCCTTTACTTTTTCTAGCGTAGAAATTTCACTACGATTGCTTGCAGCGATGCAGGTCCGGCCATATTAGGATGCTAAGGAGTATAGGGCCGAATGATAAGAAGCCCGAACGCGGGTCTCGGACTAATCTGGGGCCCAGTTTATCGGATAGTCGAATGTCAAAGACGCTGGTTGCAGATCACAAGGATATTCACCGATCATCTATCCCGGCTTCTAACAGCAGAAGACCGACTAGAAGCATGTCTTTGTCGACCCGGTCGCTCTGACCGGGTGTGAACAAAGATGTCTACGCTTAACGATAATGATCTGAACCAACCTCCTCAGCCTGATCAAGGATGGTCACGCGAACTTGTTGCGCTTGAGCGGGCCATTGTGGTTCCGCCCGCAGTCTCCGATACGGTGCAGGAAGCCGGTGTTCTGACTGAAGACCGGGAATACTGCGCGCATGGGGCGCTTTGGCGGGGAAAGCGTGCCATGACCACCCAGCCGATATCGCCAACAGACCCTTTGCCGCAATTGTCGGGTCGCTGGCTTTATGCCGGGCTGTTATGGGTACACTTTGGTCATTTCCTAGCTGAAAGCACCGCACGTCTTTGGCCGCTGCCGGCAATCGCGAAGGATATTGATGGGGTCCTCTTTACCCCCAAGCGACCCGCCAATGGGGATGAAACACGCCCCATGCAGCATAATTTTTTTAAGCTTCTGGGTATTGATCTTCCAATCAAAGTGGTGACCGAGCCAACTCAGATAGAACATCTGCATGTGCCCGGTCAGGGGTTTGGGCTGGGCCCGATTGTGGCGGGAACGCCTGAATATCGTGCCTTGATCCATCAAAATTTTGGCGCCGACGTTCCCCCTGATGGGCCGGAGCGGCTTTATATCTCGCGCGCAGGTCTTGGAATACGGCGGGGTGGCGTTATCGGAGAAGAGTTTCTCGAAGAGAATTTGCGCCAGAACGGGTACGAGATTTTCTATCCGGAACAACACCCGATGGAAAAGCAGATCGCACGTTACAAAGCCGCCCGTCAGATCGTTGCACTAGACGGGTCGGCACTGCATCTTTTTGCTCTGGTAGGCCGTCCAGATCAGCAGGTTGCAATGATCCCGCGCCGCACTTCTTCGGTGCATCACAATATCTCAGCTCAGCTAGCGGCCTTTTGCGGGCAAGAGCCTTTGGTCGCCAATGCCATTCGCACCGATTGGGTATTGGCATCGCGCGGTCGCCCCAACCGCCATTCACTTGGAGAGCTTGACATGTCCAGATTGCATAAAGTGCTTGCCGATGCAGGATTTGTCTCACCTGATCTGGCCTGGGAAGAAATGTTCTGGCGGCAGCGGCGGCGAACCATCCGAAAACTGGAAAAAGCCCTTGGCGACCAGCTGGTTCCCATCCATCAAGAGCCCGCTGACTAATGCAGCTAATCCTGGATATACGCGACACAGCTCGGGATCAGGCGCGCCAAGCCAATGGGGTTGCGTCTGTTTTGAGTATCGATATTGCGGATTTGCAGCAGCAACTGGTTGCGTTTGCGCAGATTACGCGGCGAAGACGTGCAAAGGCCGAGCCGCCCGAATTTTTGCCCGCACTCGCCAGTGCAATTGCTAATGAGCGACCGCGGTTCATGCTTTTGGCCATGCCAGCGCTATCAGAAAACCTCACCACGGAAGTCTCTGTTGGTCGAGTCCACGAAGTTTTGGGGCAATTGGCGGCCGACATCCTGATTTTGACTGATCTTGATTCAGGATCTGATCGCGCCAGAATTTGGGCCGCACAATTTGGTGCCGATGCGATAGTTAACCGGATTGAATGGCCAGATGATCTGACTGCGCAGCCTCCTGCATTCTCTACCCTGGCCTCCTGTGTAAAAGAAGAATCCACTCCAAAAGAAGTGCTGCCATTTGCCCGTCGCTTCTTGCCGCGCAATGACCTGACAAGTTTTGACGAAAGTCGACCCATGGGTGACACGGTGCCGGTGGACCTCAGGCCGCCAGAGGGTACCAGCGGCACGGTGCTGATCGGTTGCATGAAAAACGAAGGCCCTTTCCTATTGGAATGGATTGCATACCACCAATCGATCGGTGTGCATCACTTTGTTATCTATACCAATGGCTGCGAGGATGGCACGGATCTGATGCTGGATGCGCTGGCCAAAACCGGTCTGGTCACGCATGTCGACAACAACAAATGGAAGGGCAATTCCCCGCAACAGTGGGCTCTGAACCAGTCTGCAAAGCTCAAGGTGGTCAAACGTGCCGACTGGGTTATCCATATTGATGTGGATGAGTTTATCAACATCCGCTTTGGTAACGGGACACTGCCGGAACTTTATAAGCGCCTGCCTGAGGGGGTCAGCAATATTGCAATGACCTGGCGGCAATTTGGGTCGGCCGGGATAAAGACCTACGAGGACAGGCCGGTCCTGGCGCAATTTGACCGATGCGCTGCGTCATATCTGCCCAAACCGCATACCGCTTGGGGCTTCAAGACCGCCACCAGGAATATTCGTGCCTATCGTAAACTAAGCTGTCACCGGCCCAATAAGCTGAAAGAAGCAAAAGCCGGACAGGTGCTATGGGTCAATGGATCGGGTCAGGATATCACGCACAAAGTGGCAAAGAATGGCTGGAGATCCGATATCAAGACCATCGGTTATGAACTGGTCCAGCTAAACCACTACGCACTAAGATCTGCGCAGTCTTTCTTGGTCAAGCGTCAACGCGGACGGGCCCTGCATGTGGATCGCACTGTCGGGCGCAACTACTGGATACGGATGGATTGGAACCAGTATCGGGACGTCACTATCCAACGCAACTTGGCCAGATTGTCAGTGGCGATGGAAGCGTTGATAGCCATTCCCCAGATTGCGCGGCTACACGAAAAAGCTGTTGCCTGGCACCAGGCTAAGATTGAGTTTTTGATGGATGAGCCCGAGTTTCGCGACCTTTATGACGAGATCACCGGCATCGAACTTGAGGATTTGCAACGGATCCGCGCCATCATAGATGCGGATATGCATAGCTGACTTGTCGTGCCGCGATGAACCGATTCTTAGAACGGCCCGGCTGTCGCAGATAGCGTGCGGCTTGATATTCATTCGCCAACTAAAAGACCTCCGATGACCAAAAGTTGGCGAATAACCCTTCAAAGTCTTAGCGAGAGACATGACATGCCGCCATCCAGCTTGGCGCAATCGGTGTTGTCAATTTCTACGATCTCATACCCTTCACGATCCAACATGTCTGCTGTGCGCGAGAAGCCTGCGGCCATCAGCACCAGATTGTTGAAGCGGATCGCGTTGGCAGCAGCTTCTTCCCCATCAGCAACATGAAGCACTCGGTAGCCCTCAAAGCAGCCTGATGCATCAAGTCTTTGAGTTGACAGGATTGTTTCGGCATCCATCAGTGAACAATCTGTCTTGAAGTGCAAAACGCCTTCCGGTGTAAACACTTCGCGCAATTTGTGGCCCCACGCGGAGGTGATTTTAGACAGCTCGGCGACACCTTCAGCGTCAGTGCGGTCTGATCTGCCCACCAAAATTTCGCGACCGGTTACAAGAATATCTCCGCCCTCGATATGGCCGGGGCCGTTGATTTCCAGAACCGTCTCGTAGCAAGCGCGAAGATTTGGCGCCATTTCTGCCACCTCACCCATCCGCGATGGTGCGCCTGGCCGCATCAGCACAGCGCCTTGCGGCAGGCAAAGGGCCGTATCTTCGACAAACTGTGCGTCGGGGAACGCGTCAAGGGGATCAAGTTCGATCACTTCAGCCCCGGTGCTTTTCAGTGCAGCCACGTAAGCCTTATGTGCCGCCATCATCCCTTCGAAATCGGGGTTTCCAATATCCTTTGCACGCAAACCGCCAGCAATGGTCGCAGCCGGGCGGCGGGTGATGGCGCGGGAGAACTCAAAGGTCGGGTCTGACATGTTTCAATCTTTCTGAGGTTCACATTTCGGAGCGATGACTTCGATCATTGCAGGCCCATCTAAAGCGACAGTTTCGCGCAACGCCTGCGCGACAGCCTGTGGTTCGGCCGGAACCTTGGTGAATGGAATGCCAAAAGACTTGGCTGATGCAGAAAAATTCGGGGGCGAAGGATCACAACCTATGACGGTCACACCCACATCCCGCATCGACGCGGCAATTTCCTGGTATCCATGATTGTTCCAGATCACGAAGGTGACCGGCAGGTTTTCATCTGCTGCGGCCATGATTTCAGGCAATGAAAACTGTGCACCTCCATCGCCGACAATGCAGATCGCCCTTGTAGTCGGATCGGCGATCGACGCGCCGATGGCAGCGGGTATCCCGTAGCCGAGCGCGCCATATCCCGTTGCTGCGTTGAACCAACCTCCGGCCCGGTCGTGGTCGTAGAAAAGATTGCCGGCATAAATTGGTTGGGTTGAGTCTCCGACCATCAATGCATTCGGAACTTCTGAGCGAATGGCATTCAGGATTTCGACCTGATGGCGATAGTCCGGACCAATTTCCTCCCAGGCGGCGCGGCGTGTTTTGCTGGCGCGTTCGGCACCGTCGTCTTGCTTTGCCTCATTGGACAATGCCCCAAACAGCGCCGGTACAACCAAATTAACGTCACCTTGAATGGTTAGCGCTGCCTCATGTCGCGCCAGTTGATGGCTGCAGCGATCCACCCGGATCAGGCCTGACCTTCCTGCTATTTGCTCGGTGGCGTACATGTCATAGTCGGTTGGCCCCAATTCGGTTCCCAAAGCCAGAACGCAATCAGCGCTTTCTATCAGCTCGCGTACTGCTTTGAGGCTCGGGCTGGCAGGAACGGTCAGTGGATGTCCGTGCATCAGGCCCCGTGCGTTGACGGTTTGCACGACGGGGGCATCGAGGGTTTCAGCCAATGTCTGTAAATCGGTTTCCGCTTTTTTCGCGCCACCGCCCGCCAGAATGACAACTCGATTTGCTTGAGCCAGTTGCCTTGCCGCTTGTGAGATTAAATCTGGATTGGCCGGGGGTGCTGGATCGAGCGTCTCGACTGGTGTTTTTTGATATTTTTCTGCTGCTACATCCAACGGGACCTCTATATGCACCGGCCCTGGGCGACCGTTGGTAAGGTCGTGAAAAACACGGTCCAAGACCGGGTCCAGAGCGTTGGAGTCGGGAACTTGTTCTGACACCAACGCAACTGTTCTGGCTAGCCCCAGTTGGTCTGGCAATTCATGCAGATGTCCCAAGCCCTTGCCAAGTGAAGCGGTTTTATTGACACCAGAGACCACCAACATCGGAATTGAATCAGCGCGCGCCTGCGCCATCGGTGTCAAGGTGTTGGTCAATCCGGGGCCGGTGATCACAAAGGTCACACCCGGTTTCCCCGAAACACGCGCGTAGCCATCAGCCATGAAACCAGCACCCTGTTCATGCCTGGGCGTGATATGACGAATGCCCGAAGCCGCAAGACCGCGGTAAAGTTCGACCGTGTGAACGCCCGGAATTCCAAAGACGCAGGTCACATCTCTTTGGCGAAGCTTGGCAACCAAAGCTTCACCGATTGTCATTCCGCTCATGCAACCTCGCGTGATTTGCTGTTGGCGTGATCAATGATGCGAGAAACCGCTGTGGCAAAATCGGCGTCACTAATCGTCAGCGCGACCCGGACCCAGTCTTTCAGGCCGTCGCCAAAGGCGGACCCTGGCATGACAGCCACCCCGGCCTGTAACAGATCCCACGCATAAGCTTCACCATCAAACCCGGTGGCAGAAACGTTGATGAGGGCGAACATTCCCGCCTCTGGGCGATGAACCGTCAGATCCGTTTCTGCTTCAAGACGATCAGCCAGCAGGGTGGCGCGGCCAGAGAAGCGAGCGGCCATGCCGGGGGCAACCTCGGACCCGTCGCGGATTGCCTTTTCGGTCATGTCCGCGATGAAGGGCTGATTGCCAAAGAGCATTGTTTCGGAATACGGCAGCAGCGCTTCACAAAACGCTGCTGGTCCGACACACCAACCGCTACGAAACCCTGGGGCAGCATGTGATTTCGAGATGGATGATACACCTATGACACGATCCGCCAGTTTCGGGTCTGCCAATGGTGAAGCAAATTCGGCCTCGTCAAAGATCAGTTCTTCATAGACCTCGTCCGAGATGATCCATAAATCGTGCGCCATGGCGAGCTGCCCGATTTCGGCAATTTCCGTGGTAGTCAGAATTGCACCTGTCGGGTTGTGTGGCGTTGTCAGAAGAATGGCGCGGCTGCGTGGAGTGATGCGTGCAGCAATATCTTCGGCTTGCATGCGAAACCCGTGCTCTGGCCGAAGCGGCACAGGCACCATATCCGCCCCGGATGCACGCACGACTCCTTCGTATGTCGCGTACATCGGATCACCAACCAAAACTTCCTCTCCGGCCTCTGCAATCCCGGACATCACTGCGAAAAGGGCGGTTTGCGTCCCGGGAAAGCACAAAAAGTTCTCGGGTCCGAAGGGCCGCCCACGAGAGGCTGAATAGCGAGCAGCAAGCGCGTCAAGCAGTCCGGCTTCACCGCGCCCGTTGGAATACCCTGTCCGTTGTGCCCGCAAGGAGGTTACGGTGGCTTCTACCAATGCGGCTGGCACGGGCACATCCGGTTCTCCAATCGTCATTTCGACGATATCCGCTCCGGCTTTGATAAGGTCACGTGCTTTCAGGTGTACACCCCATTTGGCACCACCCAACCCCGCTAAACGCTCAGTCACAGATGTTGTCTTCATGGCTGCTCCGCCTCTTTGTTTAATGGTATCCTCAGGATGGCGCTCACGGAGTCCAAGCCGATCCGCGCCAGTTGCCCTTCGGAAAACGCGTCCGGAAGCGCACCTCCTTCCAGCCAAAGGCCGTCGATTACCGCGTTGCAAGCAATGGCCAGTTGCGTTGCCTCCGTTGCAGCAACTGAACGTCCGGTTTCCAGCAATGCAGCGACGATCAGCTCCTCGAGGTGACCCCGGAAATAGTTATAGGTCTGCTGGTGAATGCGCTGCATTTTTGAATCATGTTGCACCTTGTTCAGAAAGCTGGCCCACAACGCCACAGCGCTTGGATCAACGATTGGTGGTCGCAGCGACGCGTCAACGAAGTTGGTCAACTGAGATACCGCGCTTCCCATTCCTGACGAAGCTGCTGTCTGATCTGTTAGCGTATTCATGTGGTGCTCATACGCCGCTTGAACCAACTCTTCTTTTGAAGAGAAATAATGACGGATCAACCCTTGGGTCACGTTCGCGCGGGCTGCAATCTCACGCACCGTGGCACCGCGGACGCCCATCTCGGCGATCAGGTCCAAAGTCGCCAATATCAGCGCCTCGCGCCGAAACTCAGCAGACTCACGTTTAAATTTGCGGCTGTCGTCCTGCACGTCAGTGTCATCCATGGCATGGAGTTATTATACACTTGCATAATTGCGAGATTCGAGGCTTACTGCAAGCTGAAATCAGAAGATTGTTAGATATGGACACAGCCGAAGCAGCATCACCCACACCCGAAGCCACTGCGTCCATTGAGGCGATAAAGATTGAGGACCTGCACAAATCCTTTGGTGCGCTAGAGGTCCTGAAGGGTGTCTCCCTGACTGCCAACAAGGGGGACGTTGTCGCAATCATCGGGGGGTCAGGCTCGGGCAAATCCACCATGCTGCGCTGTATCAACTTCTTGGAAACGCCGAGCTCGGGAAAAATCACCATAGGCGGTGAATTGGTTGAAATGCACGCCGATGGTAGCCCCGCGAACCGCCGCCAGATCGAGCGTATCCGAACGCGGCTGGCAATGGTTTTTCAGCAGTTCAATCTGTGGACGCATCGCACGCTTCTGGAGAACGTGATCGAAGTGCCGATACATGTCCTTAAGGTGCCAAAGGCAGAGGCTATCTCGCGGGCGCACGACCTGTTGAAAAGGGTAGGGCTTGGTGACAAGGCCGACACCTTTCCGGCCTATCTATCTGGCGGTCAGCAACAGCGCGCCGCCATTGCCCGTGCGCTTGCCGTAGATCCTTCGGTGATGCTTTTCGATGAGCCCACATCGGCGCTGGACCCCGAGTTGGTCGGCGAAGTTTTGAACGTGATCCGTGATCTCGCTGGTGAAGGACGCACCATGCTGCTCGTCACCCATGAAATGAAATTTGCGCGCGAAGTTGCCAGCCACGTTGTCTATCTTTTCGAAGGCCGCATTGAAGAGCAGGGTCCACCTGCCGAGGTCTTCGGTAATCCAAAATCAGAGCGGTTGAGGCAATTCCTCAGCTCGGTCGCCTGATTCAGTCAAAACAAACTAATGAACCAAAAGGGAGTAACAAAATGAACCTTAAGAAACTGCTTGCGTCCGGAGTTGCCGCCGCCATCCTTTCAGTTGGTGTCGCCAGTGCCGAAGAGGTCAAGATCGGTATCGCGGCTGAACCTTATCCACCATTCGCTTCGCTTGACAGCTCAGGCAACTGGGTTGGATGGGAGATCGATGTTATCAATGCTGTCTGTGCCGCTGCCGAACTGGACTGTGTTATAACGCCTGTAGCCTGGGATGGTATCATCCCATCGCTGACCGGGCAGCAAATCGACGCCATCATGGCCTCTATGTCGATCACCGAGGAGCGGCTGAAAACCATTGATTTCAGCGATCCTTACTACAACACACCCGCTGTAATCGTTGCGGACAAATCGATGGATATCGAAGCGACACCAGAGTCGCTGGCGGGTAAAGTTGTCGGCATTCAGGCTTCGACCATCCACCAGGCCTATGCGCAGGAATATTTCAAGGATGCTGAACTGCGGGTTTATCAGACACAGGATGAGGCCAATCAGGACCTGTTCGCAGGCCGTATTGATGCAACTCAAGCAGACAGCATCGCCATGGCAGACTTTGTAAACTCGGATGCGGGCGCTTGCTGTGAAATTAAAGGCGCCGTTGCAGATGATCCCGCTATTCTGGGACGCGGCGTTGGGGCTGGAGTGCGCAAAGGGCAAGATGACCTGCGTGAGGCGCTGAACAAAGGCATCGCCGCAATTCTTGCCGATGGCACGCACGAGAAGATCACATCGAACTATTTCTCGGCCAGCATTTACTAAGCCGCTGCTGTGAACGGACTGTTGGATTCACTTGGATTGGCGCAGAGCGCAGAGCTTTTGTCGCTCTCGCCGCCGGGATGGGGGCCCAATCTGCTGCGCGGATTGTCCCACTCATTGCAGATCGCTTTCGGCGCTTATGCCCTCGGTCTCGTGATCGGATTGTTCGGAGCTTATGGCAAACTCTATGGCGGGAAGGTCACGCGCGATCTTCTCGCCATCTACACGACGGTGATCCGGGCTGTGCCCGAGCTGGTCCTGATCCTGATCCTGTATTACGTGGGATCTGACATCATAAACAAAATCTCCGCCGCAATGGGCGGGGGTCGGGTTGAGGTCAGTGGTGTTGGCGCAGGCATATGGGTGCTGGGTGTGGTCCAGGGCGCTTACGCGACCGAGATTTTGCGCGGCGCTATTCAGGCGGTTCCGCCCGGTCAGATCGAAGCGGCCAAGTCCTACGGTATGCCCGCCTTCATGACCATGCGCCGCGTGACAATCCCGGCCATGATGAGCTTCGCCGTGCCAGGTCTTGCCAACCTGTGGCTGATTGCAACCAAAGATACCGCGTTGCTCGCTGTTGTGGGTTTCAACGAGCTGACACTGGAAACCCGCCAGGCTGCAAGCAGTACACGCGCCTATTTTACTTTCTTTCTGGCAGCGGGATTTCTTTATCTCATGGTAACGCTGTGTTCGGGCGGCATCTTCGCTCGGATTGAGAAATGGGCGCGTCGCGGCCAACCCTCCCTTAAAGGAGGGGGCAGATGATTGATTTCAGATCGTTGATGCAACCACATCGCATTGTGATGATGCTGATATTCGCTGGGATCGTTGTCTGGTGCGCCGTCTCTCTTCAGTGGGACTGGATCCCGAAATATGCGCCGCTCGCCCTTCAGGGCATTTGGACGACAATCTGGCTGTTGGTGGTCACCGTAGTTTTGGGTTTCCTACTCGCCGTTCCTCTTGGATTGGCACAGGCGGTAGGGCCTTGGTATCTTGCCGCCCCGGCCAAGGCATTTTGCACTATCATCCGCGGCACACCGCTGCTGCTGCAACTCTGGTTATTGTATTATGGGCTTGGGTCTTTGTTTCCGCAGTTCCCTTGGATACGCTCTTCCGAGTTGTGGCCCTATTTGCGGCAGGCCTGGCCTTATGCAGTACTGGCGCTGACGTTGTCCTATGCCGGCTACGAAGGAGAGGTGATGCGCGGTGCCTTCAAAGGGGTCGCCAAGGGTCAGCTTGAGGCAGCCAAGGCATTTGGCATGCCACGTTTCACCATGTTTCGCCGTATCTGGTTGCCGCAGGCTATCCGCAACGTCCTGCCGACATTGGGCGGTGAAACCATATTGCAACTCAAAGCAACTCCATTGGTTGCGACGATCACTGTCGTCGACATTTACGCCGTGTCTTCACGTGTGCGCTCCGACACTTTCATTATTTACGAGCCGCTCATCCTGTTGGCCGTATTCTATATTCTCGTCGCGGGCGTGATCGCATTTGGTTTCCACTGGCTGGAAGTAAAGGTTCTTGGGACTGGAAACCGCAATGGCGGTACCAGTTAGTATCGCCAGCAGCGGAGGGGATCCATGTGCTGCGTCAGCTCCGACCAGTGCTTTGAGTTCATAGCAATCTGAGCTGCAACTTGCATTCAGCTTGGCTGAGTACTGATGGTCGATATCAATATCAGGCCCTACTGGAATGGTGCACAATTATATCTCTGCGCACCAATCCCGGCCGGTTCCGTTCACAGCTCTACAACAACTTTCCCGACCGCCGCTCCGTTTGTCAGGTGCTCATAGGCTGCATCGACATTGGTCCACCCAAACCTCTGTTCGTCAACAATTGGTTTGAGTTGGCCCGCGTCCGCCATTTCCGCCAGAGTTTTCAAGATGTCACCATGGGATTGACGCCCGACATCATGCATCATCGGGATCAGCATGAAGACGACGTGCAGAGACAGACCTTTGAAATGCACAGGTGTCAGATCAATCTCGACCATCGCGACGGTTGAGGCGACTTGGCCATTGAGCTTGGCCGCTTTGAACGAGTTCGTCATGTTAGGCCCAGCCACGCTATCAAACACCACATCGAAGCCCACGCCATCAGTGTGTTCGGCCACGTAGTCCTCGACCTTTTGGGTTGTGAAATCCAACGGGCGCGCACCGAGACCCTCGATCAGGGCTAACTGATCTGCTCCGCGACCTGTTGCCGAAACGGTTGCGCCAAAGTGGCGAGCAACTTGAACGGCAACATGACCAACGCCACCGGCACCGCCTTGAACCAGAACGGTCTGCCCTTCGCCGACACCGGCGCGGGTCAATCCTTCGTAGGCGGTGATGCCTACGAGAGGCAGCGCCGCGGCCTCTCGCATGCTCAGCGTCTTGGGTTTGTGTGCAATCAGGCGGGCATCCGCATTGATGTACTCGGCTAGCGAACCAGGGAGGTCCATCAAACCACCGGCGCAGCCATACACCTCATCGCCTATGGAAAAACCTATAACACCTTCGCCAACGGCTGTGATTGTGCCAGCAAAATCCATGCCAAGGACCGCGGGCAAATTGGGGGACAGAGGTAGATCCGCGCCCATGCTTCGGATCATTGTATCGACGGTATTGACGCTGGCCGCGGCCACTTTGACGACTACATGCCCAGACGTTGCGACCGGGTCAGGCATTTCTACAAGCTCGAACGGTGCATCGGGTCCGTAGGCGTTCAGAACCATTGCTTTCATTGGGATATTCCTTTTTTAGCGAAGTGTCAGGCGCGGCTTTGAACAGCGCACGCCTGACGTGATCATTGTGTTGGAGGACGGATCAGTTGATATCCTGAACCTGCATAACCAGATCGCCCCACTTGCGCTGGTTTTCGATGTCGTGTTCCAGACCCTGTTCATCCGCGATGGTGAACCGTTTGACCGCCGGGGTTTTGCTTGTGGCCTGATACAGCCAATAGGCTTCGGCCTTCAGCGCTTCATCAATTGGTTTGTCAATGGATTCATAGACCATCTGCTTGCAGGCATTGATCGACTCTGCCGGGAATTTTGCGATCCGCTCGGCGAGCGCTGTCACATACGGGCCAATCTCATCTGGCTCCAAAGCCTTGTTTATGGTGCCCAGACGTTCTGCATCATCCGCATCGTAGTCTTGTGCGCTCAGGATGATCTCAAGCGCTTTTCCAAGGCCGGTTTGACGTGCCATGCGCGAAGCACCGCCGCCGCAAGGCAGGATGCCCATTCCAACTTCCATCTGCATGAACTTGTACTTACCCCGCGCCGCAAATCGCATGTCGAGCGCCAACGCCAACTCGTGTCCGCCACCACGTGCGAACCCTTCCAGCTTTGCGATGGTGGCTTGTGGCACCTTGCTGATCCGCTCGCAGACCGATTGAAGGTCCAAAAGCTGTGCGTCCTCCCGGGATACGGCCTCAGTCGACATATCCTTGAGCAGCTCGGTATCGTAGTGGCAGACCCAGATTTCCGGGTTGGCGGATTGAAAGATCACGACCTTGGTTTCGCGGTCTCGCTCTAGCCGCATGGCCAGACTGTTGAGGTCGGCCAGCATTTCCTGGCCTTGCACGTTTACGGTGCCAAAGTTGAATGTGACTGTTGCGATGCCGTTTTCAACAGCAACGTCAAAGGTTTGAAAGTTCTCATATTTCATCAGACAGTCCTTTCTTGGGCCTCGACGCGGCACGCGCGAGGGGTAAGGGAGGTTAAAGTTGGAAGCGCGTCTGGCTTTAGCGCAGCGCGGGTCAGTTGGTCTGGTTAATCAAACCTTTGATCGCGTTCATGACGTCGGCGACGTGAGTTTTGTCCAGTGCTGCGGCATGTGGATTCGCGAAGGCACCGCTGTCATTGTCAAAATAGGCACCTGACGCATCAGCGAACCGATCACCCAATGCCGCATCAATCAGGATATCAGCGCCGATGTTCATATCGTTCCCGGCTAGGCCGAATCCTTCTTTCACCATCTTTGAGGCCAACAGCGATCCCGGATTTACCGCGACCATAACGGGTGCATCGGACAGAGATTTGGCCCATTCCCGGGTCCAGATGGTGATCGCCAGCTTGCTTTGCGCATAAGCCTCCATATCAGCCAGCGGGACACTACCCTCCAGTGCATTAATATTCACCGGGGCCTGCGCTGCCGATGACAGGTTCACGACGCGCCCGTCGGCGGGAATGATCGGCATCAGCAATTCTGTGAGCAGATAGGGTGCGAGTGTGTTGACGACAAAGCGGATGTCCTGCCCATTCGCAAGCACG
Organism: Ruegeria sp. K3; assembly: GCF_056531845.1. Classification (NCBI taxonomy): domain Bacteria; kingdom Pseudomonadati; phylum Pseudomonadota; class Alphaproteobacteria; order Rhodobacterales; family Roseobacteraceae; genus Ruegeria; species Ruegeria sp. K3. The sequence continues at coordinate 19,819 of NZ_JBQFMM010000006.1, read as the reverse complement.
GTTTGCGGAGCTTTCAGCACACCCGCATTGTTGATCAACACGTCCAGTTTGTCATGTTTGGCCTTTACGCTTTCAGCCAGTTCTCGCACTACGGACAGATTGCTCAGATCAGCGGTATAAGTTTCGACATCGCCGCCGACGTCGGTGGCAGCGCTGTCCAATTTGGAGGTACTGCGTCCATGCAGAAGTACTTTGTGTCCATCGGCGGCCAGCTTCTTTGCCGTGAGCAAACCAATGCCGTCGGTTGAACCTGTAATGAGTATAGTCTTGGTCATTGATCTGATCCTTTAGGAAAAGTCGGGCAGTAAGGTATCCGCCAAGTGTTCGAGGGTCGTATCGATGGGCGCTTGATTGAACCGTAGGTTCAGTGCAACGTGATTGACCCCAAGCGTTTCTATTTCACGTAGATAGCTACGCAGGAAATCGGTGCCAGACTGAAACCCAAGATGGATCGGGCGCGGTGGTGCGGCGTGATCGGCAACGACATCGATATACAGGGATTGCATGACAGGCTTGTCTGGCTGGCCCGCTTCCTTCCCGCGCCTCCGATAGTCCGCAATAACCTGCCTTTGGGCAGTCGCATTGCGCGGATAGGTCATCCAACCATCGCCGTTCTGCGCCACCCAATCGGGGGATTGCTGGCTACCACCCGTAATAATCATCGGCAGGCGGGTCCCATGCGGCTTTGGCAGCAGGTCAATCCCGCCAGACAGCGTACCCTGTGCACTTTCACGCTCGGGATAGTCCGATCCAACGGCGCGGATGTAGTCAAAGCTGTCGCGGAAACGTACCCCGCGGTCATCATAGCTCTGCTTCATAGCCGGATACTCCTCAGGCCGGTCCCCGGAGGCTACACCCAAGAGCAACCGTCCGCCCGAGAGCACATCCGCGCTCGCCGCCGCCTTGGCTACATGAGCGGGGTGGCGCAATGGCAGGATCACGCTCGCCGTTCCAAGGGCAATTCGGTCCGTTACCGCAGCAAGCGCACCCAGATAGACAAATGGATCGAAAATCTGTCCTGCATCACCAAAGTTTGGAACGTTGAATGGCACGTCGCGCAGCCAAAGTGATACAAACCCGAGGTTCTCCGCTTTCCGAGCCGCTTCCAGATGATCCCGAAGCGTCGGCTCTGCACCGACTGCATATGCTTCGAGTGGCAACACAAGGCCAACGCTCAGCTGTCCCGGTCGAAATACCCGGTTATAGGCCACGTTGATTTGGGCAAAATCAGCAGGCTGCATTTTATCCAACATGTCCGGCTCTCCTTTAATAGCGCACCAAGGTGCGGCTCTCGATGCTTTTGCGAATGGTGTTGATGTTTGAATCTTCGACCATATCAAGCGCACTATGCGCGATCGACGGAGCACCTTGATTGTCATAGATGTTGAAGATCGCGACCTCATCCGGCGTCATCTTCGATTGATAAATCCATTCATGCCTGGGGTTTCCTACCAGCCCCATTATTTGCCCATTGCGGTCGGGATAGATCAGGTCCAGCAAAATCCAATCAGACGGTTCAACTGATGACGGGCGAACAAAGCCCAGGGGTGCTGAGTTGATAGGATGATCCACAGGGCGCCACACATTAACAAAAGCATAGTGACCGCGCGCCCACTCGGCTGCGGCCTCGGCACCCAAAAGATCGACAAGCCGCTGTTCGGCTCCGTCCTTGCTATAGTCACTGTGGACGTTGCGCGCGGGTTTGCGCGTCGCTCCTGGGTCATCTATCCGAACCGTGTGATCAAAAACCACAACCTCGCGCGCACCTAACTTGTTCGAGAGCATTGCCGTTAGTTCCGCATCGTATGTCGGTTTCCAGACCTCGCCGGTAAAATCTTGTACCTGCGTTTCCAGCAGCGCGAACTCAACAGCATCAGACGCAAATGTAACTGTGTTGCTCGTGGTGCGGGCATCTGTCAATGCAACAGCCGTGCTGGCCAGTTCGGGCGAAATCAAATTACCAGCAATCCCGCCTGCATCTAGTTCAAAGGCTTGCCGCCAGGGCTTGTGAACGTGGTAGTTGACTGTGGCTGTCCGCGTCATCTGCGTCTCCTTCCCATGCCGAGTTGCATCCATGAAGGGGATTTAACGCTAATCTATTTGCGTATAAACTGCCCATTCATGGATTGATAATTCGGGTTTGCGATATAATGGGGCTTGATACAGACGCGCTGAGATTGTTTGTAGCGGCGGCAGAAAGGCTGAACATCAGTGCGGCGGGGCGCGCTTTGGGCATGGCTCCAGCTGTCTCGAGCGCAAAGCTTGCCAAGTTGGAGCAAAGCCTGGGTTCCGAACTGTTACATCGCACAACGCGCAAGGTGTCGCTGTCTGTTGAAGGTGCCGATTTCCTGCCCTTCGCCCGAGAGATTATTGCGCAGGAAGAGGCGGCACTTACGGCGTTGGGCAAACAAACAGCGACCATCCGCGGTACATTGCGCTTCGCTGCGCCCAGCACCTTTGCTCAGCTCTACATTGCTCCAATCCTGCCGAAATTTCTTCAACAGCACCCCGATCTGACGCTCGATTTGCGCCTATCGGATATGCAGTTCGATCTTATCGAGGGGAGTTACGATCTTGCACTAAGAAATGCGCCGCTTGTCGACACCAGTCTGAAAGGTCGAAAATTGGCTGATGACCGACGCATACTGTGCGCCGCGCCGCACTATCTTGACACATACGGCACACCCAAAACACCTGCCGATCTGAAAAGCCACCACCTGATCGCTTTCCAAAATCGCCACTTGCGCACGCTAACGGGAAAGGCAGGTGAGAAAGCCGGATTTGACCCAACGATGGCTAAGGGTCAATTGATCATAGACGACGGCCAAAGCCAGGTCTGCGCCACTCTGGCCGGCGCCGGAATATCCCTGAACGCACTGTGGAGCGTGTATGATCACCTGAAATCGGGCCGGTTGATGCAAATTCTGCCAGATTTTGAGGCTACGGAAGACAATGTACTATGGCTTATCTATCCCAAGTCCAACGTATTATCCCCCAAAGTTCGGGTATTCATGGATTTTCTGATCGCAGAGATTGGCTCAAATCCACCTTGGGAAACATGATCCCAATATTGGTCAAGAGCGCCTTAAGACATCACGGCGCCAGTTTGGAGAAATGCACGAGGCGGACACGCCTTTTGCAATTGCAATAGCCTGATCTGTTCCGCGATTTATGAGTTCCCGTGAACGCGGCCATCGCTCCCGTAGCGAGTGGCTAGTTCGACAGGCTGCATCGCAGCATCTAAACGGTTTATCCAAGGCCGGTTCCGGTCGTTCTTGCGTGAACCCAAAAGAGGGTTTCAAGACCTTAGTCGATCAAGCCGAAGCCGCGAGTGCAGGAAAGGTGTTTCTTATTCGCCCGCAGCGACGGCCTCGCCTGTCGAGAATAGCGCGGCAAGCATCGCCTCACTTCCAGCCAGCGCGCCCTTGCGCACGGTCGCAAGAACAAGTTTCCGAGCCGACGATTGTGGGAGACAAATACTTTTGACGTCGTCAGACCGGTACCGCAAAACATCGGGGACAGGCAGAAGCGTAAATCCCAGGCCTGCCGAAACACATTCCATAATCGCTTCAAGGTTATCAAGGACAATGGTTTCGGAACCCTTCGGTCTTTTGTGCTTAAGCATCTCTCCAGCAATGAGTTTTCCGATCCCGGTGTCGGGCATAAAATGAAAGAAGGGCTGCGCATTCAATAAACCCGCGAGGCCATCTTTCAGCAATTTCTTATGGGCTGCAAAGGCAAAGGGTTCCTCTCGAAGCACCTCTTCCGCAAGCGTGTCAGGAACACCTTCTGCATCTGTAAGAAGGGCGGCATCAAGCTGACCGCTTACAACCTTTTCTTGTAGAACCTTGGACAGGCCGGTTTCGAATGAGAAGGTCGCTTGCGGTGCTTGACGTTTTGCGTTGTTCAGGAAGTTCGGCAGCAAGCGAACGGCAGCAGTTGTGACAAATCCTATTCGGAAATGCCCGACAAGCGTGTCCGTCGGGCGACAGATTTTGAGAAGGCTGTCTTCGTGCTGCAGGAGCGGGATCGATGCCTCGACGACGCTCCGGCCGATTGGCGTAAGTCGCGGTGGTCGTACGGTGCGGTCAAAGAGGTCGACGCCAAGCTCCACCTCAAGCGCCTTCATCTGCATTGAAAGTGCAGACAATGTCATGTTTTGCTGCTCGGCCGCTTTCGCAAAGGAGCCGACATTCGAGACCCGTATGAGGGTTCTGAGAGAACGTGTCTGCATAAGTTAAGGTATATTGGATTAGATATCCATTTTTATTCGATTGTGTTGTATTACTGCAAGCGTATTCTGTTAAGAAACAGAGACGAGGGACACGCATGCCGCATCCGCTTGTGAACGTTGCGAAAGAACTGGCCCCAGAATTTGAGAAACGTGCCGCAGATTGGGACAGATCGCGCAGGTATTGCTGGCAGAATGTTGGCGAATTGGCCGATGCTGGCATCATGGGTATGACCATTGCAAAGAAATATGGTGGGCAGGGCGCGAGTTTTCTGGACGTCACCATGGTGGTCGAAGAGATCGCGAAAGCCTGCACCCTGACCGCCCGCATCGTTGTCGAGGGCAACATGGGCGGCATCAGTGCGGTCATGGGGTACGGCAATGATGAGCAGAAGGCTTTTTGTGCTCAGCATGTTCTGGCAGGAGATAAGCCCGCGATCTGCATAACCGAACCAGACTCGGGAAGTGCCGCGACCGAAATGCAGACTACCGCGCGGAAACAGGGTCGCACATACATCCTCAACGGGTCCAAGCATTGGATCACTGGTGGAGGGGTCTCGAAGCTGTACCTGATCTTTGCCCGCGTGCTCGATGAGGCAGGCGTCGATCAGGGGATTGGCGGTTTCATTCTGTTTGCCGACCCGATGTCAGGAGATACGCCCAAGGGGTTCACCGTGGGGGGTCGCGAATACACGATGGGCCTTTGCGGTATGCCCGAAGCAGAATTGCGGTTCGAAAATGTCGAGATCAACGAGAAATGGCTGGTCAAACCGCCTTCAGGATTGAAGCGTGGCTTTGCCGACCTGATGAACGCTTACAATTCGCAACGCGTCGGTGCGGGAGCAGTTGCTATGGGTGTTGCGGCAGGGGCACTTGAACGTGCAAAACGCTACCTCGTTCAACGTGAACAGTTCGGGCGCCCGCTTGCAGAATTCCAGGGGCTTCAATGGATGCTGGCCGATATGGACACGAAAGTTCATGCAGCCAGGCTGCTGCTCCATGAAGCGGCACGATCGCGTGGCCCAAACGGCAGTCAGTATCCCGATATGACCATGGCCGCCCGCGCCAAGCTTTTTGCGTCCGAGATGGCTATTAAGGTGGTCAGCGATGCGCTGCAGATGTTCGGCGCACGCGGCTACAGCGATCGTGAACCTCTGGAGCGGATGTATCGCGATGTGCGCATGTTCACTATCGGCGGCGGGACCGCACAGATTCTCCGGACCCAAATCGCCGGAAATATTCTAGGCATTAAAACACCACAGACGCGGGACGGATACACGCGCCTTGCCGACATGGAGCGTTACGCTGCTGAATAGAAGACCCTATGAAAATTGAAAAAGGACTTTCGGGCCGCCGACTTTCTTGTGCCGCAGCCCTACGCGGCTGCGTGCCGTCACGCCGTCGGCATGCTCGGCCGACGGTTTTTTCGCGTTAATCTAGTTGCCTATTTAGCCAACTTAGCTGCGCAAGAAAGGCGCTGCATTCATGCGCCAGAGAAGTTTGCGACCGAGCCAGCGAAACAAATGCAATTTTACGCTGCGTAAAATGGCGGGGCTATTTTTCGACAATCGTAAACTTCCTAAATGAGATTTGCCTAGGCAGGCAAGTTTAGCGTGTACGCCAAGCAATTACTTCGATTCCCGAAAGGAAAGCTGCGATGAAAAAGTTCATTTTTGTTGCTCTCATCAGTCTTACCGCATGCACTCAGTACCCGATGCAGAAGCCACTGATGGTTGACGGAACCAGGAATGCGACCTTCTACACAGATGAGGCTGAATGCCGATTGATGGCCGCGAGTTTCAATCCCGGGCAGCGTAAAATGGATGCTACGTTCGGCGCTATTGATGGCGCGGTCACTGGTTGGGTCGTTGGCGAGAAGGAAGATGTCATCGGGGGTGCGATCGCAGGTGGCATAGTCGGATCTGTGCGCGGCCAGTACAATGACGAAATGGCGCGGCGTCATGTGCTTGTGAACTGCATGCAGGTGCGTGGTCACGGTGTGGTGGGCTAGTAATGGCTGCAGATTACTCAGTGGTTTATCGAAAGGGGCCTTGGCCTTGACTCAAAAAAGGGCCCGAACAGAGTTCGTAATTTGGGGTAAATTCTGACCAGAGAAGGAGTGCTCTGATGCCGAATAAACGTTTCAGTTGTAACAGTTAAAGAAACCTGCCTGATTGGGTGGGTGAACAGTGTCGCGCAGATCTTCCAAAGATGCGTCTCGATTGCCTTGCATGTTGGCGCATCGAATTGACATATCCCACCCAGAAGCGCGCTTCTTTCAGGCTACAGGTGATCAACTTCCGCATGTTGAGCACCGATGAGCAAAGTGTTTTGCAATGCCGAAACTATGTAAAAGGCCGTCCCAAAAAAACGCCAACTCTGACAAACCATCCCAGATATGGACCGGCAGCGACCGTTGGCCCGCTTGCGTGAAAGCTAGAAAATCGAACGACGATCTGATGATATAAAGTCAGCCATCTGACGTGGTTTACTTATTGCTGCGTACAAGGGTGATGCGATTCCAGATAACTGTGAAACCCACCGATGAATAGGTGTGCGGAAACTGGATAAGCCGGTCAAGAATCTGACAAACCAGCCTTCTGGAGGCTGGCCAACAGGTTCTCCTTAAAAGTGGCGTCAAGTTGCCAAATGGCAAGTATATCCGATGCAACAGATGAAAAATCTGGGCGTAGAACCAACAAGCTGCGTAGAGCCGCCTGGGCCTGTTCCCCATTTCCCAGTTTGCTGTGTAGCGCGGCCTGCCATAGATGGGTCCAGAAGAAACCTGGCATATCGATTTGTTCCAATTGTGCCAGCGCCGCTTCATAGTCGCCCCGGTCGAACTCGTAAAAAACCCGCGGAAACAGATACCACTGAGGATGCACAGGGTTCAGAGCGATTGCCCGGTCTACAATAGCAAGTCCTTTGTCCCATTCGCCACTGAACGCCAGACGCATCCCGTAATGGGCCAGAATGTCGGTGTCATTCGGATTCAGGTCAATCGCCCGTTGCCCGGCCTCGCGGAACCCAGCAAAATCACCGAGCACGAACCGAATATTGGCCATCATCAGATGTCCCGCCGCCAGATTTGGGTCGATCTCGACCGCCCGGCGTGCTGCGGCATCGGCTGCGGCCAGAATCTGTTCGCGATTTCCGCCCAGCCCAAAACGTATCTGTTGCAGATACAGGTTCGACAGCACCGCCCAAGCCTCGGCATAATCCGGAGCCTTCTCAAGCGCGTTCAGGATGCAGGATTTGATTTCGGCATGGCGATCCAGATTGATGGTTACCTGATAGCTGTAATAACCAAGCACACATTCATAAGCATCGCGATTGTTGGGTGGAATTCTATCGGCATCTCGCATCGCGCCAAGCGTCAGTAGCCCGTATTTCCCGGCCAGTTTACCCATTACATCTCGGATAATGCTGTCCTGTACCGCATAGATCTCCTTGGAGGTATTGCTGACCTCGTAGCTTTGCGACCAGATATATCTTCGGTCTTTCAGATCAATGAGGCGTGCGGAAAGGCGCAAGGTGTCGCTCCTGTCCATCACATTGCCTTCCAGCGCGAAATCGGCGTTGAATTCTGTACGCAAGCTCGCCGTATCAATCTCGGTTTCACCAGAATGCAGTGTGCTGCCAAGGGGCAAGACCCAGATGTCCCGGAACCGGATCAACTCGGTCGTCAACTGCCGGGTAAGACCATCGGCGAGGTACTCGGGGCCATCTCCCAGAGTTTCAAAGGGCAGTACAGCCACGACGGGCCCTTTGGGCAAGCTGTGATTTGCATGTTCCTCTGGCGTCCCTGAACGGGTCAATCCCCAGATTAGCCCAAACAATGCCAGGCCAAAGGCGACAGCCAGTCCAATCCCAGCGCGTCGTCGTCCGCTGAACCCGGCATTTGGCCGGGCGTCAGCAGGTGCCTGATCAGGGCTCGGCAGTGAAGATTTTGCGAACCGCGGCGCGTATCCTCCTTTGGGTATGGTGAGACGTATCGGATCGCCCCGACCGGGCCCGGCATAGTAGGTGTCAATCTCCTGCCGTAGTCGCCGCGCCTCAAATCGGACAATCGGATCGACCTGCTGGTCGAAGCTTTCGTCGCGGTCAAAGACGGACATGGCAATCGACACGCCTTTGATCTGATCTGAACGACCGGCCAGATATTCCTCGATGATATAGTTCAGAAATGCGCGGCGTTTGGGGCTGGCGGTGAAATCCGGATGATCCAGGATACGTTGCATCTGTACCCGAATTTCGCGCTCGGTAGTATCCACTACAATATCCCTCTGCCTCGGGAAAACCAAGGAAAACCATTATGTTGGCCTCGTTGATACATGTGTTTTTCGACATGTGGCAACATGTTTGCACTTCTCGGGAAAAATTCTGCGGATAAGAGGGCCGCACTGCTGGTCGTACAGGCAGGCACCCGGCTTCCAAAAGATCGCGCATCTCGGCACTTCTGGAGGTCAATGCACCGGCGGGACGAATTTCAACCTCGTGGTTCGTCCCGTCAGACCTCCTGCGCTGCGATCTCTTTTGAAGCGTTCATGATAGGAACCGATTATATATGCCACGCCGAACCACCTTACTCTTGACCGTCACCCTTTTGACGCTGACCTCAGGTCTTGCCGTCGCGCAGGATGATAGTCCTCAGCACTTTGACCCGAAGGGCAAGTTGCCCTCGGATTACACGATCGAATTCCAGCAAACCCAACGCAATAACCTGCCGTTCGATGACGAGCGTGACTTTGAAGAAAGCCGCAAGGGGCTAATTGCGGTTCCAGAATACCGCCAGATCAAAACCGAGGATGGCACCGTCGCCTGGGACATCGGCAGCTATGACTATCTGCTCGAGGGCAAAGAGTTCGACTCGATCCACCCGTCGTTGCAGCGTCAGGCGATCCTGAACATGAATTTCGGCCTGTACGAGCTTCTCGACGACAGCATCTATCAGGTGCGTGGCTTCGATCTGTCCAACATCACTTTTATTCGTGGCGATACCGGCTGGATCATCTTTGACCCGCTGGCCTCCAAGGAAACTGCCGCCGCAGCGCTGAAGCTGCTGAACGACACCGTGGGCGAACTGCCGGTCAAGGCGGTTGTCTATTCGCATTCCCACGCCGACCATTATGGCGGTGTGCGCGGAGTGATCACCGATGAGGACGTGGCAAACGGCGTGGAGGTGATCGCGCCCGAAGGTTTCATGGAACATGCGGTTTCCGAAAACATCTATGCGGGCAACGTGATGAACCGCCGTCTGTTTTTCCAATACGGCGTATTGCTGCCACGCAGCCCGTTCGGTCATGTGGATCAGTCCATCGGCAAGAACATCTCGGCTGGCACCACGGGCCTGATCGAACCGACCCGCCATGTCTCGGACGCGTATGAAGAGATCATCGTAGACGGCGTGCGTATGATCTTCCAGAATACACCGGGTACTGAAGCACCTGCTGAGATGAATACCTATTTCCCCGACCTCAAGGCATTCTGGGCGGCGGAAAACATCACTGGCACAATTCACAACATCTATACCTTGCGTGGCGCACTGGTGCGCGATGCGCTGAGCTGGTCCAAGCATGTCAATGACGCGCTGTACAAGTTTGGGCAGGATGTCGAGTTGATGTTCGCCTCTCACTCTTGGCCCCGTTACGGAAATGAGCGCATTCAAGAAGTGATGCGTGCGCAGCGTGACACTTACGCAAATCTTAACAACGGGGTACTGAATCTGGCCAACAAAGGCGTGACCATTAATCAGATTCACAACGTCTATGACGTGCCGGAAAGCCTGCAGCAGCAATGGGCCGCGCGCAGCTATCATGGCTCGGTCGAGCATAACAGCCGGGCGGTGATAAACCGTTATCTGGGCTACTGGGATGCCAATCCCACCACGCTGACACCTCTGTCGCCAGAAGACAGCGCTCCGCTGTTTGTCGAGATGATGGGCGGCGCCCAACCGATCCTGTCGAAAGGGCAGGAATTAGTCGACACCGGCAAATACCTTGAAGCAACCGAGATTCTGAACAAACTGGTCTACGCCGAACCACAGAACCAGGCCTCCAAGGACCTGTTGGCCGACGCGTTCGAGCAGATCGGGTATCAGAAGGAAAGCCCTTCGGTCCGCAACTCGTTCCTTGGCGCGGCGTTCGAACTGCGCAACGGTATTCCGCAGGGCGCTACCATCGAGACTACCGGTCCCGATACGATAAAGGCTATGCAGACCACGATGTGGCTCGACTTTCTGGCCATTCGCGTCAATAGCGCCAAAGCCGCCGATATGGAGTTCACCATCAACCTGTCGATCCCCGACCGGGACGAGAACATCGTTGTCGAGATGAGCAATGCCACCCTGACTCATATCGTCGATCAGGTGGCGGAAGACGCCGATCTTTCGATCAGTCTGAGCCGCACGGACCTAGAAATGGTCATGACCGGTGAGCGCAGATTGACCGAGATGCTCGCTGATGGCACCGCGCAGTCTGAGGGCAACGCCGAGATCGTAGCGCAACTGGCTTCGACCCTGGATCAATTTGATTTGGGTTTCGAGTTGATGCCCGGCACCGGTGCGCAGGATTTGACGCCACCCGCCAATGATTTTGCCCAGCCCGGGTTAGCAAACTCGAGTGGCGGCTGAGACGGGACCGTCCGATTGAAAGCTGGCTCAGGGTTTTGCTGCCCTGGGCCTCTCTCTTTCTGACTATTGGACCGGGAGAAGTTTTCGACCAGTAGTGCTGGTATCGGAGCAGCAGAATGCCCCGCCCGAACGACTGCTGGATTGTTACCGCCGTGCGCGGACTCTTTCATCCGTGGTGTCAATGCGGGATCAGAATCTTCAGCCTAAGAAAGCCAAAGCGCATGACGCAAAAATCAAACTGAGATGTGCTGAAACTTGCAATTTGTGAACATCAGCCAAGATATCAAACTACCTAGAGGTCCTGATCCGTGGATTTCAATTCACTCCTGGACCCTGTCCCGTACAACAATTCAAAAAACTGGCCGCTTAGCGCCGCGGGTCGGATGGGTATCTTCGAACTGGAGGAAGCTTCACAACCCAACTGTCGAATGTGACGTGGTCAGACTTTAGCTGCGATATGCTATGATCGCTTCCAAATTTCGATAAGACACTGTGTGTCGCAAATCGAAGTATTTAGTGTAATCAATAATGTCTTTGCGGAAACGGCAGCCTTTAAAAAGATCATATATACGACCGGTCTGAGAACTACTTTAGCGAAACGAATACCTCAACGGGCTGTTTGGTCAGCCCGAACCCATAGCGTGCGACACTGCTCAAGTTGTGGGACGAAACTGTATTTCGAGCTCGTTGGACCGAAAGTAGTAACCTGATGGTTGATCAGTGGGGCGATTAACTGGGCCAGAAACGCTTGTTCTCTGAAGAAGCACCCGTCACACGGTATTTTTCTTCAAGCCAAGGTACTAAATTTGGTTTAGAACGCACATTCTAACCAACGCTTCGCGACATTCTACAAACAGGAAATTTCTTGCCAAGTGGACTAGCCCCTGCCGAACTGATCGCAATCCTAATCGCCGTGACTGATGATCAGCCGCGTGTCATGACCTTGCGTGGCGGTAACGCGCTACCTTCGGGACCGTTCGAATCTTCACACCGCAGCTTGCAAAGCGGCTTGCGGGCCTGGATTGAGGCGCAGACTGGCCATCCGGTGGGATATCTTGAACAGCTTTATACCTTTGCAGACAAGGATCGCGATCCACGCTCGGGTTATGCCGACAACTCTCAGCGTATCTCGATCAGCTATCTCGGTCTGGTGCGGGAGCAGGATACTACCGGTGCTGGACGTCCGGCATGGCGTAGCTGGTATCAGTACTTCCCATGGGAGGATCATCGTGATCGCAGCCCAGAAGATCTACCGCAAATTATCAAACGTATCTCAGCTTGGGCAGGAAGTGATCCGCTAAAACTGCAGCGTGTGGACTATCTGTTTGGTTTGAATGGGAAGACTTGGAACGAAGAACTGGTTTTGCAACGTTATGAGCTGATGTACGAAGCAGGGCTTGTTGATACTCCTGAATTCGGTCGTCACATGGAAGCGGACAACCGTCGCATTCTCGCCACCGGCATATCTCGCTTGCGGGCCAAGATAAAATACTCTCCGGTGGTGTTCGAGCTCATGCCCGAAAGCTTCACCTTGCTGCAGTTACAGCGCACAGTCGAAGCGCTGTCTGGTCTACACCTGCACAAACCCAATTTTCGCCGCCAGATTGATCAGCAGGAATTGATTGAAGATACCGGCGAAATGTCCAGCGGCACCGGTGGTCGCCCGGCGCGCCTGTTCCGATATAGGCCGGCCATTCTAGAGGCTCGCATGCTGTCGGGCGTCAGATTACCTCTCTCCCGGTCCTGAACCTCGCTTGACATAATCTCGAATCGAGAATAAGCATGGCCTCAATATACTCGATTCGAGTATAAATGGAGAAGCCAATGAAAGATTTTCGCCTTCCAGACCTCTACGACCGGGTAAAGCAGATCATCCCGCAACCCGAATGGATGCTGTTTGAAGATGATCTGGAAGCCATCCTTGATCTCAAGCGTGAGAGGAATGCGGTCATCCTCGCCCACAATTACCAAACGCCGGAGATCTTCCACGGAGTTGCCGATATCGTGGGCGACAGCCTTGCGCTTGCGCGCGAAGCTGTGAAGGTTGATGCCGATGTCATTGTGTTGGCTGGTGTGCATTTTATGGCGGAAACTGCCAAGCTGCTGAACCCGGAAAAGACGGTACTGATCCCAGATTTGGGGGCGGGGTGTTCACTGGCAGATTCCATCACACCCGAGGATATTGCGCTTCTGCGCGAAGCCCATCCTGGCGTTCCGGTGATCACATATGTAAACACTTCGGCAGCGGTGAAGGCGGCATCGGATATCTGCTGCACGTCGGGCAACGCAGTAAAGGTGGTGGAATCCCTCGGAGTGCCGCGCGTGTTGATGATCCCGGACGAGTATCTCGCCAAGAACGTCGCCAAAGAGACCGATGTCGAATTGATCGCATGGCATGGACACTGCGAGGTGCACGAACTGTTTACTCCAGCCGATATACGTGAAATGCGCGAAGCGTGGCCGGATGTTACGGTCCTGGCCCATCCTGAGTGCCCGCCCGAAGTGGTTGCCGAAGCAGATTTTTCTGGCTCTACCGCAGTCATGTCGGATTTCGTCGGCGACAAAAAACCGACGAGGGTTTGCCTGTTGACCGAATGCTCGATGAGCGACAACGTGGCGCTGAACCATCCTGAAGTGGAGTTCGTGCGCCCCTGTAACCTGTGTCCACATATGAAGCGCATTAGTCTGCGCAACATTCGCAACGCATTGGAACTGGGTCATCACGAAGTCACCGTCGATCCGGCCATCGCCGAAGATGCGCGCCGCGCGGTAGAACGGATGCTGGCAGTGAAATGATCGGGCTCGAAGGGCTTCATGGTCGAACTGCCATCATCGGTGGCGGTATCGCCGGGCTGACGGCTGCGCTGGAACTGGCTCCACAACCCGTAGTACTAATCACCCGTGCAGGGCTGGGCCAGGAATGTTCCAGCGCTTGGGCTCAAGGAGGGATTGCCGCCGAACTAGGCACGGATGGTGATCCTGCGCAACACTTGGCCGATACTTTGCGGGCGGGCGCCGGGCTGTGCGACGAAACCGTGGCGTCGGCCATTCTCTGCGAAGCGCAAAAGGCGATCACTGGTTTAGAGAAACATGGCGTTCGTTTCGATAGAACCGCCGACGGCACATATGCCTTGGGGCGCGAGGCCGCGCATTCCCGCCGCCGCATACTGCATGCAGGCGGCGACCGCACCGGAGCCGAAATCACATCGGCCCTTGCGCGTGCTGTGTTGCAATGCCAGTCGATCACTTGCTTGACCGGAGTCGAAGCCCGACGGGTGTTGACGCTAGACGGACACGTCACAGGCGTTCATCTGCAAAAAGATGCCCAAGCAGAGGTACTGCGCACATCTCAGGTCGTTATGGCGACAGGCGGTTGCGGCGGTCTGTTTGGTGTCAGCACCAACCCTTCAGGTAATTTCGGCCAGGGTGTCATGATGGCCGCCCGTGCCGGGGCAGCCTTGCGCGATATGGAATTTGTCCAGTTTCATCCCACAGCGCTGGATGCCAATCAGACACCTCTGGCACTGGTCAGTGAAGCCGTCCGGGGCGAGGGCGCAATTCTGATCGACCAAACCGGCAAGCGCTTCATGTCGCATATTCCGGAGGCTGAACTGGCCCCGCGCGACGTGGTGGCTCGTGCCGTGCATCAGGTCATATTGGAAGGTGGGCGAGTGTTTCTTGATGCTCGTGCCGCGCGTGGTGCCGAATTTGTCCAGCGGTTCCGTGGCATCCATGCATTGTGCGCAGCAAGCGGAATTGATCCGGCGCGCGATCCCATACCGATACTTCCGGCTGCGCATTACCACATGGGCGGTATCGCCGTTGATGAGTATGGAAGAAGCACTCTGTCAGGCCTTTGGGCCATAGGTGAATGCGCGGCGACTGGCCTGCATGGTGCCAATCGCCTTGCTAGCAATTCACTGCTGGAGGCAGTGGTGATGGGACGCCGTGCCGCAAATGATGTTGCCACGAGTGAATTGCGAAATCTCTCACTTGCTCCTGCGGTGGACGTGCTGCCTAATTCTGATCCAAGCTTTGTCCGGCCTTTGGTTTCAAAATATCTGGGTGTGATCCGTGACCAGACGGGCCTACGTTTTGCCATTTCAAAGTTGTTGCCGTTGGTCGAAACCGCTGCCTGCGCTTCTGACCCGGCACTAGTCGCGCTTTCGATCGCGGTCTTTGCCGATCTGCGCCGAGAATCGCGGGGCGGACATTACCGAAGTGACTTCCCTAATCCTGAGGCGAACGCGCAATCTCTTTTGATGACTCTGACCGAAGTACTTGCTCATGCGAGTTTGACCAGTCAGGAACCCTTTTTGAGGACTGCTTGAGAAATGACTATCATGCCCCTAGCCCCGTTGCCCCGAACGATGCTGGAGCCGGTGATCCGCCGCGCACTTGATGAAGATTTGGGCCTCGCCGGAGATGTCACCTCTTCGGCTGTTATTCCTTCGGATCATGTTTCCGAAGTTGTGGCTTGCGCGCGTCAATCCGGATGTATTTCCGGTCTGGATTGTGCTGAATTGGCTTGTGAGCTGATAGATCCGGCGATCAAAGTAATCCGCCATGTCGAGGATGGTGGGACAGTCGCGCCCGGCGCAGTGATCGCCACTTTCAAAGGGCCGTCGCGCAGTCTGCTGATTGCTGAACGTACGGCGCTCAACTTCTTGGGTCATCTATCGGGTATTGCAAGTGTGACTGCCGATATGGTTCGCCGCGTCGAAGGCACGCGTGCTGCCATCGTCTGTACCCGAAAAACAACGCCCGGTTTGCGGGCGTTAGAGAAATACGCTGTGCGATCAGGCGGCGGCATGAACCATCGCTACTCCCTAAGTGACGCGGTGCTGATCAAGGACAACCACATCGCCATAGCCGGGGGTGTCCGCCCGGCCTTGACGCGGGCCAAAGAGACAGTCGGTCATATGGTCAAGATCGAGATCGAGGTCGACACGCTGGAGCAGTTGGCCGAAGTACTGAAAATCGGTGTTGATGCGGTGCTTCTGGATAACATGGATCCAAGAACCTTAAGCGAAGCTATAGGCATGATTGATGGTCAAGCCATTGCCGAAGCTTCAGGCGGGATAACCCCAGATAATGTGCGGGCTGTGGCGAACACCGGTGTTGATTTGATTTCTATGGGCTGGATCACCCACAGTGCACACTGCCTCGATATTGGTCTGGATTTTGTGCTCTAACAGCACCAAGAGTAAACCAACAGTTACGACGCTCATTGCCCAAATTGTCGAAATCAACGGCCTTTCCAAAAGATTGCCAAAGGCAAGAGCATCGCCGACACAATAGGAAACAAGGCAATCAAAAGGTGCGCGGCGGCGCAGCCTGCCTGTTCAGTCTTGTCACTCCGTTAGCCAGCTAAGCTGGGCAAGTTTTAAGTCGCATTCATTCGTCAGAGAGTTGGCGACCGAACCTTTCGTTCTCGCCCACACTCGATTTCTTATGCTGCTTAAATAAGCAGGCCATGACATCTCAATTCGGAGAAACCGCATCGTCGGCGTCATTGCCTCCGGACGTTTTACCCTCATGGCCGAAGAAAGTCGGATCAGTCTCAAAATCAGGCGCAAGGAACTCGGACATCTGGTCAGGGCTGTCTGTTTCTATATTATATATCAATAATTTATCCGGTTGGTCCTTAAAAAATTCGGGCACCTCCTGATGATGCCGGTCCCATTCTTCTGACCAATGATCAATTACCTGATCAACCGACTCGAAATTCATACCCTTACGATAACGCTCGGCATAAAACCCATTGCCATGGTTTCGGCGACTTGCGATCCACCTGTCTTTGTCTCGAGTGTTCAATATGAAATAGGAATTGGGATAATATGCCGCGAGTTGACGAAAATAACGGCAACCTTCAATCACGCGCGAGCCGCTTACCATCTGCATGTCGGTGTAGCCGACCCAACGGTCAATGCCATTGAGCGGCGCATAGCCATACTTAAGATTGTTAGCGAGCGCGCGGGCCAGATTGCCACGCTTGAAGTGAACCGTCGGAATGCCGTTGTTATCTAGAAAGGCGGAAATCGACCTTGTGCCGCACTTGTTGAAACCGACCTGAAATATCCGCCGCGTACGGCCTGCACGAGTAGACAGATATTCAGGATGAGTTTTTGATGATTGCGGCACGAAGGAAGGCTCCTACTCGGACTCTGCGGCGGCTTTCTGGTTCGCGCGCATGGCAACTGAAATAAGCTGACGGGCCGTATGCTCCGTCAGAGGTGTGGTTTGGCCAGCCATCATCAGGCGAGCAAAAAACGCGCGTTCAGGTTCTGACTCCAAAAGTTCCTTAAATCGCTTGTGCCGCCATTCGCAGGCCTTGTCATGTAGCTTCTTCAGTGTGGCATCTGATTTTAGCTCGGTAACCCGAGCAGCCCGTGCCGATTGGTAGCGGGAAATAGAGACGTCCTGATCGCTGTTAAAGTTGTAATCGACCCAATAATCCATGCCGATTTTCTCTTTGAAATGCACCCCACGTCCACGCGCACGTTTGAGCAGAAAGGAGTCCATCGCGCCCAAAGCATAATGGTTAAGCTGAACCCTCATGGTCGTATCTTGCGTATAGTTGGAAAATACCCGCTGGCGGCGATGATCGCCACCAAGCAAACGGCCTGATCCATCATACCAGCGCGCCTCATCCACGCGGGTCTGATCAGGCGAAATTGGCCGATGAATGCCTGGTTTACGGTAAATCCCGTTGTTGCGATAAAGCGTTTTGAACATTGAGGCGCGCCACGGCCAAAGGATGGGTTTGGGGGCGCAGGAAGTGAACTGTTCGGTCACCGGCGCATCTTCAAAATAAACGATCCCTGCATTTCCGAATAGCCGCCAGGTGAGCGTGATCGCATCCGCCTCGGGGAGGCTATGGATGAGCGCGTTTAATGAGCCGTCGCCAATATGGATATTTACAAACTCATCAATATCGAGCGCCAGTATCCAGTCTGCTTCTTTCAATAGAGGATGTTTGGCGGCTTGTTTCATAGCCTGCCACTGTACGCTCTTATCGGGCTTGGCTTCATGGCTGACATGAGTGATTTGCCCCATCTCTTCGAGTCGGTGCAACATCAGATCGGTGCCATCCGCGCAATCATTCGAGAAGATCAGAAAATCAGTGAAACCAACCATCTGATGATGGGCGAGCCATTCCAACAGGAACGCGCCTTCATCTTTGACCGTCAGGATCGCTAGCTTTCGTGTCATTCTATTCCTTTGATCCGACGCTTCAGTCTGGTGATCCGCCAGACCGCATGTCATGTGGTGCTCATTGAGAATAACGGTTTTGCAGATGTTCTGAACTGCGAATTTCGCGTAGGAACGAAAAAAGTACGGCGCGGCATCATGTTGCCAACTTGGGTGATTTCCAACTCGGTGGTAGGTGGATCTAAAAGGCTGAGAGTGAACCGGATAGAGGCACTTATTGTTCAATTAGCCGTCGTAGCCCGACAGCTCCGTTTGCAAGTGCAGATCGGCGGTAAGACTTCAGTGCTACCTGCAGATCGCCGAGTTCTGCATCACTCGCCCCTGAAATGCGGGTCAGGCTTGCCTCCAACCCATTGTCAGCAATCAGCATTGGTGGTCGGTAACAGGCCTCTGACCAGCGGTCCATGACGATCGGCACACAGAATCCACCCGAAGAGGACAGGGCAGATGTGATCTTGATCCGTTGATATTGTTCATAGTCAAATGGCATGAGCGGATGTATCACCTGAGCGCCCGCCAGTGCGTCAAAATACGCGGCATGCCCGACCTGCCCGCTGTTGTCCAAAGGCACGCACGTAAAACGCGCGTCAAGCTTTCGGTCCTGGATCTCACTTTCAACCTTGGCGCGATCTCCGCCTCCTGACGGCAGGATGAAATGCAGATTCTGAAAGGCGTCCGGTCGATTGCCAAGAAGATCCAGCAGGCCAGGGTAATCACGTGTCCGCATGTTAACGTTGCCGGGGATCACGACCTGACGCGGCTGGCCCAACTTTGGTTCCGGATCATCGATCCAATAAAACGGCTCCAACGTCGCGATCCTGTCCATATGGGCTTTGCCCACCCGGCTGATCCATTCAGCCGTGACATGTGCACTCAGGCTGATGTAGCGCGCATTTGGCATCTGAAGCGTCTCGCGCAGGGGTGCCATCTGGCTGAACTGATCCAGATTATGCAGGACCATGATCAATGGCTTCTTCACTCCATGCGCCCAGCTTGCCGCTTTTGGACGACTCAAAGAGGCCATCAGGACGAAGTCATGTTCGGCCGCTTCAATTGCAGCCATAGTAGACTTGATATGTTTTGGTGCATCCGCAGCCCGGTAATCCGGTGTGCTCAAAGGCACATACTCAACATCAAATTCCAATCCCGGCACCAAGGCCATGATATCTCCGCGCAGCTTTAAGATCCGGCGATGCAGAAAGATTCGTGGTCGGTACCCGTTGGCATTACAGGCGGCCACCAAGCTGGGGATAACTTCTTCATGGCGCGGTTCAAATTGTACAATTGCACAGCGCTTCATAGTTTCTTCCTGTTGCCTGGGTTGCCTCGGGCCCTCGTTTTCGGTTTGACCCTGTGGAAGTTGTCTATCGATAGCTACACTTGCCGTCTACATCCAACGCCGAACCGGTCGGCTCTTAGACCAGTTTGTTTGAGCGGAGGTATCCGGTGTGATGGTGTTTCCGATCGTTGCGGTTTCCTTCACTATTCTGATTAAAATCTAATGTGGGCAAATCATCACGATCTGTGTCCGCAACTCCGCAGGCCCGGAGTCGACAACATGTGCGTGTTGAGCGAAATAATCTTATTCATCCGCATGGTTTGCGCGCCGTATTCGGCACCAAGCTCAGCCATTATCCGCGCAAGAACCTTTCCTGCTCCAGCACTTCCATCGGCTGTACAAAGTCTTGGTAGGATAAAGGCTGAGCTTGGGGGCCAAAACCGCACGGAAAAGATTGCTATTA
>NZ_JBQFMM010000005.1:0-338518 GCF_056531845.1 Ruegeria sp. K3 | reverse complement strand
CTGCGGTCAGCGTGGTCTTGCCGTGGTCAACGTGGCCAATCGTGCCGATGTTGACGTGCGGCTTATTACGCTCAAACTTTTCCTTTGCCATTCCTCAGGCGCCCTTTTTGCAATTTGGGGGACCCTTGGTCCCGTGGTTACATCTGCGCGCGCGAGATATTTGGTTCAGGGGGGAAAATCAAGCACATCCTGAGGGAAATGCATCCATCACGCCGGATTTTGTGTGACAGCTTCGGTTTCAAGCGGCTGGATCAAGCTGGGGCGCTTGTCAAACCAGCCATCATCCTTGTGCTCTTCGGCCAGCCATTCCTCAACCCGGTCGGCAACCTTCAAGGCCAGACCGTTCATCTGTTCTTCTCGGGTGCGCGCATTTCCTGATCCAGTAAGTGCGCTTTCACCGGTGGTATCTTCGAGCACCTGAAACTGCTTGCCTTTAGCAAGGAACTCTTTCTTTTCGACGTCATAGACGTTTACCAGAACGATGGCGGTGCTTTTGGGGTTGTAAATCACAGGAATTCCCGGAGGTGCCAACATGTAGCCCTCGAGACTGATGCCAATGTCGTATTCCTGTGAACCTTCATACCGGCCAAGCCTGATGTCCACTGCATTCTGGATCGCTTTGGTCCATTCATCCGGCGTAGCATCCCGCGAAACCGGTCCTTGAACGGCCTTTTCCGCAAAGGCATAATTCACGCGTAGCTTGAATTCACCCAGCGACTCGGGGTCTTCATAAACCTGCGTTTGGGTGCATGCGCCCATCAGGGCCAACCCGGTGATCAGTGTCAGAATGCGCAGCATGTCTCTCGTCTCGATAGGCCTGTTTTCTGTGGATGTAGCGCACCGATACGGGTTGTGCCAAGCCGTATCGGCAGATTTTCACCAAGCGGACAGCATATCAAGAGAACTTGTAATCCCTCGGAAAGCCATAAGGTGCTTTTTTCCCGACACCTGCACGCTTGGCCAGCCATTGGGACATATCCGCCTCGTGCCGGGTTTTGTCGCCGCCCATGGACCATTTCAGGCCCTCTTCCCAGTTAAAGGTGGTGATGTCGGATAACCCACCATCCAGTTCCAGTGTGCCCTGCCGTCCACGCGCCATGTTGTACTTCTGCAAGCGGACACCCTTACCACGGGTCATCTCGGGCAGCTCCTCTGTCGTGAAGACTAGGAATTTCCCGTTCTGCGAGACAACAGCAACATGATCGCCCTCAACCGGCTTACAGATCATCGCCGTCTCGTCTCCTTTGACGTTCAGCACCTGTTTGCCATTCCGGGTCTGCGCCAGAACGTCATCTTCTGGCACCATAAAGCCGTTGCCCGCATCTGAGGCCACGAGCAGCTTGCGCCCCGGTTTGTGGATCAGGATGTCGATAATCTGCGCCTCGTTCGGCAGGTCGACCATCAGACGTAGCGGTTCGCCCATGCCGCGCCCGCCGGGCAGGTTAGCGGCGCTGACGGTATAGAATCGGCCATTTGACGCAAAGACCAGCAGGCGGTCCGTAGTTTCCGCGTGGAAAATGAAACGTGGGCCGTCACCATCTTTGAACTTCAACTCGCGCTTCAGATCGATATGGCCGGTCATTGCCCTGATCCAGCCCATCTGAGAGCAGACGACCGTGATCGGTTCCTTGTCGATCATCGCCTCAAGCGGCACTTCCTCGACCTGACCTGCCTCGGCAAATTGTGTCCGGCGCGTGCCGCCTTCATAGTCTTTGCCAAAGGTCTTCTTGGTCTCTTTGAGTTGCTCGGCGATCTTGGCCCATTGCAGGGCGGGGTCGGCCAGCAGGTCTTCGAGGTTGGCGCGTTCCAGCATCAGTTCGTCACGTTCGCGTACCAGTTCCATCTCTTCCAGACGGCGCAAGCTGCGCAGGCGCATGTTGAGGATCGCATCGACCTGCACCTCGGACAGTTCGCCCTCACCCGGCTTCGGCGAGACGTAATCGGACTCATCGGTTGCGCGGACGTGATCGATGCCCCAATCTTCGCGCATCAGAGCGGCCTTGGGGTCGTCGTCGTAGCGGATGATATCGATCACCCGGTCGAGGTTCAGGAAGGCGACGATAAAGCCCTCCAATACCTCAAGGCGGTGGTCGATCTTGGCCATGCGGTGACGCGACCGCCTGATCAGCACCTCTTGCCGGTGGTCAAGGAACGCGCGCAGCACTTCCTTCATCGAACAGACCTTAGGCGTCACCCCGTCGATCAGCACGTTCATGTTCAGACTGAAACGTACCTCAAGATCCGAGTTGCGATAGAGCATGCCCATCAGCACCTCGGGGTCCACATTCTTGGAACGCGGCTCAAGGATCAGACGGATGTCATCGGCAGATTCGTCACGAACATCGGCAAGGATCGGGATTTTCTTGGTCTGGATCAGTTCCGCGATCTTTTCGATCAGCTTGGATTTCTGAACCTGATAGGGAATCTCGGTGACGATGATCTGCCACTGGCCACGCCCCAGATCTTCAACCTCGTATTTACAGCGCAGCCGGAAGGATCCACGCCCGGTGCGGTAGGCCTGCGCGATATTTTCGGGCGGCTCGACAATGACGCCGCCGGTCGGAAAATCCGGGCCGGGAACGTAATTCAATAGCGTGTCGTCACGCGCATCCGGCGTCTTGATCAGATGCAGACAAGCGTCGCACAGCTCGGAAATATTATGCGGCGGGATATTCGTCGCCATGCCCACCGCGATACCGCTGGCGCCATTGGCCAGTAGATTCGGGAACTGTGCGGGCAACACGACCGGTTCGGTCAGTGTGCCGTCATAGTTGTCGCGGAAATCGACAGCGTCTTCGTTCAACCCTTCCAACAGGGCTTCGGCCACGATGGTCATCCGCGCCTCGGTGTATCGAGAGGCCGCCGGATTATCGCCGTCGATATTGCCAAAATTCCCCTGCCCGTCGACCAGTGGATATCGGACGTTGAAGTCCTGTGCCAGTCGCGCCATTGCGTCGTAAATCGCCGCGTCGCCATGAGGGTGATAGTTACCCATCACGTCGCCAGAGATTTTCGCTGACTTACGGAAACCGCCCGTCGCACTGAGTCGCAACTCGCGCATCGCGTAGAGGATTCGCCGGTGAACCGGCTTCAATCCATCGCGCGCATCTGGCAAAGCGCGGTGCATGATGGTGGAAAGCGCGTAGGTCAGGTAGCGCTCGCCAATTGCGCGGCGCAGCGGCTCGGCTACCTCGCCCCCATTGTCAGGGGTCTCCATATTGGGGTCGTCGATCGTATCGTTCATACATGATGTGATACGACGCAAGCGCGCGCGGGTAAAGCAATCGGCGCATATTTTGCTGGGGACAAGTCGGGCTTTTTGCAACAGGGGGAGGCAAGTATCGGATTTCCCCCGCTTTTCGACTCGAAGCTGAATCTATGGTAGGCTTTCGAACATTAAGACTGCTGCCTTTTATTGATGTTACGATTGCCAGGGGGTGCGCCATGAAGCGTGTTATTGTTATCACTTTCGCCATGCTCGGCTGGAGCTTCTATGTGATGAGCGGGGGCCCGGATTTCGAACCGCGCGGCACCCGCACCGAGCAACCGGTTCGCGTTGCCTCTGTGCCAGAACATGAGCCTGCATCCGACCACGCACCTCAGGCTAAAGACGACCACGCACCTCGGGCTGAAGACCTTGTGACCAACGTTGCCGCGCGCATTGTACAGGCGCGCGCTCAGCCCGAGCCACAAGTAGAGGAGGATGCCGCAGTCGTCCTGTCACAAGTCACCAACGATCCGCTGTCTCAGTTCTCTGCATTTGACGAGAACGGCGTCAGCTTTACTCTGGCTTCGCTTGAAGACGGAGCCGCCGGACTGTTGCAGGTCGAGGCCGAGGTGCAGGATGACATCACACCTGTGAATCAAGTCATCGAGCCCGAGAAAGATATCCGCGAAATCTCGGGCACGCGGGTCAATATGCGCGATGGGCCCGGAACGATTTACCCCATCATCGCCAAAGCCAAACTTGGCCAGCGCGTTGAGGTTCTCAGCGATTCCGGCACCGGCTGGCTGCGTTTGCGGTTATACCCTGATCAGCGGGTGGGTTGGATTTCTGCCTCACTGGTTCGGAAACCAACAAACTGACGCAACTGTGTCATTGTCCTGACCTAAAGCTCGCCATAGCTATGGGCGAAATACACAGGCGGGGGCAATATGCAGAAATCGATTCTGATCACAGGCTGCTCATCCGGGATCGGTCTGGACGCGGCGCACGGGATGCGCGCGCGCGGTTGGCGCGTTTTTGCCTCATGCCGTCAACAGCGTGACTGTGATCGGCTACGGGCACAGGGTTTCGACAGCCCGCTGATCGACTATACCGATTCCGATAGCATTACCTCAGGCCTGCAGCAGGTTTTGGACGCGACCGGTGGCACGCTGGATGCGTTGTTCAACAATGGCGCTCACGGCCTTCCCGGCGCGGTTGAAGATGTCCCAATCGAAGGGCTTCGCCTAATTTTCGAGACCAACGTATTTGGCTGGCACGAACTAACCCGGCAAGTGATTCCCGTGATGCGGGCTCAGGGCCATGGGCGCATCGTGCAGAACTCATCAGTGTTGGGACTGGTCGCATTCCCCTGGCGCGGGGCATACGTCGCCACCAAATACGCCATCGAAGGCCTGACCGATACCTTGCGCCTAGAGCTACGAGACACCGACATCAAGGTCATCCTGATCGAACCAGGCCCGGTCACCTCGAAGATCCGTGTGAACGCGATCCCTGTCTTCGAACGCTTTATTGACTGGAAAAGCTCGGCCCTGCGACAGAGATACGAGGATACGCTGCTGAAACGCCTCTACGAATCCTCCGGACCTGACAAGTTCGAACTGCCTGCCTCGGCTGTTACCGCCAAATTGGCGCATGCGGTTGAATCCAAGCGCCCACGTCCGCGATACTATGTGACGACGCCCACCTATATCGCCGGATATCTGCGCCGTATTCTGCCCACCCGGGCCATTGATCGCATCCTCTCGGACATATGAGGCGAAATTACCTGTTCGCTTTTGCCGCTATCAACGCTAGATGACGGCTCAACAACTGAACAAACACGGACGGTGAGCTATGGACCTGACGATGGTCATACTGCTTCTGGCCATGGCGGCGGTCGTCGTCGTGCTGGTGATGGGCATTGCCAATTTTGGAAAACCCGGCAAAGAAGCCGCGCTGAAAAGCAACAAGCTGATGCGCCTGCGGATCCTGTTTCAGTTCATTGCGGTGCTGCTGATCGTACTTTACGTCTATCTGCGTGGGCAGGGAGGGTAAGGCATGGTCGTTCTCAACAAGATTTACACGCGCACCGGCGATGATGGGAAAACCGCTCTGGGCAATGGTGAGCGCGTTGCCAAATATTCCGGGCGTGTCGCGGCCTATGGCACTGTGGATGAGCTGAATTCCTTTGTCGGCGTGGCACGGACCGAAGCAGTCGGAGAAGTCGAAGCCGCCTTGTCCCGTATCCAGAATGACCTGTTTGATCTGGGTGCCGATTTCTGCCGCCCCGACATGGATAAGGATGCCGAGGCCGACTACCCGCCCCTGCGTATCGTTTCCGCTCAGATCGACCGGCTTGAAGCCGAGATCGACGCGATGAATGAAGCGCTCCAGCCCTTGCGCAGTTTCATCCTACCCGGTGGCTCACGTTTGGCCGCGCATCTGCATGTGTGCAGAACAGTTTCGCGCCGGGCCGAGCGGTTGGCGGTTGAGCTGACAAACATAGAACCGGTCAATGAGGTGGCTGTCAAATACCTCAACCGCCTGAGCGATTGGTTCTTTGTCGCCGCGCGCTGTGCCAACAACGGCGGGCACGATGATGTGCTCTGGATTCCCGGCGCAAACCGGTGATCGCGCCTGCCGTCGGGAAACTAAATTTCGTTTCTGGTCCAAAAAATGACAAAACGCGACGTCTCGAAACCATGACGTGACGATTTTGCTCTGTCGCAGAACATCACGACCCGCTATCTAAGCCAGCGAGAGCATTGGTGGAGTCGCTGCGCGGCTTGCCGTTTTTGTAAGGAGCATACGCAAAAATGAAGGTACTCGTGCCTGTCAAGCGCGTGATTGACTACAACGTGAAAGTTCGTGTGAAAGCGGATGGCAGCGGCGTTGATCTCGCCAATGTAAAAATGTCGATGAACCCGTTCGACGAAATTGCCGTGGAAGAGGCGATCCGCCTGAAAGAGGCGGGCAAGGCCGATGAGGTTGTTGCCGTTTCGATCGGTGTGAAACAGTCGCAGGAAACCCTGCGGACCGCACTGGCCATGGGCGCCGACCGTGCCATTCTGGTTGTCGCGGCGGATGACGTGCATCAGGACATCGAACCGCTTGCCGTTGCCAAGATCCTCGCCAAAGTTGTCGAAGAAGAGCAGCCGGGCATCGTTCTGGCGGGCAAGCAGGCGATCGACAATGACATGAACGCCACCGGTCAGATGCTGTCAGCCCTGCTGGGCTGGAGCCAAGGCACTTTCGCGTCCGAACTGGACATCGAAGGCGACACTGCCAAGATCACCCGTGAGGTTGACGGCGGTCTGCAGACCATCTCCGTCAAAATGCCAACCATCGTGACCGTCGACCTGCGCCTGAACGAGCCGCGCTATGCGTCGCTGCCGAACATCATGAAAGCGAAGAAAAAGCCGCTGGATGAGAAAACCGCCGCCGACTATGGCGTCGACGTCACTCCGCGTCTGGAAGTCGTCAAGACCGAAGAGCCGCCGGCACGTGCTGCTGGTATCATCGTGGGCTCGGTTGATGAGCTGGTCGAGAAACTCAAAGAAGCGGGGGCTGTATAATGGCTGTTCTTCTTCTCGCAGAGGTTAACAATGGTGAGCTGTCGGTTGACGCCACCGCCAAGACCGTAGCGGCTGTCAAATCGCTGGGCGACATCACCGTTCTGGCCGCAGGTGGTTCTGCCGCTGCTGCTGGTGAGGCCGCTGCCAAGATCGATGGCGTATCCAAGGTTCTGGTGGCCGAAGACGCCTCGCTGGGTCATCGCCTGGCGGAATCGACCGCAGCCCTGATCGTGGGGCTGGCCGATGGGTACGAGCATATCGTTGCCCCTGCCACCACCGACGCCAAGAACGTGATGCCGCGCGTTGCAGCCCTGCTGGACGTGATGGTGATCTCGGACGCGTCCGGCGTGGTCGATGCCACCACTTTCGAGCGTCCGATCTATGCGGGTAACGCGATCCAGACCGTGAAATCGAACGACGCCAAGAAAGTCGTGACCATCCGGACCGCCAGCTTCGATGCGGCGGGCGAAGGTGGTTCGGCGGCGGTCGAGACCATCTCGGTCGGCGAAAACCCCGGCCTGTCGTCGTGGGTCGAGGACAAGGTTGCTGAAAGCGACCGTCCTGAACTGACTTCGGCTGGTGTTGTTGTTTCGGGTGGCCGTGGTGTTGGCTCGGAAGACGACTTCAAACTGATCGAAGGCCTGGCCGATAAGCTGGGAGCCGCCGTTGGTGCCTCACGCGCCGCAGTTGACTCGGGCTACGCCCCGAACGACTGGCAGGTGGGTCAGACCGGTAAAGTTGTTGCCCCTGACCTGTATGTTGCAGTCGGCATCTCGGGTGCGATCCAGCACCTGGCGGGCATGAAGGACTCCAAGGTCATCGTTGCGATCAACAAGGACGAAGAAGCGCCGATCTTCCAGGTCGCAGACTTCGGTCTGGTCGCAGACCTGTTCCAGGCCGTCCCGGAACTCACCGAAAAACTCGGCTGATTTCAGACAAAGATTTCTCGACGAAAAATCTTAGAAGGCCCGCCACTGGCGGGCCTTTGCTGTTTATACGCCCAGGTCGTTGATCACTTGGGCAAGTGAGCCAGCGATATTGCGATGTGTGGCTGGGCCGATCATATGCTCGGCAATCGGTTGTTGCAGGGTGCCAAACAACATGTCTTCAAGCTCATCGGATACGCCGGACACCTGAACCTGCAAGGACAAAATATCCGTACAATGGGGTCTCAAAGGCTCAATCATCTCGGGGTTGATTGCAAAGCCGTCACCCGGTGTCGAATCCAAATCGCTTCTCTCCACTTGCAGATGCAAAAGCAGGACGGGCGGGCCTACTTCTGCAAGAAACTTGCCGAGCTTTTCGATCCAGACATTGCGCAACTCTTGTTCCACAAGTTCAATACGGGCATCCGAGCGTGCCGACAGGCGGGTCAGCAAGTGCTGTACAAAATGGACATCCGTAAAATCTTCTTCGGGATACAGCGCAACCAGATCGGCATTTGGCGAAACGAAACGGTCATTGCGTCGTGGGTGCACCCGGTAGAATCGGTTCGATAGCCCCAGCATGCCGGGTAACTGCAGGACGCAGATATCAGATCGGTTTGCGATCTCCAGTAGCCCTTTGTCCTGCGTCAACGCTTCGACACCGCAGAACAGGCTGCCAAGGTTGAGGCATCGACGATCCAGACGACGTTCCAACTCATTGGGAAAGGGGGTTTCCACGAAACGGCCAAAAGTCTCTTCGCCCCCCAAACATGCCACATAGGGGTTGTTCAACGCCCTTTGAGGGCCCCTGAAACGTAGTTTCGAATTTTCATATTCGCACGTCGTTTCCGCGGAATGGACCGCATTGATCGATTGATAGCTCATCACACTCACCCAAATATTCACCCAACCGCCATTTTGCCGCCGCAAGTCTTGAGAAAGTCCTAATGCGCGCATTTGAAGCGAAATTGACTGTCCCCGTCCCCTTGCCGCCCATAGGGAACTGCCGATAATGTCGCCGTATTCTGCGAACAAGGGCATCGAACAAATGGACGTAAAATCAGTCGGAGTGATCGGCGCTGGACAGATGGGTAACGGGATTGCTCATGTTATGGCGTTGGCAGAGTATGATGTTCTACTGAACGATGTCAGCCAGGACGCGCTAAACAGCGCGATGGCAACCATTGAAACCAACCTGGCGCGTCAAGCGTCGCGCGGCAAAATCTCGGATGATGCAGTGAAATCCGCGTTGGGTCGGATCACAACGACGCTGAATCTGCCGGATTTGGGGCAGACCGATCTTGTAATCGAAGCCGCGACCGAGCGGGAAACGGTGAAACAGGCAATCTTTGAAGACCTGTTGCCGCACCTACAGCCACATACGATCCTGACATCGAACACTTCGTCGATCTCAATTACCCGGCTGGCCAGCCGCACCGACCGGCCCGAACGTTTCATGGGATTCCACTTCATGAACCCGGTCCCTGTGATGCAGCTCGTCGAGTTGATCCGGGGCATCGCCACCGATGAAGCAACCTTTAACTCCTGTAAAGCCGTAGTGGACCGGCTTGGCAAAACCTCAGCCAGCGCCGAAGATTTTCCGGCCTTTATCGTGAATCGCATTCTGATGCCCATGATCAATGAGGCGGTTTACACATTGTATGAAGGTGTCGGGAATGTGCAGTCCATTGACCAATCGATGAAACTGGGCGCAAACCACCCTATGGGCCCATTGGAACTGGCGGACTTCATCGGCTTGGATACCTGTCTGGCGATCATGAACGTGTTACATGACGGACTGGCAGACACCAAGTATCGTCCCTGCCCGCTGTTGACGAAATATGTCGAAGCCGGATGGCTGGGACGCAAAACCGAACGCGGGTTTTATGATTATCGAGGCGAGGTTCCGGTACCCACACGGTAGAATCTGAGAGGGCCAGCCCTCTCTTGTGCCTATGGCTCAATTCACTCCCGAGATATTTTTGGCCAGATGAAGGGGCGGATCAGGATTTGAGCGTCTTGCCCAGCGCCATGGTGTGATCACGGAGCCATGCCATGAAACCGCGGGGGTCGCGTTCCAGCAGGTCCATGTCTTTATCCGAAATCGGGTCACCGATCACCGGCGACTGGGGCCTGTTGCAGGATCGGACGATTTCGTGCAGCAGTAGGCCCTGGCGCAGGATGGGCGATATCCGGTTGGCAATTTGATACCAGCGCGAGTTGCTGCCAGGGAAGAAGATCGGCACGACCTTGGCACCCGACCTACGGATCATCTTCGCGGTGAAGACATTCCACTCCCGCTCGATGGCTGGTCCGAACCAATCATCCGAAGACATCACAACACCTGACGGGAATAACGCGACAACGCCCCCATCTGCCAGATGTTTCATCGTCTTGCTGCGCATCTCGAGCATCTTGGCCTGCGCTTCAGGATCATGCGGGAACGGCACCGGGATCATGAATGAGGTCGCAGCTTCATCCAACCCGGTCAGGACTGAGCGGGTCAGGATGCGATAGTCACTGCGGACCCGGCCGATGAGTTCAGCGAAGATCATGCCATCAACCATGCCGTGCGGATGGTTCGCGACGACCACTACGGGGCCTTCTTTTGGGATGCGGGCGATCTGTTCGGCTGGGGTTGTCAGCTCGATACCCATGGTCTTGAGCGCACCGCCCCAGAACTTCTGACCTCGATAGCGATCGTTCTGCTTCTCGAACTTGTTGACCATGCGCAAGATGGTCAGCTTGCCTGTGCACCATTCGATGGCGCGAATGGCCGTAGACGTCCAGGCATCGTCAAACGAGTTGGCGTAGGTCAGGGTTCTGCGGTCGTAGATTTCACCCTGATCGGTGTCGTGATCCACTACAGGACCTGTCTTGGTATCGTGCGTGGTTTCCGCCAATTGCCTTGTCTTTCCGTCCTTGGTGTCGTGGCTGTCAGAACCCTTCGCCGAACTTATCGTTCACCAATGTTTCCAAAGCCTCTGCCAACGCCTCAGCATCCGGGCCGGACGTCTCGACGTCAATAGTGCTTCCGCGCGACGCTGCCAACATCAAAAGGCCCATGATACTGTCGCCCGAGGCAGAAAGCCCGTCTCGTGACACCTCGGCGCGCGCATCAAAGCCTTCGACCACCTCGACCAGCTTGGCAGAAGCGCGGGCGTGAAGGCCCTTTTCATTGATAATTTTCAAACTCTTGGTCGTCATATGAATCTATCCGGTGTCAATCCAATGTCACATTTTGCGCATTGATGTACTTTCGTCCAGCTTCCAAAGCCAAACGCACGGCCTCGGCCAGTGGCAAGTGGCGACTTTTGGCCAGTTTGATCAGCATGGGAAGGTTGGCCCCGTAAAGGATTCGCCGGTCTTGTGGCGCACATGCGCGCAGGCTCAGATTCGAGGGGCTGCCGCCAAACAGATCGGTCACCACAACGACGCCATCGCCCATATCGACCTCGTCCGCCGCGCGGCAGATTTCAACTTGTTTCGCTTCGCGATCATGGTCGGCTTCTATCGGGATGGCCACCAGTCCGGGTTGCTTTCCAACCACATGCTGCGTGGCCGCAAGATACTCCTGAGCCAACCCACCATGTGCAACAATAACGATCCCGATCACTCCGGCCTCACATTCATCGCGCGTCGTTCCATTTCGCGATGCCTAATTGCCACCTGCTGCCCCCCTTCTGCAAGGGCCTTTGCAACTGCTTCAGCCACCGCGACCGAGCGGTGCTGCCCTCCGGTGCACCCAAATGCAACTGAAAGGTGCGCTTTGCCTTCCTCACGGAAGGCCGGAAGCAGTTCGATCAGCAGGTCGACCACCCGGTCAAAGAAGACGCCATAGTTTGCATCTGATTGAACATAGGCCGCCACATCCGAGTTTCGACCATCCGCATCCCGCAGTTCAGGCCGCCAGTATGGATTGGCCAGAAACCGGCAATCGAACACCATGTCCAAACCGCGCGGCAAGCCCCGCTTGTACGAGAAGGATTCGATCGACACCGCCAGATGCCGCCCGCCCTTTGGGGCGAACCAGCGTTCGACCTCTTCCCGCAGCTGATGCACATTCAACGCGCTGGTGTCGATCAGCGTGTCGGCAAACTCGCGAATTGGGGCTAACAGTTCCTTTTCCTGACAAATGCCGGTTTCCGGGCTGGCATCAGTCGCAACCGGGTGACGGCGGCGGGTCTCCGAGAAGCGACGCAGCAGCACCTCGTCCCGGCAATCCAGATAGAGGATCGTCAGGTCGACATTCTCCATCCGGCCCAGTTTGGCGGCAAGTTCGATAAACCCGGTGGTTGAAAAATCGCGGTTGCGCGCGTCTATACCCAAAGCCATAGGGCGCGCAGGCTCCGAATTGTCGACGAGGCGAGCCAGCAACCCCATCGGCAGGTTGTCAATCGCCTCGAACCCCAGATCTTCAAGCACATGAATTGCGGTCGATCGCCCTGCACCGGAAGGACCTGTTATCAGAACGACGCGCTGTTGTGCTGTCATGTATTCGGCCATTCCGGGGCTACGCGCCCCATTTTCACAAGTTGAATAAGTCCTGCAGCCAAATTGGGCACGTCAGCCCCGCGAAGCAAGGGAACAGTTTGCTTCAACACAAGAATTTCAGCGGGTTCAGGTAATCGCGCGGGCTCGGGTTGGTCCATATCCACAACAAATGCCAATCGGACCGGCCTCGCGGCTTCAGCTCGCAGTAACCCGATGCCGCGCGCTTCAATCAGGCCGCGGATCTGCGGAAGTCCAGCTGCCATCACGTGATCGGCCTTTCCGGTCAATTCGACCCGGTCATCCGCGACAAGCTGCGCCCCAAGCGCCATCATCTGTAGCGCCAAAGAAGATTTGCCCGTACCCGAGGCGCCAATGATCAATAAGCCTTTTTCCTGAACCACAACACAGGTCCCATGAATGCAGGCCGACCCTTGACCCGCTATCTCAGAAAGTGGGGTGGTGCTCATAACCTAGACGGGAAGCCCGACAACAAACCGCGCACCTAGCGGGTCCGAGGTGATATCGGCTTCGGTCGGACGGATGTTTTCTGCCCAGATCACACCACCATGCGCCTCGACGATTTGTTTCGAAATCGCCAATCCAAGGCCCGAATTGTTGCCGAAATGCTCTTCGGGGCGTTCGGAGTAGAAACGCTTGAAGATCTTGGTCAGCGCCTGATCAGGAATGCCGGGACCGGTGTCTTCAACCACCACGAGCACGCGGTTGTCACGACGGCGGACCCAGACCCGGATGGCGTCTTTGTCCTCGCAGAACGAAATCGCATTGGTGATCAGGTTGACAAAGACCTGCGCCAGACGCGCCTCGAGCCCGTTGACCACGATGGGGTCCGAGGGAAGGTCAGTGATATATTCGATGCCTTTCGAACGGGCATCTTCACCCAGAAACTGACTGATATTGCCAAGCAGATTGAGCAGGTCAAAGGGCTGCTCTTCTTCTTTCACCAGTTCCGCGTCCAGCCGCGATGCGTTCGAGATATCGCTGACCAGTCGATCCAATCGCCGCACATCATGCTCAATCACGCCCAATAGCTTTTCGCGCTGATCATCGCGTTTGACCATGCGCATGGTGCCCACGGCGGATTGCAGGCTGGCCAACGGGTTCTTGATCTCATGCGCGACATCGGCCGCAAATTGTTCGTTCGCGTCAATGCGGTTATAAAGCGCCGTGACCATCCCGCGCAAAGCCTGGCTCAGACGGCCGATTTCATCCGGGCGCGCACTGAGATCCGGGATGCGGATACGTCCGGGGTTCACTCCGGCTCCGCGGTCCTTGCCCATCTCGGCAGCGGCGGCCAGATCAGCAAGAGGATTGGCAATCGTTGAGGCCAAAACGAGGCTCAGACCGATCGAGACCAGCAGTGCCACCACAAACATCTGCAGGATCCGCTCTTGCTCCTTGCGGGCCAGCGCATCGATCTCGCCCGCCGGGCCCGCCATAGCAACGGCACCCACAGGCGTATCGTCCAATAGGATCGGGGCCACGGCGACAATCACCGTCTTGCCTTTATCGTCGTGCACGGCCTGTACTTGCAATCCGCCGTTCAGCGCTTGCGGGATCATTTCCTGCACCCGTTGCGCCAGCGTCGGAGCCTCGCTTTCGGAAGAACCGCTAAAGATCGCAGAAACACCATTCCAAACCGCGTTCAATGCGTCGCTGATCAAAGTGCTTCCAGCGGCGCTGTCGGCGTCCAGATGCAAAAGGCTGGGCAATTTGTCAGCCATGGGCGCTCCGCGTGTCCAACCAATCAGAGTGCCAGTGCCGTCATATACAAAGACCTCACCGCCTTCGGGCAAGCTGAGGCCTGCCAGCGTGTCGCGGACATCTAATGTCCTTGCACCATTGGCAGAGGGTTGACGCAGCTGGGTTTCAAAAACGTTGCTTACAAGTTGCGCATCACCGACCAGGTTCTGCGCGGTCTGTTGAACCCGTTCTTTTCGCGTGTCGTCCAGATACAGCAGCCCTGCCACCAAAATGACAAGGGCAATGAGGTTGAAGGTGATGATCCTGCGCGCCAGGGGCGAATAGCGCAGCGAAAACAGGTTTCGTCGCGAACGCTTGGCCTGTAGCTCGGCAGCATCAGGGTCTTGGGGGATGACCCAGTCATCCCCAAGAACGACGCCTGCGTCGTGCTCTTGGTTGGCTTGTTCAGTATCGCGCACGAGACCCCTTCGGCTTAATAAAACGGCCGCGCCTATTCTTCGTTATAACGATACCCGATACCGTACAGCGTTTCTATCGCCGAAAACTCGGGATCGGCGGCGCGCATCTTCTTACGCAGACGCTTGATATGGCTGTCAATGGTGCGGTCATCCACGTAGACCTGATCATCATAAGCCACATCCATCAGCTGATCGCGGCTTTTGACAAAGCCCGGACGTTGCGCCAAGGCCTGCAGCAGCAGAAACTCGGTAACTGTCAGCGAGACATCATTGCCCTTCCAGCTGACTGCGTGGCGCAGCGGGTCCATCCGCAGCTCACCCCGCTCCATCACTTTTGTATCGCCCGAGGCCGCGTTGGTCACATCACCATCGACCGCTTCCTGACGGCGCAACAAGGCGCGAATCCGTTCGACCAGCAGCCGCTGAGAGAATGGTTTTTTGACGTAGTCATCTGCACCCATGCGCAGACCCAGAACCTCGTCAATCTCGTCATCTTTGGAGGTCAGAAAGATCACGGGCATCTGGGTTTTCTGCCGCAGCCTTTGCAGCAGATCCATGCCGTCCATCCGCGGCATCTTGATATCCAGTACGGCCATGTCTGGCAGCTTTTTGTTGAAAGCGTCCAGCGCAGCCTGACCATCGTTGTATGTTTCGACCTCAAACCCTTCGGCTTCGAGTGTCATGGACACGGACGTCAGGATATTTCTGTCGTCGTCCACCAGTGCAATCTTTGACATCGGGTTCACCCCTATTCCTGCTCACTCGCGCAATAATACGCTTTTTTGTAAGGCATTGTTGGCGGTTTTGAGCCACCGAATCAACTCGTAACCTCGAATCGTGCCATTCTTGCGGCAGGTATGCGGCAAATTTGCCTTGCTGCGCCCAAATAGCTGCCTTGATTTACGGCAGACAAATCGTGATGGCGCTAAACCTCAACTTGGTTGCGCTAACTACCCCCAACCCTCCTGTTCATGTCCCAAAATACCGTGATAAGAGGCGCTTGACCGCCGGCTCTTTCCGGTATCCGCCCCAATGGTGCACCCGGCCCAAGGCCCTCGCGCCGCCACAGGAGAAGACACACATGACATCTGGACGGGTTAACCCGCAATTCCGCCTCGAAGATCAGGGCATCGAGGGTCTGGGCAATGTCTATTACAACTTCATGGAACCGGCGCTGATCGAAGAAGCGCTGAAGCGCGGCGAAGGCACCCTTGGCAATGGCGGCGCCTTTCTGGTCACCACCGGCAAATTCACTGGCCGCTCACCCAAGGACAAGCATGTCGTCAAGACAGACAGTGTTGCCGACAGCATCTGGTGGGAAAACAACGCCGCCATGAGCCCTGAAGGTTTTGACGCGCTCTATGAAGATATGCTGACCCATATGAAAGGCCGCGACTACTTCGTGCAGGACCTCGTGGGCGGGGCTGATCCCAGCTACTCGATCAATGTGCGCATGGTAACCGAGCTGGCGTGG
This sequence comes from Ruegeria sp. K3, assembly GCF_056531845.1. Classification (NCBI taxonomy): domain Bacteria; kingdom Pseudomonadati; phylum Pseudomonadota; class Alphaproteobacteria; order Rhodobacterales; family Roseobacteraceae; genus Ruegeria; species Ruegeria sp. K3. Next base: position 322,661 of record NZ_JBQFMM010000005.1, on the reverse strand, counting down.
CACAACCTGTTCATCCGCCACCTGCTGCGCCGCCCGGATCGTGAGGATCTGGATGATTTCAAGGCTAACTTTACCATCATCAACTGTCCCAGCTTCCATGCGGACCCCAAAAAGCATGGCTGCCGCAGCGAAACGGTGATTGCACTGAACTTTGATCGCAAGCTGATCCTGATCGGCGGCACCGAATACGCCGGCGAGAACAAGAAGTCCGTCTTCACCCTGCTGAACTATATGCTGCCCGAAAAAGGCGTGATGCCGATGCACTGCTCGGCTAACCACGCGGTTGGCAACCCGGTCGACACCGCCGTGTTCTTCGGCCTGTCCGGCACCGGCAAGACCACCCTGTCTGCCGACCCGTCGCGCACCTTGATCGGTGATGACGAACACGGTTGGTCAGATCGAGGCACCTTCAACTTTGAAGGTGGTTGCTATGCCAAGACCATCAACCTGAACGCCGAGGCCGAACCAGAAATCTACGCCACCACCTCGAAATTTGGCACCGTGATCGAGAACATGGTTTTTGATCCCGAGACCAAAGAGCTGGATTTCAACGACGACTCTCTGACTGCGAATATGCGCTGCGCCTACCCGTTGGAATACATCTCCAACGCGTCGAAAACTGCATTGGGTGGGCACCCTAAGAACATCATCATGTTGACCTGCGATGCGTTCGGCGTTTTGCCTCCGATCGCGCGGTTGACGCCTGCGCAGGCGATGTATCACTTCCTTTCCGGCTTTACCTCGAAGGTCGCCGGGACCGAACGTGGCGTGACCGAACCGCAGCCCACCTTCTCGACCTGCTTTGGCGCGCCCTTTATGCCACGCCGCCCAGAGGCTTATGGCAACCTTCTACGCGATAAGATTGCTCAGCATGGCGCGACCTGCTGGTTGGTCAACACTGGTTGGACTGGAGGTGCCTACGGCGTGGGCAGCCGCATGCCAATCAAGGCCACCCGCGCGCTGCTGACGGCTGCGCTGGAAGGATCACTGACCGATGCGGAATTCCGCAAGGACGCCAATTTCGGCTTCGATGTGCCGGTCTCTGTCCCTGGTGTGCCCGAGGTCTTGCTGGATCCGCGCCGAACCTGGGACGATCAGGAAGCGTTCGACAAACAGGCGGAAAAGCTGGTGCACATGTTCGCGGAAAACTTCGAGCAGTACCTGCCCTTCATCGACGAAGACATCAAAGCTGTCGCGATCGGTTGATCGAATTCAGGGGCCATCATGGCCCCTGACCCACCAAAGCTTACGCTTCGGCACCTTGTGTGCACACAGACAAGTTCATTGCGATAACGTGCAACATGCGCTATCGCAATTTACCCAAGACGCTTCGAAGCCCGGCGTCCTTTGGCAGCGGCTTCTGTTAAATTTGAACATCGGGCGATCCGGGCTAGCTTACTCACATCATGTCTCGGGCCGTTCAACAAGGTAATGATTATTTCTACACGGGGATGGGTGTCGGCGTGATGTGTTCCAAAGGTCAGCCTTTCGAACTGCCTCGGTCCGTCACGGAAACTATAGGCAAGTAATGACTGAAATCTCAAAACTCACCGAACTGCGCAAATTGATGCAAAGCATGGAGCGCACTCTTGGGCTGGAAGAACTCTCACCGGTCGAGCGCGACATCTACTATGCCGCCGAAGAACTGTCGAAAGATGATCGCGAAGTACGCACCTTTGGTCTGATCGAACACACGCTGGTCAAAAGCGTATCTCGCCCGACATTTTTCCGCGCGCTGAAGTCTCTGGTTCAAAAGGGTTATCTGTCGCAAAGCGGTAGCGCCAATCGCGGACGGTATCTGGTTCATGCGCCCAGGTGATCGCCACCCCAGATCTGTAATCGGCTGACCCCGTGCGCAGATGGGCCTCTGAAACATTCTATGCCTCTTTGGCCTATGTCGCTGCATCGTTCCTAACATTCCAGGTGCTGATGCCGCTTCAGAACGTGTTTTTTCCCGCATACCCCAGCTATGCCAGCTTATTGTTCCTGCCGCACGGCGTGCGGGTCCTGTCGGCCTGGTTATTGGGATGGAGGGCGATATTCGCACTGTTGCCCGGCGTTGCCATCGTCTTTGCCCTTGTGGGCGGTTGGGATGTTCTTCTGCCCAGCAGATTGCTGGCGATCACTATCGCGGTCACCACAGTTCCAGCGGTTTTTTATGTCTGCAAGGCGTTGGGCTGGGATTTGTTTCCGCGCGTCGATCGGAAGCCATGCTGGCTGTGCGTGATGGGCGTTGGAATCATCACATCGGTATTGGTGTCCGTTCTCACCAACATGGCCTTCGGCAGCGCAACGGCCGAGTATATCGCCTATCTGATCGGTGATATCTCAGGTCTTTTCTTCCTAATGTTGGGCCTCTATTTCGCCTTTCGGTTTGCTGAAAGACGCAATTAACCCAAAAGACCCCTGCGCAGCAGGTTCAGCCCTGCAATCAGCAGTACAAGCAGAGTGAGTTTGCGGAACTGTGCCTGATCGATACGATCCTGCAGAAACTGACCGCCGCGCATTCCCAGCAAGGCAGGGATAATCAGCAGCGCTGAGAACACCGCTGTGTCAGTCCTTAGAATACCCGAACCCAGATGCGCCACAATAAGCGCCACAGCGCCCAGACCGTATATCACGCCCTGCACCCGCATCTGATCCTTCTTCGGTGTATTCAAGGCTGTCAGATAGGCCACGGTTGGTGGTCCCCACACGCCCGAGATGCCGCCGACAGCACCGGCCACCGCACCCACCATAGCCTCAACCCGCATTGAGGGCGCTTGCAGCGTCAGTTTCAGCCCCAGTAGTTGCATCAGAGCAAAGAACGAAACTGGTGCGCCTAAGATCAGCAAAAATGCCTTGGGCGACAGGATGTTGATCAGCTGCGCGCTGGCCAATAGACAGACCAGTCCAACGCTCAGAAATACCTTGAACTTTCGAACTGACGCCACCGCCGCAGGTAAACCTTCCCGCAAGGCCTGCACCCCATTGGTCACCAGCGTGGGCAAGATTAGACCTGCCAGCGCCAGCTCAGGCGGCAGCATCATGCTAAGACCAGAAACAAGCACCATTGGCATGGCAAAACCGACCATGCCTTTGACCCAGCCCGCGACGAAGGCAACGACCAAAGCCAGACAGAAATCCTGCGGCGACATAAGTGAAAACAGTCCCATCGACCCTTCATACCAGTCCAAAAAATTTCTGCACTGCAAAAGTCACTAAGCAATTTTTGAACTTTTTATGGATGATTTGCGTATTTTTGTTGCGCTGCATGTGCAGCATGATATGACCAGACAACCCAGCAGAGGACGTGATTCATGGCCCATGACGGACAGGATGTGACGAACATGACGCAGCCAGCGGTTTTGCCCGATCTTCTAACACTCAGCGCAGCCGCCCTGCCCGGCGTTCAAGCGGTGTTCGATAAGGCGGTCGAATCGGTTCGCGCGCAGGTGACTAGCGAAGGGCGAATATCGGGCGCACTGATCGAGGCCAATCAGACAGCCGCCCATGGGCTGGCTTGGCTGGCCACATACCACCAGTCGCTGCAGCAGATGCAGCGCTGGGCCGAGGCGCTTCAGACCGAGGGAAAATTCGGCGAGATGGAGCAGCTGTTGCATCAGATCGCCTTTGGGGAATACTTGCATCAGATCGCCGGTGGTATTCCGATGAACCAGGGCGAGGTTGTACGTTTGCAGGATCTTGGCCTTGGCTGGGATGCTCTGTCGGGATTCCAATGCAGCGAAGTGCAGACACTGATGGCGCAAGCCAACTCTCAGGCCGCGCGCACGCGTCTGGTTGAGTTGATGCAGGACCAGTCCGGTGCCACCATGTTTGGTGCGTCTGGTCTGGACGAAGAACTGGAGATGATCCGAGACCAGTTTCGCCGCTATGCCGTTGAAAAGGTTGAGCCTAATGCCCACGAATGGCACCTGAAGGACGAACTGATCCCAATCGAGATTATCGAGGAACTGGCCGAGATGGGCGTGTTCGGTCTGACCATCCCCGAAGAATTCGGCGGGTTCGGCCTATCCAAAGCCTCAATGTGTGTGGTCTCGGAAGAGCTTTCGCGCGGGTACATCGGTGTGGGTTCTCTGGGCACACGGTCCGAAATCGCCGCAGAACTGATCATCGCGGGCGGTACGGATGAACAAAAGGCCAACTGGCTGCCAAAACTGGCCAGCGCCGAGATCCTGCCAACCGCTGTTTTCACTGAACCCAATACCGGATCGGATTTGGGCAGCCTGCGCACGCGGGCCGTCAAGGGTGAAGATGGTAACTATAAGATAACAGGAAATAAAACATGGATCACACACGCGGCGCGCACCCATGTGATGACCTTGTTGGCGCGGACTAATCCCGACAGTACCGATCACCGTGGGCTGTCCATGTTCCTGGCTGAGAAGACACCTGGAACCGACGAGAACCCTTTCCCCACGCCCGGCATGACTGGTGGTGAGATTGAGGTGTTGGGTTATCGTGGCATGAAGGAATACGAGCTGGGATTTGACGGCTTCGAAGTGAAGGGCGAAAACCTGCTGGGCGGCGAAGAAGGCAAAGGTTTCAAGCAGTTAATGGAAACCTTCGAGTCTGCCCGCATCCAAACGGCTGCCCGCGCCATCGGCGTAGCGCAGAGTGCTTTGGACATTGCCATGCAATATGCACAAGACCGCAAGCAGTTCGGCAAATCTCTGATCAATTTCCCTCGCGTCTCGGGCAAGCTGGCGATGATGGCGGTCGAGATCATGATCGCGCGACAGCTAACTTATTATTCTGCTTGGGAAAAAGATCACGGTCAACGTTGCGACCTTGAGGCCGGGATGGCCAAGCTGCTGGGCGCTCGAGTTGCTTGGGCTGCGGCGGATAACGGGCTGCAGATTCATGGCGGCAACGGCTTCGCTCTGGAATACAAAATTAGCCGCGTGCTTTGTGACGCGCGCATCCTAAATATCTTTGAAGGCGCCGCAGAAATACAGGCGCAAGTCATCGCGCGTCGATTGCTGGGCTGACGCCCGAAGCGACGCGGTTTCCCCAACTGAACCCGGCCTTGCGCCGGGTTTTCTTTTTCTTCCGTGTTGTACGGACCTTCAGGCCTATTTCTTCCGAGTTGTACAACTCGGTTTCAGGGCTTAATGGGCGAAACTTCCCCCTCGGATCGAGCGCAGAAATCGGGTAAAGGGCGTCAACCAAACCCAGCGCCCAAGCTGGCCACAGGAGAATCGAGCGTGAAGATCATCATCGCAGTTTTGGCCACCTGCATGGCCCTTGCCGGATGCGCCATGGCACCAAACACCGGGCCCGATGATGTGGACCAGTTGGCACAAGCGATCCAGCAGCTTGACCCCAAGGTTGACCCTGCCGAGGCGCGGCGTGCAGCGGAGATATCTTATGCCTATTCCAATCAACTGAAACAGGACTGGAACGTCACCGATCCAGCCATCATCCACAACGCAAAGGTCATCAACGGATTTCGCGAAAAAGGTCTGTGCAATGATTGGGCGCAGGCCATGACCACGCGTTTGAAGCAAGAGAACTTTCGCACGCTGGACCTGCACTGGGCCACGTCGCCTCCAACTGCGTTCCGGATCATCCACCATTCGGCTCTGATCAGCGCTAAGGGAGATTCAATGTATGAAGGCATCATCCTTGACCCGTGGCGCAACAGCGGGGTGCTTTACTGGGATCAGGTGCGCGAGGACACCAAATACAACTGGCGCCCCCGCCTTGAAGTGCGCGAAGAGTTAATCAGCGGTGTGAACCCCTACTGACAGGATATTGCGATGTTACGTCTGGCCTTGTTCCTGCCCCTTTTGACCCTGTTCCAATGCGACAAGGATGAGACTGTCGCCGCCTATGGCGCAGCGGATCAGACATGGGCTTTGCAAGAGATCGACGGGCAGCCTTTTGAGGCCAGCGCCCTTTTGCGATTCCCCGAAGAGGGTCGGATTGAGGGCAATGCCCCGTGCAACACTTATTCAGGTACACTGAATGCACCCTACCCGTGGTTTGAGATCACCGATCTTGTCGCCACCCGCGCGGCTTGCGCCGGGCTTGAAGCCGAGGGGTTTTATTTCGCCGCACTGATGGCGATGACCCAGTCCGAGGTGTCCGGCGATGTGCTGATCCTGCGCAATGAGGACGGGCACGAAATGGTGTTCAAAGCCGCCGAGTAAACTGCGCCACAAATCGCGCGCGTGCGTCCGGCAACGGCGTATGACCCAGCGACGGAGCCAGATGGTTTTCCAGAAAATACCCGGTTGTGCGTAAGGCTTCAGCAATCTCGGTATCCGGAGCCGCGCCTTCGCCGCGCAGGCAGGGGGGCAAAGGCAGCAGCTTATCGGCCCAGTCCCCTGCCCCCGCCGCACTGACCGCGCGGCCGGTTTTCGGAGAGACATAGACCAACCCCTCGGTCGCCCCTGTCACTGCGCAGGCCGAAAGATCCAAGCCAAAGCCCAGCTCTTCCAGCAGCGCCAGTTCCCAGCGCAGATAGGCCAGTGGCCAGACCTCATCCTGACCCAGCAGGTCCATCAACTGTTCTGTTTGCTGATAGATCGCCGGATGAGGCTCGCGTTCGGGCAGGCAAAAGGACAGCAGCGCCACCACCGCATTTAATCCGGCGAGCGCCAGCCGCCCTGAAAACGCCGCTGCAGCGCGCGAACGCAGGGGTTCGACCTGAAAGGTGCCAAGATGTTCTTCGAGCCGCGCGCGCCAAAGCACGTCCAGTTGCGCGCCGGGTTGCAGGATCGGGGCGATCTTGCGGCTGGTGCCTCCGCGCACAATGCCGGCGTGACGACCATGGGCTTCGGTAAAGACCTCGATGATCGCCGCTGTCTCACCATGACGGCGAGAGGTCAGAAGAATGCCGTGATCACGCCAGTCCAAGTTTGGCCTCGTTAGGTCACCAGATATATACGCAGGAAATCTTATGGCCGTTGCAGGTTCAAGGTAGAAACGCGTTAGGTTGACCCTGTGGAACACCAAAAACACGTTGCGTGACATCTGTTCACGCAATAGTGTTCACTTTATGTTCTACACGGAGGAATTTAAGAAATGTCACTTAACTATGTCATGATCGGTTCAAATGATGTCGTCAAAGCGCGAAGCTTTTACGATGCGGTTGTGCCCAAAATCGGCGGCAAGGTTATTGCTGAATATATGCCCCACGCTGTTTGTTACGAGCTGCGGGGCGGTGGGTCCATGTGGGTCGCGACGCCCTTTGACAAAGAGGCCGCGACGGTTGGAAACGGCAACATGGTTGGCTTGCTCTGCGAAAGCGAAGCGGAAGTTCGCGAGGTGCATGCGGAGGCTCTTGCCAATGGCGGAACAAATGAAGGTGATCCCGGAGATCGACCTCAATATGGCCCGAACTTCTATGGCGCTTATGCGCGCGATCCTGATGGCAACAAGATGAGCTTTGTCTATTTTAGCGATGCAGGCTGATCGCGCGCCCTAGAACGTCATACCTGCGTGAATCAGAATGCCGATAACCATCAGCAGGTTCAGCACCATTGAGATACCGTTGCCCACATAGATGGGCAACTTGCCCACCACCAGCCCATAGGCGAACCACAAAAACGACAGCCCAGCATACAGAGACCAGGACAGCAGCGACTGTCCGGTCGCGTGTTCGGAGTGGGTGAAATAAAGCTTAATCAGTTGTGGAAGCGTGGCGAAGGGGCCAACGACGCCGATGAAGACCATGAACCCCTCGAACCGCTGCATCCAGTGACCGAGATTTGAGTTTTCCAGTTTCTGGGCAAGCGTTTCAGTCACTCAACCCCCTCCTGTTCCTGCGGCCCTCGGAAGATTGGGCCGTTTCATTCAGCCGGTTGCAAAGCAAAATAGTCGCTTTGCGCCGTACGTCCAAGATCATTTGGCGCGGGTTAGTCCAGACCTTCTTCACCCAGCAGGTGCCTGCCTTGGCGGTCTTCCACCTCGATCACCCAAAGGTCGGGGTCAAAACTGCGTTGGCGGGTGATGGCGGCATCTACGTCTGCCTCTTCGCCGGATGAGAGCTCCACCCATTTGCGCTCGCCGCTCATCAGATCAAAACTGCGCTGAAAGGCTGCGGCCCGCCCGTTGAGTGTGTTGAGTTTGATAAGCACCGCCCCAGCGGTGTCATCCCCATGCGCCACAACAAAAGCCGGTATTTCCTGAAACCGCAGCCGCGCCAGATAGGCATGCACCCAGAATTCAGCTGTCAGCCGGGTCATGGTTCTGACCTTTCCGTAGGGGTTGAGAATTTTCGACGAAAATTCTTGGCCCGGGTCATGCGTTGCCGTCTTTGAAATCCAGACCCATTTCCGAGTAGCGCTCGGACTCCTCCAGCCAGTTTGGCCGGACTTTCACCTGCAAGAACAGGTGAATCTTGCGGTCCAAAAACTCTTCCAGCTCGGCACGCGCCGCCTGACTGACGGCCTTTATGGTCTCACCACGTTTGCCCAGCACGATCCCTTTGTGGCCATCACGCATGACATAGATGACCTGATCGATCTTGGCCGAGCCGTCCTTGCGCTCTTCCCAGTTCTCGGTTTCGACGGTCAGCTGGTAAGGCAATTCCTGATGCAGGCGCAGGGTCAGTTTCTCGCGCGTCATCTCAGCCGCGATCATGCGCAGAGGCAGATCCGCAATCTGGTCTTCTGGATAGAGCCACGGGCCTTCGGGCAGTTCCGAGGCCAGCCATTTGCGCAAATCGTCGACACCGTGGCCTTTTTCGGCCGAGATCATGAAGGTCTCGGCAAAGGGATAACGCGCATTCAGGTCACTGGTCAGCGCCAGCAGCTTTTCCGAGGGCACCTTGTCGATCTTGTTGATCGCAAGTGCGATGGTGCGGCCCTGCCCGATCTCTTCCAGGCCTTCGAGGATGCGCTCGACACCTTCGGTGATACCGCGATGCGCCTCGATCATCAGCACGACCACATCCGCATCCGCAGCCCCGCCCCAAGCGGCGGCGACCATGGCACGGTCCAGACGGCGGCGTGGTTTGAAGAGGCCCGGCGTGTCGACAAAGACCAGTTGCGCATCGCCCTCCATCGCCACGCCACGGATGCGAGCACGGGTGGTTTGCACCTTATGCGTCACGATCGAGACCTTGGCCCCGACCATGCGGTTCAGAAGGGTGGATTTGCCTGCGTTGGGCTCTCCGATCAGGGCGATAAATCCGGCGCGTGTGCTCATGTGTCCTGCGATCCTGTTTGCAAGTGCGCACCCCTATAGCAGAATGCGCGGACGGGCCAGAGGGATTTGTCGCATTGCGGATATCAGTGAGCGAAGGCCAGTCTGCGGCCCATAGGGCGACGCTGCCCGGTCGGCCGGTGCCGGCATTGGCCGGGCTTGATCGCGCGATCAGGTTGTAGTGTTCAACGCCAGAACTTGGTTCGGATAGGCTTGGTCCCCGATCCGAAAATCTGTGACTCCGACCTGCCGGAACCCTTTGGCTAGATAGAAGTTGATTGCGGGCGTGTTCTCGGAATTGGTTGTCAGCCAAATCGACGGGCGCCCTTTTTCACGCATGTAGTCAATCGCGATGTCGAGCAGCGCTGAGCCGATGCCTTTACCTTGATGGCGGTGCTGGACATAGAACGTCACGATTTCTAGGTCAGAAAGCCCGTCCACAGGTGCGATGCGATTTTCCGCAAGCCGAATATATCCGTCGATCCCGTCTTCGTTTTCGGAAACCATCAAGAGGTCTTGGCCGTCCTCCAATATGGCTTCGAACCGGGCGGTCGTGAACTCGGACAGTGCGAACTCGGCAAAGAAGGCGTTCACACCACGCTTTAGATATGTTCCGATCCAGACCTCAATCGACAAGGCGGCGAGGCTGGCGGCATCGGATTTCTGGGCGGGTCTGATCTTCATGATCTGGCCGCAAAACGGATCAAGACAACTGTTCCAACAACGCCTTTGCCGCTGCCTGTTCGGCCTGTCGCTTGGAGCCTGCGGTGGCCTGAGCTTCGGTACCATTCTGCAGACGAGCGGCGATCGTGAAGATCGGGGCATGGTCAGGGCCGGTGCGTTTGACCTCGACATAGCTGGGTGGTTTCTGGCCGCGGGCCTGTGCCCATTCCTGCAGGGCGGTTTTTGCATCGCGGGCGTCGGCCTCGACCTTGTGGATGCGATCGCCCCAGAGGGCGAGGATCACGTCTCGGGCAGCCTCGAACCCTGCGTCGCGGTAAATGGCCGCGATGACCGCCTCCATCGCGTCGCCCAGCAAGGCCTGCTTGCGACGACCTCCGGACAGCATCTCGGACCGGCCCAGTTTCAGCACCGCACCCAGATCAATCTGGCGGGCCACATCGGCGCAGGCTTCCTTGCGCACCAGCGCGTTGAAACGGGGGGCCAGTTGGCCTTCGGAAGCTTTCTTGTCGGCCTCAAGCAAAGCAGTGGCCATGACGAGGCCCAGGACGCGGTCGCCCAAAAATTCAAGACGCTGATTGTCGGGGCGCGTGGCAGAAGACACCGAGCCGTGGGTCAGCGCGCGCACCAGCAGTTCAGGGTCGGAAAACTCATACCCCAAGCGCTGCTGGAACGCCTTTATCTCAGCCGATAGCTTCAATTGACCGCCTTGAAGAAGCGGTCACCGCGCCATGTCCAGAAGAACAGCATCGAGCGACCTGCGGAGGAGAACATGATCCGGTCGGCGCGACCGATCAGGTTTTCGTAAGGTACATAGCCCACGCCACCAGCGGATTGCGGTAAGCGGCTGTCGGCCGAGTTGTCGCGGTTGTCGCCCATGAAGAAATAGTGGCCCTCGGGTACGGTATAGACACCGGTATTGTCGGAGCCCTGATTGCCGATGTTCAGCACGTCGTAGGACACGCCATTTGGCAGGGTCTCGATCAGGCGGTTCTTTTCGCAAACACCGCCGATCCCGACGGGACCGTTGGAACAGCGCGGGCGCAGGCCTTGTGGGCCCTGCGGTTCAGCAACTTCGGTGAACACACCATCGGGTTGCTGCGGCACAGGAGTGTCGTTGAGGATGATTTGGCCTCCACGAATCTGGATACGATCACCCGGCAGGCCGATCAGTCGCTTGATATAGTCGCGCCCTGTCACCGGATGGCGGAAGACGATGACATCGCCGCGATCAGGGTCGCCGCCGATCAGACGCGAGTTGTCATCGCTCTGCATCCAGCCACAGATGTCTTCGGCATCGATGTTGAGGCCAACGCTGGGGATGATAAGGCTGGGGCACGAGGCATAGGAATAGCCATAGGCCATCTTGTTGACGAAGAGGAAATCCCCGATCAGTAGGGTTTGCTTCATCGACCCGGAAGGAATCCAGAACGGCTGAAAGAACAGGGTGCGGAAAATGCCCGCGATCAGCAGGGCATAGACGATGGTTTTGATCGTCTCCCAAATGGCGTTTCCGGATTTGGCTTCCTCGGCCATACTGCTCTCTCCAGTCTCTGCGTGGTTGGGGTGCTACATGCGGGTCAGTTGGGGGCAAGTCAAGGCTGCGCGGGCGCTTCTTGAAGCGGGCGGGCCTCGATCACCACAAAGGCCTGCGCCCAGGGGTGATCATCGGTCAGGGTGACGTGGATGATCGCCTCGTGGCCTTCGGGAGTCATTTCTTTCAGTCGCTCTGCGGCCCAGCCGGTGACATGCATAACGGGCTGGCCTGTGCGCAGGTTGGTCACCGCCATGTCCTTCCACGCGATCCCCATCCGCAGGCCGGTGCCTAACGCCTTCGAGCACGCCTCTTTCGCGGCCCAGCGTTTGGCGTAGGTGCCCGCAGTATCGGCGCGACGCTCAGCCTTGCGCTGTTCGGTTTCAGTGAAGACACGGTTACGGAAGCGGTCGCCGAACCGGTCGAGCGTGCCCTGAATGCGATCAATATTCGCGAGGTCGGTGCCGATGCCGAGGATCATGTCAGACCTCCAACACAACGGTCCCGAGCTTTTGCCCCGCCTCAACCATTGCGTGTGCATTTGCCGCATCCATCAGCCCTCCGCCGGGGACGACGGCGTGGGACAATGCGCCTTGTTCCAGCCACTGGCCCAACTGCGCCTCGCCGCGACGGCGGGCCGCGGCGTCGAGTTGGTAGACGATCAGCATATGCAGGCGGATGTTCTTGAACATGAAGCCATAGAAATCCAGTTCGGGCTTCATTTGTGAAGCCGAGGCATAGCTGGCGATGGTGCCACCGGGGCGGATCATAGAAAGGGAAGCGGGTTGGTTGGCGGCGAAATCAACCTCGACAATGCGGTCTATGCCTGCGCCGTTGGTCATGTCCATCGCCGCCTCGGCCACGTCTTGCGTGCGGTAGTTGATCCATTCGGACGCGCCGGAATGGGCGGCTTTTTCATCTGAACTGACCGTTGTGATAACGCGTGCGCCGCCCAGTGCGGCCATCTGGCAGGCGTAGCGTCCGACCGTGCCTGCGCCGCCGGTCACAAGCACAGTCTGGTCAGTGATCGGTCCGTCACAATAGAGCGCGTACCATGCAGTCAAGGCGGGGATACCAAAACACGCGCCCTCGGCGAAGCCGGTCGTATCTGGAAGGAATACGGCCTGTTCGGAGGGTAGCGCAATGTATTCGGCCCCAGTGCCAAAAGCGCGTTGCCATTGGCCGTTCCAGATCCAGACACGTTCGCCGACGCGCGCGGGATCGACCCCTTCGCCTACGGCCTCAATCACTCCGGCCCCGTCCGAGTGGGGAACAACCATAGGGTATTGCATCACAGCGCCAGGGCGCGCGCCGCCGCGCAGCTTGACGTCTGAGGGGTTGATGCCGCTGGCGTGGACCCGGACAAGAACGTCGCCTGGGCCGGGGTTGGGCGTGGGCAGGTCGACCAACTCAAGGACATCCGCCGCCGCACCAAATCCGCGATAGGTGATTGCTTTCATGACAGTCCCTCGTCTCCTATTGGTCAGCCGCGTCGGGCGTTTCCAGATCGAACACCAAGACGCCCTCGGCCCCATCCACGCACAGCGCGACAAGCCGTGCGCCAAGTTGCTGGTGGGTTTCGTCACTGGCGTAGCGCTGTAGGTCGGCCTGAGCCGCGAAATCCAGCGTGAAGCCGTAGGGATAGCTTGGGGATTTTGCCTCAAAATCGCGGTTGGGGCCGTGGATGAAGCCACCGCAGCCAGACAAACGGTCTGCGACCACGCCCAGCCCATCCATCACAGCGGCAAGCTCTGCGGTGTCGTGATCAGGCTTGAGTCGCAGCATCACGCAATGGCGGATCATCCTTGCACCTCAGAGGTCATGACAGGCGCACCGTGAGAATCTTGTAGCTGGCCACGCCAAAGAAACCCGCGAAGGCAAAATCAAACCAGCGGCGGGCGCGGCGATAGGCGTTGACCATGCGCGCAGACGAAAACAAGAAGGCGTAGCCGATGAAGATCAGCAGTGAACCCGCATAAAGCATGGCGAAATAACCCAGCAGCATAGCAAGGCTGGCGTCATTTGGCGCAACTATGGCGTAGATCGAGCCCCAGCTGAGGATCGCCTTGGGGTTGGTCAGGTGGATTGCCGCACCTTTGGCAAATATCGTACCCAATGAGCCGGTGACCGGATTGCCCAGCGCCACTTCATCCGAAGTCAGCGCGCGACGTAGCGCCTTGAGCGCCAGCCAGCCCAGATAAGCGACGCCGATATAGCGGATCACCTCGAACACCCAGACATTGGCCAGCATGATCGCCGACAGCCCCAGTGCGGCGGCGATGCCCCACGCGGCGGACCCGGCGCAGATGCCCAGCGCAAAGGCCAGACCGGCGGTGCGGCCTTCGTTCATGGCGGTTCCGGCGATGCCCATGGTGGCAGGGCCCGGAGAGCCCCCGGCCATGAGCCATGCAAACCAGATCGCCACAAAGCCTGGTGTGATCATGCCCGCGCCTCGTCCATCAGGCGGCGCATTTCGTGAACCGCAGGGGTGAGGCCGCGAAAGATGGCCTCGCCGATCAGGAAGTGGCCGATATTCAGCTCTCGCACTTCAGGGAAGGCCGCCACCGGTTGCACGGTGTCGTAAGTCAGCCCGTGACCCGCATGAACTTCAAGACCCAGCGAATGGGCATAGGCGGACATCTCGCGCAGGGCTTCCAGTTCGCGCGCGGCGTCGTCCAGTTTGCCTTCGGCGTGGAAATCGCAATAGGCACCGGTGTGCAGTTCGATCACCTCAGCCCCGATGCGGTGGGCGGCGTCGATCTGGCGCTGGTCGGCGGCGATGAAGATGGACACGCGGCAGCCCACATCGCGCAAGGGCGCAATGAAATGGGCCAGCTTATTTTCCTCGCGCGCGACTTCTAACCCCCCTTCGGTTGTGCGTTCCTCGCGCTTTTCGGGAACGATGCAGACGGCGTGCGGCTTGTGGCGCAGAGCGATTTTCTGCATCTCGTCCGTTGCGGCCATCTCGAAGTTGAGCGGCACCGACAGGATCTCCATCAACCCGTCGATATCGGCGTCCGAGATGTGGCGGCGATCTTCGCGCAGATGTGCTGTGATGCCGTCGGCCCCGGCCTCTTCCGCGATCCGGGCGGCGCGTAGTGGGTCCGGATAGGCCCCGCCGCGCGCATTCCGCACGGTGGCTACGTGGTCGATATTCACGCCCAGACGCAAACGGTTGTCAGACATCTTTCGAATCCTTCATTGTCCCTGAGGTCGAGCCTAGTGGTTTTGTCGGGGGAACGTCAGCCTCTGCCTGAGCAAGGCGTTTAATTTGTTCAAACTTCGCTTTGATTCTGGCGCGGCGGCGTTGCTGATAAGTACGGATAAGCGGCAGGCTAAGATAGGCGCAGATCACTCCGGCCACGATGCCTGGAATGACCCCGCCGATCATATAAGGAAAGAACACATCGTCATAGAACCGGCTAAGCCCGTGCCAGTCCGCCTCGCGATGGGTGAACATAGCGATGCAATTGTCCTTGAGATCGCCCATCGCATCCGCAAATTTCCCCATCAACCCATCGGTATCGTCTTTGCGGAACTTGGTCCCCAGCAGGAAATGCCCGGTTTGCAGGCTTATGACCGCGATCGGCACATAGGTCAGGGGATTGCCAAAGAACGTGCCGCTGAGCGCGGCAAGAATGTTGCCGTTCAGCAGCCGCGCCAGCACGGCGGCGACCAGGAAATGCAAGCCATAGAAAGGCGTGAACGAGGCAAACACCCCTGCCCCGATGCCACGCGCGATGCGTTCCGGGCTGTCAGGCAGGCGCCGAACCCGATGTTTGACATAGTGAAAGGCACGGGTCCATCCGCCGCGCGGATAGACGAACTCTGACGCGACTTGGACAGGCGAGCGGCGATCTCGGCGCTTGAAAACCACTCGTGATCACCCCTTCTCAGCCAGCCGCAACGGCGGGTTTCGCACTTTCCCGGTACCGTTCGACCGCAGCAACGTCGCTTTCAGCCTCGAGCATCAGCATCAGCGAATGCAGCTGTTCAAGATCGCGAAGTTCGACATTGATCATCAGCCGATAAAAATCCGGTTTGCGGTCGACAAATTCGAGGTTCGAGATATTGGCCTTTTTCTCGCCGATCAATGTGCAAATACGCCCCAGCACCCCGGCATCATTGCCGATGGTCAAATCCAGCGTCGCGCCATAGACGGCGGGGTGGGTGCCCGAATGCCAGTGCAGATCAACCCAGCGCTCGGGTTCATTTTCAAACTCGGTCAGGCGATCGCAGTCGATGGCGTGCACGACAACACCCTTGCCGCGATATGTAATTCCGACGATGCGCTCGCCCGGCAGTGGCTGGCAACAGGGGGCACGATCGAATTTCTGGCCCGGTTCAAGCCCGATCACAGCGCGACGGGGCGAGATCGCGTCGCCATCATCCTTGGTGAGTTCGGGATATACCGCTTCGACCACCTCATGGGCGGTCAATTCGGCACTGCCCAGACGGGCCAGCAACTCGTCCCGATCTTTTAAACGCAGGTGTTTGGCAGCGGTTTCCAGCGCCTTGTCGGTGGCTTTGCGGCCCAGGTTTTCGAACCCGGCGCGGGCCAGTTCCTTACCCAGCTTGATGAAGCGTTCCCGGTCGACCTCGCGCAACGCGCGGCGGATCGAGGTGCGGGCTTTGCCGGTAACCGCGATCTCAAGCCAAGTGACCTGCGGGCTCTGGCCATCGGCGGTGATGATGTCCACCGATTGACCGTTCTTGAGCCGGGTCCAGAGCGGCACACGAATGCCATCAACCTTGGCCCCCACGCAGGCATGACCAATGCGGGTGTGGATTGCGTAAGCAAAATCAATCGGCGTCGCCCCACGCGGCAGTTTCACCACATCGCCCTTGGGGGTGAAGCAGAACACCTGGTCCGAATACATCTCGAGCTTCACAGCTTCGAGGAAATCCTCATGATCATCCTCACTGTCGAATTGCTCGGTCAGGTTTGCGATCCACTTTGCCGGGTCAACCGCAAAGGGGTTTTCGGACCGCACACCGTCGCGATAGGACCAGTGCGCTGCAACGCCGGTTTCGGCCACATCGTGCATCTGACGAGTGCGGATCTGGACCTCGACCCGTTTGCCGTCGCGCCCCGAAACCGTTGTGTGGATCGAGCGATAACCGTTCGATTTCGGCTGGCTGATATAGTCCTTGAATCGCCCTGGCACGGCGCGCCAGCGCTGGTGGATGGCACCGAGTGTGCGATAGCAGTCTTCTTCGGTCTGGGTGATGATGCGGAACCCGTAGATGTCGGACAGACGTGAGAAACCCTGATCCTTTTCCTGCATCTTGCGCCAGATCGAATAGGGTTTCTTGGCGCGACCAAAGACTTCGGCTTCAATGCCCACCTTTTCCAATTCGTGCCGCATGTCGCCGGTGATGCGATGGATCACGTCGCCGGTTTCGCGTTGCAGAGTGATAAAACGGCGGATGATCGATTGGCGGCCTTCGGGGTTCAGGACGCGGAAAGCAAGGTCTTCGAGTTCCTCGCGCATCCATTGCATCCCCATCCGGCCCGCAAGCGGCGCGTAAATATCCATTGTCTCACGCGCTTTTTGCACCTGCTTTTCAGGGCGCATCGCCTTGATCGTGCGCATGTTGTGCAGGCGGTCGGCGAGTTTGACCAGAATAACCCGAAGGTCCTTGGACATGGCCATGAACAGCTTGCGGAAATTCTCGGCCTGTTTGGTCTCACGGCTGGACAGCTGCAGGTTGGTCAGCTTGGTGACGCCATCGACCAACTTGGCGACCTCATCCCCGAACAGTTCGGTGACCTTGCCATAACTGGCTTTGGTGTCTTCGATCGTGTCGTGCAACAGGGCCGTTATAATGGTTGCATCATCCAGACGCTGTTCAGTCAGGATGGCGGCAACTGCAACGGGATGAGAGAAATAGGGCTCGCCGGAATGGCGGAACTGGCCTTCATGCATCTGTTGCCCAAATTCATAGGCCCTTTCGATGCGGTCGGCATTTGTCTTGGGATTGTAATTGCGGACCAGCGCAATCAGGTCTTCTTCTGAAATCATCCGGTCCGCACCTTTGTCGCTTGGGTTACCCCTGGCCCTGGGCCTCCATCAGAGCGCGCAGGAGCTTTTCTTCCGACATGTCGTCATCCGCAGGCTTGTCAGATTCCGCACCCATCAGCAGGGCCATCTGATCTTCTTCGGGCTCATCAACCTCGATCTGGGTCTGGTTAGCTTCGATAAGACGCTCGCGCAGCTCATCAGCGCTTTGGGTTTCGTCGGCGATTTCGCGTAGCGAGACGACAGGGTTCTTGTCGTTATCGCGGTCAACGGTGATCGGGCCACCAGCAGAAATCTCGCGCGCCCGGTGGGCTGCAAGCATCACCAGTTCGAACCGGTTCGGGACCTTGTCTACACAATCTTCGACCGTAACGCGGGCCATGGGGCGCTCTCCGTAAATGAATCCGTGGCAGGAAGGGGTTTATCTAAGCGCGAATCCCCGCCTTGACAAGCAAGAAATGCCGCAAATGCGAGGATCACAGAGGCTTGACCTCTGCCACCTCATCGGGCGGCAAGGCTGCAACCATCTGCGTCACTGTCCGGTCCAGAACGGGATGGCGCCAATCGGGGGCGACATCCATCATGGGAACAAGCACAAAAGCGCGGTCCTGCAAGCGCGGATGGGGCAGGATAAGGTGTTCCGGCGCAGATTTGGTTTGATCTTCGGGGGGAAGGGTCAGCCAGCGCTGAAATTCGGCGTCATCCGGCAGCACAAGTTCATCCCAACAGACCAGATCGAGGTCCAGAGTGCGCATGCCCCAACGCTGTTCACGGGCGCGCTCAAAATCATGTTCGATGCGGTGCAGCAGGTCCAGAACACCCTGTGGCGTGAGGTCCGATTCGATCAAAACCGCTGCGTTGACATAGTCCGGCCCTGCCCCTGCCGGAAAGCATGGGGTGGCAAAAAACTGGCTTGTCTTGCGAATCACCAAGCCCGCCTCGGCCATCGCGATCAGCGACCGCTCAAGTGTCACCTTGGGCCCACAACCTCTCAGACTGAGATTTGCCCCTAGGGCAATGACCGCTTTTGACAAGGTTTTGTCCACTTCAGACCCCATATTCGGACCAGAGAATACTTGCGATAAAGCCTAAAACACCTATTTTAAGGACACCATTGCACTGACCTATTACTTTATCACTCACGGAGCTCACGGTGCGGTGGCTTATACCGGAAGGACCATTTTATGTTTTACAAGGACGAACGGCTAGCGCTGTTCATCGACGGCTCGAATCTTTATGCAGCCGCCAAAGCACTGGGGTTTGACATCGACTACAAGTTGCTGCGTCAGGAATTTATGCGCAGAGGCAAACTGCTTAGAGCTTTCTACTACACAGCGCTACTGGAAAATGACGAGTATTCCCCGATCCGGCCTCTGGTGGACTGGCTGCACTATAATGGCTTCACCATGGTCACCAAACCGGCCAAGGAATACACCGACAGCATGGGGCGTCGGAAGGTCAAGGGAAACATGGATATCGAGCTTACCGTCGATGCCATGGAACTGGCACCACGCGTTGATCATATCGTACTGTTTTCGGGCGATGGGGATTTCCGCCCGCTGATCGCAAGCCTGCAACGGCAGGGCGTACGTGTTTCCGTTGTTTCGACCATCCGTAGCCAGCCGCCGATGATCTCGGACGAACTGCGCCGCCAGGCCGATAACTTCATCGAGTTGGAGGATCTGCGCGACGTGATCGGCCGCCCTCCGCGCGAGATGCCGACTGAACCCCGCAGCGTCGCAGCTGCAGGCGGGCACTGACCCCACCAAACCCCACCACTCACCAATGGGGGTTGGCAAGAATATGCGCGGCCAGGGCCAGAAGCCCTGGCCGCGCGACTTTAAAGGTATAGGTGCTGAAAACACCCTTGTGCTAACAGCGATTCATGTCAGTGAAATGACGCAGTGCTGTCTGGACCATGGCAATGAAAAGACCTAGGTGTTCGGTCCAGGAGATCGCCGAATGACAAAGCCGCCGCTGACATTATATCTGGCCGCCCCGCGCGGGTTCTGCGCCGGTGTGGACCGTGCCATCAAGATTGTGGAAATGGCCCTTCAAAAATGGGGGGCGCCTGTCTATGTGCGCCATGAGATCGTTCACAACAAATTCGTCGTCGACGGTCTGCGCGCCAAGGGTGCCGTGTTTGTCGAGGAGCTGGACGAATGCCCTGATGATCGCCCCGTGATCTTCTCGGCCCACGGTGTACCCAAATCGGTACCCGCCACAGCAGCCCAGCGCGAGATGATATATGTCGACGCCACCTGCCCGCTTGTATCCAAGGTGCATGTCGAAGCGCAGCGCCACGCGGATGCCGGGCTGCAGATGATCATGATTGGTCACAAGGGCCACCCCGAAACCATCGGCACCATGGGGCAACTGCCCGAGGGCGAGGTGCTGCTGGTTGAAACGGTCGAAGATGTGGCGCAGGTCGCTGTGCGTAACCCCGAAAAGCTGGCCTTTGTCACCCAGACAACCCTATCGGTGGATGACACCAAGGACATTATTGCCGCGCTTGAGGCCCGCTTCCCCGCCATCGTCGGGCCGCACAAGGAAGACATTTGTTATGCCACCACCAACCGGCAGGAAGCGGTGAAAGCCGTCGCTCCGAAAGCCGATGCCTTGCTGGTGGTGGGTGCGCCGAACTCATCGAATTCACGTCGTCTGGTCGAGGTCGCCTCGCGCGCCGGATGCAGTTATGCGCAGCTGGTGCAGCGCGCGACCGAGATCGACTGGCGTGCGCTGGAAGGAATTTCCAGCATTGCGGTTAGCGCCGGGGCATCCGCGCCCGAGGTGCTGGTGAACGAGGTGATCGATGCATTCCGCGACCACTACGATGTCACCGTCGAGCTGGTCGAAACCGCTGTCGAGAATGTCGAGTTCAAAGTTCCCCGCGTATTGCGGGAACCAGCATGAGCGGCATCCCCCGCGCGCCGTTATTCCTTGGTTTGACTGGGCTGATCCCGTTTGTCTGGGGCGCGCTGACTTATCTGAACGGTGATTTGAACGATTGGGGTCGGCAGACGCTGGGGTCGCGCTTCGTGGGGCCGTATATTCAGCTATTCTATGGCTCGGTGATCCTGAGTTTCATGTCGGGCGTGCTGTGGGGCTTCGCCACCAAAACCTCAGGCAGCAAAGCTGCGGCCTGTTACACTTTGTCGGTGTTGCCTGCACTTTGGGCATTTTTCACGACCGGCGGCGGTCCGGTGAATGCGGGCACCAACCTGATGTATGGGTTTGCGGGCTTGCTTTTGCTGGACGCCATGTTCTCATATTGGCGGTTGACCCCGGTCTGGTGGATGCGGCTGCGCGTCCTGCTAACCGCTGTCGTGCTGACCTGTCTTGCTGTGGGAGTTTACCTGTGAGTGATGAACGGACCATCAAGGCCTACACGGATCGCGTTGCGGATTACCTAAGGATCCCCCTGCCCGCCGAGCAGCTAGAGGCGCGTCAGGCTTTTGTAGATGCGGTCCGCGAGGGTGGATATGTGCTGGATCTGGGCTCGGGTCCCGGATCAGACAGCGCGTTTTTGATGCGGCAAGGGCTGAAGGTACGGGCGCTGGATGCAACCCCTGCCTTTGTTGAACATGCGCGGAGCAACGGTGTTGACGCCCACCTTGGCACCTTCGAAGACGTCACCGAGGTGGCAGAGTATGACGGCGTCTATGCCAGTTTCTGCCTGCTGCACGCCCCGCGCGTCGATTTCCCGCGTCATCTGGACGCGATCCACACCGCACTGAAGCCGGGCGGGCAGCTGTTTCTGGGAATGAAGCTGGGCACGGGCGAGCATCGCGATGATTTGGACCGTTACTATACCTATTATTCAGAGACCCAGATCAAGGACGCCCTGACCTCGGCAGGTTTCACCATTGATCGTACCGTGCAGGGAATGGGGAAGGGTTTGGCCGGGTCTTACGACGGGTTCATTCTGGTATTCGCTCATGCCTGATCTCTTTGCATATACCGATGGTGCCTGTTCCGGAAATCCCGGCCCCGGCGGCTGGGGCGTACTGCTGCGCGCGATGGATGGCGAGACCATCCTGAAAGAACGCGAGCTGAGCGGAGGCGAAGCCGAGACAACCAACAACCGGATGGAACTGCTGGCTGCAATCAGTGCTTTGGAGACGCTGGAGCGGCCCTCGAAACTGACTATCGTCACCGACAGCGCTTATGTGAAGAACGGCGTTACGGGATGGATTTTCGGGTGGAAGCGGAACGGCTGGAAGACGTCGAACAAGAAGCCGGTCAAAAATGTCGATCTGTGGCAGCGGCTGGATGAGGCGCAAGAGCGGCATCAGGTGACATGGGAATGGGTCAAGGGCCATGCGGGCCACCCGGAGAATGAAAAGGCCGACGAACTGGCGCGCGCCGGCATGGCCCCATTCAAACCTAAGAAGGCGCAGGCGTGAGCGGGCTTGCCCTGCTGGATTACGCCTCGGTTTTGGTCTTTGCGCTGACCGGTGCGCTGGTGGCCAGCCGAGCGCAGCTTGATCTGGTCGGGTTTGCCTTCATCGCCTGTCTGACGGCAGTGGGCGGTGGTACCGTACGCGACTTGCTGCTGGACCGACATCCGATCTTCTGGGTCGGTCAGCCCGCTTATATCCTGATCGCTTGCGGCGCTGCGGTGCTGGTATTTTTTACCGCTCATCTGGTCGAAAGCCGGTATAATTGGCTGGTCTGGTTGGACAGTTTCGCCCTGTCCATCGCGGTCGCTGCTGGCACGGGTGCAGCGTTGTCGTTGGATCAATCCGGTATCATCGTAGTGCTGATGGGGGTGACCACGGGCTGTTTGGGCGGCTTGATGCGTGACGTGGTGTGCAACGAGGTGCCGCTGGTACTGAAACAGGGTGAGCTTTATGTATCCTGCGCCTTTATCGGAGCCTTGACCGCTGTGTTTGCCACCCGCCTCGGGCTGGAAGGCCTGCTGGCATTGGGCTTATGTGCATTGATTTGCTGGGCGTTGCGCGCCGGATCTCTGCTGTTCGGTTGGCAGTTGCCGGTTTACAAGGCCCGACCGCCTCGGCAATAGGGTAGAAACGGACAAGAGATCGCGATGACCTACAGACTTTCGTTTCTGGCCACGGCACTGCTGCTAACGGCATGCGCAGAGCAATACGCCCCGGTGAGCTTCACAGCAGTGGGCAATCAGATCGTCGCGTCCGGAACGATCGACCACACAACGCTCAGCGCGTTTGAAGAAGTGATGGACGAGAACCCCGAGATCAAGACGCTGGTGCTGCAAAATATCGAAGGTTCGGTCGATGATGACTCGAATGTGGTCTTCAGTCGCGTAGTGCGTGAGGAAGGGTTCGACACGGTGGTTCCGTCAAACGGGCTGGTGGCCTCGGGCGGCACCGATTTGTTTCTAGCGGGTAACCGACGCGTGCTGGAACCCGGCGCCTGCGTAGGCGTACACAGCTGGGGCGGCGGCGGCTATGTCGCTGCGGAGCTACCCGAAGATCACCCCGAGCATGACCGGTATTTGAACTATTTCGAAGATATCGGCGTCGATCCCGACTTCTACTGGTTCACGCTGGATGCAGCATCCGAGGAAGAGATGCACTGGATGACGGCGTCCGAAGCGAACCGGTTCGACATGACTACACGGTCCGCCCCTCGCCTTGGCACTGCCGCAATCTGCGACGAACGTTAGTGCGTCAGCAGTCGCGCGCCGATTTCCTTGACGAATTTCGCCGCCACCATGGCGGTCATGCCATAGGGGTCGCGGTGCGGGTTCAACTCGACAATATCCGCGCCGATCAACTGGCCTTTGAACCGGTGGATCAGGTCGATCACCTCGCGCGTGCTTAGCCCGCCGGGTTCGTGATGCGACACCCCGGGGGCAAAGGCCGGGTCCAGCGCATCTAGGTCCAGTGACAGGTAAACCGGGCCATCAAAGCTGATCTCAAGATCGGGGCTCCAGTTGCGCATGTCGATCACCTCGACCCCGAACTTGTCAGCCTGTTCCTGTTGGTGCATGTTCATGGTGCGGATCCCGACCTGCACCAGACGGTTGATCTTGCCGGTTTCCATCACGCGGGCAAACGGGCAGCCATGGCCCAGCGGGCCGATCTGCTGACTGTCATAGAGGTCGGGGTGGCTGTCGATATGCAAGACATTCAGCCCCTCATACCGGTCCGCGTGGGCCTTGATCAGCGGATAGGCGACCGAGTGATCGCCCCCCAACGACAATAATCGTGCACCGGCTTCGATCCGGGCGGCGGCCCCTGCCTCGATCCGGTCGATGGGTTCCTGCCCCATCATCTCGAACACATCCAGATCGCCGGTGTCTTTGAAGCGGTCGGTTGCGCCCAGATCAGTGCCATCCTCGGCGGTCAGGTTGGCCGCGCCGGAATGCAACGCCTCGCGGATGCGACCCGGGGCAAACGCGGGGCCTTGCAGGAATGAGGAATGCAGGTCCAACGGCACGCCCATCAGCGCGACGTCTCCGGCGGTCAGATCATGCGACATGAGAGGCCTTTCAACAAAGAATTGACGGGACATTGGTCGCAGATCACGGTCGGGTCAAGCGATCAACGGCGGATATATGTCTGCCAGATCCAGATCACCAAGAGCGCCCCCAGAACGGCGCCGATAAACCCTGAGAGCCAGCCTATCACAGTGATGAGCGTGCGCAGTACCAAACCGCCCACCAAAGCGCCGACGATGCCGATCAGCATGGTGGTTGGAATGTCGGCCTCGATCCGCATTAGGCGGGTGGCGAGGAAACCTGCAGCGGCTCCGACGATGATCAGGGCGATGATCGGCATATCATTTCCTCCAATGCGTGGGCACGATGATCAGCGCACCGATCGAGGACAGCACCGCGTCCAACCCCGGCGGGCCAAAGCTGATGCCGAACATGATGCGCACGAAATAGAACAGGAAAGCACCACCCACGCAGATGATGATCGATTGCAGATAGCCGTTATGGGTAAAGCCAGTCTGTTCAGACAGATAGCCTACGATCCCGGCAATCACGACCGTGCCCATCATGATCATGATCATGTACGCCTACTCCGATGACAGGCGGGTCCCGGCCGGCATGGGCCATCCCCGCAGAAAAGTTTCCCTATCCTGCGCGCCCTTGCCTGCCCGTTGCAAGCGCAGCAGCTCAACCGCGCCTTCGCCACAGGCCACGCACAGGTGGTCATCCAGTGCCTCGCCGGGCGTGCCCTGCCCTTCGGCCAGCCGCGAGGCGAGCAGCTTGATCCGGTGACCCTCGACCTCGGTCCATGCGCCGGGGAACGGGGAGAGACCGCGGATTTTTCTGTCGACTTCGGACGCGAGGGCCGACCAGTCGATCCGCGCCTCGGATTTGTCGATCTTGGCGGCGTAGGTTACGCCGACCTCGGGCTGCGGTTCGGGGGTCAGGCTCGGCAGCGTGTTCAGCGCCTCAACGATCAGCGCCGCACCCATGCCCGACAGGCGGTCATGGAGTTGCGCCGTGGTTTCCTCAATCCCGATCTCTGTGGCCTCGCGCAGCAGAACGGGGCCTGTATCCAACCCGGCCTCCATCTGCATGATACAAACACCGGTTTGCGCATCGCCTGCCATGATCGCGCGGTGTATAGGCGCGGCCCCACGCCAGCGTGGAAGCAGGCTGGCGTGAATGTTCAGGCAGCCATGGGTTGGCGCGTCCAGAATAGGTTGTGGCAGGATCAGGCCATAGGCGACGACGACTGCGATATCGGCATTCAGCGCTGCAAAGCTGGCCTGTTCTTCGGGCGATTTCAGCGAGGTGGGGTGGCGAACGTCTAAGCCCAGCGCCAAGGCACGCGCGTGCACCGGGGTTGGACGGTCTTTTTTACCGCGACCGGCGGGGCGTGGCGGTTGGCAATAGACGGCGGCGATTTCGTGTTCGGCACGGACCAGCGCATCCAGCACCGGCACCGAGAAATCTGGCGTTCCCATGAAGATGATACGCATCCGTCCCTCCGTAGGATGGGGTTTCACCCCATCTTCTGTGCTTTGCGCAGCAGCATGTCGCGTTTGACCTTGCTGAGGCGGTCAAAATACATCCGCCCGTTCAGGTGGTCGATCTGGTGCTGCACGCTGGTGGCTTCGATGCCGACGAAATCGCGGCGGTCGATCTGGCCCTGTTCGTTGAGAAATTTCACAGTCACTGCGCGTGGCCGCTTCACCTTGGCGGACACGCCGGGCAAGTTCGGGCTGGCCTCGTCATGTTCACGCAGCTCAACCGAGCTATGCAGAATCTCGGGGTTGGCCAGTCGCACAGCTTTGCCCCGCTGGGTCGAGCCATCCACGACAGCCAGCCGCAGCATCACTCCGATCTGCGGCGCAGCGAGGCCAACGCCGGGCATCGCCTCCATCGTATCGATCATGTCATCCCAGATGGTGCGGATGTCGTCGGTGATTTCCGTGACATCCTCGGCCTTGGTGCGCAGGCGCTTGTCGGGCCACGGCAGGCAGGTCCGCACCGTCATGTACGGGCCTTTTCGCGCTTGAGCTTCTGCATTTTGCGCGTGATCATCTGACGCTTGAGCGGTTTGAGATAGTCGATGAAGAGCTTCCCGTTCAGATGGTCGATCTCATGCTGCACACAAGTCGCCCAGAGATCATCAAAGGTTTCCTGCTGCAGATTACCGTCACGGTCCAGCCAGGTGACATCAACCGTCTTCGGGCGCGTGACTTCGGCATATTGCTCAGGGATCGACAGGCAGCCTTCTTCGTAAACGTTGGTCTCGTCCGAGGAGGCGATGACCTCGGGGTTGAACATCACCAGTGGGCGTGGGGCCTCACCTTCTTCTTTGACGCAGTCCACCACGATCAGCCGGTCGAGCACACCGATCTGCGGCGCAGCAAGGCCAATGCCGGGCGCGTCATACATCGTCTCCAGCATGTCATCGGCCAGTTTGCGCAGATCGTCGGTGATGTCGGCCACCGGCGCGCAGACCTTTTTCAGGCGGGGATCGGGGTGGATCAGGATATTGCGTTTCATGGGGCTGATTTAGGCCATCGCGCCCGCCTCCGCAACGGCCCCCTTGCACCTTATGGATTTGTGGTTAGCTTTCGCCTCGACAGATGGAGATGACATGACTTTCAACGACCTGATCGACCGCCGGGGCACCAACTCTTCAAAATGGGACAAGATGGAGCAGCTTTACGGTGTCGCCCCCGAGGATGGGCTGGCCATGTGGACGGCTGATTCCGACTATGCCACGGCCCCTTGCGTGATCGAGGCGTTGCGGGAAGCGGCCGATCATGGCGCGTTTGGATATTCATGGATGCACCCGGATTATCTGAATGCAATCCAGTGGTGGATGAAGACACGCCACAACTGGGAGATCGACACCGATTGGATTCTGACCTCGCAAGGGTTGGGCAATGCGATTGCCCTGTGTCTGGATGTTTGGAGTGAACCGGGAGATGGCGTCGTGATCTTCACGCCCGTCTACCATGAGTTTGCCCATAAGGTGAACAAATCCGGCCGCCGCGTGGTGGAATGCCCGCTGGTGCGCGATGGCGACAGCTATGGGCTTGATCTGGACGATGCGCAGTCGCGGTTGGACGGATCAGAAAAGCTGCTGCTGTGGTGCTCGCCGCAGAACCCGTCAGGTCGGGTCTGGACGCCGGATGAACTGCGCGCTGTAGCGGCGTTTGCGGAGCGCAACGGGCTGATCCTTGTGTCGGACGAGATTCACCATGATCTGGTTTATCCGGGCAATACCTTCGTACCGATGGATACGGCCGCCCCCGACGCGCGCCCGTGGACGGTGACACTGACCGCGGCGTCGAAAACATTCAACATCGCCGGTCAGCGTACCGGCAACATGATCATTCCCGACGCCAAGCTGCGGGCCGAGATGCGGCACCGGATCACCACGCTGGACTATGACCCCAGTGCGTTGGGTGTGGCGATGATCTCTGCCGCCTATTCGCCGGAAGGTGCAAAATGGGTCGATGAACAAATTGCCCACCTGGACGCGAACCGGAAGCTGTTTGATGCTGCCATCGCCGAGATACCGGGCCTGTGGTCGATGCCTCTGCAGGCGACCTATCTGGCATGGGTCGATTTTTCGGGCACGGGTATGAGCCACGATGAGTTTGTCCGCCGCCTACGCGAAGATGCGCGGATCGCGACATCCTCAGGCCCCGGTTTTGGCACCGGTGGAGAAACCTTCGAGCGCTTCAATCTGGCCACCCAACGCGAGCGGGTTGAAGAAGCCTGTGCGCGATTGAAGACAGCCTTTGGCGATTTACAATGAACCCCGTTCACAAATAATCGGAGGCACGTCATGCCCAACCACCTTTTTACGCTTCCGGACATCCCAAGCATCCCGGTGCAGGGGGAACAGGCGACCTATCCGATCGGGCGGATTTTTTGCGTGGGCCGCAACTATGCCGCCCACGCTGCCGAGATGGGGCATGAGGTGGATCGTCAGGCGCCGTTTTACTTCACCAAATCCGCGCCCAACGCGGTTTTGACCGGAGCGCATGTGCCGTATCCGGCAGGGACTGAGGATTATCATCATGAAATGGAACTGGCCGTTGCCATCGGCAAGCCGGTTTTTCAGGCCACGGCCGCGCAGGCCCAAGCCGCGATCTTTGGCTACGGCTGTGCCTTGGACATGACGCGCCGCGACTTGCAGATTCGTGAGCGCAACAAGCAGCGCCCCTGGGATCTGGGCAAGGATGTGGAAAACGGCGCGGTCTTCGCTCCGCTGACCCGCGCCGATGACTGGAGCCCATCTGATGACAAGCGCATCTATCTGAGCGTCAATGAGCGGGTCGTACAAGACGCCACATTGTCAGAGCTGGTCTGGAAGATCGATGAACTGATCTCCCATCTATCGGGTTTCTACCATTTGCGCCCCGGCGATCTGATCCTGACCGGCACACCCGCCGGGGTCGGGCCTGTGGTCGCCGGAGACCGAATTGAAGGCGGCATCGATGGTTTGGCTCCTGTGCACCTGACCCTGACGGCCTCCGACTAAACCGTCCGGCCTGATACCGAGAATCTCGTGGCACCATTGCCGCCCGAGCGCCGGTGGCGCGTCGGTGCCAAAGGTCAAACGGTGCGCGCGTCAGTCGCGGTTTTCGAGCAATGCGATCGGTGCATCCGGGGCGCGGTAGAAATCCAGCGGGGCCTTGTCGGCTGCCACGGTGCTGCGCTTGAACTCATAGCGCATCTCACCCACCGCTTCTTCATCTGCGATGATCAGGCACTGATACATGTGATTGGCACCGTCATAGATATCGACGAGCCCACGCAGGCGTGGCGTGGTTTCGGCCTCGACGGTGAAACCATCCTTCCACAATGTCAAAATTTTGAAGCTATTGTCGCCAACCTCCACCCGCAAACGGCTGGATTTCTTGAGGGTAGCGATTCGGGCCGCATCCAATTCGGCGCGAATTTCCTTGGAAACATAGGTACTCATAATAAACTTCCCCCCTTAACACTCATTAGTCTGACGCGATTCCTGTAAAAATCCAGTGAACGGCGTCACATAAGTTTTGGCATTGCGGTTCTGGTGCCCAGACACCGCACCCCACCTGTGCGCGCATGCAGGCCTGATGCGCGCCCGGTGAAATAGGATCGTGGCGCAAGACGGCCTATCTTTGACCCAATCGCAATGCGAAAGGAATAACGATGGGCCTGCTTGTCGACGGCGAATGGCATGACACCTGGTATGACACCAAATCCACAGGCGGGGCGTTCAAACGCTCGGCCGCACAGTTTCGCAACTGGATCACCGCCGATGGCGCGCCCGGCCCCTCGGGGCGCGGCGGGTTCGAGGCGGAATCGGGGCGCTATCACCTTTATGTCTCGCACGCCTGCCCTTGGGCGCACCGCACACTGATCTTTCGTGAGTTGAAAGGGCTGAGCGACCACATCTCGGTCTCGGTCGTGCATCCGGATATGCTGGATAAAGGTTGGACCTTTGAGACCGACGACCATGGCGCGACCGGCGACAAACTGTTCGGATCAGAATTTGCCCATCAAATCTACACCCGTGCCGACCCTCACTATTCGGGCCGCGTTACGGTTCCGATCCTGTGGGACAAAGTTGAGAAAACGATCGTGTCGAACGAAAGCTCGGAAATCATCCGCATGTTCAACTCGGCTTTCAACGGGATCACCGGCAACACAGACGACTACTGGCCCGAGGCAATGCGGGACGAGATCGAAGAGGTCAACGCGCGCATCTATTCCGATGTCAATAACGGGGTCTACAAATCCGGCTTTGCCACCTCGCAAGAAGCTTATGACGCCGCGGTTGGCCCTCTGTTCGACACGCTGGACTGGCTTGAGGATCGTCTGGCCCGGAACCGCTATCTTATGGGTGACCGCGTGACCGAGGCCGACTGGCGCCTGTTCACCACATTGATCCGGTTCGACCCGGTTTATCATTTACATTTCAAGTGCAACAAGCGTCGGTTGGTGGACTACCCGAACCTCTGGGCCTTTACGCGGGAGCTATATCAATGGCCCGGCGTGGCGCAGTCTGTGAACATGAACCACATCGTGCGCCACTATCACTTCAGCCATGACAGCATCAATCCGCACCGAATTATTCCGGTGAATCCAACGTTGGACTATTCAGAACCCCATGGGCGGGATCAGCGCCCCGCCGCGTAGTGTTCGACCATGGCCGCCAGATCCTCGGGCGGGGTCGAGCTTTGGACATAGGCGCAGGCATTGGCGCTATGGGCAAAGATTGATCCGTCCGAGAAGAATGTGGTGTTGGTGACGAAGATCACTCGCGCCTCGGGCCTGCGATAGCTTGCGAAATCGGCAACCGCCAAGGCGCTGCCGGTTTCCAGAACCAGATCCAGCACGATGATATCGAATGCGGTACCATACAGTGCCAGGATCGCGGCCTCTTGCGTTTCGACCAGCGTGACTTCGGCCTCCTGCCTTTGCAGATGCCGCTGCCAGACCCGACCTAGATCGGGGTTACTCTCAACAATCAGTACTTTCATTTGCAACAACCTCGGCACGTGATATGGGTGAGTGGTGCCGACCCCTGTTGTCCGTGATCACGCGATTTCCTTAACAAAGTGTTAACAAGGCCCGCACAGCGCCGTGATCGGGCGGATTCGCTTGTAAGAACGGCAAAAATCCGCTTGAAGCATGAGAAATAGGCGATTCCGGCTGGGGCAGATGGTTGGACAGGATGACAGATTGAACCCTCGGGCTGCGCGCGATCATGGCGGAGGGCTGGATGGCGCGATGACGCGGTTTGGGGGCACGCGCGCAGACTGGATCGATCTGTCCACGGGGATCAATCCGCATGCTTATGAGGTCTCGGGCCTGCAGCCTCCGGACTGGAAGGAACTGCCGGATCATGGCGCGTTCGAACGCCTCTCGGACGCGGCGCGGGTGTTTTGGAACGTGCCTGATGGGGCCGAGATTCTGCCATCGCCTGGTGCCTCTGCGGTGATTGCCCGCGTGCCCGCGCTGACCAAAGCCGGTCGCGTGCAGATCACGATGCCCACTTATAACGAACATGCCGCTGCATTCACCGCTCAGGGGTGGACGGTGCACGAGAGCGGCCCGGCTCAGGCACGTGTCATCGTACACCCCAACAATCCCGATGGGCGCATCTGGCAGGACGCGGATGTCGACGCGCCGCTGACGGTGATCGATGAAAGCTTCTGCGACGTAACGCCCGAAGCCTCGCTGATTCATCTGGCCCAGCGGCCCGGCATCGTGGTGCTGAAGAGCTTTGGCAAATTTTGGGGGTTGGCCGGGTTGCGACTGGGTTTTGCAATTGGCCATCCCGATCTGATTGCACGATTGAACGACCTGACCGGACCATGGGCCGTATCCGGCCCGGCACTGCGGATCGGCGCGCAAGCGTTGCACGATGTAAAATGGGCTGATGAAACGCGCATGCGTCTGGCAAATGAAGCAACACGGTTGGATCAGCTTTTAGCGGCCAAAGGTGCGCGGCTGATTGGCGGCACCAGCCTGTTCCGCCTCTACGACGTTGATGACGCGACCGCCTGGCAAGACCGATTGGCGCGGGCGCATATCTGGAGCCGTATTTTCCCCTATTCCCGGACCTACCTGCGCCTTGGATTACCGCCAGCAGATGGTTGGGCCCGGTTGGAAGCAGCGCTGTGAGCACCGCGTTCCTATTGGTCTGCGCTATGTGTCTGGACGCAGCATTGGGTGAGCCGGATTGGCTGTGGTCGCGGATTCGCCACCCTGCCGTACTGATTGGCAACGCGATTGGCTGGCTGGACAACCGGCTGAACCATGGGGCGTATCGCCGCCTCAAAGGGGTTGCGACGGTGCTCATCCTGGTTGCGGTGGCACTCATCCTTGGCCGGTTGCTGGAGCTGCTTGGTCCGATCGTCGAGATCGTGGTCTGCGCCATCCTTCTGGCCCAGAAATCCCTGATCACCCATGTTCGCGCAGTTGGCGAAGGCCTGTTGACCTCGCTTGCCGAAGGGCGCGCGCAGGTCGCCATGATTGTCTCGCGCGATACGCGAGATATGACCGAGGCGCAGGTGGCGCGCTCGGCCATCGAAAGCGCCGCCGAAAACTTGAGCGACGGGGTGATTGCCCCAGCCTTCTGGTTTCTGGTCGCAGGTCTGCCGGGGCTTCTGGTTTACAAGGTCGTCAACACCGCCGACAGTATGATCGGTTATCGCAACGACAAATACCGCGCCTTCGGCTGGGCAGCAGCGCGGCTGGATGATTTGCTGAACCTTGTCCCGGCACGCCTGACCTTTGTAATGATCGTGGCACTGTCCAGCCAATGGTCGCGCTGGGGAGAGATGGTTGAGGATGCACGCCGCCATATCTCACCCAACGCAGGCTGGCCCGAGGCCGCGATGGCACGTGCGCTTGATATCGCGCTGGCAGGACCGCGCAGCTATGACGGGCAGATGCGGGATCTCGCCTGGGTGAACGGGAATGCGCGGCAGAATATCGACGCGGCGGAGGTTTTTCGCGCATCAGACATGCTCTGGCAGGTATGGGGGCTTGCGCTTGGGCTCGTGTCGGTGTGGGTTGGGTTCAACTTCATATTCTGACGGATCAGACCCATGCGTTTCCTTTCCGGCCTTATTGCCGCCGCCCTCTTCGCCTCGCCCGCGCTTGCCCAATGCGGCGGCGGGTTCAATACCTTCGTCAAAGGGCTGAAAGCCGAAGCCATTCAGCAGGGTTACGACAAATCCAC
Source organism: Ruegeria sp. K3 (assembly GCF_056531845.1). NCBI lineage: Bacteria > Pseudomonadati > Pseudomonadota > Alphaproteobacteria > Rhodobacterales > Roseobacteraceae > Ruegeria > Ruegeria sp. K3. The sequence goes on along the minus strand of NZ_JBQFMM010000005.1, from coordinate 290,112 downwards.
CGTCAACAGCTTTTTCAAGGGCGTTCAGCAGGACGGAGCCGTTCTGAAAGCCGACCGCGCGCAGGGCGTATTCCAGAAACCATTCATCGACTTCTCGCGGCGCCTGATTTCACAGAACCGGATCGACCGGGGCAAGGCCATGTCGGGCAAATACGACGCGGTGTTTGACCGGATTGAGCAGGAATACGGCATTTCGCGGGGTGTGCTACTGGCATTTTGGGCGTTCGAGACCGACTACGGGTCCTTTCAAGGCGATTTCAACACTCGCAACGCGCTGGTGACGCTGGCCCACGACTGCCGCCGCCCCGAGTTGTTCCGCCCGCAGATTTTCGCCGCGATCGAGCTGTACAGCCAGGGCAATTTTGACCCCGCCCGCACCACCGGGGCTTGGGCCGGTGAAATCGGCATGGTCCAGATGCTGCCCCGCGACATTCTGGAAAACGGCGTGGATGGGGACGGAGACGGCAAGGTTTCGCTCAAAACCTCGGCACCGGATGCACTGATGTCCGGGGCCAAGATGCTGTCGCATCTTGGTTGGCAACCGGGTCAGCCATGGCTGCAAGAGGTCACCGTGCCCGCGCAGATGGACTGGTCTCTCTCTGGCCCCGGCAAGCCCCGCTCGGTGTCCGAATGGCAGGCGATGGGCGTGCAGGCGCGCAGTGGGTCTTTGGCAAATCTGTCTGCCTCGCTGATCCTGCCACAAGGGCATAAAGGACCCGCCTTTCTGGCTTACCCGAATTTTGATGTCTATTTCGAATGGAACCAGAGCTTCGTTTACGTCCTGACCGCCGCCTATTTCGGCACACGGCTGGAAGGCGCGCAGATCTACGACGCAGGCAACCCCGCGCCGGGGCTGACGGGCGCACAGATGAAGCAGTTGCAGAGCAAGCTACAGGCACGGGGTTATGATGTAGGCAAGATCGACGGCATCCTTGGGGCCGGAACCCGTGCGGCTGTGCAGGCTGAACAATTGCGTCTGGGTTTGCCAGCGGATGCGTGGCCAACGACACAGCTGCTGAAGCAGCTATAAGGGTCAGCGCCTAGGCAACCTTTGCAGGTTCACGTTTCACTGACGGATCAAACGCATGGATAGATACCAGCGAGCCTTCTGTGACGATGGCGGTATTGGGCTGTATTTCAACCCAGCCGTCACTGTCTGCATCAAGCGGTTCGGACGATATCACTATCCCGTCTTCTGAGGTTCGGTAATGCAGGCTGGGTGCATAACGATCAGACGCATAGCGCGCCGCAAATACACGCTTGCCGTCTGACCAGCACGCAGCAAACCGCATATAAGGCGACGATCCGCATTGTCGGGACAGCGCTTCCACCCGCCCCACGGCCCGTGCCATTGCCTCGATCGGATTTGAATCCAGACCTTCGCCATGAGCAATCAAAAAGATCGCTTCACTTTCTGTCCCACCCATTCGGTGCCCGTATAAATGTGCCGGGATCATAGCATCGAGCTGCTGCCGGATTTGGTCATGCCCTCCAGCCTGGCCATTGTGCATGAAGCTCCATTTGCCAAATCCAAATGGGTGACAGTTGTTGCGCGAGGTCGCAGTGCCTGTCGACGCTCTTACATGGGCCAAAAACAGTCGTGATCGTGTGTGATGAGCCAGTTGTTTGAGATTTGCATCGGACCATGCGGGATGAGTGTCCTTGTAGAAACAAGGCGTTTCGCGATCAGAATACCAGGCCAGTCCAAACCCATCGGCATTGATTGGTGTCTTCCCGATCAACGCGTTGCGGCTTTGGATGACAAGCGATTGCTCTTGCTCCTGGATCAATTCATCCAGATATCGCTGCTCCCCAACCCAAGCCAAAAAACGGCACATTTGGCATCCCCATCAGTTTTTCGATCCAGGGCATTCTACAACTTGATTTGACGATGATTATCCCGTTTTCTTCCGTTTTTACTCAAAGGCTCTATCAAATTTACCAACTGATCGGGAAAAACAGATCAATTACTCGCTCTGACCGGATAGCGATCGCCTTTCTCGTCGATCAGGATCAACCGCTCACCACTGCGGACATATAGGTCGCATCGGCTGAACCCATTGCGATACGCGATGCAAACACTGCCGTCCCCGGCGATGGAATAGGTGCCAAAGGCGGATTCTCCGCTGGCATAGGTATAAGAATAGGCCCCTCCAGCCGAGTATTTGGACTGGCCGTCGTCGTAGAAAGTGAGAGTACGACCGGCCAAAGCCTCCAATTCTTCTGGCGTCAAGGGGACGTCACCGGGTTTCGTGGGCCATTCGGCAGCCCAGAGGGGGTTTGCCGCGAGCAATGCGAGGGTGAAATATCGGATCATGATGCTAGCCTACCCTCATACACGGGCGATGGCTCATAACGTTGCAGTGATCGATCAAGCGACCATCTGCTCGGCCTTTTTCAGATCGACCGAAACCAGTTGGCTGACACCCTGTTCCTGCATCGTCACACCGAACAGCCGATCCATCCGCGCCATGGTCACCGCGTGGTGGGTGATGATCAGGAAACGCGTATCAGTCTGGCGGCACATCTCGTCCAGCAAGTCGCAGAAGCGGGTGACGTTGGCATCGTCCAGCGGGGCGTCGACCTCGTCCAGCACACAGATCGGGGCGGGGTTGGCAAGGAACACGCCAAAGATCAACGCCGTCGCGGTCAGGGTCTGTTCGCCGCCCGAAAGCAGGCTGAGAGTCGAGAGCTTTTTGCCCGGCGGCTGGCACATGATCTCAAGGCCCGCATCCAGCGGATCGTCGCTTTCGACCATGACCAGATTGGCCTCACCGCCACCAAACAGGTGCTTGAACAGCATGGCGAAGTTGGAATTCACCTGCTCGAACGCGGTCAGCAGGCGTTCGCGACCCTCGCGGTTGAGGCTGGCGATGCCGCTGCGCAGGGCCTTGATCGCCTCTTCCAGATCGGCCTTTTCGCCGTTCAGCGTGTCGAATTCTTCCTGAACTTCTTTGCTGTCCTCTTCAGCCCGTAGGTTCACTGCGCCCATGGCGTCGCGCTGACGCTTGTGGCGGTTCACTTCGGCTTCAAGTGCGTCGGCGGCGGGCATCTGGTCAGGGTTCACGTCCAGTTGGTTCAGCAGCTGGTTCGGCGTCAGTTGCTGATCCTCGGCAATGCGTTCTGCTGCGGCGACTACGCTTTCCTTGGCGGCGTCGCAACGCGCCTCAGCCGCCGCGCGGCTTTCGCGCGCCTCCGAGGCCAGACGTTCGGCTTCGCGCTCGGCAAGAACCACCTCGCGCTGCTGGGTCTCGGCCTCGGCCAACTTGTCGGCGGCTTCGGCGCGCCGAGCCTCAGCGGTTTCGATCAGCTCGTTCAGTTCTTCCCGTGCCTCGGCGATTTCGCTGGGGGCCGCCATCGCCTCGGTCAGTTCTTCTTCCGAGCTTTCCTTGCGTTCGGCCAGTTCCGATATCCGCTTTTCCGCCGTTTCCAGACGATGCCGCCAACCGCTGAGGTCCTTAGTCACCTCCTGCGTGCGCCGGGTGCGCGCCTCGCCCTCGCGGCGCAATTCATCATGCGTTGAGCGGTGGGTCAGCATGGTGATCCGCGCCGCCTCGACCGTCTGCTTGATGTCCTCGACCTGCGCGCGGGCGCTGTCGAGATCGCCCAGGCCAGTCAACGCGCCTTCAGCCTCACGCAGTTGTGCACGGGCGGACATGGCGTCTTCCTTATGACGGTCGACCGCGAGTGTCAGTGTTTCCAGCTTGCCCTGCGCCAGATTTCGATCCGCCTCAGCCCGGCTGAGCATCCGCGCGGTTTCCGCCATGCGCTGATCCGCGGCACGGCGGGCCTCGCGGGCGCGGCGGTCGGCTTCGGTGACGTCGGCCAGTTGCTGCGACAGCGCTTCATGCGCGGCGCGCGCGCCGTCGGCTTGTGCCTCGGTGCGTGTCAGTTCCTGTTTCAGCGCTTCCAGCTTGTTGAGCTGTTCCAGTCGCAGGGCGGCAGCGCTTGGTGCATCCTCGGCCCAGGCGCGGAATCCGTCCCAGCGCCACAAATCTCCCGAGCGTGAGACCAAGCGTTGACCCGGTTTCAACGACGCCTGCAGGCGCGCGCCCTGATCCGCATCGACCAGACCGATCTGCGCAATACGGCGACTTAGGCGGTCGGGGCCGGACACATGCAACGCCAGCGGCTCGGCCCCGTCGGGCAAGGGCTGGTCGCTGTCATAGCCCGCTACCTGCACCCAACCTGAAGGTCCGTCGCCCTCGACCAACGGTGCACGCAGGTCATCCGCCAGCGCAGCCCCCAATGCCTTTTCAAAGCCCGTTGCCACCCGCAGCATGTCGAGCACTTGCCCACCCTCAGCCGTGTCGCGTTCGACCAGCTTGGCCAGCGCGGTGGTCTCGGCCCTTATCGCGCCCAGTTCACCCTCGGCCTCGGAGCGTTTGGCGCGGGCTTCCGCCTCACGCGCCTGCGTATCGTTGCGCAGCTCGTCTGCGGCAGCCAGTGCTTCTTCCGCTGCCTCAGCAGCTTCGCGGGCTTCTTCCTCACCCTCCTGCGCGGTCTCGAACGCCTCGCTGGCGCGGGAAAGGGCATTGCGCGCCTCGTCCACGGCGGCGCGGGCCTTTTCTTCTTCGCCCTCGGAACGAGCCAGTGTCTTGCGGCTATCTTCAACCAGTCGTTGCGCCGATTGGTGGCGGGCCACCAGACGGGCCATGTCTTCGGTTTCCTGCGACAGGTGATCTTCGCGATCCTGCAACACCGACGCGGCCTCGCGCGCAACTTCTGCAGCTTCAGCGACCTTTTCGTCATAGCCATCGGCGGCTTTGGCAAGCTCGCGGGCCTCCCATTCGAGCCGTTCGATCATCTCACCCGCGTCCCGGTTCAGACCGGATTCGCGTTCGATGTCGTTGCCCAATTGCTGGATACGGTTGGTCAGAGTCTCAATCGTCTGGCGTGCGCGGGTTTCCTGATCCGACAGCTGATCGCGCTGCACCTGCTGGCGCTGCAGGACGGCGGCAGCGATGGCCTCTTCCTCACGCAAGGGCGGTAGGGTTTCCTCGATCTCGGCGCGTTTGGCGGCGGATTCACGGGCGGATGCCTCGGCGCGAGAGGCTTCGGTGATCCGGTCGCGTAGCTTTTCCTCGGCCGCCTGACGGGCCATGTCGGCCTCTTTCCAACGGCGATATAGCAGCATCCCTTCGGCCTGACGCAACAGCTCGCCGATCTCGCGATACCGCGCCGCCTGCCGGGCCTGACGGGCGAGTTGTGCCAACTGCCCGCCCAATTGTTCCAGCACGTCATCCACGCGGGTCAGGTTGGCCTCGGTGCCTTTCAGTTTCAGTTCTGCCTCGTGGCGGCGTTGATAAAGCCCGGAGATGCCGGCGGCCTCTTCCAGAATGCGACGTCGTGCGCGGGGTTTGGCGTTGATCAGTTCGGCAATGCGGTTTTGCCCCACCAGCGCAGGCGAATGCGCACCGGTCGAGGCGTCCGCGAACAGCATTTGAACGTCGCGGGCGCGCACGTCCTTGCCGTTGGTCTTGTAGGCACTGCCCACATCGCGGGTGATGCGGCGGACAATTTCCAACTGGTCGCTGTCGTTGAAGCCGGATGGCGCCAAACGTTCCGAGTTGTCCATCGTCAGGACCACCTCGGCAAAGTTGCGCGCAGGCCGAGTGGCAGCGCCCGCAAAGATCACATCCTCCATCGCGCCACCGCGCATGGATTTGGGACGGTTTTCACCCATCACCCAGCGCAACGCTTCCAGCAGATTGGACTTGCCGCAGCCATTCGGACCAACCACTCCGGTCAGCCCGTCCGCGATGATCAGATCGGTCGGGTCCACGAAGCTTTTGAAGCCGGTCAGTTTGAGTTTGCTAAAGCGCAATGGCTGCTCTTGGTATGATTCCTATGGGTAAGAAGTCTGCGCAACGGATGGGGGAGGTGTCAACGTGATTGCGCAGGATATGGGAGATTGGACCAAGTTATCCACAACATCTTGGCAAAACTACGCGGAGTCTCGCGTATCTCAGTAAGGCGAGCATTCAAAGACCTGATATCCGTAGTCTTCGTAATATCCGTAATCAACGCATTCATAGGGACGGCGAAGGAGTGCGCCGAAAATCAGTTTTTCCCCCAGTTCCTGGTCGCAGCCCAGCACGCCCACAGTGACGGCCGCATCGCCAAGAACGTCCAGAAGCGGACAGCCCGAGACCTGCGCCATGGCCAGCGCGGCCCGGTCACGGATCGGACCCAGACGCGGCGCGTATTGCGGGTTCACGCGGACGGCCTCGGCCAGTTCATTGCGGACGCGGACGTCGAAGATACTGCCATTCACCGCGACGCGCGTTGCGGGCAAGTCGCGAAAATAGGGTGTACCACCCGAGCAGGCGGCGAGGCAAAGGAAAGCGAGCACGCGGATCATACTGCTTTATTAGCGACAATATGGTTAATGAAACCTTTCCCCGGTTCAGGCGCGCAACACTTCTCCTAACCGGCGTATACCCTCGCGGATCGTGTCCTCATCCGAGTTGGAGAAACTCAGTCGAATGGTATTCGACCCGGTGTCGTAGGGATAGAAGGCCTGACCGGGGACAAAGGCCAACTTGACCGTTTCCAGCGCCCTCGCCAGCAGGTCGGCGCCGTTCATTCCCTTGGGCAGAGTGACCCAAATGAACATGCCGCCCTCGGATCGGGTCCAGTCGACGCCATTGGGCATGTGCTCTTTGAGCGCCTCAAGCATCGCATCGCGGCGCGCGGCATAGGTCTGGCGCAGTATGGGGACATGAGTGTCAAAGCGATCCCGTGCCACCTGATACACCGCCATCTGGTTGATCGTAGAAGAATGCAGATCAGCCGCCTGTTTCAGCAGCACCAATTGCGAGATCACCGGTTTTGCTGCAACCACCCAACCCAGCCGCAACCCCGGTGAAAGAGTTTTCGAGAAGCTGCCGCAATAGATCGTCCGGCAGTTCTCGATCGATCCCTTGCGCGCCTGTTCTAACGCGAGGATCGGAGGGATCGGATCGCCGTCATAGCGCAGCGCCTGATAGGCTCCGTCCTCGATCACTGCGCAATCCAATTCATCTGTCAGATCGAGCAGCGCCTCCCTGCCCCGCAGATCGACCGTCTCACCAGTCGGATTTGCAAAATCGGCGGAGAGATAAGCGAATTTGATCGGGCTGTTGCCGGCGGCGGCCTGGTATTCGGCAGCCCCACGATTGCCATTGATGCTAAGCTGGTCAAAGCGCGGCTCATAAGCGTCAAACGCATTGAGCGCGCCCAGATATGTGGGCCACCCAACCAACGCAGTATCACCCGGTGACAAGAACAACTTACCCAAGTAATCCAGCGCTTGCTGCGAGCCTGAGGTGATCAGGATGTTGTCGATGCCGCACGTAACGCCGATCCCACGCATATGGTCGGCCAGCCATTCACGCAGCGGGGCATAGCCCTCGCTGACCGAATATTGCAGCGCCTGCGCCTGTTGATCTGGGCTAAGCGCATTTTGAAACGCTTCGGCGAAAGCCTCTGCTGGAAACAAAGCGGGGTCGGGAATACCGCCTGCGAAGGAAATGATACCGGGCTCGCCCAGCAGTTTCAGCAATTCGCGGATTTCGGAAGCCTTCATCCGAGCGGTTCGGGTGGCGTAGAGCTGATCCATCGTAGGGGGCCTCCTCCGCCCTTGGGTCGCAGATTAGGCAATGCGCCCCTTATGTCAATAATTCTGACCTAATGTTTCAACCTCTGTGAGCGACTTGAACGCCCCTTACAAACGTGGTCAAGTGATTTGACCAATTCCAAGTGGTAGCCAGATGCCTTTTCAAAAAGTTCAAACCGAAAAACTGTCACTGGCTGTTGTGCGCCAGATCGAACTGCTGATCCTGCGCGGCATTCTGCGCCCCGGAGAACGCCTGCCCTCAGAACGGGAGCTGGCCGAGCGGATGGGCGTGTCGCGCCCGTCGCTGCGCGAGGCAATCTCGGACCTCCAGGAGCAGGGATTGCTGACTGCCAAGGCCGGATCGGGCATCTATGTGGCCGAGGTTCTGGGCTCGGCCTTCGCGCCAGCTTTGATCCGGTTGTTCGGCAATCACGACGAGGCAGTGTTCGACTATCTCTCATTCCGGCGTGACATGGAGGGTCTAGCGGCTGAGCGTGCCGCCCGCATGGGCTCGGGCAGCGATCTGAAGGTGGTGCAGACCATACTGGACAAGATGGAAGACGCCCACGCCCGCAATGCAGCCGAAGAAGAGGCGCATCTGGACGCCCAGTTCCATATGGCGATCATCGAGGCCAGTCATAACGTGGTGATGCTGCATATGATGCGGTCGATGTTCGATCTGCTGCGGCAGGGCGTATTCTACAACCGACAGATCATGTTCCAGCAACGCACCACCCGCGACGCAATTCTGGACCAGCACCGCGCCATCAACACAGCCCTGCAGGACCGCGACCCGAAAGGGGCACGGAAGGCGGTCGAGGATCATCTGAACTTTGTCAAAAGCTGCATGGCCGATCAGCAGAAGGCCCTGCGCAATGAAGAGATCGCGCAACAGCGTTTGAAGCACGAGACTGGAGAGGTCTGATCCTTCAAACTGGAAGCCACGAAAAGAAAAAACCCGAGAGCCTGAAGCCCTCGGGTTTTTCAAATCATATGATCCAGGCGATCAGTGTAGCTTTTCACCCACATCCGCGATGGATGCATCGATCAGCTTGTTCGCCTGCGTTGCGGTCATCTGTTTGGCCAGCACGGCGTTGGCTGCCGAAACCGCTACGGTGATGGCCTGATCGCGGACTTCCTTGACGGCAGATGCCTCAGCCGATGCAATCTGATCCTGCGCAGCGGACAAACGGCGCGCAATGGATTTTTCCAGATCCACCTTGGCCTGTTCTGCCGCCAAAGCCGCATCTTCTTTGGCCGCGGCAACGATAGCATCGGCCTGACCCTGAACTTCGCGCTGCTTGCGCTCGTACGAGGCCAACAGGCTGCGTGCTTCTTCATGCAGGGCGCGGGCTTCGTCCAGCTCGGCTTGAATACCTTCGGCGCGATTGTCCAGCGCACCACCAATCATACCGGGGACCTTGAAGTAGAACAGGACCGCGATAAAGACGATGAAGCCCAGAGTGACGACAAAGTCAGTGTTGGCAAGCGAGAAGAACGGGCCGCTTGCGGCCAGCGCGGGGCTGGCGGCACCAACGGTCAGGATAAGGGCAAGAGTGTTCCGCATGTCACTTATCCTTTCGTCTGCGCATCTACTGCACTGTTGATGGCTTTGGCATCCGCCTCGCCGCCCAGTGCTGTGACCAGTTCAGCCGCCGTATCCTTGGCAACCACTTGAATGCTTTCCAGCGCACCTGCACGGATTTCGGCAATTGCCTTTTCCGATTCAGCCGCCTTTGCAGCGATTTCCGCATCCGCCTTGGCAATCGCGTCATCCAGACCGGCCTGGATTTCGGCGCGGGCTTCCGCTGCGATACGCTGAGCCTCAGAACGGGCATCGGCCAGCGCTTTGTTATAGGCCTCTTCGGCCTCGACCGCTTTGGCCTTCAGATCTTCGGCCGCAGCCAGGTCATTTGTAATGGTCCCCTGGCGTTCAGCCAGGATTGCCGCGATGCGGGGCAGAGCCACGCGGGACAGGACCAGAAAGATGACGACCAGCGTGATGACCAGCCAGAAAATCTGGTTGGGGAACCAATCGAAGCAGAGCTGCGGCATCCCGACGGCGTAGCCGCTGGAATCAACGCATGTGCCTACTACTTCTTCAGCAATGGGTTCAGTCGCCATGATGTCCTCCGTCGGAACGTTGTCTTTACAACAGATGGGCCGCTATGGCTTGGGCCCACCTGCGCGTAAGGATCAGGTTCCGCAGATTATACGGCGAACATCAGCAGCAGCGAGACCAGGAATGCGAAGATGCCCAGCGCTTCTGCGAACGCGATACCGATGAACAGGGTTGCGGTCTGCGAAGCAGCCGCCGAAGGGTTGCGCAGGGCGCCGGCCAGGAAGTTGCCTGCAACGTTGCCCACCCCGATTGCGGCTGCGCCGGAACCGATTGCTGCCAGGCCTGCGCCGATGTGTGCGAGATCGCCTTCCATGAGAATTCTCCTTACGATTTGGAAGTTTCGATGTTGGGGGTTCGGACCTTAGTGCGACGGATGCAGCGCATCTTTCAGATACACACAGGTCAGAATGGTGAAGACGTAGGCCTGAATGAAGGACACGAGGACCTCAAGGCCATACATTGCGGTGATCGCCAGAACCGACACGGGCGAGATCACGGCAATCGCGGCAAAGCCTGCGAACACCTTGATAACCGCGTGGCCTGCCATGACGTTACCGGCAAGACGAATGGAGTGGCTGACCGGGCGCACGAAGTACGAGATCAGCTCAATAATCGCCAGAACAGGGCGCAGCGCCAGCGGCGCGCTGGAGACCCAGAACAAGCCCAGGAACGCAGCGCCGTTCTTGACGAAACCCAAAACGGTCACGGTCAGGAACACGGCCAGCGCCAGCGGGATGGTCACGGCGAAATGCGATGTGGTGGTGAAGGACATGGGCAACATGCCCAGGAAGTTCGCGCAGACGATGAACATGAACAGGGTCATGACATAGGGGAAGTACTTGACGCCTTCCTTGCCGCAGATGTCTTCCAGCATCTTGTAGATGAAACCATAGGCCAGCTCGGCCACCGACTGCATCCGCGTCGGAACAATGGCGCGCTTGGACGTGCTGAGAACCAGCAGGGCAAAGATCGCCGCAATCGCCAGGAACAGCCACAGGGTCACGTTGGTGGGCGTGTACCAGGCAATCGCACCGTCGCCGAACAACGGCTTGACGATAAACTGGTCCATTGGATGGAAAGCCAGGCTGCTGCCTTTTTCTGCGGTGGTCTCGGTTGCCACGTTCAGTCCCTCTCGTCCTTCTCGGTCGCGCTTGCGGCCGCTTGTTTCTCTTGAACCTCTTTCGCGCTGCGGAGCATAACCTTCACGCCCGCGACAAGGCCCAGCAATGTGAACAGCACCAGAAAGATCGGGATCGTCCCGAGCAGGCTGTCCAGCCCGTATCCGATGCCAAATCCGATCCCCAGACCGGAAACCATTTCGATGACCATCCTCCAGGCAAGCTCGCCTCCGGATACGTCAGCATCCGCACGAGGTTTCGGCGCTTTGGCCTTTTTCGCCGCTTCGATCTTGGCCTCCAGCTGCGCCATACGCTGCTTTTGGTCATCTTCGGTCACGGGCGTTTCCCTCGCACAGTCTTGGGTAGGGTGCTAAGGGGCTGAGGGCGCAGAGTCAACGGCAATGAAGTCGCAGCATGAACGGCGATAAGTATATGATTTTTATATTAAAATCACAGACCGCGTGAAACCTGCCGATGGCGTATAGTTCGCTGACCGGGCGGATAAGCCTGAATCCGCATATTCAACCAAATGGTTGACCAAACTCACAGGCTATGGTTCAGCGGAACCATGTCCAACGACCTCGACACTGTCTTCGCAGCCCTCGCCGATCCCACCCGCCGCGCCATCTTAGCGATGCTGCTGGAAGATGACATGGCCGTCACCGACGTGGCCGAACCGTTCGAAATGTCGCTGGCCGCGATTTCAAAGCATCTGGTGATCCTGACCAAAGCAGGTCTGATTTCTCAGGAAAAACGCGGACGGGTGAAGTGGTGCAAACTTGAACCCGACGCGCTTCGTGCGGCCTCGGTTTGGATGCAGGGGTTCGGACAGTTCGAACCGGTCAATCTGGATGCGTTCGAGCGGTTTCTTGAAGTTGAACTGCCCCCGGATGAGGCCTAACGCACAACTAAGACCGACATGCTGGCGTGTTTGGTCAGATATCCCGCGTGGCTGGACAGGATATAGTCTGTGATCCGGGGTGCGTGGGTTCCCACAACAATCAGATCGGCCCCCATTTCCTCTGCTGCGTGGGTCAGGTCCTTGTCGATCTCGACCGCGACATCAACCGAATGAATGTTGCGTGTGTCCACCTGCGCCCCGCTTTGCATCGCGATTTCATTGGCGCAGGTCAGCAATTCTTGTTTGATCGCGTCTGTTGTCAGGTGGCTATCCCCAGGCTGCGGGCCGGTGACGCTGACGATGGTCACTTTTGCGCCCTGCCATTTGGCCAATTGCGCCGCAACCTCGGTGGCTTTCTTGACCTCGGGCGGCAAGTGCAGGTCGACCGGGACCATGATGTGTTTGAACATATTGGCGTCCTCCTGATCCTGAGATATGTCGAACCGGGCAGTTCGCCAGTCTGACCCGTCGGGACGATCCAAACGGCAGGCTCAGCCCTCGCGGCTATATTCCACCCCGGTCACAACCCCCGTTGGGTCGGCACGACAGAGCCACGGAGCCTCGGCCCCTGCCACGAATACGCTGGTGACCGAGCCTGTCGGGCTGGACTGGGTAGACATCGCTTTGACACCATCAGGCCCTGTGCCGGTTTCGGCGCCCACCAGAGCTTCGCAGCTGGCTTGCAGGTCCGCCTCTGCAGCGTCTTTCGCGCTACCGGGGGCACAGGCGGACAGCGCCAGCAATGCGGGAATAAGTGACAGTGTTTTCATGGCCCAGCTCCTTGGTGGTGACAGACAGGCTGCCACATCAGGTAGAAATCACAAGCTTCAATTCGAGCGCACCGGAGTATTTGCAGGCGCGTCTTCTCCTTTCAGCAGCAACAACAGCGCAACAGCGGTGAGCCCGGCACCAACCAACACCAACGCTGTCGGCGCTGGTCGTCCCAAAGCGATTTCCCACAGGATCACCCAGCTGGGTGTCAGGTAAGTGTAGGCCATGACCTTTGCCGCGGGCAAACGCAGGGCTGCAAACTGAACCAGTACAAAACTGGCGGCGGTCGCAAACAACGAGATGTAAAGCAGCGTCACCCAGACAATCCCGGGAAGGTTGCCCCAATCTACTGCACGGATATCGGACCAGCCCCAGACCGTCAGGATCAAACACCCCGCAACCAACGTACCGAAGGTGAACACCACCGCAGGCTCGCCCCGGTTCAATCGCCGTATCATCGGCGTATAGACGGCGTGCGCGGCGCAACCCCAGAAATAGATGATCTCGCCGCCTCCGATCTCGAAGACCTGAAAGGCTTGCCAATCCGCTCTAAAGATCACCCACAGCGCACCGACTGCACCGACCGTCAGGGCCAGCGCCATGCGTGGGGTGGTGATCTGGCGCAGCAGCACCCACCCGGCCAGCGCCGACATGACCGGGGTCAGCGTAAAGACCGCTGCCGCGCTGACCGGGGGAGCGGTTTTCAATCCGTAGAACATCAGGACAAAGTAGGCTCCGAACAATCCGCCAAGAACCAGATAGCGCCATGGTGCCCGAGCCGCGCTGCGCGGAATGCCCGTTGTGGCAATCGCAGCGATGCCGATCACAACCGCCGCAATCGCAAAGCGCGCTGCCGTGATCGCCGACGGTGCGATCTCATTTGCCGCCATTGAGCCAAGCGAGAAACTGCCCGCCACCAAAGCCGAGAATGTCAGCATGGCCAGATGGCCGCGCGCCTGCGGTGTCACGGCAGCCAGCCCTTGGATTGATCTTTCAGGAAGGATAGGAAAGCCTGCACCTTAGTGGTCCGGTGCAGATCCACATGCGTCACCAGCCACAGCTTGCCAGACCACTCGGGCAACGGTGCCATCACCTCGACCAGATCGGGATCGCGCGCGGCCTCCCAACGGGCCATAAAGCCGATGCCTGCACCGGCCAGAACAGCCTCTCGCATACAGAAATTATTGGTGCAGCGGAAAGTGATCGCCTGCTCCGGCGCGTTGGCACGCAGCCAGCGGGAAAACGGCGCGCGGCTGCTTTCATCATCATTGCCCACGAAGTAGTGATTGGCGAACTCTGCAACGTTTGCGGGTTTGCCGTGGCGCGCGAGATAGGCCTTGCTGGCGAATAGTCCGACCTCTTGTGGAATGAACGGCTGCACCACATTGTCCGGTTGATCCGGCGCGGCCCCGGCGCGGATCGCCACATGCGCCTCGCCATATTCCAACCGGAACAGGCGGTCGCCGGTCAGATAGCGCACAATCAATCCCGGGTGGGTCTGCTGGAACTCGGTCAGCGTCGGTACGATGAGCGGGGCCAGTGAGGCCAGTGAGGTGACCACGATCTCGCCCGAGACATCGTCTCCGCGCCCCTTCATGCGACCAACCAACTGGTTGAATTGATCTTCGGTTGCCTGCGCGACCCGCAACAAGTCCTCACCCGCTTCGGTTGGTGTGTACCCACGCGCGTGACGCTGGAATAGTTTGACGCCCAACCGTGCCTCGATCGCATCGATATGGCGGATCACGGTGGCGTGGTGCACACCCAGCACATCCGCCGCGCCGCTGACCGTTCCTATGCGCGCCACCTGATAGGCGGTTCTCACTTCATCCCAATTGTCCATTGCATCTGATCCAATGTGCAAATTCTAACAATGCTTGTTGATATATCCGAGTTTTGTTCATGCACGCAACAGCCATATTGGGGCAACAGAAGCTAATTCCGCAACAAAGGACGCCCAGAAATGACCAAAACCATCCTGCATATCGACGCCTCGGCCCGCCGCACTGGATCTGCCACCCGCGATCTGTCCGACCGCGTGGTTCGCCACCTGAACGCCAGCCGCATCATCCGCCGCGATCTGGCCACCCCCCTGCCCCTGCTGACCGAAGACTGGATCGGCGCCAATTTCACCCCCGCCGACCAGCGTGACGCGGTACAGAAAGACCTGCTGGCCCTGTCGGACGAATTGGTGTCCGAGTTACAAAAGGCCGACACGATCGTCATCGGCCTGCCGATCTACAACTTCTCGGTCCCGGCGGCGTTCAAGGCCTGGATTGATCTGGTCGCCCGTGCCGGTCTGACATTTTCCTATTCCGAAGAAGGACCGAAAGGTCTGCTGGAAGGCAAACGCGCCATCCTTGCTGTTGCATCGGGCGGTACGGCGGTGGGCTCCGAAATCGACTTTGCCACCACCTATGCGCGCCATGTTCTGGGCTTCATCGGCATCCATGATGTCGAGGTCATCGCCGCAGATCGCATGGCACTGGACCCCGAAACAACCCTGTCCAATGCGCAGAAAGCTGTCACCGAACTGGCGGCCTGATTGACCTGACCCCCTTGAACCGTCCAGTCTGCGCCGAGGCAAATCGGCAGACTGGGCGTTTCACATGAAAAAGATTGGAATATTGGGCGGTGTTGGCTGGGCCTCAACTGTCGACTACTACCGGGCGATCGCTGAAGGCGCGGGTCGGTATTTTGCTGAGCGCGGCCACGGATCGCCGCTGCCCATCCCACCCATGACCATCGAATCCGTCACCCAAGCCAAAACCCGCGCCTTGCGCGGCGTGGCCGGTCACGAAGACAGCTGGGCCGCTTTCGACGCGGTGTTCCGCGAAGCGCTGCTGATTTTGGAACACTCAGGCTGCGATTTCGGCATCATCGCCTCCAATACGCCACACGCGCGGCTTCACGCGATCCGCGAAGGCGTCTCCATGCCTATTCTCAGCATTTTTGACGCAACCGCCGACGCGACCGCCTTGACCGGCGCCACCAATGCTTTGGTCCTTGGAACCGCAGTCACCATGCAGGCCACAAACTATGCCGACCGGCTGGCCGCCGAGGGTATCACGGCAAACACACGCCTGCCCGAGCCCGAGATCGCCGAGATGCAGGCGATGATCGACAGTGATTTCTACGGCGGCGCATCCGACACAGCACATGCGCGCCTGCTGGCCTTCTGCAACAAACACGCCACACCCGGAACCGCGATCTTGCTGGCCTGTACCGAGTTGCCTCTGGCCTTCCCCGATCATCTGGACGATCCGGTGTTCGAGGCGGACGGTCACCTGTTCGTCAACCCCTCTGCCGCCCATGTCGCTGCCGCATTGAACGAAGCGCTTGAGGGGTGATCACGGCAGCCAGTTTATCTCGCACCCGATCTTATCAAAGAACACCATCAGGTCTTCGCGCGACAAAACGACGGTTCGGTCGTTGACCAAAGGGTGCATGTTGATGACATCGGCCTGTTGCGCGGCGGCGTCCATAAAGAACTTAACGTTGTTCTCAACGCCGTTGATCATCGCCAGCGGACTGACCGCGCCAGGGCGGATGCCGAGGTTCTGGAACAGCCGATCCGCCGAGCCGAAGGACAGGTTGCCAACCCCCAACTCCGCGCCCAGCGCCTTGAGGTCGATCTCGCGGCTCTGTTCCAGCGTCACCAGATAGTTCCGCTTTTTCTTGTCGCGCAGATACAGGTTCTTAAGCCGCAGTGTGTTTTCACCCGGCACCATGAACTGGCACTCCACCCCTTTGGCATCCTCAACGGTGCGCAGCGGGATATGAGTATGCAACCGATAGGGCAGCCCCCATTCATCCAACTGCGCCAAAAGCGCATCCGAGCTGAGCGGCAACGTATCCTGAAAGACAGATGATGCGTCCATGGGAACCTCCTCGTATGGCGCGCTCATCGCCCAACCGACAGGTAAATTCAAGCCACGACAGGCGCGGCATTCGGTGCTAGCGTGCCGCCATGAAAGTCACGCGTAACACTCCGAGCCAACTGATCCTGTCCAATACGCCATGGTTCATCGGCATCACGCTGGTTTTCTTCATTCTGGCATTTGTCGGCGCGGGCGTCTTCTTGGCCAGTGAAGGTGGCGAGGGTATCTTGTTCGGCATTTTCTTCGCACTATTCGGCGGAGGCATGGGTTTTGGTGCATTTTGCGCCTTCGTCCGCCGCGTGCAGGTCATACTGGATCGTAACAAAAACAGCATCCTGATCCGCAGACAGTCCGTATTTGGATATGATGCGGTGGAACATGAGCTGTCGAACCTCTCGCACGCGGAAACCGAAAGCACGACCTCACGTAGTGACAATGGCACATCGACCCTCTATCGCCCTGTCCTAATACTGGATGAGGGCATGAGCGCCGGACGGCATCCCATTGTCGAGGCTTATTCCAGCGGGCGCGGCGCGCATCGGCTGGTTGATGCGATCAATGACTGGCTTCCGGCGCGCAAGGTTGACTCTGCCAGCCAATCGGCCTAAGTCGCCACCAACATCCGGAAGCGCTTGATCTTCCGGTCCCTTGAGTCGTTCAGGGATCGCCCCCCACCAGCGAGTTTCGCCCGTGGGGGCGTTTGTGCATTTAACCGACGCGTCCTATCTAGGGCACGCCACCAGATAACCGGCTAAGGAGGCCGAAGGCATGTTTGAAAATCTATCCGAACGCCTTTCCGGCGTCTTTGACCGGCTGACCAAACAGGGTGCCCTGTCTGAAGAAGACGTGAAAACCGCCCTGCGCGAAGTCCGCGTTGCCCTGCTTGAGGCTGACGTCTCGCTGCCGGTGGCGCGCGAGTTCGTCAAGAAAGTACAGGAACAGGCGACCGGTCAAGCTGTCACCAAATCGATCACGCCCGGCCAGCAGGTCGTCAAGATCGTGCACGACGCGTTGGTTGATACACTGCGTGGCGAAGAAGACCCCGGCGCGCTGAAGATCGACAACCCGCCTGCCCCGATCCTGATGGTCGGCCTGCAGGGTTCCGGTAAGACAACCACCACCGGTAAGCTGGCGAAACGCCTGAAAGAGAAAGAGGGCAAGAAGGTCCTGATGGCCTCGCTCGACGTCTATCGCCCAGCGGCGATGGATCAGCTTGCGGTTCTGGGCACGCAGGTTGGTGTAGATACGCTGCCGATCGTACCCGGTCAGACGCCGGTTGATATCGCCAAGCGCGCCAAGCAACAGGCAACGCTGGGCGGCTATGACGTCTATATGCTCGACACCGCGGGCCGTCTGCATATCGACGAAGTCCTGATGGACGAGGTCGAGCAGGTTCGTAACGTGGTCGACCCGCGCGAGACGCTGCTGGTGGTCGACGGCCTGACCGGTCAGGTCGCTGTTGAAGTGGCCGAAGAGTTTGATGCCAAGGTCGGCATCTCGGGCGTGGTCCTGACCCGTATGGACGGTGACGGGCGCGGCGGTGCGGCGCTGTCGATGCGCGCGGTCACCGGCAAGCCGATCCGCTTTGTTGGTCTGGGCGAGAAGATGGACGCGCTCGAAACCTTCGAGCCGGACCGGATCGCCGGTCGTATTCTGGGCATGGGCGACATCGTCGCTCTGGTCGAAAAAGCCCAGGAAACGATGGAGATGGAACAGACCGAGCGCATGATGAAGCGCATGGTCAAAGGTCAGTTCAACATGAACGACCTGAAAATGCAGCTAGAGCAGATGATCCAGATGGGCGGCATGCAGGGCATGATGGGCATGATGCCGGGCATGAACAAGATGGCCAAGCAGATGGATCAGGCCGGTCTGGACGATAAAATCCTGCGCCAGCAAATCGCGCTGATCCAGTCGATGACCAAACGCGAACGCGCCAACCCGCAACTGCTGCAAGCCAGCCGCAAGAAACGCATCGCCGCCGGTTCGGGTATGGAGGTCAGCGATCTCAACAAGCTGCTCAAGATGCACCGGCAGATGTCCGACATGATGAAAAAGATGGTCAAAATGGGCAAAGGCAAGATGCTGAAACAGGCCATGAAAGGCATGTTCGGCAAAGGTGGCCCAAGCCCCGAGGAAATGGCTGCGGGCATGGACCCCAAGGCGCTGGAACAAGCCGCCAAAGCGATGGGCGGTAAGATGCCCGGCGGTCTGCCCGGACTGGGTGGCGGCATGGGCCTGCCCCCGGGGTTGAGCGGTTTTGGAAAGAAAAAGTGACGTCAGCACGCTGCACCCAGCCCCCGTCCGGAAAGGCGGCGATGGCAGCAGCGCAGTATCGCGCGGCCCTGCCGGTCATTGAGACCCGGCGGCTGGTTCTGCGTGCACCCACTCTGGACGACCTGCCGGTGTGGACATCGATCTGCAAGGACAGCTTTGGCGATACCGAGCGAGACGCCTGGACTGAGTTTTCCTACTACACATCAGGCTGGCTTTTGCATGGTCACGGCTTGTTCACCGTCACGTTTAAAGACGACGATCAGGTCATTGGCTTCGTCATTCTGGGCCTCGAATGGGACGATCACGAGCCCGAGCTTGGCTATATGTTCGATAGCAAGTTCCGCATGCAAGGTTACGCGACCGAAGCGTGCAGCGCCGTTCGCGATTTTGGGCTTGATCTGCTCGGATCCGGCCAGTTCGTAAGCTACGTTTCGCAATCCAACGCTCGTTCGAACGCATTGGCACAGCGTCTGGGTGCAACGCGCGACGCCGTTGCCGAAAGCGCCTTTAGTCCAACCCAGCATGTCTGGCGATACGGCGAGGTGCAGGCATGACACTTGCCATGGCCATACCAACGCTGGAAACCGAACGCCTGATCATGCGGGCCCCTTGCGAGGCCGATTTTGAGGCTGAGGCAGAGTTTTTTGCCAGCGACGCCTCGAAATTCGTCGGCGGCCCGAAACGCCCGGATGAGACTTGGCGCGCTGTTGCGATGCTGTTAGGCCACTGGGCGATGCGGGGATATGGCTTCTGGGGTGTCGAGGAAAAAGACACGGGCACCTATGTAGGCCATGTTGGCTTGTGGAACCCTCACGGCTGGCCCGAGCCCGAAATTGGCTGGACCCTTATGAACCACGCCACCGGCAAGGGTTATGCGACCGAAGCGGCACTGGCTGCACGTGCACATGCCTACGACGTGCTGGGCTGGGAAACCGCAATCTCGCTGATCGATCCGGATAATCTGGGCAGCAAGGCTGTCGCGGAACGGCTGGGCGCGCAGTTTGAATATATGTTCGAACACCCGGCTTTCGGGGCGATGCAGGTCTGGCGTCATTCGGCGCCTGCCGATCTGGTAAACGGTGGCGTGGAGGCATACGCATGACCTCGTTCACTATACCCACCGTCGAAACCGATCGCCTGATCCTTCGCGCGCCGCATCTGGACGATCTTCCTGCGATGACCGCGTTCTACGCGACCGAGCGCAGCCATATGGTTGGTGGTCCCAAGGACGCGCTTGGAAGCTGGAGCTCTCTTTCGAACAGATTGGGTCATTGGGCGCTGCGCGGTTATGGTCTGTGGCATTTGACTGAAAAGGCCAGCGGCGCATTCGTGGGATGGGCAGGCATGATCTACGTACCCGGCTGGGCCGAGCCCGAGCTGGGCTGGACGCTGATGGCAGAGGCCGAAGGCAAAGGTCTGGGCTTTGAGGCCGCCGCGGCTGCACGCGACTATGCAGCGCGGCATCAGGGGCTGAACGGTGTGATTTCCTACATCGCCCATGCCAATGATCGCTCGCGCGCGCTGGCCGAACGGCTGGGCGCAACGCTGGAGATTGAGAGAGCCGAGCTTTTGGGCAAGCACGCTCAGATCTGGCGTCATCCGCAGATTGATTTGACCACCGAAAGGACCGGCCAATGAACAACCCCGTGACACAGGCTGCTGCGCTGTTGAAAGACCATCGAGAAAGCATCGACCGGCTGGATGCGATCCTGGTCTATACGCTGGGCGAGCGGTTCAAGCACACGCAGGCCGTTGGCAAGCTCAAGGCCGCACACGACCTTCCCCCGTCCGATCCGTCGCGCGAGGCTGCGCAGATCGCACGGTTAGAAGACCTGGCGAAAGAGGCCGATCTGGACCCCGATTTCGCCAAGGCTTTTCTGAATTTCATCATTCAGGAAGTCATCCGACACCACAAGAAACACCAGAACTAAGCCGGTCTAGCACCGGATACGCCATTCAAAGGAGATACCACCATGGCAATGAAAATTCGTCTCGCCCGCGGCGGCTCGAAAAAGCGTCCCTTCTATCGCATTGTTGCGGCTGATAGCCGTATGCCGCGCGATGGTCGTTTCATCGAAAAACTGGGCACCTACAACCCGCTGCTGCCGAAAGACAGCGAAGAGCGCGTGAAAATGAACATGGAGCGCATCCAGTACTGGCTGGATCAGGGCGCACAGCCCACCGACCGGATCGCACGCATGCTGGAAGCTGCCGGCGCCCGTGACAAGGCCGAGCGCAACAACCCCAACAAGGGCACTCCGGGCAAGAAAGCTCAGGAACGCGCGGAAGAGAAAGCTGCCAAGGCTGCTGAAGCTGCCGAAGCGGCTGCTGCACCGGCTGAAGAAGCTGCTGCAGAAGAATAAGCAGTCGGGCGCGTGCAGGATCAGGCCTTTTCCGACGATTTTCGCACGCAGTTCGATCTGTTGATGCGGCTCCGGCGTGATGTGCGCCGGTTTCGCACCGATGCAATTGACGAGGCAGTGCTTACGCGCTGCCTCGACGCGTTTCGACTGGCCCCTTCTGTTGGGCTCAGCGAACCCTGGCGCGTGATCCGCATCGAAAGTCAGGCCGCGCGCGACGCGGCGCTGAAGAATTTCCAAGCGGCCAACGAGCGGGCGCTGAGCGGGTATTCCGGCGAAAAGGCGCAGCTGTACAGCCAGCTGAAACTGTCCGGGATGAAAGAAGCTCCGGTGCAGCTGGCCGTGTTCTGCGACGATGCCACCGACAAGGGTCAAGGTCTGGGCGCAGGTACTATGCCCGAGATGCGGCGCTATTCTGTGGTCTCTGCCATCACCCTGTTCTGGCTTGCCTTACGGGCAGAAGGGCTGGGGCTGGGTTGGGTCTCGATCCTCGACCCGGACCAGATGGTGCGCGATCTGGATGTCCCCGAGGACTGGCGGTTGATCGGATATTTCTGCTTGGGCTGGCCCGAGGCCCAATCCGATACGCCGGAACTGGAGCAGGTCGGCTGGGAATGCAGAGACACCTCTCTGCCCATCGAGGTGCGCTAGACATGTTCGGATTGTTACGTCTTCCCATCCTGCTGGCGATCGCATTTATTGTGGGCGTATTCTTCGAACGCTCGAACCAGCGCGAGGCGTGCGAGGTGATCGGACAATGGCGGGACGGGCTATGTGTGACGGATGGTCGAAATGAGTGATCTGATCTGCGTAGGCAGCATCGCGGGCTCGTATGGGGTGCGCGGCGAGGTGCGGCTGAAAAGTTTCTGTGCCGTCCCCGAGGATATCGAAGGCTATTCGCCGCTGACAGACGAAGAAGGTAAAGAGCGCTATCCCGTAGTCCTGACCCGCGCGATCAAGAACGGCTTTGCCGCTCGGCTGGGTGGCATTGAGACGAAGGAAGCGGCGGATGCGCTGAATGGCCTGCGCCTTTATGCGCGGCGCGATCAATTGCCGTCGCTGCCGGATGATGAGTTTTACCACACCGACCTTATCGGGCTTGAGGTTTATGACACCGGCGGCACGCTGCTGGGCCGAGTGAAATCGGTGCAAAATCACGGTGCGGCGGATCTGTTGGAACTGCATGGGCCGGGCTTAAAGGCCACCGTGCTGCTGCCGTTTACACTCGAATCCGTTCCGACCGTTGATCTGGACAAGGGCCGCATCATCGCTGATCCGCCTGAGGGCCTGCTGTAATGCGCCGCGTGTTGCTGCATCTGGGTCTGCACAAGACCGGGACGACGGCGGCACAGTCCTTTCTGTTCGAAAACCGGTCACTGATCTGGCCGCACCATGCGTTGGTCCTGCCCTATCGGACCCGGAAAACCGGCTTGTCCGAGGCCGCCACGCGCTATTCCGTCTACGGCACACCCGGCGCGATGAGCGATTTCAAGGATCAGATGCGGCACTTTCTGAATTCGCTGGAATTCGGCCAGAAACGTGGGCTGGTTCTGAGCGAAGAGAATTTCTCGGGCCTGCGCCCCAGCCGCAATGTCGCGGTAGGATATGAGGCCGCGCCCGAGCTCGCCTCGTGCCTTGTCGGCCTGATCCGCGACCGATTTGCCGGGGAAGAGGTGCATATAACGATCTACTACTCGCTGCGCCAACGGGGAAGCTGGCTGCGCAGCCTGTGGGCGCATGATCTGCAACGATCGCGCCTGATTCAGGATTTTGAGACCTTTCGCGCCCGGCTTGAACCGGTGCCGTCGCCTCAGATTGCTGCTGCGGCTGTGCGCGACCGTTTGCCCTCGGTCTCGGTCCGCACCGAATGGCTGGAAGACCTGCAGGGCCAGCGACATGGGCTTGGAAGCACTTTTGCTGAATTCCTTGACCTGCCTGCGGACAAAGCCGCCGAATTGGTAGGCCCGACCCGATCAAACCCACGCCTGCCCGAGGATGTCTTGCAGCAGATGCTGGAAATGAACCGATCCGATCTGGACGATGCTGCGCTGATCGATCAAAAGACGGCTTTGGTTCAAAGCACCCAGAACGATCTGATCGGCTCGAGATGACAGATAAACCCGGAAAGTCCCATGGCCGCAAAGCCATCCGTCCAACGTTGAAGCCGCGCGAGTTGATGACGCCGACGCCCGATCTGCACGGGGTGTGGAAGGCCAAGATTATCACGTTGTTCCCATCTGCCTTCCCGGGTGTTCTGGGCGAAAGCCTGACCGGCAAGGCCCTGCAAGAAGGGCTATGGCAGTTGGAAACTGTGGATTTGCGCCAATTCGGGATCGGCAAGCACCGCAATGTGGATGACACCCCTGCGGGCGGCGGTGCGGGCATGGTGCTGCGTGCCGATGTGCTGGGTGAGGCCATTGAGCATACGATGGCGGGCATCCGGGGCAACTGGCCGTTGATCTACCTCAGCCCGCGTGGGCGTCGGATGGATCAGAAAATGATGCAAAACCTGGCTCGCTGCGATGGCATGACACTGCTATGTGGTCGTTTCGAAGGCGTCGATGAGCGGGTGCTGGAACATTACGGCGTGCAAGAGATCAGCTTGGGTGATTTTGTCATGACCGGGGGTGAAATCGCCGCACAGGCCCTGATCGACGCCACCGTGCGGCTGATCCCGGGCGTTCTGGGCAACCAGGCCTCAGCCGAGGAGGAGAGCTTTTCCTCTGGCTTATTGGAGCATCCGCAATACACCCGCCCCGCCGACTGGAAAGGCCGCCCGATCCCCGAGATCCTGATGTCAGGCCACCATGGACGCATTGCGGATTGGCGTCATGAAATGTCGGAACAGATCACCCGCGAACGGCGGCCCGATCTGTGGGACGCCTATCGAAAATCAGAAGATAAGGGCTAAGACTAACGGGTTGCCTTCCACAACGCCCAGGTTTCCGGCGTGCCGTTGAAGGTGTTGATGTCCACCTTACCCTGAACCCCCGGCACCAGCCCGGTGCCGGTGTATTGCCAGAACCGCCAGACCGAGCCTGGATAAACGTTGCGCGGGTGGCCCGCGACCGAGCGCAGCCAGAACTCGGTTTTGGGAAGTCGTCCGATATCGGTGTCGCCGTAGAAATCTACCGTCGTGTAGACAATCGGGCGTCGGCCATAGTGGCGCTCGAGAATATCAAGGAACCGCTGCGCCTCGGCCCGAACGGTTCGGCCATCAGGGCGCAGGGTGCAGGTTTTGGAATGGGGCGTCCATTCCATATCCAGCACATGCGGCAGGTCGGCCCCTTTGGGCACGTTCTGGATGAACCAACGCGCCTGTTCTTGGGCCGGTCGGCAGAAATAGTAATAGTGATAGGCCCCCCACGGCACTCCGGCAGCTTGTGCGCCGCGTCGGTGCTCGTCGAACATCGGGTCGGTAAAATCTCCGCCCTCGGTGGCTTTGATGAAGGCAAAGCTGACACCGTTCTTCTGCGCGGTGCGCCAATCAATCGGCCCCTGCCAACGCGAGACATCCAGCCCGTGCACGGGGTACTGGCCGGGGTGGCGACCTTCCCAAGGGTGCGGGTCAGCGTCACCAAAGGCGGGGTAGATGATCGAAGGCGGGGTCGTGTCCGCGAAGGCCTGCGGCTCAACCGCCTGAGGTTGCGGGCCGCGGCGACCACATGAGACAAGTGCAAGCGCCATAACGGCCAGCAGAAGTGCTTTGCGCATCTTATGATCCTGTATCAAATATCTGCTCTTATAATTAACCCCAGAATGCCTGATCTGGTGAACAAGGCAACGGTGGATTTGACGGGTGGCAAAAACTCACCTGTTTCACCAAGAATAAGGCTTGATCCTCGCCCACAAAGCCCGTAAAGCAGCCCAATCCGGTGTGGCGTTACGCGACTCCGGTGTTTTGGTTTGCATCCTGACGTGACGCCCGGCTTTCTTCGGCCACGGCGCGACAGGGCGGACCGGACCAAAAGGAACATTCGATCTGACCTCTGGCGGGCTGTACGCAGGACCCGGTGAAGACCAAGAGCTCTCAGGCCGTGCCCAAACTTCGTGGACCAACCGCGAGCATATAGGAGTAACTGCGATGGACCTAATCGCACAGCTTGAGGCGGAACAGATTGCCGCCCTGGGGAAAGACATCCCCGATTTCAAAGCCGGTGACACCATCCGTGTCGGCTTTAAAGTGACCGAAGGGTCGCGTACCCGTGTGCAGAACTATGAAGGCGTCTGCATCGCGCGCAAAGGTGGCAGCGGCATCGCCGGTTCGTTCACCGTTCGCAAGATTTCGTTTGGCGAAGGCGTGGAGCGTGTGTTCCCGCTGCATTCGACCAATATCGACAGCATCACCGTTGTCCGCCGTGGCCGCGTTCGTCGCGCCAAACTTTACTACCTGCGCTCGCGCCGTGGTAAATCCGCGCGTATCGCAGAAGTCACCAACTACAAGCCCAAGGCTGGCGCCGAGGCGTAAGGAGCGGAAAGATGAAAAAAGACATCCATCCCGATTATCACGTCATCAACGTCAAAATGACCGATGGCTCTGTGGTTCAGATGAAATCCACCTGGGGCAGCGAAGGCGACCAGTTGGCTCTGGAAATCGACCCTTCCGTGCACCCCGCATGGACCGGTGGTTCGTCGCGCCTGATGGACGCAGGCGGCCGCGTGTCGAAGTTCAAGAAGAAATACGAAGGTCTGGGCTTCTAATCCCGACCTGGTTGAAATGCGAAAGGCCGTCCATTTGGGCGGCCTTTTTTGTTTTGGAATTGCGCCACTGCACTTTGCGGCTGTTTCAGAAATCAAACCCGGTCTGGACCGGGGGCGTGTAAGGCTCAATCATATCTTCGCCCTCAGCTCCGCGTTTGATGGGTTTGACGGTGTAATATTCAAACCGGCCTTCGTACTGCGTGCCCAACGACTACTGCGCCTCTTGCGCGGTCGTGACGCCTGATAGCCAGTTTTCGATCTCATCCGGGGTCAGGATCACTGGCATGCGGTTGTGAATATGCGCGATCTGCGGGCTGGGTGTCCGGGTCAGGATAGTGCAGCTATGGCTGCTGTCATCAGTCCTGTAAAACCCCGCAAAAAACATCACCGGGGCATTGCGCTGAACCGTGATGTAGACCGGGCAATCATGGCCCTGGTCCTTGGGCCACTCGTAATATCCCAGCGCCGGAATAAGACAGCGCCCCTTGTTCCAGTATTGCTGCCAGAAGCTGACATTTTCGATCTTCGAATTGATCATCGGCTTCTTGCTGCGCGGGTCCTTGATCTGCCAGCGCGCCGTCGCCAGCTCGGCCCGGTCGCCGTCCCAACGGACCATGCCAACCCGATTGGTCGGAGACACATTGTACCCACCCGAAGGCAGCTGTTCGGGCAGATCAGGCGAGACCTTGCCGTAGAGAAAATACTCGGTAATTGCCAGCATTTCCCGCTGTGTCAGGTGACCGGCTGCAAATTTTCCACACATGGCAAAAGTCTAGGCCGATTGGGTGCCGGTCACAAGTGGCCCCACCGACGATCAGTCCCTTGTCAGATCAACCGCGCTGTGCGGTGGAGGCACGGGGCCTCGCAGCATTACGGCAGCCAGGATCATCCCCAAAAGCGCAGCGATAGCGGCGACAAGCATGGCACTGTTAAATGCATCATCCTGCAGATCTCGTAAGGCGCGCGCCAACGCTTCGCCCGTGGTCGGATCAAGCGCCGCTATAAGCTGCTGCACCTGACTGGCGGTGCCATGTGTCAGTGCATGGGCCAGGTCGGCCCGTTGCTCGGACCCGGTGGGCAAGGCGTTGATCACTTCGGTCAGGCCGCGCCGGGTGGTGATCGCTTCAGCCAACCCGCCGACAACCGCACCAAGCGTGGCCCCAAAATAAAGGAACGCATTCACTACGCCCGAGCCCTGCCCCATATGTTCTTCCGGCAACAAGCGCAGCCCGAGACGCGGCAATAACGAAAAACCGATGCCAAGCCCGATCCCGATAATCACCAGCTTCCACCAAA
Source organism: Ruegeria sp. K3 (assembly GCF_056531845.1). Classification (NCBI taxonomy): domain Bacteria; kingdom Pseudomonadati; phylum Pseudomonadota; class Alphaproteobacteria; order Rhodobacterales; family Roseobacteraceae; genus Ruegeria; species Ruegeria sp. K3. The sequence goes on along the minus strand of NZ_JBQFMM010000005.1, from coordinate 263,085 downwards.
TCGCACCCATGCCTGTTGTGTTCGTCGTTGTCGTCAACAGCATGAACCCACAGGTCATGAACCCCATGCCCAGGATCACCGGCCATCGAAAACTGTAAGGTGCAAGAAAACGCGGAGCCACCACAGACACGACGAACATACTGAGGCTCAGCGGCAGGATCGCCACCCCCGCCCCAACAGCGGACAGGCCAAACGCATCTGGCGATTGCACGAAGACGTTGAAATAGACGAAAAAGCTGAACAGCGCGAAGCCGGTAATGAACATCCCTGCCGCCGCCATGAAATAACGGGGGTGGCGGAAGTAGCGCAGCTCGATCAGAGGGTCCGCGCTGCGGCGCGAGGTGATGATCAGTGCAATCACCGCTACAGCCGACACGGCAAGCGGGATCAGGGTCGATCTTGTGGCCCATCCGTGGCTTTCCCCGTTGCTGAGCGCGAAGGATAGCGGGCCAAGCAGCAGGACCAATGCGACTGCACCCGCAAGATCGAACTTTGCGCCTGCAAGACGGGTGTCGGGGACGTAATGCTCTTTGCTGACCCGCAACCCGACCGCAAAGGCCACGATCAGCAGCGCCAGATCGGTGGCAAACACGCCCCGCCAGCTGAGGTAATGCGCAAACGCGCCGCCAACGATCGGACCAACACCAATTGCCAGCCCGACGATCGCGCCCCAGGCACCGGTGACGCTGGCCCGTTGTTCCTCGGGCGTGGCGGCAGTCAGCAGCGAAAGCGAGGTGCCAAACAGCGCTGCCGCCCCGGCACCTTGGGCCCCGCGGCCTGCCAGCAACATGGCTGCATCCTGCGAAAACAACACAAGGGCCGAGCCAAGACCGAACACGATCATTCCAGCAAAGAAGACGCCCATCTTGCCGGTGATATCGCCAAGTCGGCTGACGATGGTGACGAGGGTCGCGCTAACCACCGTATAGATCGCCATCACCCATTGCAGGCTGGAAGGTGACAGATCGAACTCGGCCTTCAGATTTGGCAGGATCGTCGCAACGGCGGTTGTGTTGAAGCCAACAACCATCATGCACAGCGCGGTCATCACCAGAACCAGACGTGCCCCTCCCGCGCCGGATGTGTCCTCAGTGACGTCTTTTGGCATCTGCCTGTCCCCCGTTCAGGAATAGCGCGCTGGCCCTTCGGGCACCGTGTTGTGCCTATTATTAAACGGTTTTTTGCTGATAGATACTGTTTTTAGCGCGCTGCGCGCCCAGCGCCTATTAGATCCAGTAGGACAGCGCCAATGGCAGCACCAGGATCGTGGACAGAGTCGAAACCAGAATGAACCCGGCCACATCGGGTCCGTATTCCGGCGCATGCTGATCGATAAACAAATAGGTCGCGACAGAGGATGGCATCAAACAGCACAGGATCACCGCGCCCCGCTCAGCCCCGGTGAAGCCGAAGCTCCAGACCAACGCGCTGGCAATCACCGCAGCCATCAGAAGGTGCAGCGCTGTCAGCAAAACGGCTCGGCCAAGGCTTTTGATCCGCAGGGTCGCCAGCGTGTGGCCCAGCGTCAGCAACATCAGCGGGATCGAGAGCCCACCCAGAATATCAAAGGATTTGGCCACCGGTTGCGGCAGGCTGGTGCCCGTCGCCATCAACACCAGCGACAGTGCGACCGCGTAAATAATCGGCGAAGTCGCCAGTTTCTTGGGCGAGAATTCTCCGGCCGGAATCCACATGCCGATCGTGAAGATACTGATCAGCACAACCACCACAAATGCCATCGTATAGGCCATACCCGCATCGCCCAGCGCCAAAAGGGTAATGGGCAGGCCGATATTGCCGACATTGCCATGCATCAGTGGCGTCAGAAATGCCCGCACCGGCAGCCGCATCAGTTTGAGCGCGACAAGCCCCAACAGCCCAAAACCTGCAATCGCCAAAGCGGCGGCCATCATGACATCAAGAAAGGTGCCGACCGCAATCTGGGTGGTTGAAAGGTGCGAGATTATTAGCGTCGGATACCCGACCCGCGAGACGATCCCGCCAATAACCTTGTTGTCATAAGGGGCCCTGATCACAGCCAGAGCGTAACCGATTCCAGCGCAAATCAGGACAGGCAGAACCACGTTCAAAACGTTCAGAAACAGATGATCCAATGGCTGCCCTCGATCACAAATCCATAGGATGGACAGTGAAACAGGGGTGTGTGTTTGGCAAGGATTTACCCTAACCCCCAAGTACCAAGCACTTTTCCAATTTGAGGCCTGATAATAGCGCCCAAGACGGCCCGAGGTTCTTCCCTTCCCGGCCTACACAACATATAGTGGCTACCAACAACGTGTAGGCAAACACGGCGGGACTTGGGAATACAGGCATGGCACATATCATTGTGGTCGGGAACGAAAAGGGCGGCGCAGGCAAATCAACCGTGTCGATGCATGTGGCCACTGCATTGGCACGGCTGGGGCACAAGGTCAGCACACTCGATCTTGACCTGCGGCAGCGCAGTCTGGGTCGTTATTTCGAGAACCGCTTGAACTTCCTGAACGGCTCGGACCTGTCTCTGCCCAGCCCACGCCACCACGACCTGCCCGAGATTGACGCCAGCGCTCTGCAACCCGGTGAAAACATCTATGACCACCGCCTTTCGGCCGCCGTGGCCGAACTGGAAAGCGATAGCGATTTCATCCTGATCGACTGCCCCGGTTCGCACACTCGACTCAGCCAGGTTGCACATTCGCTGGCCGATACGCTGATTACACCGCTGAACGACAGTTTCATCGATTTTGACCTGCTGGCGCGGATCGATTCCAAAGGTGAGAGAATCCTTGGCCCCTCAGTCTATTCCGAGATGGTCTGGAATGCCCGCCAACTGCGCGCCCAAGCTGGGCTGAAACCGATCGACTGGGTCGTCGTCCGCAACCGGGTCGGCACCCAGCGCATGGTCAACAAGGAAAAGATGCAACGCGCGATCGAGATGCTGTCACAGCGCATCGGCTTCCGCGTCGCCTCGGGCTTTTCCGAGCGAGTGATTTTCCGCGAGTTGTTCCCGCGCGGACTGACTTTGCTGGACCTCAAGGATATCGGGGTCAAGCAGCTCAATATCTCCAACATCGCCGCACGCCAGGAACTGCGCGACATGATGAAGGAACTGAGCTTGCCGGGTGTTGAGATCGATTTCTGAGCGACCACAGCTCGAATTACCCAACATATCCGCCCAAGACCCCGGAAAATTTAAAAGTTTCCGGATCGATTTCATTCTATGAAATCGTGCGCAGCAGCAGTCGCACGCGTTGGCACAGGTGTCAGTGATCGGTTAGCCCGCCGTTCTGTAAATCGTAAACAGCTCTTTCGGCTCTGCCACGCCCCGCAACATATAGCGACCGACCGAGATCAGATCCTGATCGCAGGGATGGGCCGCGCGGGCTACATCGTCGGAAATCAGGATGCGCTGCCCCAGCGACCGATGCATCCCCGCAATTCTGGACGTCTGGTTGACCGCCGGACCAATTACCGTGAAATCCAGCCGACTTTCGGAGCCGATGTTTCCATAGAGGATCTCACCAGAGTGCAATGCCAGCGTATAGTTCGAAACCGGTTGCCCCCGTGAACTCCGCTGAGTGTTCAATTCGGCCATGCGCTCTTGCAGCATGGTCGCCGCAGCCAGCGCGGCGCGGGCATCGGCATCGATCTCGCCGACATCAAACATCGCCATGACACCGTCGCCCATGAACTTCAGGATGTTGCCTTCGCATTGATGAACAACATCGACCACCACACCCAGGTAGTCATTCAGCATATCTATGACTTCGATCCCTGGCATCTCTTCCGACAGGCTGGTGAACCCTTCCAGATCGAAGTTCCAGATCACCGCATCAATCTGCTGCAGTGACCCGCGACGGATTTCACCGGACAAGACCCGACGACCGGCATCGCGCCCCAGATAAACCCGCATCAAATCTTTCGACACCCGCGCGTTCGAGGCTGACTTCAGAGCCAGCCCCAGATGCGGTAGCGCCGTATTGATCACATCCAGATCATCGTCGCAGAATCCTTCCGGCGCATTGCTGGACCAGGACATCAAGACGCCGTCGATTGCCTCTTTCGCATCATAGGGATTGCGTTGAGCCGGCACATCAAAGCTGATGCCAGTCGCGTAATAGTCCGTGGCTCCGTTTTCCCGCAACTCGTTTAGCAGAGGAAAGCGGCTGGGTTCGTTCTGGTCGACCAGCCGTTCACGGATAGCATCGATATCTTCGTGCAATACGGCATATAGCGGACTTTGTGTCCAAACTTCACTGGGCTCTTCGGAATACTCGAAGGTTTCCAGATTACTTCCTTTGCTGCGGTACCAGCTATAGCCCGTTCCGCCATAGACGGGATGCAAGGCCGGTTGCGCCGCATGAAAGCGCATCAAGGGAACACCAAGATCAACCAAACGGGTGCAATACCCGTCCAAAAGTTCTTGTTTGTCGGCCCCTTCCAGGCCACGGGTCACCAACCAATCTATCAGATCATGGGATTTTGCCGTTGGGGAATCCGGCGCTGTCATGTGTCGTTCCTGTGTCCGTTATGACGTTGATCTGGGGGCAGCTGTACCGGATTACCAGTACCCTAATCCATTCCGGCCAGACGTCGCAGCATCATGCGCAGCAAAGCGGCCTCACCCGTGGTGAAACGCGATGCCAGTTTCTGATCATAATCCTGCGCGATACCGCTTAACTCGCGATAAACCTTTTGGCCAGCCGAGGTCAGCGATAGCCGCTCAACCCGCCGGTCATTTTCATCCCGCAACCTTTGCAAATATCGGCGCTGTTGCAATCGGCTGACCGCACGGCTGACCTTGGTTTTGTGGATTTTGGCACGCTCAACAATGTCGCGTGCGGTCATCTCACCATGATTGCCAAGATGAAACAGCACCCGCCATTCGGTGCGCAGCATTCCGTAGCGATCCTTGTAAACGCGCTGAAACTCAAGCGAACTTTCCTCGGCCGCCTGATTCAACAGGAACGGCAGGAAATTTCGCAAATCAAACTCATCTTTTTGGTCATTTTTAGGCTGGGTCATCCTTGTTAGTTACAAAATCAACTATTATTCGACAAGTGACAAGTTGAAGGATCACCGGAGACGAGATGAGTTTTGATATCTGGATCACCTATGTGGCGACGGTGTTGCTGCTGATGAGCACACCGGGGCCAAGCCAGTTGCTGATGCTGTCGAACTCGGCAACCAATGGGCTGCGGCGAGGTTTTTTTACCGCTGCGGGTGATTTGACGGCCAATTTCTTTCAAATGTTGGCCGCCGGTCTGGGTCTGGCTGCCCTGATCGCCACGTCCGGGACCGCCTTTACCGTGATCAAGTGGTTGGGCGTGGCCTATCTGGTCTATCTCGGCGTCAAGCAAATCGTGAAGGCACGCGTTGCCGAAACCAACGATGCGCCACGTGCCAGCCGCAAGGCGCTCTGGATGCAGGGCTTCATCACCTCTGCCGCGAATCCCAAGGCGGTGGTGTTCTTCGCCGCTCTGTTTCCGCTGTTCATCGATGGCGCGCTGCCATTCTGGCCGCAATTCGCCATCCTCTCGGCCACATATCTGATCATAGACGGGTTGTTTCTGATGGCCTATGGCTCCACTGCCAGTTGGCTGGCCCGGCGCCTGCAGGGGCCGGCAAGACTTTGGCTCGACCGGATCGGTGGCAGCTTCATGATATTGGCGGCAGCCCTGCTGGGCTTCAAATCCCTGCGCGCCGCCTCGTAACCGAAAGACATAAGGACGCAATATGCCTTTGAAGAAATCCTGGGTCGCATCAGCCAATTCCGCCGACCACCCCTTCCCGCTGAACAACCTGCCTTATGGCGTGTTCTCGACCGAAACCACCGAGCCCCGCTGCGGCGTTGCCATCGGCGACATGATCTTCGACATGACTGCTGCCGAAGCTGATGGATTAATCGCGCTTTCGGATGAGCCGCTGTTCGATCTGCCCTTCTGGAATCCGCTGATGGAAGAAGGCCCTGCCGTATGGGCTGCATTGCGCGACCGCCTATCTACGCTATTGGCTGAAGATTCGGACGAACAGCACAAGATTGAAGGTCTGCTGATCCCGCAGGACGAGGCCGAGATGCACATGCCCTTTGCCGTCAGCGAGTACACCGATTTCTACGCGGGCCGCCACCATGCCCAGAACGTGGGCACCATGTTCCGCGGCCCGGAAAACGCGTTGCCGCCGAACTGGCTGCACATCCCCATTGGCTATAACGGCCGCGCGTCGTCTGTTGTCGTTTCAGGCACGGATATCCGTCGCCCCTGGGGTCAGTTGAAATCGCCCGATCAGGACCTGCCTGCTTTCCTGCCCAGCCGTCGATTTGATATCGAACTAGAGATGGGTGCAATCGTGGGCACACCGTCTGACGGCCCAATTTCAGTGCAGGAAGCCGATGACAACATCTTTGGCTATGTCCTGCTAAACGACTGGTCCGCACGCGATATTCAGGCCTGGGAATACCAGCCGCTGGGGCCATTTCAGGCCAAGGCGACCGCGACCTCGATCAGCCCGTGGATCGTGACCAAAGCGGCGCTGGAACCGTTCCGCTGCGATACGCCCGATCGTGAGTTTGCCCTGCTGGACCACCTGAAGGATTGCGGCCCGATGCTCTATGACATCGATTTGGCCGTGACGATGGCGCCCGAGAATAAAGACGCCACGACCATCGCACGAACCAATTATCACGAGATGTACTACTCGGCGGCGCAGCAGTTAGCGCATCACTCGACGTCTGGGTGTCCGATGAACACGGGCGACCTGTTGGGGTCCGGCACCATTTCGGGGCCGAACAAGCCAGAGCGCGGATCACTTCTGGAACTCAGCTGGGGCGGGAAAGAGCCACTGACGCTGGACACAGGCGAGACCCGCACCTTCATCGAGAACGGCGACACGCTGACCCTGACCGGCGCAGCCAAGGGCGACGGCTATACCATCGGGTTCGGCGATTGCACCGGCACTGTGCTGCCCGCACTCGAAAATCCATTCGCCAGAGATTGATGCAGGTCCAGTCCGCATATTCAGAGCGCGCTCTGCCAGTCCTTAACGGCCTCGATGGGATAAAGCAGCATCAGCACGTTCAGCGTCAGACCATCGCGGATCAGCGTGGTGGTCAGGATCTCGAATCCCAGCGCAATGGTGACCGTCATCCAGATCGGCAGGCGACGCGCCAACCAGAACCCCAGCATCATCGCGCCAATATCGGCGATCGAGTTGACGACACTGTCGCCGTAGTAATCCAGCGAGATCGTAACCGCGCGGTAATGTTCGATCACGGCATTGGTGTTCTCGGAAATCTCCCACGCGACTTCGATCAGGGTAGCGATGAACAACCGCCAGCCAACGGCAAGGCGGCGCGCCACCAGCCACAGAAGGCCGTAGAAAAGGAAACCATGAATGATGTGGCTGGGCGTGTACCAATCGGTCAGATGCTGCGAGCTTTCGGAACTGAAGGTTTCACCATGCCACAGCTTGACAAAACCGCATTTGCAAATCGGTTCGCGCCCCATCCACAGCAGGATGATGGCACAGGCGATGACAACACAAGCGGTTGCCCAATAAGGCAAAAATCGACGTTCAAACATATGGCGACAACATCATCAAAGCCAGTCGCTGTCCAGAAGGGAAATCACTGATATGGCCAAGGCATTTGCGTCCCAGGGGGACATGTCGGAAAAGAAAATCAGCTTCACCGAGGTGGGCGAAGGGCTGTATGCCTTCACCGCCGAGGGCGATCCAAACTCGGGCGTGATCATCGGCGATGACAGCGTGATGATTGTCGAGGCGCAGGCGACGCCGCGTCTGGCCAACAAAGTGATCGAATGCGTGCGGTCGGTGACTGACAAGCCGATCACCCATGTGGCGCTGACGCATTACCACGCGGTTCGTGTGCTGGGCGCCAGCGCTTTTGGCGCGCAACAGATTCTGATGTCGGATATGGCGCGGGCCATGGTTGTTGAGCGTGGTCAGGAAGACTGGGACAGTGAATTCCAACGCTTCCCCCGCTTGTTTGAAGGGCATGAGAGCATCCCCGGCCTCACATGGCCCACCACCACCTTCAGCGACACGATGACCGTTTATCTGGGCAACCGCCGGATCGACCTGATGCATCTGGGCCGCGCCCATACGGCAGGCGATATCGTCATCCACGTGCCAGATCAGAACGTTATGTTCACGGGCGACATCGTCGAATACCACTCGGCCTGCTATTGCGGCGACGGGCATTTCGGCGATTGGGGCGACACGCTGGATGAGATCAAGTGGTTCGACGTGGACGCTATCGCTCCGGGGCGCGGCGACGCTCTGGTCGGTAAAGACATGGTCAATGCGGCCATCGAAAACACCCGCGATTTCGTGGAAAGCACCTACCGCCCGGCAGCAAAGGTCGCGGCGCGTGGCGGTTCGCTGAAAGAAGCATGGGACGCGGTCCGCGCCGAATGCGATCCGAAATTCGCCGACTATGCGATCTATGAACACTGCCTGCCGTTCAATGTTGCCCGCGCCTATGACGAGGCGCGCGGCATCGACACGCCCCGGGTCTGGACCGCCCAGCGCGATCTGGAGATGTGGGAGGCCCTGCAGGGCTAAGAATTCCGGGCCGAATTTGATCCAGATCGTGGCGGCCCGGATTTGACGGTGAAACTCTAACGCAAGCCCTCCGGCGCAACCGTGCCGGAGAACAGATGAGGTGCGCCCGATGCGCCAGAAATGGGAGAGAGAGAGTGAACAAGATTTTTGAAGTTCCACTTTATGCCTACGAGGCCAGCCCGGACCAATCCGCGCCCGCGCCCGTGCGCCACAAGGTCATCGTTGTCGGGGCTGGTCCGGTGGGTCTGGCCGCCGCCATCGATCTGGCCCAGCAAGGGGTCGAGGTGCTGGTGCTGGACGACAACGACAAGGTCAGCTTCGGCAGCCGCGCCATCTGTTTTGCCAAACGTCCGCTGGAAATTCTTGATCGACTGGGCTGCGGGCAGCCGATGGTGGACAAGGGCGTTCTCTGGAACAAAGGCAAGGTATTCTTCGACGAGCGTCAGGTTTATGAGTTCGACCTGCAGCCCGACAGCGGCGATAAGCGCCCGGCCTTCATCAACCTGCAGCAATACTATTTCGAGCAGTTTCTGGTCGACCGCGTCCGCGAATTGCAAGCGCATGGCGCGCCGATCGAAATCCGGGGCCGCAACAAGGTCGAAGCCGTTGGAACCCACCCCGATCACGTCAAGCTTGAGGTCGAAACGCCTGAGGGTTCATACACCATCGAGGCGGATTGGGTCATCGCCTGCGACGGCGCGGGCTCACCCATGCGCGCAATGATGGGTAAGGATTTTGTCGGCCGCGTGTTCGAAGACAACTTCCTGATCGCTGATGTGATTATGGAGGCCGATTTCCCCTCGGAACGCTGGTTCTGGTTCGATCCGCCGTTCAACAAAGGCCAATCTGCGTTGCTGCATAAACAACCCGATGGCGTCTGGCGCATCGATCTGCAGCTGGGATGGGATATCGACAAGGAACGCGAAAAGCGCCCGGAAAACGTGATCCCGCGCCTCAAGGCCATGCTGGGCGAGGAGGTAAATTTCGAGCTGGAATGGGTCAGCATCTACACCTTCCAGTGCCGCCGGATGGAGCAATTCCGCCATGGCCGCGTGATCTTTGCCGGTGACAGTGCCCATCAGGTCAGCCCGTTTGGCGCACGGGGCGCAAACTCGGGCGTGCAGGATACCGACAACCTGTGCTGGAAACTGAAACTGGTGATCGATGGCAGCGCACCTGAATCTTTGCTGGACAGCTACGATCAGGAACGCATTCACGGTGCGGACGAAAACATCCTGAACTCGACCCGCTCGACCGATTTCATCACCCCGAAATCGCAGATGTCCCGCATCCTGCGCGACGCGGTGCTGGACTTGAGCGAGCACTATGACTTCGCCCGCCCGATGGTAAATTCTGGCCGCTTGAGCGTACCTTGCGTCTATGACGGCTCGTCGCTGAATTCGGCGGATGCGTTGAACGGGCCGACGCAGACGCGTCCCGGAGCGTCCTGTCCCGATGCGCCTTTGGGTGATGGCTTTCTACTGCCTAAACTGGCTGGACAGTTCACGCTGCTGACCATCGACGCCGATGCACCAGATGAGATCGAGGTCGATGGCATCATCGTCAAACGCCTGGCACTCTCGGTCAAAGACGACCCGACCCTGACGCTGAAGCGCCGCTATCTGGGCGATGCCAGCGGAGCGGTCTATCTGATCCGTCCCGATCAGCACGTGGCCGCCCGCCGCGACACCTACGAAGAAAATGCATTCCGGCACGCGGTGCGCCGCGCCACAGGCAAGGAGTAAGCGACATGGCTGATCTGATCCTCTCATCCAATCTGACCCAGGCAGACGATTTCTATGCCGATCTGGTGGCCGCCCATGAAGGGCTTGAGAAAGCCGAAAGCGATGCGTTCAACGCGCGCCTTGTGCTGGTTCTTGCAAACCACATCGGCGACAACGCGGTGCTGAAGCAGGCGTTGGACGCCGCAGCCCTGAAACAGGAGTAAGCCCATGAAAATCGAACAGATTCACCACGTCGCCTATCGCTGCAAGGACGCGAAAGAGACCGTTGAATGGTATGGCAAGATGCTGAACATGGATTTCATTCTGGCGATTGCCGAAGACCATGTGCCCTCCACCCATGAACCTGATCCCTACATGCACCTGTTTCTGGATGCCGGAAATGGCAATGTGCTGGCGTTTTTTGAGCTGCCTACCAAGCCGGAAATGGGGCGCGATCCCAACACGCCGATTTGGGTGCAGCACATCGCATTCAAGGTGAAGGACCGTGATGAGCTGATCGCATTCAAGGACCATCTCGAAGCCAACGGCGTCGAGGTTCTGGGTGTCACGGATCATTCGATCTTTCATTCGATCTATTTCTTCGATCCGAACGGTCACCGGGTGGAACTGGCTTGCCCCGACCCCGAGGAAGAGGCCATGCTGGCCCGGCTGGATTCGGTCAAATGGGATATGCTCGAAGAATGGTCGCGCACCAAACGAGCCCCTCAGCATGCCGACTGGCTGCATGCCAAGGAACTAAGCAAAGGCTAACCATCGTATGTCCGAAGTGGTTCTGTTTGATTACTGGCGTTCGTCCGCCAGTTACCGGGTGCGGATTGCACTGAATCTGGCTGGGATCACCTACCGCCCGGTCGTCGTGGATCTGGTGAACGGGGCGCATCGCGCCCCGGATCATTTGGACCGCAACCCGCAAGGTCTGGTCCCGGTGCTGGATATCGATGGGGTTCGGTTGACCCAATCGCTGGCGATCATCGATTATCTGGATGAGACCCGCGAACTGGGTCTGCTGCCAACCGATCCGGCCAAGCGAGCCGCGGCGCGGGCATTGGCGCACAGTATCGCGGTGGATATCCATCCGGTCTGCAATCTGTCGGTTGCCAAACATGCCACCGCGCTCACCCAAGGTGCAGGCGACATGCCCGGCGACTGGATGCGTCACTTCATCCGGCCGGGTCTGCTCGCGTTTGAATCGCTGCTGGGCGGCTTTGATCAATCCCCGTTCTGCACCGGTGAAACGCCGGGTCTGGCCGATATCTGCCTGATACCACAGCTTTATAATGCGCGCCGGTGGGAAGTTGATCTATCCGATATGCCACGCCTGACAGCAGTCGAGGCCGTCTGCGCCGAGCATTCGGCCTTTGCCGCAGCCCATCCTGACCTGCACGCTCCGCTCTGAACCGGCGCACAGAGTCTGTGTGGCGGTGCGGGTGCACAAATCCTCGCGCCGTCCTTAGGTTTCTATGCAACTACAGATGGAGAACCCCATGCCCAAGATCACCGGCTACCACGCCCATGTCTATTTCGACGCCGACACTCAGGACACGGCACGGCAGGTCTGTGAAGAGGCCGCGCGTCTGTTTCCCGCTGTCCAGATGGGCCACATGCATGCGCGCAATGTTGGCCCGCATCCGCGATGGAGTTGCCAGCTGGGCTTTCCAGCCGAAGCCTTTGATCAGGTCTTTCCCTGGCTGATCCTGAACCGGCAAGGGCTGACCATCTTTACGCATCCAGAAACCGGCGATCACTTGGCTGATCACCGGGATCGCGCTATCTGGATGGGCGAGATGCTGCCACTTGATCTGTCGATCTTCGATTAAGCCAATTCACGCGCCCGGTCGCGCAGGATGAACTTCTGAATCTTCCCCGTCGACGTCTTGGGCAACGCCCCAAACACAACCGTCTTGGGTGCTTTGAAATGGGCCATATGATCCCGGCAGAAAGCGATGATCTCCGCCTCATTCGCCTCTGCCTGCGGTTTCAATTCAACAAATGCACACGGCGTTTCACCCCATTTCTCATCCGGGCGGGCCACCACCGCTGCCTCCATAACAGCCGGGTGTTTATAAAGCGTATCCTCAACCTCGACCGATGAAATATTCTCGCCGCCCGAGATGATGATGTCCTTGGACCGATCCTTCAGCGCGATGTAGCCATCCGGGTGCATCACGCCCAGATCGCCCGAGGCAAACCACCCGCCTTTGAAGGCTTTGTCGGTCGCCTCGGCGTTCTTGAGATAGCCCTTCATGACAATGTTGCCCTGCATGAATATCTCACCCATGGTTTCGCCATCCGAGGGCACAGGCTCCATGGTTTCCGGGTCTGCGACCATCAAGCCAGACAATGCCACGTATTTCACACCCTGACGCACCTTGAGCGCGGCGCGGTCCTCTGCACCCTTGTCGTTCCATTCGTCCTTCCAGGCGCAGACGACGGATGGACCATAAGTCTCGGTCAACCCATAGACATGGGTAACCTCGACACCCATCCCTTCCATCGCTTCGATCACCTTGGCCGGCGGTGGAGCGCCAGCGGTCATCGCCTTAATCTGCTGCGTGAAATCCTTGAGGTGATCCGGTGCATTGGCCAGCATGTTCAGCACGATCGGCGCGCCGCAGAAATGAGTTACGCCCTCTTCTCGGAAGGCGCGATAGATCGGTTCGTCCCGTACGGCGCGCAGGCAGACGGAGGTGCCCGCATTGGCCGCCATCGTCCACGGAAAGCACCAGCCGTTGCAGTGGAACATCGGCAAGGTCCACAGATAGACCGAATGCTGCGGCATCCCCCATGTCAGAATGTTCGACGTCGCGTTCAGCGCCGCGCCGCGGTGGTGATAGACTACACCCTTGGGGTTGCCGGTGGTGCCCGAGGTATAGTTCAGCGTGATCGCATCCCATTCGTCTTCGGGCAAAGACCAGTCGAACTCCGGATCACCCTCGGCCAGCAGACCCTCATAGGTCAGATCTCCCAATCGCTCGCCACCGTCAATACTGGCGTCTTCGATGTCGATCACCAGAATGTTGTGATCCACCTGTCCTAACGCCTGTTTCACGACGCCTGAAAACTCGGGATCGACCAGCAGAACCTTGGCTTCGGCATGGTTCAGAATGAAGGCGATGATCGGCGCATCCAACCGCGTGTTGATCGCGTTCAGCACCGCCCCTGCCATGGGCACGCCAAAATGCGCCTCATACAGCTCGGGGATATTGGCCGCGATGATCGAGACTGTATCGCCCACGCCTACGCCATGCGTAGTCAGCGCGCTGGCCAGACGTCGGCTCCGCGCATAGGTTTCTGCCCAGCTATACCGGCGCTCGCCATACACAACGGATGGGTAATCCGGATACACTGCCGCCGTCCGCTCAAGATAGCTCAGCGGAGACAACGGCGTGAAATTCGCCGGGGTTTTATCCAGATGTTGCTGGTAGATAGGTGTGGCTGTCATCCGGCGATCCTCCCAAACTCGTCAGATTGTCGTATTGAGCACAAAGTTTACGTCATAACAAACCCGTATTAATACGCGTTTGAGCTACACTGGAGATATCCTATGGGCTAATCTGGCCCTACTTCACGCGCACCATTCGCGTTGATCTGCAGTATCACGTCACTTTGCGCCCGCCGGGACCTACTGATTCCCCGCGCGCCCCACTTTTGAAAGGACATGTCATGGACGGCACGTTCAACGAAAACGATCTTTCCCGCGTCGTCGAAGCCGACCGCGCCCACCTCTGGCATCACCTGATCCAGCACAAGCCGTTTGAGACCAACGATCCCCGTATCATTGTCGAAGGCAAAGGCATGCGCGTGTGGGACCAAAAGGGCAAAGAGCACTTGGATGCCGTATCAGGCGGTGTCTGGACCGTGAACGTGGGCTATGGCCGCGAATCTATCTGTAAGGCGGTTTATGACCAGCTGATGAAGCTGTGCTACTTCGCCAACACCGCAGGCTCGATCCCCGGTTCGAATTTCGCGGAAATGCTGATCGAAAAGATGCCGGGCATGAGCCGCGTGTACTACACCAACTCAGGTTCTGAGGCGAACGAGAAGGCATTCAAGATGATCCGCCAGATCGCGCACAAGAAATATGGCGGCAAGAAAACCAAGATCCTGTATCGCGACCGCGACTATCACGGCTCCACCCTGGCGACCATGTCGGCAGGTGGTCAGGACGAGCGCACCGCGCAGTACGGTCCCTTTGCACCCGATTTCGTGCGCGTGCCTCACTGCATGGAGTACCGCAAGCACGAGCTGGACGGCGCACCTGAAGAGAACTTTGGCGAATGGGCTGCAGATCAGATCGAAGAGGTCATCCTGCGCGAAGGCCCCGACACCGTTGGCGCCCTGTGCCTTGAGCCCGTGACCGCAGGCGGTGGCGTCATCGAAGCGCCTGAAGGCTATTGGCCCCGCGTGCAGGAGATCTGCAAGAAATACGACATCCTGCTGCACATTGACGAGGTTGTCTGCGGCGTAGGTCGGACCGGCACGTGGTTCGGCTATCAGCAGTACGGCATCAAGCCGGACTTCGTGACCATGGCCAAGGGCGTTGCCTCGGGTTATGCCGCGATCGCCTGCATGGTCACCACCGAGGAAGTCTTTGACATGTTCAAAGACGACGCGGCAGACCCGATGAACTATTTCCGTGATATCTCGACCTTTGGCGGCTGCACTGCCGGTCCGGCGGCAGCGGTTGAAAACATGCGCATCATTCAGGATGAAAACCTGCTGCAGAACTGCGTCGACATGGGTGATCGCATGATGGGCAACCTGCAGGCGCTGATGGAAAAGCACAAAGTCATCGGCGACGTGCGCGGCAAGGGTCTGTTCCTTGGCGCCGAGCTAGTAACCGATCGGACCACCAAGGATCCGATGGACGAAAAGCGCGTTCAGGCCGTTGTCGCAGATTGTATGGCGCAGGGCGTCATCATCGGTGCCACCAACCGCTCGATCCCCAGCCGCAACAACACGCTGTGCTTCTCACCGGCGCTGATCGCGACAGCGGACGACATCGATCAGATCACCGACGCCGTAGACGGCGCGCTGGGGCGTGTGTTCGGCTGATCTAGGCAACGAACTACCATT
Organism: Ruegeria sp. K3; assembly: GCF_056531845.1. Classification (NCBI taxonomy): domain Bacteria; kingdom Pseudomonadati; phylum Pseudomonadota; class Alphaproteobacteria; order Rhodobacterales; family Roseobacteraceae; genus Ruegeria; species Ruegeria sp. K3. Next base: position 247,681 of record NZ_JBQFMM010000005.1, on the reverse strand, counting down.
GAACCACATGAAACCCGCCAAATTTCGGCGGGTTTCTTTTCATGAGGACATCAGCCAAGCGTATGAGCTGATGCCAAAGATACTCAATTTTCATTCAAATGGCGGGAAAGAGTCCAAATTGGCCCTGAGCGCCGACGTTTTCTGCTGATGAAACGTCCCAAAATATCCATCTCAAAACTTACCTGCGTCCTATGTTTCAGGAGTTTGGGAGGGAAATCGAATGGCGACGCACGGGTATTGTCTGTGTAAAAGAACGAGCTGGGCCTACCAGGGCAGTCAAACATGGGCATGCTATTGCCACTGCGATGATTGCCGTCGGAATTGTGCCGCGCCGGTGGTTGCCTGGTTAGGCGTGCCGATAGAGAACTTTGAGTGGACCGGCGATAAACCCGGCACTTATGAAAGTTCCAAAGGCGTTTTCAGGCACTTTTGCGGGACGTGCGGATCACCTATTGGATTTGAAGCCGATCATTATCCGGGTGGTATGCACCTTTACGCAGCGTCGCTCGAAAACCCGGAAGATTTCAAACCGACTTTTCACGTCAACAAGCAAAGCAAATTGCCTTGGCTGCAAATGACTGATGATCTCGACGCGTTTGAAGGCACATTGCTACACACCCCTAACGACCCAGACGGATATCGTTAGATGAGGAAGCCACCTGGTTTTCAAGTGGCTGCTTTGCGCTGCCCTGCAGTCATTGATCATGTGTCAATGTAAACATACCCGCCACCGAACACACGCGCACGGATGACAGCGGCACGTCGGACGCTCGGCTTCACCGTACCAGCTACCGGCCGGGGCGCGGAGAGCTCAGATTACTCACCAAAATTCGGATAGATAAACCCGTTCACCGGGTACGAACTGCCGTAACTGCCCGGCCGGCTTTCAACCCGGACAAGCGTCCAATCATTGTTTTTGGACACGTCCCTCACGCCCATCTGCAACGACACCTTATTCCGGAGCCAGTTTGCGTGGTTCACAATGACTTCCCGCTCGGTGACAATATCGGACACGACAGCCACATGTCCCAGGGGCATCCCTCTGGTGGCCCGAAACGACATCACCGCACCGACCTCCGGTTCATTACCCCGGTCAAACCCATTGCGGGCCTTGCCCCACCAATCCTTGGCGTTGCCACGAATTTCGATGCCGCTGAGATTTCGTGCGTAGGGCACGCACCACACTCTTTGTCCCAGCGCATGTTTTCTTGAGACCTCTTGCAACGCCATGGCCTGACGTTCGGGATCCAAGTCCACCTCATTCGGATTTTTGGCACAGGCCGAGATCAGACTGAAAAGTCCCAAAACAACGGCAATTCGCGCGACGCCGGGCAGGCGCGACCAGATCGTATCAGTATTGCGTGCGTTGTACTGCAAGAAGGTTCTTTGCCGGTTTGAGTGGTGAAGCAGTTTTAATAATATCTTTAGGAAAAAGAAAAGAGCCCAGCTGCTCCCCGGCAGAATATTGCCAGTTCCTGCGCCGCATTCCGGCCGTTGGCCGAGCGTGCGGTCACTTATGCAACAGGTTTCCTCCCTGTGCCGTCCCTGGGATTCCTGGCAGGCCAAGAGGCCGGCACAAGGCATCGGACACATGAACGCCAACCCGTCCCGCAGGTCGACGATCAAGCATCCGCTGGACAGTCGGGTTAGGCAGAATTACTTTGACCGCAACCCAATCCAACAGGAGGTTTGTATCGGATGTCCAAGACACTCTCGATCGCGGCAACTTCAATTCTGTTTTTGTCAACAGCGGCCTATGCGCAAGAACAATGCGCTGCTGGCAAAACGCTGACAGACGGCAAATTCACCATCGCAACGGGCAACCCGGCCTACTATCCGTGGGTGATCGACGACGCGCCAGAAAGCGGCGAAGGGTTCGAGGCAGCCGTTGCTTATGCCGTGGCTGAAGAAATGGGGTTCGCAGCTGATGATGTCGTTTGGGTCCGCTCGTCCTTCGACGAGGCGATCCAGCCCGGCGCCAAGGAATTTGACGTCAACATGCAGCAATATTCGATCACGCCTGAACGGGATCAGGTGGTCGATTTCTCTACCCCTTACTACACCGCCCCGATGGCAGTTCTGGTCAGCCCCAATTCGACCGACACTGCCCCGACGCTTGAAGCGCTGAAAGGCCTGCAATGGGGGGCCGTTGGCTCGACCACGGCGGTGCCGAAACTGGCAAGCATCATCCAGCCCGACAGCGACCCGTTGCTGTATGGCGACAATGCTGACGTTAACGCTGCCATGTCGGCCAACCAGATTGATGCGGCCCTGTTCGATCTGCCCACCGCCCTGTTCCTCAGCGCGGTGATGATCGAAGGCTCAAAGGTCATCGGTCAGTTCCCGGCGGATGAAAATGACAATCCGGATCATTTCGGCATGCTGATGGAAGAAGGCAACCCTCTGAAAGCCTGCGTGGACGAGGCGCTGGCGGCACTGGCAGCTAACGGCAAACTGGCCGAAATCGAAGCCGTATGGCTGCAGGACACCACTGGTGTCCCTCTGATCAAGTAACATGGCAGATCATAAGGCGGCGGGGATGACCCGCCGCGAACGGTATGAGGCGCACCAACGTCGACGCTCGTTGGTGATCGCCACGATTAGCACGGTCACTGTTGTGGCCGCGATCTACTTTCTGGTGCCGCTCGCGCCGGGCTGGTCGAAGGTTCAGCAAAGCTTTTTTAACGGCGAGACGCTTGTCAAAACCTTCCCGAAACTGCTTGAGGCGTTTCGGATCAACGTGATGATCTTTTTGTGGTCCGCACCGGCGATCGCCGTGCTTGGCCTGTTGATTGCCTTGGCGCGGGATGCCAAATCCCCCGCCCTGTTTCCGCTGCGCATCTTTGGCGCGGCGTTCACCGACATTTTCCGCGGCGTGCCAGTGATCCTGACGGTCTATCTGATCGGCTTCGGCATTCCGGGGCTCGGCCTGCCGCGCCCGTGGAATTCGCCTTACATATGGGGCTCGCTGGCGCTGATCCTGACTTACTCGGCCTATGTGGCTGAAATCTTCCGCTCAGGCATCGACAGCGTCCACCACAGCCAGCGCGCCGCCGCATTGTCGCTGGGTCTGTCGGAACGGCAAGTGATGCGCGACGTGGTGTTGCCGCAGGCGATCCGCAACGTGGTGCCCTCACAGATGAACATGCTGATTGCGCTGCAAAAGGATGTCTCTCTGCTCAGCTTTATCGGCCCGGTCGAGATCTTCCGTCAGGCGGGGGTATTCAAATCGCTACTGGCGAATTTCACCCCCTATGTGGGGGCCGCGATCATCTTCCTGATCGTCACCATCCCCGCCACACGCTACGCCGATCACCTGATGGCCCGCCAAATGCGAGAGAGGCGCTGATGCCCAAACTGGAACTTCAGGGCGTGGTGAAACGCTTTGGCGACCGCACGGTCTGTGAAGGGATTAATCTCACCGTTGATGAGGGCCAAATGGTTTGCTTAATCGGCGCATCCGGGTCGGGCAAGTCGACTCTGCTGCGTTGTATCAACCTGCTGGAACCCATCGAAGACGGCGCGATCTTTCTGGATGGCGAGGATATCTCGATCCCTGGTCTGAACCCGCAATCGGTGCGTGCCCGGATCGGGATCGTGTTCCAGAGCTTCAACCTGTTTCCGCATATGACCGCGCTTGAGAATGTCATGCTCGCGCCCCGCCGGGTGCGTGGGCTGACGCGCGCTGAATTGCAGCCCGAGGTCGAAGCGCTGTTTGCCCGGTTCGGACTGGCCGACCGGATGCACAACTATCCCGACCAATTGTCGGGCGGGCAGCAGCAGCGCGTCGCCATCGTACGCGCCTTGGCCATGCAGCCTGAGGTCATGCTGTTTGATGAAATCACCTCGGCCCTCGATCCCCAACTTGTGGGCGAGGTGCTGGATGTTCTGCTGATGCTTAAGAAACAGGGCATGACGATGATGATGGCCACGCATGAAATGGGCTTTGCCCGCGAGGCCGCCGACAAGATCTGTTTCCTCGACAGCGGTCGGATCATCGAAGAAGGCCCGCCCGAAGCGGTGTTTGACCACCCTTCGCACCAGACCACACAAGCCTTTTTGGCGCGGGCGTTGAAGTAAGCGCCTGGGTTCTGAATCCCTGACAATCTGACCCTCAAGGACTCGACTCTTTGAGGGTAAAGAACATATAAGAACAAATGTAGAACATTTGGGGGTTTTATATGTTCGGCGGGATGCAGCGCCGCATCGTTTCACTCTGGTTTCCCCGGCTGGCAAGTGACCGGGCTTTGCGTGTGCGCCCGGTCGATGGGCCGTTTGTTCTGACGCTGAAACAGAACAATGCAAACCGGGTGTATTGCCTGAATGTACAGGCCCAGCGGCAGGGCCTGCACAGCGGCATGCCCTATTCCGATGCCCGCGCCTTTTGCCCCGATCTGCAAAGCCATCCCGCCGACCCGCAAGGAGATCAACGGTTTCTGCACGCCCTGCGCCGCTGGGCCACGCGCTATTGCCCCTGGGTCGGGCTGGAAGGTGAGGATGGGCTGGTTCTGGACATCACAGGATCGGCGCATCTTGCGGGCGGGGAAGAGATGATGCTGACCGACATGCGCAGGCGTCTGGCCCGGGCCGGGCTGACGGTGCAGATCGGTCTGGCCCCGACACGCGGCGCGGCCTGGGCCTTGGCACATTATGGCGAGGGGGTCGCAACCCAAGATACGCTGAAGGCCATCCGCGCCCTGCCGGTGGCCGCGCTGCGGCTGGATGAGGATACCTCGGTCGCGCTGCAACGGCTGGGACTGCGCCGGATTGGCGAACTGGCGCAAACCCCGCGCGCGCCGCTGACACGCCGCTTTGGCCCCGAGGTACTGATGCGGCTGGATCAGGCCTTGGGGGATCAGCCCGAACAGATTACCCCGCTGGCCGATCCGCCCCATTACGGCGTGCGCATGACCCTGCCCGAGCCCATTGGGCTGTTGTCCGACATGATGGCCGGGGCGGAACGGCTGCTGGAACGGCTCTGCGACAAGCTGAAAGCGCAGGAGATGGGCGCGCGCAAGCTGTGCATGACCTTGCGCCGGGTGGATCAGGATCATCAGCAGGTCGAACTGCGGCTGGCCCGGCCTCTGCGTGATCCATATCGCATCCTGCCCCTGTTCGAGCGTGGACTGGCCGAGGTGGATGCAGGCTTTGGCGTCGATCAACTGCGGCTCGAGGCCACGCTGGTGGAACCCCTGCCGGTGCGCCAGATCAGCCGCGCCGCAAGCCGGGGCAAAGATCAACTGGATGACCTGATCACCCGCATCGGCACCCGCATCGGGTTGGAACAGGTCCACCGCCTGCTGCCCGCGCAAAGCCATATCCCCGAACGCAGCTTCATCATCTCGCCCGCCGCCTATTCCGACCCTGCAGGCGGTTGGGTCGCCCTGCGCCCTCGCCCCCTGCAGCTGTTTCCGCCGGAACCCATCGCCGGATCAGGCCCACACCCGCCGCGCCGCTTTCGCTGGCGGCGCATGTCGCTGACCACAGGCCGCTCAACCGGCCCCGAACGCATCTGCCCCGAATGGTGGCTGGAGGATGAGAACTGGCGCACGGGCCTGCGCGATTACTGGCAGATTGAAACCCGGCAGGGGCGGCGATTGTGGCTGTATTACACCCCGCAAAATCCGGGATGGTTCGTGCATGGGGAATTCGCATGACCAAACCGAACCCGCCCAGCTCACACGCGCAGGACCCTGGCTATGCCGAGCTGGGCGTGACCACCAATTTCACCTTCCTGACCGGGGCCTCGCACCCAGAAGAGCTGGTGACCCGCGCGGCAGAGCTGGGCCTGAAGGCCATCGCGATCACCGACCGGAACTCTCTGGCCGGGGTGGTCCGGGGCTGGAGCGCGTTGAAAGAACTGCGGCGCGAGGCGGAAGGCGCAGTTCAAATCCGCTCGCAACACCGGCTCGATTCCTCATCCCGGCAAGAGGTCGGGCATGTGCAGCCGATCGACAAACCAGATGTGCCCGCTCTGCCCAAGCTGATCGTCGGCTGCCGTCTGGTTCTGCGCGACAGCGCGGTGCACTGGCTGGCCCTGCCCCGCGACCGCGCCGCCTATCAGCGGCTGACTCGGCTGCTGACGCTGGGCAAGCGACGGGCCGAGAAAGGCGACTGTCATCTGGACCTGCAGGACATGCTGGCGGCCTGTCAGGGGATGATCCTAATCGCGCTGCCTCAGGCAGGGTTGAAACAGGCCATCCCCGACATTCAGACCGTCCGGCGGCAGTTCCCCAATGCGGTGTTTCTGGGGGCCGTGCCGCGTTATGACGGCAGTGACCGGGCCTATCTGGCGGCCTGTGCGCAGGCGGCGCTGCGGGCCTCGGCCCCCATGGTGGCGGTAGGCGATGTGCTGATGCACCGTGGCAACCGCCGCCAACTGGCCGATGTGCTGACCTGCATGCGCGAACACATCACGATTGACCAGATCGGCACCCGCGCCCTGCCCAATGCGGAACGGCGGCTAAAAAGCTATGCGGATATGGCCCGGCTGTTTCAGGACCACCCCGGCGCGCTGCGCCGCACACTGGAAATCGCCGACCGCTGCAGCTTTGACCTGAGCGAGCTGTCTTATGAATACCCCGACGAGATCGCCAGTACCGAGACCCCGCTGGCGCGACTGGAACGTCTGGCGCGCGAGGGGTTGAAACGGCGCTATCCGGGTGGCCCACCCGAGCGTGCGCTGCAATTGATGCAGAAAGAGCTGGCGCTGGTCGCGGATCTGGATTTCCCGACCTATTTCCTGACCGTGCATGACATTGTGCAATTCGCCCGCTCGCAAGGCATTCTGTGTCAGGGGCGCGGCTCGGCCGCCAATTCGATCCTGTGTTATCTGCTGGGCATCACCGATGTCAGCCCCGACATGATCGCCATGGTGTTCGAGCGTTTTGTCTCGAAATACCGGGGTGAGCCGCCGGATATCGATGTGGATTTCGAACACGAGCGGCGCGAAGAGGTGATCCAATGGATTTACGAGCAATATGGCCGCCACCGCGCGGGCCTCTGTGCCACGGTCATCCATTTCCGATCTCGCGCGGCAATCCGCGAGGTGGGCAAGGTGATGGGCCTGTCTCAGGACGTGACCGCGGGCCTGTCCGGCCAGATCTGGGGGATGAGCAATGGCGGCGTTGATGCCGAGCGGCTGCAGGAACTGGGCCTCGACCTCAAAGACCGGCGCCTGATGCAGACGGTTCGCCTGATTGGCGAGATCATCGGCTTCCCCCGCCACCTGTCGCAGCATGTGGGCGGGTTCGTCATCACCAAAGGGCGGCTGGATGAGCTATGCCCGATCGAAAACGCCGCGATGGAAGACCGCACCGTGATCGAATGGGACAAGGATGACATCGACGCGCTTGGCATTCTGAAGGTGGATGTATTGGGGCTGGGGATGCTCAGCTGTATCCGCAAGGCGTTTGACCTGATGCAACAGCACAACAGCGAAACCCTCAGCATCGCCACCGTCCCGCAAGAGGACACGGCGACCTACGACATGCTCTGCGCCGCTGATGCGGTGGGCGTGTTTCAGGTCGAAAGCCGGGCGCAGATGAATTTCCTGCCCCGGATGAGGCCGCGCGAATTCTACGATCTGGTGATCGAGGTTGCCATCGTCCGCCCCGGCCCCATTCAGGGCGATATGGTGCAGCCCTATATCCGGCGGCGCAACGGGCTGGAAAAGTCCGAACCCTTCGGCCCCGCTTTGGAAGAGGTGACACGGCGCACGCTGGGCGTGCCGCTGTTTCAGGAACAGGCCCTGCAAATCGCCGTGGTTGGTGCAGGGTTTTCGGCGGAAGAGGCCGACCACCTGCGCCGCTCGCTGGCCTCGTTCCGGCGCATGGGGACCATTGGCACATATCGTGACAAGTTCATCGCGGGGATGCTGAACAACGGCTATACGCCCGAGGTCGCCGACCGCTGCTTTGGCCAGATCGAAGGCTTTGCCGATTACGGCTTTCCCGAAAGCCATGCGGCGGCTTTTGCGATGCTGGCCTATGTCTCGGCCTGGATGAAATGCCACCACCCGGCGATCTTTGCCTGCGCGCTGCTGAATTCACAGCCCATGGGGTTTTATGCCCCCGCCCAGATCGTGCGCGACGCGCGCGAGCATGGGGTCGAGATCCGCCCAGTCTGCGTAAACGCCTCGACCTGGGACAATCTGCTGGAACGCCGCGCCGATGGGGCGCTGGCCCTGCGGCTGGGCTTTCGCCAGATCAAAGGGTTCAAGCAGGAGGACGCAGATTGGATCGTGGCTGCGCGGGGCAATGGCTATCCGGACCCCGAAACGCTGTGGCTGCGCGCAGGGCTGCGCCCGGATGTTCTGACCCGTCTGGCCGAGGCAGATGCGTTCTCCGGCATGGACCTGACCCGGCGCGACGCCCTGTGGCATGTCAAAGCCATCCGCAGCCGAACCGCCCTGCCGCTGTTCAATGACCCTATCGATGGCGAAAGCATCAATGAGCCGCAGGTCAACCTGCCGGTGATGCATCTGGGCGAGGAGGTTGTCGAAGACTACGTCTCGACCCGTCTGACCCTACGCTCGCACCCGATGGAGCTGTTGCGCCCATCCATCCCCGGCCTTGTGCCGCATGCCACGCTGCAGGACATCCCGCTGGGCCGCTACAGCGTCTGCGGGCTGGTGATCACACGCCAACGGCCGGGAACCGCCTCGGGCGTGATCTTTCTGACGCTTGAAGATGAAACCGGGGTCAGCAATGTGGTTGTCTGGCCCAAGGTCTATGAACGCTTTCGCCGCATCGTGATGGGCGGGCGGTTGCTGCAGGTCCGCGGGTATCTGCAGCGCGAGGGGATCGTCGTGCATCTGATCGCGCAGGAAATCACCGATATGTCGCATAAACTGTCCGAGCTTGGGCATCCGCTGGATGAGGCCATCGGCATCACCCAACCGCAAGCGGATGACACCCCGCGCGCCCGGCAGAACGGCCCAAGCGCCCGCCATCCGCGCGAACAGGCCAAGCGTCTGTTCCCAAGCCGGGATTTTCACTAGAACCCGCGCCAGCATAAGGCCAGTTTCAAAGAAACATCTGGCTAACGTGATCCGGTCACCTCTTTCCCTTGCCCTTGCCCGCAATATGTTGCACCACACACGGGTTCAAACCCGGTGAACGGGCCAAAGGATAAGGACAAGGCGCATGGCTGACGGATCGATCGACATCAACGCAAAACCCACCGAGGACATTTCGGTTCGTGAGGTGTTTGGCATTGACAGCGATATGGCAGTCAAAGGCTTTGCCGAACGCAGCGACCGCGTGCCGGTGATCGATCCGACCTACAAGTTCGATCCCGAAACCACGCTGGCGATTCTTGCGGGCTTTACCCATAACCGCCGGGTGATGATTCAGGGCTATCACGGCACCGGGAAATCGACCCATATCGAACAGGTTGCCGCCCGTCTGAACTGGCCTGCCGTGCGCGTGAACCTCGACAGCCATATCAGCCGGATCGACCTGATTGGTAAGGACGCGATCAAACTGCGCGACGGCAAGCAGGTCACTGAATTCCACGAAGGCATCCTGCCCTGGGCGCTGCGCAACCCCGTTGCCATCGTCTTCGACGAATACGACGCGGGCCGTGCGGATGTGATGTTCGTGATCCAGCGCGTGCTGGAGCATGACGGCAAACTGACCTTGCTGGACCAGAACGAGATCATCACACCGAACCCGAACTTCCGCCTGTTTGCGACCGCCAACACTGTGGGTCTGGGCGACACCACCGGCCTCTATCACGGTACACAGCAGATCAACCAGGCGCAGATGGACCGCTGGTCGCTGGTTTCGACACTGAACTATCTCAGCCACGATGCCGAGACGATGATCGTTCTGTCGAAAGCGCCGCATTACAACACCGCCGAGGGCCGCAAGACCGTCAGCCAGATGGTCACCGTCGCCGACCTAACCCGGACCGCCTTCATGAACGGCGATCTGTCGACCGTCATGAGCCCCCGGACCGTGATCAACTGGGCCCAAAACGCAGAAATCTTCCGCAACATCGGCTATGCCTTCCGCCTGTCGTTCCTGAACAAATGTGACGAGCTAGAGCGCCAGACGGTTGCTGAGTTCTATCAGCGCTGCTTTGATGAGGAACTGCCGGAAAGCGCGGCGAGCGCGAGCTTGGGCTAAGCAATATGAATTGCGCCCTCCGGGGCGCAATGCCTCCGGCGGAGGTATTTTTGGCCAGATGAAGGGGGATCCGGTTTCGCATTGATGCGGCGGGTCACTGCAACACAAAGGGCGATTGAACATGGTGCAGAAGAACGACAATCCTGCTGATCCGTTCAAGAAGGCTCTGGCCGAGGCTACTAAAGTTATGGCCGACGACCCCGAATTGTCGGTGAGCTACACTGTTGATCCATCGGGCCTGTCGGGCGAGTCGATGCGTTTGCCGCAGGTCTCACGCCGGATGACGCGCGAAGAGGTTCTTTTGGCGCGCGGGACGGCAGACGCGTTAGCTTTACAACGCAAATATCATGATGACGCGACCCATGCGCGATATGCCCCTCCGGGTGATATGGCGCGGGATCTCTATGAGGCGATGGAGACCGCACGGTGCGAGGCGATGGGTGCGCGGGACATGCCCGGCACCGCGTCGAATATCGACGTCAAGATCGGGCATGAGGCGATCCGGCGCGGCTATGATCAGTGCAAACAGCCTGCGGATGCGCCATTGGCTGTGGCGGCGGGCTATCTGATCCGGCATCTGGCCACGGGCCGCGACATGCCGCCTGCCGCCGAGAATGTCATGAACCTGTGGCGCGGATTTATCGAGGAACAGGCCGGCGGGACGCTGGAAAATCTTGACGAAATCCTCTCGGACCAGGCCGAATTTGCCAAATTCGCCAGACAGATGATCAAAGATCTGGGTTACGGCGATCAGCTGGGTGATGACCCGGATGAACTGGACGACGAACAGGAAGATCAGGCCGAAGAAGACGCCGAAGAGCAGCCCGATCCCGACAGCACCGGGCAGGATGATCAGGACGAACAGGACGCCGACGCGACGCCTGAGCAAACTCAGGAAGAACAGCAGGACCAGTCTCAGGCTCAGGTCTCGATGGACGAGATGGCCGAGGATGAGATGGGCGATGAGGCTGAAATGCCCGAGGGCGAGGCTCCGCTAGAACCGCCTGCCCCGCCACCTGCGTCCGAGGCGGACCCGGATTACAAGGTCTATCTGAACACCCACGACGAAGAGATCGCAGCTGAAGATCTGGCCGAACCGGCCGAGCTGGAACGCCTGCGGGCGTACCTTGACCAGCAGCTTGAACCGCTGAAAGGCGCAGTGAGCCGTCTGGCCAACAAGCTGCAGCGTCGCTTGCAGGCACAGCAGAACCGGTCTTGGGAGTTCGACCGCGAGGAAGGCATTCTGGATGCCGGACGTCTGGCGCGCGTCGTGGCCAACCCGACCACGCCGCTAAGCTTCAAGGTCGAAAAAGATACCGAATTCCGCGATACAGTGGTGACGCTGCTTCTGGACAATTCCGGCTCGATGCGCGGGCGTCCGATCTCGATTGCCGCGATCTGTGCAGATGTCCTGGCGCGGACGCTGGAACGTTGCAACGTCAAGGTCGAGATCCTGGGCTTTACCACCCGGGCCTGGAAAGGCGGTCAGGCGCGCGAGGCGTGGCTGAACGATGGCCGCCCGCAGCAACCGGGGCGTCTGAACGATCTGCGCCACATCATCTACAAAGGCGCCGATGCCCCATGGCGTCGCGCGCGACCCAATCTAGGGCTGATGATGAAAGAGGGCCTGCTGAAGGAAAACATCGACGGTGAGGCGCTGGAATGGGCGCATCGCCGGATGCTCGCGCGGCGTGAGGCCCGCAAGATCCTAATGGTGATCTCGGATGGCGCTCCGGTCGATGATTCAACGCTCAGCGTGAACCCGGCGAACTATCTGGAAAAACACCTGCGCGACGTGATTGCGATGGTGGAAAAACGCAAGATAGTGGAATTGCTGGCCATCGGGATCGGCCATGACGTGACGCGCTATTATGACCGCGCCGTCACGATCACCGATGTCGAGCAGCTTGCAGGTGCTATGACCGAGCAGTTGGCCGCACTGTTCGACAGCGACCCGCGCGCCCGCGCGCGCGTGATGGGGATGAAGCGGGCCAGTTGACGGCCCTGCTTCGACAGTGCAGACTTAGTGCCATCCAAGCCAGTTTTTGCACCGCTGAAGGCGACTTTGCTTATGGTGGCGCAACGGATAGCGCATAAGCGCTATATCGAAGGGCAGGAACATTATTCGTTCTCCTGTTTATCTGCTTGGATAGTGTCCCAACCCTGCCCGGCCTGCTTGTAGCTGGTCCTGAGATACGCCCTAGAAACCCTTGAGATTGTTGTTGAACCTTGTCGTTCCGCGAGAAACGGAGTGTATTTGCCCCATGCGCTATGAGTTTGCAGACTGTATTCTGGATGTGGATCGACACGTCCTGACCCGCCGGGGTGAGCCCGTCGCAATCGAACCTCAGGTATTCGATCTGTTGGTCCTCTTGGCCCAGCACCCAGGTAAGCTGGTGCCCCGAGACGAGATCATCGCGCGGGTATGGAGTGGCCGCTTTGTCTCGGATTCTACCATCAGCGCACGTATCGCAGCGGCGCGTAAAGCAGTCGGCGATGATGGCAAAGCGCAGCGGATCATTCGGACAGTCGTACGGCGCGGGTTGCAAATGGCGGCGGATGTGACCTGTGACGCCGACACCGATTCAGGCGTAGACAACCATACGCAACGGCTGCGTTACGCGCGCGGTGCGAAGGGCCGCGCTGTTCCATACACGCTTTCCGGTGATGGGTTGCCGGTGCTGCGCATCGGTTCGGTCGTGCACGATCTGGAGGCGGAATGGCGCATCCCGTCCGAGCGTACCCGGTTACAGGACATGGCAAACCGTTTCCGCCTGTTACGCTACAACAAGGACAATGACGTCAGCTCAAACATCGACCATCAGGCAGTGTATGACCGCAGAATAGAAGAAATCCTGACCGTCGTGAATGCAGCGGGGTTTGACCGCTTTTCCATTCTCGGTGAAATGGGCGGCACCTTCCCTGCCCTACACTTCGCCGCAAGACACCCCGAGCGGATTGACAAGCTGGTTGTCTCCGGCGGATGGGCTGAAGGGCGAGATTACCGAGAAGACACCAAACAACCCGACTCGATCCGGTCACTGATCGCGGAAGGCTGGAACACGCCGGGCAGCGGCTATGCTATGGGCGCTGAATTCAGCTATTTTCCAGAAGGTCCGCTGGATAGCGTTCGGCACATGGTCAATGAATTGCAGACACTTTATTCAAGCGAGGAAAGACTTCACTACCGTGACATCGCCAATAGCACCTCGGTGCTGCAACTTCTTCCGATGGTGCAATGCCCCACGCTGGTTCTGCACGGGCGGCACACAGCCGTTCACCCCCTGTCCGAGGCGCGCAAACTGGCGGCTGGAATCCCCAATGCCTCGCTCGTGATCCTTGAGACCGGCAACCAGATACCATTGCCTGGAAATGAGGCCTACAACCCGTATATCCAGGCCATTCAACGCTTTCTTGAGACAGAAGAATAGTGTGCGCCGGGGCGCTGGACATTTCCTACCGCAGGCCGCAGGTTTGCGCGCAGCAAGACCGACGAATGAGGCCGCCCATGTTCCAGAGTTTCGAAGTGACCGCACGCCCCGAGCAAGGCCCACCACGACTGGCCGCTTTGCGGGACGAGCTGGCGCGCGAAGGCCTGCAGGGCTTCCTGATCCCGCGTGCGGATGCGCATCAGGGTGAATATGTGGCCCCTCGGGACGAAAGGCTGGCGTGGCTTACCGGATTCACCGGTTCTGCGGGGTTTTGCGCGGCGCTCACGGACATCGCCGGGGTTTTCATCGACGGGCGCTATCGCACTCAGGTAAAGGCCCAGGTCGCACAGGATTACGCTCCGGTCCCATGGCCAGATGTCAGCCTGAGCGCGTGGTTGAAAGAGCAATTGCCAAATGGCGGCAAAGTCGGGTTTGATCCGTGGCTCCACGCTGCAGGACAGATTTCTGCTGCGCAGAAAGAGCTTGAAGGCAGCGGCGTCGAACTGGTGCGCTGTGATAACCTTGTAGACCGAATTTGGGCGGATCAACCCGACCCTCCGATGAATCCTGTCAGGGCACATCCGATTGAATTTGCAGGTGAAAGCGCCGAGAGCAAAATCAAGCGCCTCGCGAGTGAACTGCAGAGCGCAGATCGCGCGGCAGCGGTGATCACCTTGCCGGATTCGATCATGTGGCTGTTGAACATTCGCGGCGCGGACATCGCATACAACCCTGTGGCCCATGGCTTTGCCATCCTGCACGGTGATGGGCGGGTGGATCTGTTCATGGCCGCTGCCAAACTGACCGGGATCGGGGATCATCTGGGCCCGCAGGTCACCCAACACCAACCCGACGCGTTCCTGACAGCGGTTGAGGCACTTGAAGGCAAGGTACAGGTCGATCCGGGAACGGTTCCGCAGATCATAGCGGATGCGTTGGGGGACCGTATGGTCGATGGCGGCGATCCCTGCGCCCTGCCCAAAGCCCGCAAGAACCCGGCCGAAATCGCAGGCACGGCCGAGGCACATCTGCGAGATGCCGCAGCGGTGATCGAACTGCTGTGTTGGCTGGACACGCAGAAGCCCGGCACCCTGACCGAGACACAGGTAGTAACGCGGCTGGAAGAAAGCCGTCGCCGGGACAACGCGCTGCAGGATATCTCATTCGACACCATCGCGGGCACCGGGCCGAACGGGGCCATCATGCATTATCGCGTGACCGAGGAAACCGACAGCAGGCTGGAAAACGGTCACCTGCTGGTGTTGGACAGCGGTGGGCAATATCTGGACGGCACCACCGATATCACCCGCACAATTGCAATCGGCGATGTTGGGAATGAGGAAAAGGCCTGCTTTACACGCGTCCTCAAAGGCATGATCGCCATGTCGATGCTACGCTGGCCTGTTGGCTTGGCAGGACGCGATATCGAATGCGTAGCGCGGCTGCCGCTGTGGCTGGCCGGGCAGGATTTCAACCATGGGGTCGGTCATGGGGTCGGTACCTATCTCAGCGTGCATGAAGGCCCTCAGCGCCTGTCTCGGGTCAGCCATGTCCCGCTTGAGCCGGGTATGATCCTGTCGAACGAGCCGGGATATTACCGCGAGGATGCTTTTGGCATCCGGCTTGAGAACCTTGTCGTAGTGGAAGAGGCCCCAAACCTGCCCAGCGGTGACGATGAACGCGCCATGCTGAACTGGCGTACGCTGACTTATGTCCCAATCGACAGGCGTTTGATTGTAGTCGAAATGCTGACACGAGAGGAACGTGCTTGGCTGAACGCCTATCACCGCGACGTGGCGGAAAAAGTCCGGCCAAGGCTGGGCGACGCCGCTCAACTGTGGTTGGATGCCACAACCGCACCGGTCTGACACCGGATTGTTACATAGTTTGGGCAGAGGAGAAGCCCTGACACGACGAGGGAAGGAACAGGAATGACAGACACCATCACGATCCGCAAAGCACCGGGCAAATGGAGCGTCCGTTCAGGCGGCGCGATTTTGGGTGAAACCAACAACGCGCTGGAACTTCTGGAAGGCGACAAAGAGCCGGTTATCTACTTCCCGCGTGCGGACATTGCGATGGCCTTTCTGGATCGGACCAACAAAGTCACCCAATGCGCAGGCAAGGGAGACGCCACGCATTTCTCGATCGTAAACAAATCCTCAGTCACCGAAAACGCCGCTTGGAGTTATGAAAACCCGATCGACGCGGTGGCCGAAATCAAGGATCACTTGGCCTTTTATCCCGCAGACTCGATCAAGGTGGAACAACTCTGATCCCAGTATCCGTGCAGGACCGGATCGATCTGCAAAACGGCGAAGATCCTCAGAACCTGCCCTGTCCACAATGTTGCGAGGTGACCATGACAAAGCGTCTATTGAATTCCGCAGGCCCGATTGCGGCCCTGACGATGGCCTTTTCAATGGCCCTGCCCGCCGCAAGCTCTGCCAACACCGGTCTGGCCAATCCCGCGGCAACATATTGCATCGCGCAAGGCGGGCTCTACGGTATACATGACGGTCCGGACGGTCAGAGCGGTATCTGCCAATTGCCCGACGGCACCCGGATCGATGCCTGGACCTATTTTCGCGAACACCATGCGGGCGCGGATGGCAGCAAGCCGGTCGGCCTTGCAAATCCCGCCGCCGTGTACTGTGGCTCAATTGGAGGCGAATATGACCTGACCACGTCTCGCTGCGCACTGAGCGACGGTACGTCCGCCGATGCATGGGAGCTGTACCGCAAGGCACATGGAAAAACGCATCAGGTGGTGAACCCAGCAGCAGCCTACTGCCTTGAGATCGGCGGCAGCTACAAGATCAAAGACACTGGTTCGGGTCAGGTGGGTATATGCACCAAGCCGGACGGCACCTCGCAGGACGCATGGGCCCTATTCCGTGCGGAAAATCCCGAGTGATCCGTTCCGATAATCAAGCCCGACATCCACACCCAAAATGAACCTGAAGCCCCGATTGAGCCGCAGTTTATCGACGATCAGAGCGCGTGTTAGTGACCGTTTTGCGACAGCCTGATCGCGTCCATTAAGTCGCCTTGGCTAATTTTCAGGTTTTCCTGCGACGGAAGCACATCATCTGGCTGTAGATTTCACTAGGATTTGCCTTCCTCGCTTTCGATGAAGGGTTCGAGATTCACGAAAGTCTGGACAGGGCATTTCACCGCTTTTTCGGGATTGCACAAACCAGCCTGACCGACCGGATCGACGACATACCTGATCTCCGGATTTGCCCTTCAGACCGCATCCTTGGTGCTCGGTGCCGTTACAAATGACAACGCCTTGTTTCTGTGAGTCGATATCCCCGGGGCCAATGTTCTTGATGTAAAACTACCCCTTCGCGCGCTTGAAGAAGTTGCAAAGTTGATGCCCGAGGTGGAGTTCCTTGCCTGTTTCGTTCAGGTTCTTCGATAGGTCAAAACGACCTCTGATCAGCCATTCGATGCAATCTCTGCACCGGCGGCCGAGAAAGCCTGCCAATAAACACACACCCGCCTCGAAACAGTAAGTCGCAACATAGGTTTCAGAACCACCCGCGCCGCGATTGCAGTAGCCCTGGACGATCTGCTGTTCTAGTGTCGCGCAGCGACCAGACATAGGACTTGGGAATGAAAATCGCCACCGCCGCCTACGACCTCGATTGGCTCGATAGTTGGGCTCAATATGAAGACAAGCTTGAGGCATGGGTTTCCGAGGCCGCGGGACAAGGTGCCGACCTTCTGGTCTTTCCCGAATACGGCGCAATGGAGTTGTCGACGCTCGACGGCCCTAAGGTGGCCGGTGATCTCGAACGCTCAATCCGGGCGGTTTCCGACCGGATGGAAGATGTACAAGTTGTGCATTCGCGCCTTGCAAAGATGTACAACACATACATTCTGGGGGCTTCCGCCCCGGTCATCGACGGACCAGGGCGCCCGGTGAACCGCGCAGTGTTCTACGCTCCTGACGGTCGTCTCGATCATCAGGACAAGCAGATCATGACACGGTTTGAACGCGAGGCCTGGGACATCGCCCCGGGCGGTCCGTTGAAACTGTTTGATACCGCATTGGGTAAAATCGGCGTTCTGATCTGCTATGACAGTGAATTCCCTCTCTTGGGTCGGGCCCTGAGCGAGGCCGATTTGATCCTCGTTCCATCCTGCACCGAAGCCCTGTCCGGGTATTGGCGTGTGCGGATCGGTGCCATGTCTCGTGCCCTTGAAAATCAATGTGTTACGGTAATGTCATCGTTAGTTGGCGGCAATGAATGGTCCGAAGCAGTCGACATGAATACCGGCATGGGTGGCGTGTTTGGCCCGCCCGATATCGGGTTCCCACCGACGGGAGTGCTTGCCGAGGGCACGCTGAATACCGCCGGCTGGACCTATGCCGAGGCCGACCTGTCCACAATTGCAAACGTCCGCGCAGACGGGTGGGTATTGAACCGCACGCACTGGACCGAGCAAGACGCTCGGGTCGATTCAGTCACAATATCACCCCTTTAGGTGACTTCGCCCTTGAAATAAGGCCGAAATAGGCTCATTTAAGCGCACGATCTGCAGATTCTGCAGGTGCAACCTAATGATGGAGACAACATGGCCAAGGAAGATACGCTCGAATTTCCCGGTGTCGTGAAGGAACTCCTGCCTAATGCGACGTTTCGGGTCGAGCTGGAAAACGGCCATGAGATCATCGCACACACGGCAGGCAAGATGCGCAAGAACCGCATCCGTGTTCTGGCCGGCGACAAAGTTCAGGTCGAAATGACCCCATATGATCTGACCAAGGGTCGGATCAACTATCGCTTCAAGTAACGCTTCGTACATGGCGTTTATCCTCGGATCGGGCAGCCCGCGGCGGCTGGACCTGCTGGCGCAGCTTGGCGTTCGGCCCGATGCGATCCGTCCGCCGGATATCGATGAAACGCCGCTGAATGGCGAACTGCCGACCCCCTATTGTAGCCGCATCACCCGGCAAAAAGTTCAGGCTGTTCAAGCTGATAGCGATGATATCACCTTATGTGCTGACACAACGGTCGCACTGGGTCGCCGCATTCTTGGCAAACCCGAAGACGCGGGACAAGCTGCTGAGTTTCTGCACGCCCTGTCCGGCCGACGCCATCGGGTGATCACTTCGGTCGCTGTGCGGCGCGGGGATAAAATCCTCCAGCGTGACGTGGTTTCTCAGGTAAAGATGAAACGTCTGTCCGACAGCGAAATCAATGCCTATCTTGCGACGGATGACTGGCAGGGCAAGGCCGGAGCCTATGCAATACAAGGCCCTGCCGGTGCGTTCATCCCGTGGATTTCAGGCTCGTTCACCGGTATCGTCGGCCTACCCCTGTCCGAAACTGCTGCACTGCTGCAAGGCATCGGCTATCCCTTATATCGCGAGGTATCATGAAGGGTCGTACCATCATTCTGGATCATATTCAGGGACGCGAAGCTGCAGCTCTGATGGTGGATGGTGTTCTCGACGATTTCCTGATCGCCACAGATGCCCCTGCGCCAGGTACGATCTACCGCGCCCGCGCCGATCGCCCGGTCAAAGGTCAGGGCGGCATGTTTCTCACCACACCCGACGGCCCGGCTTTTCTGAGGCAAGTCAAAGGGTTGGCACCCGGTGCTTTGCTACTGGTGCAGGTGACTGGATATGCCGAGCCCGGCAAAGCCATACCCGTCTCGAACCGTATTTTGTTCAAAAGCCGCTTTGCGATCGTGACACCTGACGCGCCCGGCCTGAACATCTCGCGCCGTATCCGTGATGAAGATACGCGCGACCAACTTCTCGAAATCGCGCATGAGCAAATGGGAAACAGCACGCACGGCCTGATCCTGCGCTCGTGCTGTCAGACGGCGGATGCAGATGAAATCGCTGAAGATATCTCAGCCATGTTGGCACTTGCCGAGCAGGTATTGGTTGATACGGGCAGTGAACCAGAATTGCTGGGCGAGGGCGATGGTCCGCATATCCTGGCCTGGCGTGATTGGACGGACCCGGCAGAGGTCGTGACCGCATCCGGCGGATTTGAGGACCACGGTGTCGTTGATGCGCTCGATACAGCAAAGGGGATTTCCGAAACGCTTCCCGGTGGAGGACACCTCTATATCCAACCGACCCGCGCGCTGGTTGCGGTGGATGTGAACACCGGCGCCGACACATCTCTCGCGGCGGGAACCAAAGCTAACTTCGCCTGCGCCAAAGCCCTGCCGCGCGCCCTGCGCGTGCGCGGGTTGGGGGGGCAGATCACTCTGGACCTTGCACCGATGCCCAAGAAAGACCGGAGGGGTTTCGAATCGGCCTTGCGGTCGGCATTCAAGTCCGATCCTGACGAGACGATCCTGGCCGGTTGGACCCCGCTTGGCCATTTCGAACTACAGCGCAAACGTGGTCGTATCCCATTGACGGAGATCCTGAAATGAGCTGCCCGATCTGCGGAGAAGATACCCAGCAGGCCTTTCGACCATTCTGCTCCAAACGCTGCGCGGATATCGATCTGGCAAAATGGCTAAACGGTTCTTATGCGGTGCCATCGCAACGTGAAGAAGACGCCGAGACGACCTCGGAACCAACCGAAAGCCCCACGTCTCGCCCGCATTGAAAAAATGTCAAAAAGCCTCTGGACACTGCCTGTGGCAAGTCATAGAAGGCCTCCACCCAATGGCAAACGCCATTCCCGTGCCCGGGTAGCTCAGGGGTAGAGCAGTGGATTGAAAATCCTCGTGTCGGTGGTTCGATTCCGCCCCCGGGCACCATTCCCAACAGGTAAGCGATTGTTTCTCTTCAGCTTTTACTTCTGATAGCTGGAGGCGTAGATCATGCCGGAGACCAAATCTGCCCCGTACACATTTGTAAAACAGGGCATCTTCTATTTTTCACGACGGGTCCCGAGCGACCTTTCTCACCACTATAACGCAAGCCGTATCATGTATTCGCTTCGCACGAGGTCGGCCATCGTGGCCACTTCGAGGGCACAACGTGCGGCACAGCGGCTCGACGAGCACTGGTATCATCTCCGAATCCGGGACGTTGATTTACCTGGGAAGCATCTGCTTCGGTTGGGCGGGAAGGCCACTACGCATGGGAATCGGTCCTCAGATGAAGCCTCAGGTGGCTACGTCAAACTCAGCGAAGCTGTGTCGATCTACATCCGCCTGAAAGGCAATAATCGCCCGATCACTTTCCATCGAGCCGCAGAGCGAGCCTGCGGGTATGTTATCGATGCCTGCGGCGACAAAGATCTAATCGCTTACACACGAGCGGATGCGAACTGCTTCAGAGACGCATTGGTCACCAAGGGTCTTGCGGGAAGCAGCATCACCCGGGTCTTCGGCACCGTGCGATCTGTCTTCAACTTCGTGGCAGCCGAAATTGGTATCGCCGTCAACAATCCGTTCGCGGGCGTTTACTACGATCGACAAGCGGGCGTTGTGGATCGTCAGCCTCTGCCTATTGAAACTATCAAGTCGCTACAGTCGCTGTGTCGTGGTGAGGACGACGATCTTCGCTGGTTGGTTGCATTGGTGTCGGATACTGGGATGCGACTCGCGGAAGCCGCTGGTCTCCTTGTTGAAGACATCCGCCTTGAGTCTCCTATGCCTCATGTCGTCGTGCAGGAGCATCCTTGGCGTCGTCTCAAGACCGCTTGTAGCTCAAGGAATGTTCCACTTGTGGGGGCCTCGCTCTGGGCCGCGGGACGCATTGTGACAGAAGTCCGGGACAGTAAGTTCGCCTTCCCGCGTTATAACAAGAAGGGCGCTACAAATGCTAACTCTGCAAGCGCAGCGCTAAACAAATGGTTGAAGCAACACACGGCTCAGAGCTTCACCATGCACGGTTTCCGCCATTCGTTGCGAGATCGCATGAGGTCGGTGGAATGCCCTTCAGACATTGTTGACCAGATCGGTGGTTGGCAGACCGAAGGTGTCGGGCAGGCTTATGGGCAAGGATACCCTTTGGAGGTTCTGTATAAGTGGATGAAGTTAATCGATAAAACATGAATGAACGCCCAATTTCTGCCACCAATGGACGTTAGCTGCTCACCTACGTTTCTTCAGGAGATTTTGATGACCGACCTTACGGATGCCATGCCAAGGGATGCTATCATGCATCTCGTTCCAGACGTGCAGTTTCAGTCTTACGGCCAATCTCAGATCAAAGAGATTGTAAGAATGAAGCCCAATACTATGCACGAGTTGGGCCTTGCAACCTGGCATGTTGCGATGACATCAGGCCAATTTCCGTTGGACCCGATGACTTTAGCTAAACACATAGAGAACGGAGAACCTAACCTGCTCAAATATGTTGCTCAAGCTCTCGGCCAAAGGGTTATCTTCGATATTGACTATACAGTGGGAAGCGTGGACAGCGCCCCGCTGGAGGATCCGGCAATTCAAGCACTTGTAGCGCATCTGTTTCCCAACAGAATTCACATTGGTGACGTTCGACTACTCAACCCGCTTCTGCGAAGAGCAGGAGTTGCATCCGACGATGATCAATCTCACGAAAGCTTGCAGCTATTCGAGGCATTCGTGGAAAACTGCCGACTGATCGCTCAGGAACGTGGCGCAAACAAGATAACACTGACGGCCGCATTCGGAAGTCTCGTCGATCCCTTTCGACGACATGGATTTGAGGTCGAGAATTCTGGCATAGCGCAGATGGCGCTGCAGGCAGGTTACGGCATCCCAATGGAGATTTCGCTTTGAGAACGCGGGCTTCTAACTCGTGCTCTCGAAAGAAACCCTCCGGCATGATCTACGCCTCCAGCTATCAGAAGTAAAAGCTGAAGAGAAACAATCGCTTACCTGTTGGGAATGGTGCCCGGGGGCAGTGTTCTATTCCCGTTACAGGCACCCTTGTCAGGTCTCCCGTCAGCAAAACAAGGGCTATCCCGGCAGCTTAGCTGAGGTCAACAGGCACCAGCGGGTCTACGGTATGGTCTACGGTGATGGCTTAGGGGTAGGAAAAGTTCTGCAGTACCCCGAAATCCCCCGCAGGACCTACGGGGGTAAATCACTGCAGTGGTATAGATAGTTAGCCCTTGAGGTATTTGACCCCAAAACATCACCCAAGTGTCATGGCGCGAGTGCAGTTTCGGTCACTACTTCGCCTGTCGAGGGCTCAGGTTCTTCTAGGAGATAAATGCTCGACAGTTCTTCCAGTCTTATCGGCTACCTGTCAATTGCACGGCACTTTAAGCGATGGTGCTTTTTCAGATTTAAGCTAGTTGAAGTGTCTGATCCTTCCCAACTGCAACTGAAAAGAACATGAACGGCGTCAGCTTTTGTGGCGCGGTGCTCACCGGCAATCGACACTCCACCTCATGCCCAAATCCGACAGATGCCTTTGAACCCGCCCAGGATAATCAGATACAATTGCATCCACGCGCAGGTCGATCATCCTGTCTATTTCTTCGTGCTCATTGACCGTCCAAACGGCAACACATAGGCCCAGTTCTTTTGCGCGCGCCACATTTTCATCCGTTACATCCGTGTAGTATGGGCACCAAAGCGAACCGCCAGCTTGCTTGACCAAATTTGGAATTTCATCACGACGACCACGAAAGTCAGGGCAAACCGCTTTCGAGGAATCCTCACCAACATCCGCCGCGTTTTCCGGAAGCTGCGTCAGGTAGGAAGACGGCATGTCAGGAGCCTGCCGCTGACACTCCTCCAACAGGTTCCAATCAAAACTGTGGAGCACCGCGCGCGAAGACAATCCTTTGTCGCGTACTTCTTGAAGAACCCGCTCGACAAATTTCCTCCTATTAAGCGCATCGTGAGCCAAATCCGGATCCGACTTCAGTTCGAGCATCAAATAGGCGTCGCCATATTTTGGATCATCAACCAAATCCAGCAAATCCTGCAACTTTGGAACACGGATGCCATCCAGTTGAGCTTGGTCCGGAAACCGTTGGCCATAAGCCGAGTGACCATCCAACCGCCCGATGTCAAATTGCTGGATTTGCTCGAACGTCAATGACGAGACCTTCGGCTCTTCTCCGGTTAGAAACAGGCCATTTGCGTCACGAAAGCTAGGAGCGTGCAGCCGATGGTTGTGGGTTATGACCGGTACGTCATCGGCCGTCAGGACAACATCAAACTCAAGCAGCGGGACGCCGATAGAGAGCGAAAAGTCAAAGCCAATCATACTGTTTTCGGGCAGCACACCCCGCGCACCTCGATGCCCCACAACCCGGATCAGGTTTTTGCCACCACGAAAGGCTTCAACCTGTGGAAAGACCATCAGCCTTCCAACCTCTTGCCGGATGAATGGTCAAACAGATGCATGTGCTCTGAGGCAACTGAGAACCGCATGCTCGGATGCCGGCCTTCGATTGGGTGGACACCCGGAAGACTTATCGTAATCGCGTCGCCTGCATCCGTGAGCTGGCCATGCAATAAGGTGTTTGCGCCTAGCGGTTCCGCCATCTGAATAGCGGCTTCCAACGGACCATTGTCGTCCAGAAACAGATGCTCTGGTCGGATTCCAAGCTTTAGTGGGGTATCAGGCCCCGTGGATGGGCCAATCTCTAAGCCCCCTATCTTAACCGTTCCGTTTTCACGCTGAGCATCAAAGATATTCATTGCAGGGCTACCAATAAACTGAGCCGCGAAAAGGGTTCCTGGTGTTTCATATACCTCCAATGGCGTCCCAATCTGCTCAGCGATGCCTCCGTTCATCACGATCATCCTGTCTGCCATCGTCATCGCTTCGACCTGATCGTGAGTCACGTAAAGCGATGTAATTCCTAACTTTTCCTGAAGCTCGCGGATTTCTAAACGCATCTGAACACGCAGCTTGGCATCAAGATTTGAGAGTGGTTCATCAAACAGGAAAACCGCCGGCTCGCGAACAATTGCCCGCCCCATTGCCACCCTTTGGCGTTGACCGCCTGAAAGCTGCCGGGGTTTGCGGTCCAACAAAGCTTCCAGCTGCAACAGTTTGGCGGCCTCGGTCACCTTCTGGTCAATCTGGTTCTTTGGAAGCCCCGCGATTTTCAGCCCATACCCCATGTTCTGGCGCACCGACATATGTGGGTAGAGCGCGTAATTCTGGAATACCATCGCGATATCGCGATCCATCGGCTCTTTGTCGTTGGCTCGTTCTTCTCCAATCCGGATTTCACCGGATGTCACGGTTTCCAGGCCGGCAACCATCCGCAACAGCGTGGACTTCCCGCAGCCCGAGGGTCCAACGATTACGATGAACTCACCGTCCGCGATATCTATATCGATGCCGTGGATAACGTCCGTCGGGCCAAAGCTCTTTTTGACATTCTCAAGGGTTACTGTTGCCATTTCTTACTTCTCGCTATCGACAAGGCCGCGGACAAAGAGCTTTTGCATCGACACCACCACGATGACCGGCGGGATCATTGCCAAAATCGAAGTGGCCATGATGACGGGCCATTCCGCTACGTCGTCGCCGGATGGGAACATCTGTTTGATACCCATCACGATGGTGTTCATTTCAGGATCGGTAGTGATGAGCAGCGGCCAGAGATATTGATTCCACCCGTAGATAAAAAGGATCACGAACAGCGCCGCGATATTCGTTCGGCTCATGGGGACCACGATATCAATGAAGAACCGCATCGGGCGGGCACCATCGACGCGTGCAGCTTCGGCCAGTTCATCCGGGATCGTCAGAAAGAACTGCCGGAACAGGAACGTTGCCGTGGCCGAGGCGATTAAGGGGAAGATCAGCCCATAGTAGCTGTTGAGCATGCCGAACCCGGCGACGACTTCGAACGTCGGCACAATACGAACCTCGACCGGAAGCATCAGCGTTAGGAAGATCAGCCAAAAGAACGTCGTTCGCCCGGGAAAACGGAAATAGACGATCGCAAAAGCTGACAGCAGCGAAATTATGATCTTGCCCACTGCGATTCCGATGGCCATCACAAGACTGTTGAACAACATTGTGGCGACTGGGACGTTCACACCGGAGAACAGCGCGGCCTTATAGTTTTCCCAGAATTGATCGCCGGGAAGAATGGGCATGGGCGGCGAAACGATTTCCGGCTGGGTCACAGTCGATGCCACGAACGCCAGCCAGATCGGGAAAAAGATGATTAAGACGCCAAGGATCATCATGGCATGGGTCAACCAGATCCCCATTCCACGTTTTTCGACCATTCCGTGTTGTTGGGCTGCCATCAGTAGTGCACCCTTTTTTCCACGTATTTGAATTGGATGACGGTCAGCAGACCAACGACAATAAGCAGGATGACGGACTGAGCGGAGGACGAACCGAGATCTTGTCCAACGAACCCATCTGAGAAGACTTTGTAGACTAGAATGGTCGTCGCCTGCTGTGGGCCACCGCCAGTGATCGTGTGGATGACGCCAAAGGTCTCAAAGAATGCATAGACAACATTCACCACTAACAGGAAGAACGCGGTTGGTGACAAAAGCGGCAGCACGATTGTGAAGAACCGGCGCCAGAAGCGCGCGCCGTCAATTGCCGCAGCCTCGATCACCGATCTTGGGACCGACTGCAGCGCTGCGAAGAAGAACAAGAAGTTATAGCTGATACGCCCCCAGGCTGAGGCTACAACCACCAGGCCCATGGCCTCGGTGCCGTTCAGAACGTGGTTCCAGTCATAACCAAGCTGGCCGAGGTACCACGACACGACACCAACACGCGTGTTGAACATGAACAGCCACAGCACGCCTGCAACAGCGGGGGCAACGGCGTAGGGCCAGATCAGCAGCGTCCGGTAAACACCCGATCCTTTGATCAGGCGGTCCGCTATGACCGCCAGAAACAACGCCGGGATCATTGAACACAGCGTGACGAGCGTCGAAAACACCGCCGTCGTCACGAAAGAAGCACGGTAGAATTTATCGCTCAGCAGGAATTCAAAGTTACCCAATCCAACAAATTGGGACGACAGCCCAAATGGGTCAGGAATGAACAGGGACTGCCACACCGCCTGCCCGGCCGGATAGAAGAAGAAGACAGCGGAGATGATGACCTGCGGGGCGATCAGCGCCAATGGCAGAAGCCAGCCGCGAAAGGTGACGCGTTTTTCCATCCCGATAAACCACCGAATAAAGAAGATGCGGGCCCGAAACAGGCCCGCATCAAATTAGGACTTATTGATTGGCAGACTCGAACCGGCGCAGCAGGGCATCGCCGCGTTCTTTCGCACTGTCCATTGCTTCCTGAGCGGTCTTTTCACCGGACCAGACAGCCTCGAGCTCTTCGTCGATGATGCCGCGAATCTGGTCAAACGACCCCAGACGCAGACCCTTCGAATTCGCAGTCGGATCTTTGGCGGTCATCTGTATGACAGCAATGTCAGTACCTGGGTTTTCTTCATAGAAACCAGCATTTCGGGTCGCGACGCCAGCTTCGGCGGTGATTGGAAGATACCCTGTGTTCTGATGCCAGTTCGCCTGAACGTCCGAAGACGAAAGGAAGCTCAGGAATTCACCGACACCTTTGTATTCTTCAGGATCGTGACCCTCCATCACCCAAAGCGAAGCGCCACCAATAATGGTGTTTTGCGGCTCGCTTACGACCGCCTCCCAATAGGGCAACGGGCGCACGTCGAATTCGAACTCAGCCTCAGAGCTAATGCCGGCATAGCCTGCCGAACTTTCGGTGAATAGCGCGCATTCACCTGCCCGGAAGTTCGCGCCACCTTCGTTTCTGCGGCCGGTATAGATGAATTTACCATCTTTGGCCCAGTCACCCATCGCGGTCAGGTGCGCCACCTGCGTCGGTCCATTCAACATCAGTTCGGTATCAAGACCGGCAAATCCATTGTCCTTCGATGCGAATGGGACGTCGTGATAGGCCGAAAGGTTCTCAAGGTGAATCCAGCTTTGCCAAGCAGTGACCAGCGGACAGTCTTCACCCCCAGCCTTAAGCTGGTCAAGAACGTCACCAACCTTTTCCCAGGTCGACAAATCCGTGTCAGGGTCAACACCCGCCGCTTCCATAGCATCGCGATTGACCCAGAGAACGGGTGTGGACGAGTTGAAGGGCAGCGACAGCATGTCCCCGTCAGTGGTCGTATAGTAGCCTTTGACGGCACCAATGTAGGCATCAGGATCGAATGATGCACCGCTTTCAGCCATCACTTCATACACGGGTTTGATAGCCCCTTCGGCCGACATCATCGTTGCCGTGCCTACTTCGAAAACCATCAGGATATGTGGTTGTTCACCTGCTCGGAAAGCAGCAATACCCGCATTCAAGGTTTCCGAATAGTTGCCTTTATGGCTTTCTACTACAGTGAACTCATCTTGGCTGGCATTGAACTCTTCAACCTGAGCCTTCACAAGATCGCCTAGTCGACCGGTGAAGGCATGCCAGAACTGAATTTCGGTTTGCGCCATAGCCGCCACCGGCGACAGAGCAGTTGTTAAGGCGAGAGCGCCTAGAAAATTCTTTTTCATGATTCCTCCCATGCATCAGGGGTTGATGCTTCGTTGAATACCGACCGCAACGCGTAATCAGCACACATGACGATTTCACGACGTTAACGTTACAATTTTATAATTCAAGCATTTAATTTTTGAGAAAAACATAACATTACATTATAAACCAACCAGGGAAACAACGAACCAGGTTCAAAATATGAGTCAAACTTTGCGGATCCGGCAATTGGAAGCGCTCATGGCCGTTTCCACCAATGGGTCGGTCACTGCTGCGGCAACGGATCTTGGGATAAGTCAGCCCGCAGTCAGCAGACTGCTTTCTGATTTGGAAAAATCACTTGGCTTTCAGCTTTTTGATCGCCGCGAAGGTCGCTTGGTGCCGTCGCAGGAGGTACGATATCTGCAACCCAGCGTAGAGCGCGTTCTGGAATTGATGAAGCAAATCTCGGATGTCAGTCAGGACATCACACAGCGCAAAGCGGGTCACATCCGCGTCGCTTGCTTACCGGGGTTCGCCACAAGTCATCTTCCCGATGTCGTCGCCAAGTTTTTGCAGGATCGGCCCGGCGTCACCCTGACGATTGAACCAGACCGACCGGAACGGATTCTCGAGTGGATGATAGGTGAGCAGTATGATTTCGGGATCACGGACAGCTTTAACGGTCACCCGGCCGTTGAAAGCAGAAACATCAATGTCCGCACAGTTTGCGTGTTTCCCACCGGGCATGAATTGGAAAGCCTCTCTGAGGTGACACCAGCGGATATTACAACGGCTAAAATTATACATACACGACGCGACAGCGACTTTTTTGGGCGGCTTTCCAAAGCGTTTCAGAACGCCAACGTAGAGTTGAATTCCCACATCGAAGTCAGGCAGTTCACCGCAGCTTGTGAGTTGGCACTAAAAGGTGTCGGAGTTTCCGTGGTAAGCGAGTTGGACGCCATCCAGTATTCAACGCGTGGATTGAGCTATAGGCCGTTCAAGCCATTGCTTCCACATACACTATCGCTTGTGCGCCCAATATTGAAACAACCGTCACTAGTGACACTCGAATTCATCGAACAGTTTCAAGAAAGCTTAAAACCGTTCAAAGCCCAATGAGCCCGTCAAAAAACCACGGCACATGAAAGAGCCTTTGCGCTGCCGACAAATCACCTACCCCTTTCTGCATAAGAAACATCAGAGTTTTGAGACCTCTGGGCATCATCCGGATCCAGCACCAAAGCGATCCACACCCATTCAGCCATGACCAGTGAATACGCCCAATGCGTATGTCTATGTGTTGATGATGGGATTCTTATCATTCGCTAAAGGAATAGATATGGCGACCCGTTGGGCCAGTGATCTTCGATCCTGGTCCGCTGAGCGTCGTCAAAGTTCAGGTGTGCGACCTGAGCATTTGTGAACTCTTCTCGCATGGCATGGATTAATCCTGCGGGTTTTATGGCATCAGGATTCTCTGCCGCCTTTTCAACACGGGGCTCGACTGCTGTTTCGCCCAATTTGATCGCCGGTCCGAGCAGTGCGAAGGCAGGATTGATGGACAGAGCTGCGATCGCACCAATGAATTCAGCGATGCCCGCGCCCCATTTCAATCTGACTGGTATTTTGGTGGCTGCAACAGCCTTTGCGTAGGCCTTAACCAGCGTCTCCA
This sequence comes from Ruegeria sp. K3, assembly GCF_056531845.1. Lineage (NCBI taxonomy): Bacteria > Pseudomonadati > Pseudomonadota > Alphaproteobacteria > Rhodobacterales > Roseobacteraceae > Ruegeria > Ruegeria sp. K3. The sequence continues at coordinate 218,071 of NZ_JBQFMM010000005.1, read as the reverse complement.
TGCGCTCGCGCGCCTCTTGTTTGCTGGTTCCTCTCAAAGCTTCGACCGATGTCCAGGCACGCAAGGCGTTGCGGTGTTCCTGCACCTCAGGCATTGCGCAAAGATCAAGCGCGGCCTTGATCTGATCTTGATGAGAGCGTGTCTTGCCCTCAGCAGTTTCGTGATGTGGAACCAGAAATTCCCAACCAAACGCGCGCAGCAAAGGTTCCTGCTCTGGAGTGTCATCAAGGAAAGCCTGAGGGCCATCATAGGCCGGGATAACTGCGACCTCGGTGAGAGGTATTCCCTTGATTAGCGCCCGGTTCCGTTTGGCATCCACGAAATCCTGAAGAACCCGACGGGTTAGGTGAAACGCAGGCGCATCGAAATCCTCTTCCTTTTGCGCTGCTTCGAATCCGGGCTGTTGCTGAAGATCGACCACATCCATTTCGGCGTCCGTAGCGATCTTTCGTTTTTTCCACTCCAAGTGGTGCGCGTTGTCCCAGGAAACCTCCATCAAACGATCTCTGGGAATCCAGCTTAGTATCTTGCCCTGGCGCACCGGGTTCCATTTTGCAGGCCAAGTCGCTCCTTGCGGTGGCCGGGGGATCACCAGTGTCTCGAAAAGCACCAACTCGGCGACGAAAGCGCTCGGTCGAAGATGATCGCGCACTGACATGGTGCCCCAAAGCTGCGACGAATTGTTCATGGCATTTCTCCTGCAATCGTCTTGCAGATCAGGTTACCATCTTTGTGCACCAACCCAAGATGGTTGCTTGGGTATGCCCAAACAAAGCTGATGTAGCTTATGCAACAGGAATGCGGAAAACTCATCTCGCCGCGCTCGCAATTCCGCGCCACCATTTCTAATAGCGCCCAAAATGCCAAGCGTTGTCGCGAACGACTGGTCAGGCAATGCAGCGGTGCGATAGGACGGTATTTCCCGAAAATCCGGTCGCACCATTCTAGGCCATCAATGTGAATGTCCGCGTAGAGGATATTCATGGCTTCCTAGTCTGATGACCCTCTTCTTCAGCAACACAGTGATTACATCCGCAATGGCTTTGCAAATTCGATGCCAGTTGTAAGGCGCTAGCCGTTGCATACCTGCACCTACAGCTCCGCATTGACCGAGAGCCTCGGGTGAGCGGCGATAGCAAAACAAAGGTGATCGCGCCTTCCGGCTTAGCGGGCAGATTTTTGCGGGAATCGGCAATAAATGTTACGATAGATTTGTTGGCAGGATCGCCGCTGGGTCTCTCCGGCCATCGCGCTACGTTATTCTTTTTTATTACAACAAGTTCTTTTTCTTTGCCGTTCGGCCGGGCGATCCGGGGCCTCTGGGCCAGCGTTTCAGATTGCTTTTGAACGGAGGCAAACATGCCCGAAACAGTATTTGAACGCGCGCCAGACGGCGCGATCATTGGACTTCAGCATCATGGCGACCCTCTTCGAGGGCGTTCTAAAGGAAACAGTGCGCTGGATGTGGCGCAGGCTTATGCCGCCGAAGTGGCGGGGCTTTACCGGATAAAGCCTGATTTTCTTGACAGGCTCGGCGAGAGTGTTTCAGGCAAGTACAATCGCGAGGAGGGCAGCAAGCTACGGCTGGAAGAAGCCAAGGCAGTACAGTCTTTTCTGGTCTACACCTTTCGTCAGACCCATCACGGTGTTCCGGTCTGGGAGCGCGGTCTGACACTACGCATGGCCGGCCCAGACAATGTGGTCACCGGTTCGTCCTCAAGTGTTGCTGCCGATATCGAACTCAGCAACGCCCCTACTCCGCCTGCTGGCCGCGACAAACAAGCTGGCACGGTTCTGCGCGAAGCTGTGAAAGGGGCCAAGTTCACAAAATTCAAGGTTAATGACACCCGGGACTTTGTCTATCGCTACGACGCAGAACATCGCCTGCCACACAAAGAACCGGGCGAGATCGAAGGGGCCGAGTTAACCCCGCTGCCAGAGATTGGTCGTGTGCCAAAGGGCATCAAGGACGGCGAATGGCGTTTCGTAAGCCTTGTGCATTTTGGCTGCAAAATTCCCGACTACGGAGAGCTGAACTGGCGAGCATTGGTCGATTGGGAGACCGGCGCGGTGCTTTACATCCGGCCATTGGTGGGGTGTGTTTCGGGCTACGTCTTCACAGACGACCCGATATCACTTTCAGGAGATTCAGAGCTTGATCCGACGGCCCCGGTTGCGCTTTTGGATGCGCAACGCGAACTGGTGGCGCTGGAACGGTTGATATTACCGGGCGGAGGCGCACCGGTGGAACTAAGCGGCGAATTGGTGGCGGTACGGGATCTCGACACACCGAACATCGCCCCACCGACTGAAAACGCCGGTGCCGCATCGATCTTTGATTATCCCGCCGACAGCGACGATTTCGCGGCGGTCTGTGCGTACTACAACCATGATTTCCTGTATCGCTTCGTCCAGTCTTTGGGCTTCGATCTGCCCAGCTATTTCGACGGGGTGACCTTCCCAGTGGATGTTGATCACCGCTGGTTCAATCCCATTGCAGGACCGGTGAATGCTCAGGCGCCAGGCAATGCCATAGGCAATGGTGTACTACGCTTTCGTTATGCGCTTGCGGCAAATGGCTCCACAGTCGGCATGGCCACAGACTCGCGCGTATCGGCGCATGAATTCGGGCATGCGGTGCTGTGGGATCATCTCAATTGGCCTAATTTCGGCTTTTGTCATGGCTTTGGTGACGCGCTGGCGGCAATACTTTACGATCCGCAGGGTATCGCGCCGGATCGTTTCCGCACCTTCCCCTTCAGCAACCTGATCACCCGGCGATGGGATCGGTCGGTCGCCTCGGGTTGGGGCTGGGGTGGCACGATGGACGTGGGCGGATATCGGTCAACCGAGATCAATGCCACTACTTTGGGCCGAATCTATCGATCTCTCGGAGGTGATTCCACAGAACTAGACGACAGGCTGCATGCCAGCCGCTACACGATCTATCTGATCCTGCAGGCGGTGCCGCTTTTGGCCGGGATCGTGCCCAACACAGTCGAAGGTTTTTCCCGCGCCTTACAGGAATCAGACGAGAACACTGCTCAATTCGACGGTGCAGCCGGAGGCTGGGCACACAAAGTGGTACGCTGGGGCTTTGAGAAACAGGCGCTCTACAACGGATCCCCGCCTGATGTTGACGTCTTCATTGATGACGGACGGCAGGGTGAATACCCTTGGCACCAACCGGGCAACAATGCTCCCGGCATCTGGAATCGGCACCGCCCTGACGGCGGCACCGACCACGAGACTCCGCGCCGCTGCGTCGAGAATTATCTGTATGTCCGGATCGGCAATCGCGGCAACTACCCAGCCCAATCAGTGACTTTGTCACTAGCCCGCGCGACGGAAGGCAAGGGCACCACATGGCCGGATGACTGGGATCCGCTTATCGTAGGCGAACCTATCGGCCAATCAGTGCATTGTGGCGACGAAGTGATCGTCGGCCCGATCCCATGGTGCCCCGAGGACCTGTGCGAGGAATACATTCTTGCCAGCGTGGATACGCCAGAAGACCGCAGCAATGTCGAAACGATCGCAGGCAGTCTGCCTGTCGATCGACTGGCGCTTGGTGACAACAACGTCGCCCTTCGCCGAATGGAGGTGAACCGCGCCGAAGATGACACCCCTTGCTGCGAGGAGGAAGAAACGAAGATGACCTATCGTTACGCCGTCAAGTTCGTCTGCGGCTGTTCCAAGGGCCGCATTTTGTCCCAGGGCCGCTATCACACAGCAATCAACATCGGAAACGGCAGCGGCGATGCTGTGCGTTTTCGTAAACGGGTGTCGTCGGCCTTGCCAAACGAAAAACCGGGCAATGTCTCGGCCAGAACGAAGAACAAACTCGGTCCCTGGGAATCGATGGAGATCGATTGCGAAGATGTGGCACGACACCTGCGGGTGGCCGAATGCTGTTTCTTAAAAGGGTTTGTCTTTATCGACAGCGAAACACCGCTGGACGTGGTCGCGGTCTACACCGCCGCCCATGGTGAAGGCGAAGTGGAAACCATCGATGTCGAACCGGTCGTGCCTCGGCTGATCAAAAAGGTACCGCCCCCGCCACCGCCACCTCCGCCGCCGCCCCCACCCGAGGACAAGCCGGACCTGATCCCGGTGCAGCCCTTCCCGCCCGGCCCGCCGCCCTTCCCGGCTTGGTATTGTGAGGAGCCGCGCAAGTTGAGGATCATCGTGCGTAACATTGGTGCAGGGGCTGCCGGGCCTTCGACCACGCGGGTCGATTTCTTCCAGAGCGGCGTGGTGGTCGATCTGCCGACACCAGCACTGGGGCCAAACGGGGATGAGACCACGCTATCGCTCGAATTCCCGGACGAGGTCAAAGGTGGCGAGCAGATCCCCTTCAAGATCACCGTCAATGCCAATCCGGCCGATGGTGTGACGGAAACAGACACCACCAACAACAGCGACTCTTCCTCCTGCGGCCTGGCCAGCTAAAGCAAACTGGGGGTGGCCCGGGCCATTATCGGCCCGGGCTGCGCGATCTAGAGGTGCCGGTCGCTAGGCTGAATCATGATCGTGATTGCGCTCTACATACAGGAGGGCAATTTGCTTCAACGACACCAAGGTGGGACCGCCCTGTCTGATCCCAAAGTCAGACCTCAAGCTGCGATTTAAGTATACTTTTCTACCGCTTCCCAAGGGGCGACAGGGTCGCCGCAGCCTAGTAACTATCTCTTTTCCGTTGCGCATCTTTGATAAGAGCAGCAAGCCGATAGAAACCGTGGGCCATCTTGGTGTAGGGCGTTAGCAGGAAGAATGTCAGGACCGATCCAAGATGAATAGCAAGCAACGCGGGCATCAAAGCCGTTGATCCGAAAGCGTAAAGAGCAAGTCCGCTAAAACCGACGAATCCCAGCAACAGGATGAAACCGATATCGCCGCCCCATGCCGAAGCATCACCGAGATTGCGATCGGACCTTTGCTTGAGAATTGCCATGGCGCAGCAACCCACTGTCAACAACACACCGCCGGAGATTCCGAATAGTTTGGGCAAAGACCAGAACCCGTACGGCGCATGCATTCCAAAGCCATAATGCATAACCGTTGCAATCGAGGTCGACGCGAAGCAAAGCAGGAAGCCATACATGATCGCGTGGTGAATATGACGTCGCGCCTGACTGAACCGGTCTTCGTCTTCAAAATTACAGCCTTCACCATGACCTGCGGCAAGATCCTGCATTTTACCCGCTCGTTTGAAGGCGGCCAGCAGGTCCGCCATTTTGATGGGTTTTCCCCCCACCTCGGCCCAATAGCGCCTTAGGCTGATGGCAATGCTAAAGAGTGGCAGCAAGAATGCCGGAGCAAAAATCGCAACAATCGCATTATGCGACAGAACGGCATAAAACCCGTCCCCTCCGCTGGAACCTATCGCGCGAATTGCCCAGAACAACAGGGCAAATCCGACCACAAGTGCCAGCGCAATCGCCCCGCCATGGGTGTGAAATCGGCGCGCCAACGGCTGCGGCCATGCGAAGCTTTCCCAGCTGTCCCTCCGCACCTCGGCCAGAGCCTTCGGCAAATTCAGGTCGAACTCGTGCGGGACTGTGTACTGGCAGGCGTAGTAGCAGCCGCGGCAGTTGTGGCACAGGTTGGCCAGTTGCGTGATGTCCCCATCCGAGAACGCGCGTTCCGCATGAAGCGACGGAAAGACCGAGCAATAGCCCTCGCAATAGCGGCAGGCGTTGCAAATTTCAGCCTGACGGCGGGCTTCCTGTATCAATTCAATTTGCATAAGCGGCGGCCTCACGTCCTGCGATGCGTCCAAAGACGGTTCCGATGGTCATGCCGAAACCGGCTAGATAGCCTTGCCCAAGGATCGAGCCCGCCATGGTTTCGCCAGCCGCCCACATGTTTTTGATCTTGCCGTCGGCGCTCGAACATTGCGCGGCGTCGTCGACTTTGAGGCCCAAATAGGTGAAGGTTACGCCCGTACGCAGCGAATAACCGTAAAATGGCGGCTCGGTGATCGGACGCGCCCAGTTGGTCTTGGGCGGGTTCAAGCCAGATGTTGAAACGCCGTCCAGCTCTGTCGGATGAAAGGCGCTGGTGTCTCCGCAGGCGGCGTTGAATTCAGCGATTGTTGCGGTCAACTTTTCGGCAGGCAGGCCCATCATCCCGGCCAGTTCTTCCAACGTATCTGCCTTCAGCGGTGGAAACACCGACGGCATGAACAGATTCAACGAATTGGCGTCGATGATCACATAGCCAACTTGATCTGGTTGGGCTGCCACCAAGCGCCCCCAGATTGCATAGCGCTTGGGCCAGACATCCTCGCCCTCATCGTAGAAGCGCTCGGCATCCTTGTTCACGACGATCGAAAACGGCACACAATCCAGACGGGTGACAATACCACCGTCAAATTTCGGTGCACGCCCATCGATAGCAACGGCGTGGCATTGGGTCGGGTCGCCAACACTCTCGACGCCTTGATCCAGAAGATCAGCCAGGACCACGCCTCGGTTATAAGGAGTGCCTCGGATCAGAAAGTTTTTTGCAGGCTCACCCCATGCACGGGTCAGCCAATCCGTATCGGCCTGAAACCCGCCCGAGGCGACGATGACTGCCTTTGGCATTATCCGGTGGTTTTGACCTTCATAGGTATAGTCGACCCATTCGATCCGATCCCCGTTCAGCTCCAAATGCGTGACGGCGGCTTCATACAAAACATCGATACCCAAACCCGCCGCAGTTCGGTAATAAGCATTCACCAGAGACTTCCCGCCTCCCATAAAAAAGGCATTTGTCCGTGCCAAAGAAAGTGTTCCGGAAAGAGAGGGTTGAAACCTGACACCGTGCTCTTCCATCCATGGCAGGCATTCCTCGGAAGTGCGGATCGCAAGGCGGGCCAGATGCTCGTCAGTTTTGCCGCCGGTGACCTTCATCAAGTCCGCGAGATATTCGTCTTCGCTATACTCTTCGATCAACGGGCCCAAAGGGCCACCATGCATGCAGCGAAAATTGCGCGTATGGCGCGAGTTTCCTCCGCGATAGGGTTTTGGCGCGGTTTCCAGTATCAGAACGCGGGCACCGGCTTCGGCGGCGGTTATCGCGGCGCATAAAGCAGCGTTCCCGCCACCGATCACAGCGATATCGTAAGCTTCCTTTTGGGTGGCCATATCCTGTCTACCTAGTGATTTTCGTCGGTTGTCCGATCGCGTTCCTGCAACGCCCGGATACGCATTCGTTGTGCGGCCTGAATATGCCCGCGCATTTCTGTCTCGGCCGCCGCGCCATCACGTGCCTTCAGCGCGGCCATGATACGCCGATGTTCAGCGACTGCCGCTTCGGCCCGATCTCCGTCCAACAATTGCGACGGCCCAAGGATCAGCAGCGCCTTCTGCAAGGACAACATGGATTTCGCGAGAAAACGGTTCTTGGCTGCATCCAAAAGTGTGGCATGAAATATCCGGTTGATCCGAGCCGCGTCTGGACCTGTGCCAGCCTCGGCCAAGCGATCATTCAAAACGTCCAACTCGTCCAATTCGACATCCGACGCCGCACGCGCTGCTAGACGGGCCGCAGTGCCCTCGAGCACTGCGCGCATCTCATAGAGTTCCATCACCTCGGCGTAATCCAGACTGCGGACGGTCGCGCCCTGCCGCGGTACATGCGTGACCAGGCCGTCGGTCTCCAGCTGCCGGATCGCCTCGCGCACCGGTGTTCGGCTGACACCCAACCGTTCAGACAGCTCAATCTCGCGCAGGCGCTCGCCGGGCAGAAGGGTGCCCTCGCGAATCTCATCCAACAGGCGTTGATACGCCGAATTGCCTTGCGGGCCAGGCTGTAAGGGGTCGTCCTGAATGGTCATCGCGTGCTCACTTGTCTTCTTGAGTCCAATTGTATACATTTGGATACATAGTGAGTCAATATAGTCGGAAGCTGCACTTTGCCCACCCAGAACAAAACACCTTCTCTCCTAGCGAAGCGGGCCCTAACACTGGGCTTGGCACTTCTTGGCACAGGGCTATTCTGGGCGTTGGATCTGCCATTGCCTTTTCTGTTCGGCCCGATGAGCGCGTGTCTGATCGCGGCTCTGGCTCATGCTCCAATGGAAGGCTTTGGTCAGGTCTCGATTGCGGCGCGCACCATACTCGGCGTGGCTGTAGGGGCTTCGATTACCCCAGCCCTATTTGCAGAACTGCCGAAGATGGCAGCGTCGATTGCACTGATCCCGTTCTTTATCCTGCTGATCGCGCTGGTCGGAGTGCCATTCTTCCGCAAGGTCTGGGGCTTTGATACCACGACCGCGTTTTACGCAGCCATGCCCGGCGGATTGCAGGATATGATCATCTTCGGGGCCGAGGCTGGCGCTAACCCGCGAACGCTGTCCCTGATCCACGGAACCCGCGTTCTGATTGTTGTAACGCTGGCCCCTCTGTTTCTTACGGTGTTTTACGACGCCCAACTCACCAACCCAATCGGAGAGCCCGCGCGCAACCTGCCGATACATGAATTGGCGCTGATGGTTCTTGCTGCCTTTGTCGGCTGGAAAGGCGGTGAGCGGATCGGCTTGTTCGGAGCGTCGATTCTAGGGCCAATGATCCTGACGGCTGCGTTGTCACTGGGCGACTTCATTCACACCCGACCGCCTCGCGAGGCCATCCTTGCAGCTCAGTTCTTTATCGGCTGCGGTATCGGCGTGAAATTCGTAGGTGTCACATGGGTCGAACTACGCCGTGTGGTGGCGGCGGGCTTCGCCTATGTCATTGTCCTCGCCGTTCTGGCGGCCGCTTTCACTGCCGTTGTCACCACCTTGGGGCTGGGCCAACCGGTCGAGGCATTTTTAGCCTTTGCCCCCGGCGGGCAGGCAGAAATGACAGTTCTGGCCATCGTCTCAGGCGCGGATCTGGGCTTTGTGATCACGCATCATCTGACAAGGATCGTGTTGGTAATCATCGGTGCGCCGATAGCGGCCAACCTTATCCTGCGCTGGTCCAAACCTCGGGGTTGATCATGTGAACCGGAGCGCCTGCAGCATAGGCGTTCACTTGATCGAAAATGTCCGAAAATTGCAGATCGAACTCATCCTCGGTCACAAAGCCGATATGCGGCGTCGCAATCAGATTTGGATGCGAAAGCAAGGGGTCTTTCGGATCATTGAGGGGTTCGGAATCGAAGACATCGATTGCGGCCTTCCCGGGATGACCGGCATTCAGCGCCCCAAGCAATGCCCCTTTTGCAATAAGGCCAGCACGAGATGTATTCACAAACAGTGATCCCGGCTTCATGTGCGCGAAGTCTGACGCAGTAATGATGCCGTTTGTGCCTGGCTTTAGGCGAACATGGATCGAGACAACATCGCTGTTGGCAAAGAAAGCTTCGCGGTTCGCGGCGACCTGAACACCATCTGCCTGCGCCCGAACCCGGCCTTCATCTGAGGACCACCAGACTACATTCATTCCAAATGCCTCGGCGTAGCCCGCGACAACGCGTGCGATACGGCCATAGCCGTACAGTCCCAGCTGCCGCCCTCTCAGCGTCTTGCCAACTCCGGCCTGCCACCGCCCCGCTTTGACCGAGGCCATCTGCGCCGGTAAATCGCGCATCCCAGCCATGATCAGCGCCCAAGTGAGTTCGGCTGCAGCATATGAAGGCGTTCCACCATGCATGTTCGAACACAGCAGAACACCGTTGTCCGAGCATGCCTGCACATCAACGTGCGGATACACGCTGCGCTGACTTATCAATCTCAGGTTCGGCAGCTTTTCGATCAACTCGCGGGTAACTTTGGTGCGTTCGCGAAACAGAACCAACGCTTCGGCCTTCTGCAACCGTGCTGCCAATTCATCGGTATCCTCGACATGATCTGTCCAGATCTTCACTTCATGGTCGGATAGCTTTCCAAAACAAGGCAAGCCCTGCAGAGTATCAAACCAATCATCCAGAATGTGAACCTTCATCGACTTTCCAAACCCTGCCCGGTGTTCAGTTTTCTTGGCGTCGGCACAAAATGCAGCGTATCGAGTGCTGCAAGCGCATTGCGGACCCGCTCGCTTTGATCCAGCAAATGGTTGAACTGCTCATCGCACCCGGCGATCGGCGTCGGGTATTCTGCAATATCCCGCCGCAGGACCGACTGCGCCAGCCTGAGTTCCTGACGCGCAATATCGAGGCATTCAGAATAATTGTTCATCGTGGCACCTTCATATTGTATACCTTAGTATACATAACGGAGATCCCAGTTTCAACTGCCGCTCCACACAGATCCGGGTATGTAAACATGCCCATCTGCAAGCTTTCGCGCAGTCCGCACCAGACCAGCAGAGTTTACGTTGAAGTCCCCGTCATTCGAGAAGTCCACCAGCACATCAATCTTCCCAGAAGCGTGTTCCAGCACAACTTCAGCCGGGCTTGCCTTAGGTCGGTCCAACAACCCATCAGCGACGGTTCCGGGCGTCAAAGCACAAGACGCCATGCACTGCGCACCCGTAACGGCCATTGTCGGGTGAGTTTTCCATGGCATGAAATACCGAACTGCAAGGGTTCCGCCCTCTTTGGCTGGTGCCAACAGCCCGAATTTGGGGGTTACCGATTTCGATACATCCCCCATACCCATCAGTTCCCCGGCTTCGATCCGAACTGCCTCCATCTGGGCAAAGAAAGAGCGTTTGGCGTCCAGTTCTTCCGCGCTTTCATACCCAGTTAGTCCAAAATCGGTGGCGCGGGCCATAGCCATAGGCATCGCGACATCCATACAGGTCAGTTCGACCCCTTGCACCGTATCGCGCAGATTTCCGGTGGGCAGAAATGCACCCGTTGCCGAACCCACAACTCCCATAAAACTCAGTTGTACCGGTGCAGATTGCCCAGGAACTCCGGCAATCTCGGCATCGCCCTCATAGGCCAGTTCACCACCCGGGGTCTGCACTTTGGCAACCACTCGCGCACCCGTATTAACTGCGCGTATCCGGACCACGGTCTCATCGCCTTGAGGCTGAAACAAACCCATTTCAATTGCGGCCGGAGCGACGCCGGAAAGAATGTTTCCACAAGTTGGCTTGAAGTCGACCAGCTTTTCCTCAACCGAAACCTGCGCGAAGAAATAATCGATATCGGCCCATTCATCATCGCTGACAGATAACATGGCTACCTTGGTCGTCACAGCAGTACCGCCACCGATTCCGTCAATGTTAAACGCCTGCCCAGCCCCTAGGGCAGCGACCAGCACATCAGCCAACGTGTCCATATCCACGGGCAGGTCAGAGCGACGAAAATAGGGGCCCCGCGAAGTGCCGCCACGCATAAAAATATACGGGATTGCTGTCTGGGTCATCTCGAACCCCTCCTCTACAAACCGTCAAAAACTGTTGTGTTTTCAGCTTTGTCCGACCTGTCTGCTTCGCAGGCCGGACCTCAGTGGAGCATTCATTTCAGTGGCCATGGCAGGCTCACCATGTCTTGCAACAGTCCCGGTGGGAAATCCCGGTTCAGAGCGCCTGCCATGATGCACATGAAACCGATGCCGCAGGCTGTCAGGATCAGCGTCATCTGCCAGCTTGAACCGGCTCGAATGCGGAAGAAGGCAATCAGAAACCCGATCAGGGCTAGGATGAAACCAACAACCCACGTTGCCGCGATAAGACCTGCAAACCACGCCAACGTCGACCAAAGCCCATGCGGAGCGCTCGCATCTTCACCGGCAATTTCCTTATCGGCAAAGATTGCATCACCCTCGGGTCTCCGCATCATCTGGATCAGCAGGATCACGCAGCAGAACAAGGACACACTGCCGATCACCAACGGGATGATCTTGTCGGTCATGTTGTAGTCTGGGATCATGTTGGCGTTGATCAATGCCGCGATTAGGTAGGCCATGATCACCAGCAGGAAGATCAACGGCGCGCGCTTGCTGCCAGACTGGACTTCACCTTCGGCCATGATCATCTTAGCCTGCCGAATTCCTAAAATGACCGAAGCCACAGTGACCAAGATCAGAACAATCACGATCGGGCTGAAGACATACTCCATGCCCTCACCGAAGCTTTTGCGGAACCGGAATGAGGCAATCTGGAACGCCTGATTGGTAAACTTCTCAACCGGGTTCGACAGCACGAACCCAATAAGAAAGGCAGGGCGCGACCAATCGAACCGGCGCAGAAAGATCCCGATCAGGCCGATCACGAACAGCGCCAGAAGGTCTTCGAAGTTCTGACCGGACTGGAAGGCTGCAAAGCTGATCAGCATGAACAGGAAAGGTGCCAGATAGGTGAAGCGGATCGTTGTCAGCTTAGCGATGCCTCCGGAAGCCGCGATGCACAGGATGGTGCCCACGACGTTAGCAAGCGCCAAAAGCCAAACGATCGAATAGGTGATGTCGAGATTGTCCTTGAGCATGCTTGGACCGACCTCGATGTCGCCAGACCCCAACAGAGCCACTGCGCCGATGAAGATCGCCATCGAGCCCGAGCCGGGAATGCCGAACAGTAGCGTAGGCACCAGCCCGCCGCCTTCCTTGGCGTTGTTTGAGCTTTCCGGCCCGATGACGCCACGCACTTCGCCCTTGCCGAAGTTGCTTTTATCTTTGGTCGATTGAACCGAATGGCCGTAAGCGATCCAGTCGACGACCGAACCGCCTAGGCCGGGAATGACGCCAACGACCACCCCGATGATCGAGCAGCGAACAGACAGCCAGATATTCGCGGCCCAGTCTTTGACGCCGTCCAGCCAACCCGCCCCCAGCGAAGCCCCTTTGGCAATCGATCGATCCTGCCGCAGCAGCGAGACGATTTCGGGAACGGCAAAGATGCCCAATCCAACGATGACCAGCTTCAAACCATCTGTCAGATACGGAATGTCATAGGTTGCCATACGGAGCGAACCGCCAGCGTCCGCCTCACCAATTGTGCCAACCATCAACCCAAGCCCAGCAGCTGCGACGCCCTTTAAGGGGATGCGCCCAGCCAGAATGGCAACCATGGAAAGGCCGAGGATGGTGATCATCAGCATCTCTGGTAGACCAAACGCCAGAACGATGGGCCGCGCGACCAGAATGAACATTGTTAGGAAGGTTGCGCCGACCAAACCGCCAAACAGCGATGAAGCGAACGCGGCAGATAGTGCCCGCGCAGCCTCACCCTTCTTCGCCATTGGGAAGCCGTCCAGGACAGTTGCCTGAGAGGCGGAACTGCCGGGGATCCCCATAAGAACAGAAGCAAAGGTGTCAGAGGTCGGAACAACGGCGACCATCCCGATCATCAGCGCCAAACCAAGGATTGGGTCCATCCCGAACATGAAAGGCAGCAACAGGGACAAACCGGCAATACCGCCAAGTCCCGGGAAAACACCTACGGCCAGTCCCATAACGACACCGAGAACAAGATATCCCAGTACGATAGGTTGCAGGATCAAACCCCACGCATCATTGAGCGCAGGAAGAGCGGTGGCGAAAACCTCCATAGCGGCCGCCTTTCATATACTGTCTTGTGTTTGAAAAAGCGCGCACCCGACATTGGGGTGCGCGCTGTGGTGTGTGGGTTTAGTTCAGCTCGACACCGTAGGCTTCTTTGAGCCAGTTCAGAACGTAGCCTTTGGCATTGTCGTCGACGTTTGTCGCGGTTTGCAGCGCCGCCTTGGAACCGTCGCCCACAAATACCGGGTACTTACCGACGCGTTTGGACGAAATATCAGCAAAGTCGCCGCGCTCGGTCACAGCCTGAAACGCTGCGGTGTAGGCGTCGACCACTTCCTGTGGTGTATCACCAGGCAGAAAAGCCAACTTCTGAACCGGGAAACCCGCGACAAAGAACGCTTTCCAAGCGTCCCACGCCTCGCCACTGGTTTCACAACCATCCGTTGCCTCGCAAACCTCTTTGAAGGTTGGAATATCAGGGAAGGTCGGGTCGCGGACGATGTTTCCATCGGCATCCAGCGCCCCCCAGGTCATCATCGGCACAGCCTGACCGGCCTCAACCAGCGGGGCGGATCCACCCAAATAGCCGGATGAGGTCTGATAGTCGATGTTAGCTTCGCCACGTTCGAACATCAGACGACCATCGCCACGGCCTTTGATGCCGAAGACTGGCTCAACGTTCATACCCAGCATTTGCCATGCCAACAGCGGCACGAGATCCAGACGCGTTGCGCCCTGCGAGCCGTAGATGAAGTTCGTGTCTTTCAACGCATTTGCGGAGCCATCAAACTTGGCACCATCTTCTGCGTTCAGATAGGCGACACCACCCGTCCCGGACGCCATAACCGGGATCCAGTCGTTGTATTCATAACGCACGCGCGGATCGCTCAGCAGATAAGGGAATTGAGTTGAACCGGAAGTGCCGAACAACAAGGTTCCATCATCGTGGCTTTGTTCCTGGAACCAGTTTGCGCCTTTGGTCGAACCAGCACCTGGCATAAATTTCACGACCACGGTCGGTTGACCCGGAAGAGCTTCGGACAGAAGCGGCGCAAAGAAGTTGGCCCATTTCGCCGAACCACCCGTTTCCGAGAACGGGATGACCCATTCGATGGTCTTGCCAGAGAAATCAACCTCGGCAGCGGCAGGTGCAGCGATACCGGCGGCGGCGATCAGCCCCACGACGGCGCGACGGGTGAAGTTGGAAATGGTCATTGGTTCCTCCCTGTTGACCAGACAATCACGTCATCGCCCCCGGCGCTACCGTGATCGCAAATAGAACTGTGGGGTTGATTCCCCCTCCCATCTGGCAATCATGGAGCGCCAACCTTGCGCGAAACTTGCGGGAGACCCGATGCGGATCGTCATAGTCGAGGACAATGAGCCACTCGCCAATGCCATTGCTTATCGCCTTCGTGACCGAGGTCATGCGGCAGATATACTGACTGACGGAGATGCGGCCGACCTTTACCTTCAACAAGAAGGCGCGGATTTGATCGTTTTGGATATCAACCTACCCGGCCGGTCAGGGTTGGACATCCTGAGGTCGCTTCGCGAACGTGGTGACAGTGCGCCCGTGATCCTGCTAACAGCGCGCACCGAAACAAGCGACCGGGTGACCGGTTTGGATATGGGCGCAGATGACTATCTGGTCAAACCCTTCGAAATGGACGAGTTAGAAGCACGCGTCCGAGCACTTTCTCGGCGCAAAGAACTTGACTACGGAGCGCGGGAGAGCATCGGTAGCCTCGAATTCGACCGCGCATCGCGTCAGGTTAGTGTTCAGGGCGAAGTCATGGATATACCACGGCGGGAAATAGCGGTGCTTGAATGCCTGTTGGAGCGTCGGGGCAGAATTGTTCCTAAAAGCCAACTCACAGATTATGTCTATGGCGTTGGGGCCGATGTCGATGACTCAGCCGTTGAACCTCATGTGTCGCGGTTACGAAAACGCCTTCAGCCTCTCGGCATTAAGATCAAGACAGCGCGCGGTCTGGGGTACCTTCTTGAGGTGCAGAAGTGATCAGGCACGGCTCCCTCAGGCTACGACTCTTCATTCTTATCCTGACACCCTTGGTGTTGCTTGCGATCCTTCTTGGGCTTTGGCGCTTTATGATTGCCCAGGAAACGGCTCAGGAGCTGTTCGACGACAGCCTGCTATCTGCCGGTCTTGCAATTTCACGAGATGTCGCGATTTCAGGAGGTGACGCACTTTCGCCCACCACGCGCAGCTTGATCCGCGACGCGTCGGGCGGAGAGATCTTTTATCATGTTACGGGCCCGGGTGGCATCTACGTGACTGGCTATGCATACCCTCCGGCACCCGCGAACCCGTCTGCTCAAGAGGCGAACAGGCCGCAGTTTTTCGAAGCACTCTATCGCGACGAGCCGGTGCGAGTTCTTAAGCTGACAGAACGTGTGACCATAGAAAATTTGATAGGAGATGCGACGGTCACAGTTTGGCAACGTATGGCGGATCGCAACGCGTTTGCAAATGAGCTGTCAATCCGCGCAGGAATTCTCATGGGAATCCTACTTGCCACTCTGGCATTTGTGGTATGGTTCGGAGTTGCTCGCGGCCTGCGGCCCCTCCTGGATTTACAGGACGCAATCGACCTGCGCTCCCCAGATGACCTGAGTGAGATCAAACGCCCTGTACCGGTCGAAGTTCAAGGTGTCGTCAAAACCTTGAACCGACTCTTTGGACAGGTGGAAAAAAGTATCAATGCCCATCAGGTGTTCATATCCGAAGCCGCACATCAGCTACGGAACCCTGCGGCCGCCGTTCAGTCGATGGCCGAAGCGCTTCGAGATGCGAATACCGATGAAGACCGCGATAAACGCATCATCGAGCTTGTCGCAGCGGCAAAGAACTCAGCAACAGTCGCTGAACAACTGCTATCACTTGAACGGCTCAGGCAACCGACGCACCAAGATCAAATGGTTGAAATTGATTTCCGCTCGGTTGTCGAAGAAGCCTGCGCAGAAATGGGAGTTCACATTCTTGCAAAAGGCATCGAGTTTGATGTCACTATGCCCGAGACGGCGGTCATAGTATCAGGTGATCGGGTGTTTCTAACTGAAGCTCTAAAGAACCTGTTAGACAATGCTGTTAAGCACGGTGGCGCTAAACTGAGCCGCATTTCAGTCGTGCTGCGTTCTGACGGCGGAAACGTTGGGCTTACTGTCGCTGATGACGGCGCTGGCCTTTCGCCCGACCAAAGCGAAGCTGCATTTAGTCGGTTCTCCCAGTTGGAATATTCCGAAGGCAGTGGCCTGGGTTTGTCAATCGTCTCTGCGGTTGCCCAGCGCCACGAAGGATCAGTCTTAATCAACCAGGTCGAAAGAGGAGCGAGCGTTACGTTTGAGCTTCCGATAATCCTTTAAATTGTTTCGTTTTTGACAAATCCGGCCCCTATCAGGATTGAAATACATTATTTAAAATTGCTGCGAATGTAGGTTTTCCGCGTCCTTTTTGCTGCGACTGAGATGTTCACTAAACGTGCCGGCCCCGCGCGAGTTGGGGGCCCGCATTGGCGATGCGTGTCGTGCCAAGATCATCGTCCTCAGGCCTACCGGTAATTTCAACTGCGACAAATGCGAGACCCTTTGGGATCAAACACTTGATCGATGAACATTTGACTGGATTTCGATCAAACGACTGATAACTTGCCTCGCAGCGGTTTTTGGTTGCAACAGCGTTGCACAGAAAATCTATTGGAGCGCGCTATTGGTAATTCCGTTTCATGTCCGGGAAATGCTTCAACGCATAAAAGCACGATTTGATGCTGACCAGATACCTCAGCAGATGGCGCCAAGCGATGCAGAGTTTTCAACCTTACGCCCATCTCGCAAGCCGACCAAGGAGATGGTCGCACGATTCTGGGAAAAGTTGAAACCAACGGCCAGCGACAAGGATCAGGCACAAATTGCAGATTTGGCGGCTATCGAAGATGCCGAAACCTATGGCGCCAATATCGAGAATTTCATCGGGACGGTTAAGCTTCCAGTCGGGGTTATTGGCCCCTTACGCCTGAACGGAATGAACGCCAACGGCGACTTTCATGTCCCCCTCGCAACAACCGAGGCAGCGCTGGTCGCATCTTATGCCCGGGGCGCCTACGCCGCCACTCGGTCGGGCGGTATCAGTACCGCTGTTTTATACGAAGGCGTGCTGCGGACCCCGGCCTTTGTGTTCGATAGCCTGCTAAGAGCGGGGCAATTTGTGGATTGGGTGGTGACCAATGTTGACAGGCTCAAATCTGCGGCCGAAGCGACGACCCGTCATGGCAAGCTTGTATCGCTGGAGCCATTCATTGACACCAACGTCGTTTTCCTGATTTGCCGCTATACCACTGGTGATGCTGCAGGTCAGAACATGGTGACCATCGCCACCGACGCCCTTTGCCATGCAATCGCGGATAGCTGTCCTGTTGCGATTGAGAACTGGTATGTCGAAGGTAATTTCTCGGGCGACAAAAAGGCCTCGGCGCTGGGGTTGGTGACGGGGCGCGGGCGGAAAGTCAGCGCCTCGGTTACGCTTCCGGCTGAGATTGTCGAAAAGACACTGGGAACGACGGTCGAGGCGATGCTGGACTATGGCCGTGTCGCCAATCTGGGCGCACATTTGTCTGGCCAGTTTGGCGCACAGGCGCATTATGCCAACGGGCTGGCTGCGTTCTATATCGCAACCGGACAGGACGCGGCCTGCGTTGCCGAAAGTGCAATGGGCGTCACGCGTATGGAACCTAGGGGCGGCGATCTATTCTGCTCGGTCACGCTTCCGAATATCCTTGTCGGCTCGGTCGGCGGCGGAACCGGTTTGCCAAGCCAGGCAGCAGCGCTGAACATACTCGGTCTACGGGGCAGCGGGTGTGGCACGGCTTTAGCCGAAGTTGCTGCGGCCACGTGCTTATGCGGCGAAATCTCCATTGTCGCCGCGATTGCTGCCGGTCATTTCACCCGCGCCCATGAGAGTCTGGCCCGCCACAGATGAGCTTTCAGAACCGATTTTGGATTTACCAATCCGAGCGCTTTCCGCTTAAGAAAACCGTCCCCCTGCTGCTGGTGTTTTCCTCGGCCAGCATTTGTGTGTCTGCCCGTCTGGCAGACCGCCCTTTGCCCGAGTGGCCTGCCTTTGCCGCCGGTTTTGTGCTGGCCATGGCGCTGTTCTTCCAGATGCGGGTCTGTGACGAGTTCAAGGACGCCGAGGATGACCGACGTTACCGGCCCGACAGGCCGATCCCACGCGGATTGGTCTCACCAGGCGAAGTTTTGAGCTTGGGCTTACTGACCATTCCAATTGCACTTGCGGTTGCCCGGTTCTGGCACCCGTCGGTTTTGTGGCTGTTGGGCGCGGTTTGGATCTGGCTCGCTGCGATGACAATTGAATTCGGTGTCCCGGCCTGGCTGAAGGCCCGGCCGGTTCTGTACCTGCTCAGCCATATGGCAATCATGCCCTTGATCGATCTATTGCTGACTGGCCTCGAATGGCTGCCGGCAGGCGGCGCGGCACCCTCACTATGGCTGTTCCTGGCGTTGTCCTTTGTGAATGGCTGCGTCCTTGAGATCGGGCGGAAATTGTGGGCGCCCGAAAACGAGATTGAAGGGGTCGACACCTATTCCTCCCTATGGGGTCCGCGCCTAGCAGGACTTATCTGGATCGGCTGCGTTCTGTTATCCTACGCGCTTCTCGCCGGCACAGGAAACGCCACCGGAGTTGGCTGGCCAAGCGCCCTGATCGGCGCACTAGCGCTGGTTCCCTGCGGGGTTGCTGTATTCCACTACAGTCAGACACCCACTGAGAAAGCACAGAACAGGATGGACACTGTTTCCGGTCTGTGGGTATTTTTCTGTTATGCCACGGCTGGTTTCCTACCCTACCTGATCGGAGCCGTAGCATGACTTTCATCGTCGACCAAATGGATGCCAATGACATCTCTGTGGTTGGAGGCAAAGCGGCAGCCCTGTCGCATCTGACACAGCACGGGTTTTCCCCGCCCGCATTCTTTGTCATCACAAATGACGCGTTTCGTATGGGGCAATCGGGCCCGATCGCGCAAAAAAGGCCTGCGACTGGCTGTGTCCACCGCGCTTGAAACACTCGGGTCCGGGCCTTACGCGGTACGCAGTTCTGGCCAGTCCGAAGATGGCGTGGACCACAGCCATGCAGGACAGTTCGCAACGGTCCTGAATGTTCCCGGCAAGAGTGTGATCGCGGCGGCCAAGCAGGTTTGGCAATCCGGTTTCTCATCAACGGTCGAAACCTACCGCGCGGTCAAATCCGGTGGCGAGGCCGAGGCCCCCGCAATCATCGTGCAACGCATGATCGATGCCAAAGCGGCCGGTGTCGCCTTTTCCGCCGATCCGGTCAGTGGCCGGCGCGATGTGGTCGTGATCTCAGCGATTGACGGGCTTGCAGAGCAGCTTGTGTCGGGGGAAGCGGACGGAGAAGACTGGGTCATCGATGCAGATGGCGTACCGGAAAGCGCTCCTGACGCCCCTGCACATTTGACCGTCTCGGAGGCGCGATCCATCGCAGCCCTCGCCCGAAAGGCCGAGGTGCTATTCGTTTCTCCTCAGGACATCGAATGGGCCATTGATGCGCAAGGGCTGCATATTCTGCAGGCCCGCCCGATCACCACGGCCCTGCGCCCTGCCCCGCTCGAAGATCAGACGCTTACCATTTTCGACAATTCCAATATCGTCGAAAGCTATCCGGGCATCGTCAGTCCGCTGACTTATTCGTTTGCCCTGCACGTGTATTCTCAGGTATATCGAGCTTTCGTTAGGCTGCTGGGCGTGTCCCGGCACACGGTCGCGCTGAACCCCACTGTGTTTGACAATTTACTGGGGCGGGTGGACGGGCGCGCCTATTACAATCTGATCAACTGGTATCGCGCGCTGGCACTGTTGCCCGGGTTTTCACTGAACCGCGACTATATGGAAACGATGATGGGCGTTTCTGAACCGATGCCGCGTGAGGTCACGGATGCTCTTGCCCCACCCCCCACCACCGGCTGGCGCAAAGTCGTGGAGTACGCGAAACTGGCCAAGGTTGCGGGCGGCCTGATCTGGCAGGCCATCCGCCTACCGCAGACCCGGCGTGATTTTTACCGCAGGCTGAACGACATATTACAGACGGGGCTGAACGTGGATGCCTCTAACGCGACCCAACTGGCCGCGGAATACCGGCGCATTGAAAGCACTCTGCTGGATCGGTGGGATGCCCCGCTGATCAACGATTTCTTGTGCATGATTGCCTTTGGCGGCTCGCGCAACCTGCTGCAAAAGTGGCTGGGCGAGGCCGGGTTGAGCCTGCACAACGACCTCATGATCGGGCAAGGTGATATCGTTTCGGCGGAACCCGCGCAACGCATCGCCCGGATGGGAGAGTTGGTTCGGCAGGCAGGGCTTGCCGCTCCTTTGAAGGCCAATGCACATCTGTCGGTTTTGTCAGAACACCGGCAAATCGAAGCCGAGGTTGATGCGTATCTTGAGAAGTTCGGCGACCGGTGTACGGAAGAGCTCAAGCTGGAAAGCGTTCCGTTACGCGATGACCCGAGCAGTCTGTTGCTGGCCATTGCAGCCAGCGCTGAACGTCCACCTTCCGGGCGTCAGGACGGCGATGAACCGGACTGGAAGGCTCTGTTTCCGTCAAACCCACTCAAACGGCACTTCGCCAAATGGATTTTAGGCTGGACCAAGGCGCGGGTGCGCGACCGTGAAAACCTGCGCTTTGAACGCACGCGCATATTTGGTTATGCGCGGCGCGTGTTTCTGGGCATCGGCCGCGAATTCGCTGCCCGTGACCTGCTTTCATCGCCAAAGGATGTATTCTTCCTGACAACACATGAAGTTCTCGGAGCAGTCGAAGGTTATAGCCTGTCACCTGATCTGAAAGGCATCGTTGCGCAGCGCAAACTGGAAGTCGAAGCCTCGTCCCGACGCCCAGATCCGCCGGAACGCATCGAAATCCGTGGCCCCGCCATCGCCCCGGTTTGGTCCGAGAACGCAGAAGCGGAGGCGGACACTGCACGGATGAAGCACGGCACAGGTTGTTCTGCAGGTCAGATCAAGGCGCGCGCGCGCGTGATCCGCGACCCGCGCACCGAGGCCTTAAACCCCGGAGATATACTCGTGGCGCGCCACACCGATCCGGGCTGGATCGCCGTATTCTCGAACGCATCCGCCATCGTCGTCGAACGGGGGTCTCTGTTGTCACATTCTGCGATTGTCGCACGCGAACTGGGTATCCCCTGCGTGGTTGGCTTGAAAGGCGCAACCAACTGGATCGAAGATGGTGAGATGATCCGGGTCGACGGGGCAAGCGGCGCGGTGGAGCGGTGCGATGGATAGCAGTGAGATTGAGAAAAAGGCGGATTTCGACCATATCCGCTATGCCCAACTGTGGGAAGACGCGGATGTTCTCACCTCCGCCCTGGGCGATTGTGCGGGCAAGACATTGGTCTCCATCTGCTCTGCCGGGGATAATGCGCTGGCAATGCTGACACTCGATCCCGCGCGCATTGTCGTTCTGGATCTTTCACCGGCCCAGATCGCCTGCCTTAAGCTCAGGATCGCGGCCTATAAAGTGCTGACCCATCCCGAATTCATTGAACTCACCGGCTCGCGGCGAAGTACCCGACGGGGCGCATTGCTGAACCAGGTTTTGGAAGCCACAGATGCCGAAACGCGCGCTTTCTGGCGGACTCTGATCACGGATGTCGAAAAACACGGCATCGGTGGCGTCGGCAAGTTCGAGCGCTATTTTCGCATCTTTCGAACTTGGCTACTGCCTCTTGTGCATTCACGCCGAACCATCGACGCAGTGTTTGTTCCCCGCTCGCCCGAAGAGCGACTGACATTCTTCGACACGCGGTTCAACACGGTGCGATGGCGTCTTTTGCTGAACATCTTCTTCTCTCGCCTCGTCATGGGTCGCATGGGCCGGGACAGTGCGTTTTTCGACCATGTAGAGGGTAGCCCGGCCCAACATGTCTCCCGCCGCATCCGTCATGCGGGAGTCACCACCGATCCCTCGCAAAATCCCTATCTGCACTGGATTCTCAAAGGCGATCATGGCGACGCGCTGCCAATGGCGTGGCGTCCCGAGCATTATGAGACAATCCGATCCCGGTTGGATCGTTTCGACATCCGCCTTGGATCGCTTGAGGCTTTTGTGTCGACCGACGAAAAAGCCAAAGGATTCAACCTGTCCGACATCTTCGAGTACATGTCGCCCGAGACCTTCCATCAGGTTTACGGGTCGATCCTGACCGCTGCGGAGCCAAATGCCCGACTAGTCTATTGGAACATGATGGCACCCCGGAGGGTTCCGCCGGAATTCAGAAACAAGGTTGAAACCCTGACCGACATCGAAACACAGCAGAAGGCCCGCGACATGGCATTCTTCTATTCGGATTTCGTCGTCGAAGAGTTTCAACCGTGACTGTTATTGGGCAGATTCTGCTGGCGGCGGGGTCGGTGCTGGCTCTGGTCGGCGTAATGATGGTCATACGCAATCTGGCCAATACAGCGGGCCTGAAACCCGAAGTGCAGCGCAAGCTTATGCATGTCAGCACCGGCCTCTTTGCGTTGCTGCTGCCCTGGTTGTTTCCCGATCGCTGGCCGGTTTACATGCTGATTGCGGCCACAATCCTGGTGATGCTGGTGCTGCGCCTGCCTCGTTTTTCGTCGGGTCTGGGTGCAACTTTGCATGGTGTGGATCGTACGTCCTACGGCGACTTTCTGCTCGCCCTGTCAGTTGGGCTATGCTTTCTGCTAGCCGGGGAAAACACGCTGTTCTACATCCTGCCAATCGCCGTTCTAACACTGGCGGATGCAGCCGCTGCGCTTGCCGGGACTACGTATGGAACCAAACGCTACGTGGTAGAAGATGGCGACAAGAGCTTAGAAGGGTCCGTGGTGTTTTTTGTCGTAACGCTATTGGTTGCGATCATCTGCTTCTTGTTCTTATCGAAACTCCCGCCATCTAACATCATGATGTTGTGCCTTATGGTTGCGGCTTTTGGCACATTGGTCGAAGCACAAAGCTGGCGCGGGTTTGACAACCTTTTCCTGCCGCTTGGCTTGTTGATTTTCCTAAACGGCCACTATTTCAGCTCTTTGGCAGAGCTCGCCCTGTTGGCCGCCATGTTCTTTGCCGCCCTTGCCAGTTTTGGCGTGGTGGGAACCAAACTGGGCCTGACCAAACATGCGACCCGTGTGTATGTTGTCGCGGTTTTTTTGCTGCTGGCCGCCGCAAAATTGCAGAACACAGTACTGCCGATCATGGTTCTTGCCGCACATGGCTGGGCGCGTACCGCTTCTCCTTGTGACAGTAAGTACCCCGATCTGGATATCATAGCCGCCTTGGGGCTTTTGGGATTTGGTTGGCTTGCGGTGGGAAATGCAACGGGATGGGATGCAGTTTCCTTTTTTGGGCTCAGTGCGATGGGGTTAGCTATGGGGCTCACTGCTATGGCGCTGCGTCCCATTCCTGTTGTTATACCACTTGCTGCCGCTGTCCTTTATTTCATTCGAACTTGGGCTGTTTCCCAGAATTCTGAACAGTCGAACTGGGCTGAACCGCTGACGGTGCTGGCCCTGTTCTTATTAGCTTGTTCAGCCGCAGCGCCGTTGCTCCGACCACATTGGTTCGAAAAAGATAGGGTGCTCAGGCTGACGCTGTTGGCCCTCGCGCCGCCGTTGCTTTACTACGTTTGGATCGTTGCTGGATCGCTAAGTGCTGGGTTCTTTGCCGGAGTTTTTTCATGACCAAAGAGTTCATCAGAACGGCGGATGCAAAGCTGACCGTTTATCTGAACGGTCCGATCTGGGACGGCGCGCGCGCCGCGACCTTCGGCGATTTTTCCTGCAAAACGCCTGAAGCCGGTGCCGAAATCCTGTGCAAAGGGATCGAGAGGGTGAAAGACGCCGGCCGCAACCGCATCATCGGGCCGATGTCAGGCGACACCTGGCACAGTTACCGGTTCGTCTCGGATA
The DNA here is from genome assembly GCF_056531845.1 of Ruegeria sp. K3. Classification (NCBI taxonomy): domain Bacteria; kingdom Pseudomonadati; phylum Pseudomonadota; class Alphaproteobacteria; order Rhodobacterales; family Roseobacteraceae; genus Ruegeria; species Ruegeria sp. K3. The sequence continues at coordinate 193,698 of NZ_JBQFMM010000005.1, read as the reverse complement.
GCGACGGGTCCGCTCCGTTCCTGATGGAGCCTACCAACAAACTTCATGAGCCCAGGGTTTTCCAGTCGGCGGGATTTACAGAGATCAGCCGGTATTTTTCGGCCCGGGTGTCGTTGCGGACCGCCGCTGGATCAGCACCGCCAGTAACCGATGGTTTTGTCGTGGAAGAATGGGATGGAACAGACCCCGAGGCCCTGTTTCGTCAGGTCTTCAAACTTTCAACCCGTGCGTTCTCAAACAACGCGTTCTACAAGCCGATTGCCGAGGCAGATTTTCTGGCCATGTATATGCCAGTTGTGCCGATGATGAAGCCCGACCTGATCCTTTTTGCGCGCCGCCATGACGGGAACTTGGCCGGGTTTCTGTTTGGCATTCCCAATTATGCCGAAGGCCCCAATCCGGCATCCGCAATCCTCAAGACCTATGCAAGTCTCGAACCGGGCGCCGGACGGCATCTGGCTCACCGGTTTCACAAGGCGGCGTTCAGGATGGGGTACGAAACCGCCATTCATGCGCTGATCCATGATGACAACACCTCCGCCGAGCGCAGTGCAGCGGAAGGCGCGACAATATTCCGGCGCTATACTTTGCTTGGACGGAAGCTGAATGGCTGACCTGCTGTCCCAATTCGCCGCGGCGGTTAAACGGGTTCCTGACCGGACAGCCATAGTGGACGGCAATGGCCGCGAGATCACCTTTCAAACCCTGCACACGCGCGTTCAGCACTTGGCAGGTCGGTGGCAGGACAAGGGTATCCAGTCAGGTGATCGCGTGTTGTTGGCCATGCCTGTCAACGCGGACCTATATGCGAGTCTGGCTGCGCTTTGGACCCTTGGCGCAACCGTTGTCTTACCAGAGCCAGCCTTAGGGCTGGCCGGTCTGCGCCACGCCGCCCGAACAACGAAGCCAAAAGCGTTCTGTGCAGCGGGTGCGTATTCTTTGCTGAAGTTTCTGGTTCCGGATCTCTGGGCCCTGCCCCTGCTGACGCCTGGTAAAAGCCGTAGCAACCCGGTGGCGCAAAAGGTACAACCGGACGATATCGCCCTTATTTCCTTTACCTCTGGTACAACTGGCCAGCCCAAAGCCATTCCGCGCTCGCACGCGTTTTTGATGGCGCAGTACGATGCCATCGCACCCCTCCTCGACAGCCGCAAGGCCGAGCGCGATCTGGTGGCCTTTCCGGTGTTCACCCTGATCAATCTGGCGGCCGGGCGCACAAGTGTTCTACCCAACTGGAGGTTCAGCAAGCCGGACCGCCTGTCGACTGTGCAGTTGGAAAGCTGGCTCCAAACGCAACAGATCACCCGGGCCCTCATCCCACCATCGCTATGTGAAAAACTGGTTCAATCCGACGATACCGGTCCGTTGCACACGGTGTTTACCGGCGGCGGTCCGGTGTTTCCGAGTCTTGTCGAGGCGTTGAGAACCCGGCACAGCCTGTCAGTTGTGTGCGTCTATGGGTCGACCGAGGCTGAACCGATTGCCCATCTTGACGCCGCGGATATCACGGTGAAGGATCACCGCGACATGGCTGTTGGAAGGGGTCTTCTTGTGGGATACCCGGTGCCCGAAATCACGCTCCGCATCCGCGACAATGAAATTCAGGTCGCCGGCGCACATGTGAATGACGGGTATTTGAACCCGACCCACTCAAAGAACAACAAAATCAAGGAAGGTGACGTCATTTGGCACCGGACCGGTGACGCTGGCGCGCTGGATGATGACGGGCGTTTATGGTTATGGGGGCGCGTCGGGTCCGAAATTGAAGTCTTTTCAGGTACGCTCTTCCCCTTTGCTATCGAAGTCGCGGCACAGCGATGGCCAGGTGTAGATCGATGCGCGCTCGTCAATACCAAAGCAGGCCCCACACTTTGCGTCCAAGGTTCCGCGGATCACATCGACGATTGGACTAAATCTGCGCTTGGTTTTGACGTTCCAAATGTGATTTCGATTAAGCACATTCCTATGGACAAGCGTCATGCCTCCAAAGTCGATCGTACGAAACTTACACGCATAATAGAAACCTGACGCAATATGGCTCGTAGGCCACTGAGCCTGCCCAACTCATCGCTCCCGTCGCTGTGCGCGTTAACAGAGGACTGAGTGTAGCGACGAAGTCATTGTTTTAGAATTTCCAATCAAAACCTGCACACCTTGGTAAGGGGAAATCTGCAATTGCCAGTTACATCTGGCCGCATGAAACATATAATCGCAGATACACTGTTAGGGTGCGCCCCGGCGAACGGTTGATACCCATGTCATTGCACAAAGATGTTCGGCTTGACGCGTCATCCAAATCCGTCCCAAACCTCAAGCGTTTCTAACCCAGAACTACTAGCCGGCTTTCTTCTATGCTGCTGCAAGAATCTCAATTAAGCTCACGCACACAATCACGACTAATAACTGCGCGCTCGCGAACTTTGCTGCTCTGCATTTTAAATTGAATAAGCTGTTGTAATGCGTCGATGAACATAAAAGATTGAAATAGAGTTCTCTTGGCTCGGTAGCTTCAGATACCCAGGAGAAACGAGTATGGGGAAAGCAGATATGACAAAACCTACTTCCGCTCAGAAAAAACTTTCGGAACGGTTACCAGTTTATCTATCGTTGGCCTGTATCATATGCAGCTACCTTGTCTCCGCCGCTTCATTGCAAGCTTCTGAGCTTCCCTGGATCAAACTAGATAGAGAGGTTCAGGCGCCATCGGGCGCCAAATCACTCTGCAAAGATTATTCGTGGGCGTGCGCGAATACTCGTACTTCTGGTCTGCCAGAAGCGCAGGAGAAACAGATCGTTAAAGCGATTAACTTGCGCGTCAATCGGAGGATCCGCGCCGTTTCGGATCAAAACCAATACGGGACAAAGGAATACTGGACGCTACCAATGCAGGGGTCAGGGGATTGCGAAGATTTCGCTTTGCAAAAGAAGTTTGAACTAATGCAGAACGGCTTGGATCCTACGAAGCTACTTATTGCAACTGTCTTAGACACCAATCGCAGTGGCCATGCAGTTTTGGTTTATCGCTCGAGTGAAGGCGATTTGATTCTGGACAATGTCACTAACAGGATCAAATCGTGGAAGGAAACGAGGTATCTTTTCCTACGAATACAGGACCCAAATCACCCTGATCGTTGGGTACAGGTTTCTAGCGGCTAAAAACAATGTGGCGCGCCCTCGAGACGCGCCACAATAAAATTTTGGTCCTGCGGCTACTGGTTGTTTCGCGGCAACCCAAGTTTAGGACACCGCTTCAAACTTTGGTCAAGCTTTCGCAGCGTTGTACAAACGCGGAGTCACCAGACCTGTACTGTTCAAACCGCGCATCGCCTTGGCTGCCGCAAGCACTGCCAGATCAGCAATCGGCTCAATGACAATTACCAGCATATAAGCACCGCCAAAGGACAGAACCGACGCCATGGTTTCTGCGCCGAAACCCTGGCCGTAGAAGGCCCAGAACCCAACCCATGCGACTACTCCTCCCTGATACGTCGCACTTAGGGCAAGAGCTTGGCCATATTTGAGGTCAACATATGCTGTGCCGGGTGCGATGATGCGGCTGGCCAGTGCTTGTAGCGCAAATAGCGGCACCAGCAGAGTGGTCAGGTTGATGAAGTACTGCGGAAGATCGAACGGGGCAAAAAACACACCCTGAATCAGGAGACCAGCTGCCAATCCAAAAGCCGCGGGTGCAGCACCGAGAAGCAGAAACAGCGTCGACCCCAGGATGAAGTGGACTTCAGAGACACCAACCGGGAAATGCGGCAGGACTTCGAAGAAAAGGAAAACCCCAACGGTGGCGAGCACCGAGCGCATAACAAAAGATGCAGGTCCATTCGCTCGCAATGTGGAAAACGTTTCTTTCGCTGCGTAAGTAGCCGCACCTGCGGCGGTAACATAGGAAAGCGCGATTTTGGCACCATTCACGATGCCCGGTTCGATATGCATGTTCTTTCTCCCTACCGCCTCACCCGGCGGCTTGTCAGGTTGAATCGACCGTAAGGCCGACAGGTTCAGTCTGGGCATAGCCCGGCGCTTTACGGCAGGTCTCCTGACTCGCGGGTGCTCGCTCCGCCAACCTTCCCGGTTCCATTACGAACCAGTGGTGTCTTGGCATCGCTCTCCGCTCACAGTTGCGGGGGCAGTTACGGAATTGGCGCCATTGAAAACACCGAACCGTATTCCCTTTTAATCCTTTTGGCTTCCGCCATCAGGAACCGAAAACAAATCACCGCTACAATGGCGGCTTCGCCTGTGTCAATTGTCTTTGCGACCTATTCCAATGTAAACTCGACCGAAGCAGGATTCACGCAACCGGTCACGTGATCAACTGGGTAATCCAAGCGTTACCTGAAACCTCTTGAAGCTCTAGCTGCTAGAGGCTTTAAGATTCGAATTAATTCGCGATAGTGCGATCCAAATACGTTAAACTTGTGAACCAGGACGAGACCTATGCTTACAAGGCGCCATTTCATTCAATCCACCACAGCGCTGTTCTCGGCGTCTGCGGCCAGTCCATTGATCGCCAAAACCTGGCCAACCGTATCGCAGAAGACCTATTGGGACAGTCAGGTCACGCCAATTGGTTACGATCCAATGACCTCAAATCCGTGGGGTGTTCATGACCGTTTTTTACCAAGACGCGTCGCGGCAAATGATGGTTTGGTTCCAGGTGACATCCATGTGGATGCCGTCGCGCGCTATCTCTACCATATCGAAGAAGGCGGGACCGCAATGCGCTATGGCGTAGCGATCGCGCGCGGGAACCTTTACGAGCCCGGCACCTATGTTATCCGCCGAAAGGTCGAATGGCCACACTGGACACCAACCGCTTCAATGATCGAGCGCAACCCCGAATACGCGGAATTCCGGAATGGCATGGAGCCCGGGCCGAATAATGCTCTCGGCTCTCGTGCCCTTTATCTATACGTTGGAGACCGAGACACATATCTCAGAATTCACGGCACGCCTGAGCCAAGAAGCATCGGCGGTCGCGCAAGTTCCGGATGTGTGAGAATGATCATGGCCCATATCAATGACCTCTACCCAAACGTGAAAACCGGCTCGACCGCTTTCCTATACTCTGCCGAAGATAGCGTCACAGCCCGCTCATGAATATTGGGCAGCGTACATGGACGTCGCTGCCCTCATTTCGATCAGGCGTCGCGCGCAATGCAGATCGGAGCGCCATTCGTCGCGCGCAATGGTACCAATGTCGTCTCGACGGGTCCGCTGTGCTCATACCAAAAGCAATTGTCTTCGGGCAGGAGGCGCGCTGTGGTCAAATCCTGCGCCGGCCCTGCCAGCGCTACGACCGAATCTGGCACGTTGCCTGGTTCAAGTGCTTTGCTTTTGGCCCCGGTGAACTGGGCTGAGCAACCAGCCGTAATCGAGACTAACGTGATGGTAATTGCGATCCGTTTCTGCATTGATCTGTTCCAAATTTTTTGCGTCATCTGCAATTAGATTGCATCCACACGGCCGGCCCGCAAGACGAAATGAACTAACAATATCGCAGGCAAAGAACCCGGATAAAAAGAATACAAAAGGTATTGAAGCTCTAGTTACTGTAGGAACTATTTACAAAGGACCATAGAGATTCTTGAGGTCCAATCATGTCATCCGATACCCATAGCCACGACCATGGCCACGAAAACAAACATGGTCACCACGCATGCGGTAGCGGCGGGTGTGGCGACATCGCCCCCGCCGGTCCAATTCCTGAAGGTGGTAGAAGCTTTCAGGTCTCTGGCCTTGATTGCGCCGAAGAGGTGGCGATCCTGAACCGTGTCGTCGGCCCGAAAGCAGGTGGCGAAGAGCATCTTGCATTTGATGTGATCAACGGTCGGATGACGCTTCTTGAAAGTGCTTCCAAGTTATCTGACGAAGATGTCATGCTGCTGGTTGCGAGTACTGGTATGACCGCCAAACCATGGGATGACGGAAATGCCGCCCAGGACCAGGCGGCGCATATTGCACGTCAGCGGCGGTTCACCACTCTTAGCGGAGGGTTTTGGGCAGCAGGTTTTGGCTGGCACATTTTCGAAACCGGCATGGGCGGTGCGCTCGGGCTGTTCTCGGGACATGGTGAGGTTCCGATGCCTTTGCCCGAGGCAGCTTTGTTCGCAGTCGCGATCTTGTTTGGCGTCTGGCTGGTGTCCCCTAAGGCCTGGTCTTCGGCGCGTCGACTTTCGCCTGATATGAACCTTTTGATGGTTGTTGCCGTCGCCGGTGCCATCGCTCTGGGTGAGTTTTTTGAAGCGGCAACTGTAGCATTTTTCTTTTCGCTCTCTCTTTATCTGGAAAGCTGGAGTGTCGGACGTGCTCGGAACGCGGTGTCCGCGCTGCTTGATCTGGCCCCCCCGACGGTTCGGCTGGTTCGTGCTGACGGTTCTGAGGCAACGGTCCCGGCGGCGGATGTCTTTGTCGGTGACAGCTTCATCGTTCGAGGTGGGGATCGCATTCCACTTGACAGAGAAGTCATCGAAGGGGCCGGTGCCGTTGACCAGGCTCCAATCACGGGTGAAAGCGCGCTGATTCCCAAAGAGCTGGGTGATGAGGTCTATGCCGGCACAATCAATGGTGAAGGCACCCTCAAAATACGTGCGACGAAAACAGCGTCAGACACCGTGCTTGCCAAGATCATCCGGATGGTCGGTGATGCTCATGCGCGCCGCGCGCCGGTTGAGCAGTGGGTTACAAAATTTGCGCGGATCTATACGCCCATCGTTATGGTCGTCGCAGTGGCCATCGCCCTGATCCCGCCGCTTGCATTTGGCGCATCGTGGGGCTTCTGGTTTTACAATGCGCTTGTTCTGCTGGTTATCGCCTGCCCCTGTGCGCTCGTAATTTCCACACCGGTTTCAATCGTTGCGGCTTTGACCGCTTCGGCCCGGGCTGGGGTTCTGATTAAGGGCGGCGCATATATCGAGGCCCCCGGGCGTACCACCGCACTGGCCATGGACAAGACAGGCACGATCACCATGGGTGAGCCTGAAGTGGCCAATGTCTATCCGCTGGGCGCCGCATCCGAGCAGGAGCTGTTGGCGAGCGCTGCCAGCCTTGAGGTTCGGTCTTCACACCCGCTGGCCCGCGCCATTTTGACCAAGGCAGAACAGACCGACATTTCGATATCGGCGGCTGAAGACATCCGAACCGTTCCCGGTCGTGGTCTGGAAGGCCGTACCGAGCGTGGAGATATCTGGCTTGGCTCTGACCGCTTCGCTGTCGAGAAAGGCTTTGGCGCGTCCATCCCTGCCGAGTTGCGCAACCAAATCGAGAGCGCGGGAAGCACACTTGTTGTTGTCGGGGATGAGAACGGGTTAACCGGTTTGCTTGAGCTGCGGGACCGCATTCGACCCGAAGCCCGAAGCATCGTAGCCCAGCTTCATGCGCAGGGCGTGAAGTCAATCATCATGCTGACTGGTGACAACGAACAAACAGCGAGAGCGGTAGCAGCCGAAGTCGGCATCGACGAAGTCCGGGCCCAACTTCTGCCGGAGGACAAAGTCGCTGCGATTGAGGAACTGGCAGAACAGCACGAGATGGTTGCGATGATCGGCGATGGCGTCAACGACGCGCCTGCGATGGCTCGGGCACATTATGCAGTTGCGATGGGTGCAGTTGGATCTGATGCTGCTATTGAGACTGCAGACATTGCTCTGATGACTGATGACATCGGCAAAGTACCCTGGCTGATCGATCATTCACGTCGAACCATGTCGATCATCCGTCAGAACATCGGCTTCTCACTTGCGACCAAAGCACTGTTTGTGACCCTTACCGGTTTTGGATTGGCATCAATGTGGGGTGCAATCGCCGCAGATGTCGGAGTGTCCTTGCTGGTCGTGGCTAACGCCTTGCGGCTTCTGAAAGCCTCGGAGGGTAACATACACTCAACAGGAACAGAAACCGTTGGAACGCCAGGTGAAAATGCTGAATTGGCGCATGGGCAGTAATCAGGCGCGCGGCACCTAAGATCGCGTGTGCTGTGGGATGCCCACTGAAATCAGCATCCCACAGCCGATTTTCACAATCTATCACTGTGGCGTGGTGCCCGATGTATCAATCAGTCTTGGATCTTGTATGGCATTTCATCCTGAAGATGAGGGCACATTGACACTGATCTGGCTTCCCGGAGCCGCACTTTAATCAGTCAACTTCATCCTGAATGAGGGGGGTTAGTTTGGATCGCCCCACTGCCCCACCCTCTGCTACTGCCAGATCCATTGCCATCATCCTGTAATCACCGCGCATCCATGAAGAAAACAAGTTCTTGTAGAACCGCGAAAGCGGGTGTCCCGACTGCCCGGATGGTGTCAGGAAAAAGAAGCCTTTGTCTTCTGAAACAGACATGACGGCCTGAAAATTCGTGCCGATATTTGTTGCAAACGGTTTTTCGTCAGACATCCCGAATTGAGACGAGAGCAATGAATAAGGTCCTCCGGACTTCGGTTCCCGCACAGATAACAACCCATTGAGGAATCCGGCTGGGCTAACCGCAGACCAATCCAGATTCACAACGTGTTCAGATCCCCAGCTCCACGAAGAAAGGTCGGGACCGTAGCGCTCGGTTATCCAGACGAGCGCATCGTCGAGTGCGAGAACGATCCACTCGTCGCAGGTTTCGACACGAGTTGAGGTGCGATTGTCACACCACATCGCGGCCTCTTCTCTATTTGAAAGAACCGCGGCAAGAAAATATGGATTCGGATTGGTCCACAAATCACGCGCCGCAGGAAATTCATCCTGTAGAAATCGGCGTTGCAAAGCACGCGCCCATGCCCAGAATATCAATGGCTCCGGCGAAAAACGATCCATTTCACCGTTCCATTCAGCCAAGCGGTTCAAGGCATCCTGTCGGATTCCATCGAGCGGGTCGTCGGTTGCGGGGATCATGGGTGCAGAACGCCACAAGTCCGCTGCCATCAGAGGCAACAAGCTACGCGCTGCTGAACTAACGGTATCTTGTTGTACCGCCATAACACCATCAACTGAAAAAACGCGTTGGCGCGCATCAAGTTCTGTGAGCCGTTGCTGCCGAAGCAGGATTGCATCTTCATCGGAGATGCCCGGCCAGGTCATGACGTCTTCTTTGTCAATAACGACGGTCTCCAACCCGAACAGAGGCATTTCAGAGATCAACTTCACGGCGTCTTTTGCGGTGACTACCTGTGTCAGTCGGTAAAGAGTTTTTAAAAAGATATCGCTATCTACCCGTTCGGATGTGCCGTTTTGCAATTCAGGTTGCCCGGCATTTGAGTCCAAGGCCCAAGCAACGTCATTTGAACGACCCAGAACAACGAACGGAACGCCGGGCAAAGTCACCCCTGCTACTGCCCCCGAGGGAAATTGAAGATCAGCCATGTACCAGGTTGATGGGAGCGAAAGCGGCCCGCTAGTCTCGATCGCGAGAATTGGGGAATTGGAAACCGTTCGTTCACTGGTCAATGCCCAGGCTCCCAGCCGAGCTTTTGGCGTGTTCATGATCAATCCAGGTGTTTTCGGTCTGTCGCCTGGAATTGACGCGCCGCCACTCTCTGTCTCCCGCAGATTGTCTAGAAACTGTTGAGTTATTCTGAGACTATCCTCTGGCCGCCAGGCCATGATGGTCTTTTCATCGTACAACAACAGTTCTGGTGCCCCCCGGCCACGCCGGTCTTTTGACACCTCCCCGATCCAGGCATTGACGCCAGCTGCATAGGCAATCAGCATTTCGGACAAAACTGGATCCATATCGCGATATCGCGGAACCGGCACTTTGCCCGAAGCGGACCGCCGTTCCCTTAACATCTGACCCAATCGATCCTGCGCATGAACGAAACCAAGTGCAAAATAGGCATCGGACGGGGATGAAGCCGAGATATGTGGGATCGCCATAGAGTCCCTCAGGACGTCCACAGAATCTTTCAAACCCTCTAACCTAAAATCTTCCTCATAGTCCGGAAGAGAAGCCAGCATGAGATATGTAGCCGTGCTTAAACAGACAGTAGTGATGAACAGGGCTGCCAGAACCAACCCAAGCACGATCCTGAGCAGCGCTTTCAATTTCAACCACCAATCGGATCAGCCTAGGACACCAGACGCACAACTGCGATCGACAGAAAGAATGCAATCAGGCCACAAACGATGGCGTATCCTGCAGCATACTGAAGAATATCAAGGCTGTTGCCATTCCGGCGCTTTGCCAGGACCCCACCCCAAACGGCGCCAACCAAGGCACCCGCGATTGCCATCATCTTACATCCTCTGATTTTGTTCATTTGCGGTGCAGTTCACTTCAGGCGTTCAAACCGTCAAACTGATAGCCGCGCGTCTGGAGGCGTTCTGAAAGAACTCTCACGAGTTAGCTTCGCGTTTCTTGGCAGTGAGATCGCCCAGCTGCTTCTCAAGCTGTGCCCGTGCAATACTTAATCGCTTTTGCGCTGCTTCGTTTTCTACCTTGTCATTCGCAGCGGCAGCAAGTCGATCGTCAGATAGCGGGTCTGTCGGACGCCCGTCGACCAATACTTCATAATGAAGATTTGGGCCGGTTGCGGTGCCGGTCGACCCGACACGACCAACCACCTGGCCCGCCTCCACGCGCTGACCTTTGGTCAGACCATCGGCGGTTGCGCTAAGATGCGTGTATCGCGTGACCGTGTCCGATCCATGAGCGATTTCGACCACACGCCCATACCCCCCGCGCCAACCAATATAAGACACGCGGCCCGGGGCCGTCGCATGCACCGGAGTACCACGTGCGGCAGCAAAATCGACACCTGTATGCATCCGAACATTTCCGTAGACCGGGTGCTTCCGCCGACCAAAGACTGAACTCAGGCGCGCGCCCTCGACTGGCTGCGAGAAGACGCGAAGAAGCTCACCATCGACATAGATTGTGGCGCGGCCATTTTCGGCATCTGGCCATGCTATTTCATAAAGTTGGTCATCAACTTCCAGCGCCGCAAAAATGAGATCTGGCTGGCCTGTTCTCTCGCCATCGATGCTCTTTTCGCGCCAGAGAAGACGGAGAGCTTCACCACCTGTCAGGTCCCTCCGAAAATCCACTGTCCCGCTCAGCATCTGCGCCAGATCCACCGCAAAACGAACCGGGATCTTTGCGCTACTCAGCGCATTTGAAATCGAAGTTTCGATCTCTATTTTGCGGGCCAGAATGACGGTGTTGGGTTCTGGTGAGACCACGCGCGTGGACAACGTTTCGCTAAGTATCACCTCGATTCTTACGCCATCTTCCACCGCAAGCTCCACGCTCTGCGGTTGATCCGCTGCGGCTGTAACGACTGTTATCGAGTGGCCTGGGCGCAAACGCTGCAAATCATATTCAGCGCCAAGCGCAAGTGCGATTTCGGCCCGATCGGTTGCGTTGATCCCGGCTTTAGACAGCAAACTGTCGAGCGTGTCACCCAACGCAAGTTCGCGCGTCCATGTCCGTGAAGGCGGTTCAACAGGTGGCAAAGGTTCCTCTGCCTGAATGGGTTCCGGTTGAGCAGGTCGAAACGAAACGGGGCTTGGAGCGAGTTCTGCTGATGGTACGTTCAGCAACTGAGCCGATGTGATCTGCGGTTCCGCAGGAAGCTTGGGCACCGGAAAGACCGTGGGCGCAGGCGCCGTCATTTCAGACCGGTTCGAGGCAATGAACACGATCGAAGCAATTGAGACGCTTCTGATCGCGATTGCCGAGGTTGCTAGAAACCGTGCGTTCATGATGTTTTATCCGCTCCACTTTTCAAAGCACGACGGATCTTGGGCACAGCGAATTCTCTCTGCTCATGATAGTCGATGGTGCTGACAAATTCGCCTGTGGGGCTAAACAGAAATACACTTGCAGTGTGGTTCATTGTATAGTCGCCATCTTCCATTGGAACTTTTTCATAAGTGGCGCGAAAATCGTCTGCGGCCTGAGCGATTTGGTCCGAAACGCCGACCCACCCACGGACAGCGGGATGAAAGTAGCTGACATAGTCGGCCATAGATTCGACTGTGTCTCTTTCAGGGTCTACGGTTATGAACACGACGTTCAATTCATCCGCGTCATTGCCCAGATCATCCAGCCAGAGGGAAATATCCGAAAGTGTCGTCGGGCAAACATCCGGGCAGTAGGTAAAGCCGAAGAACACCATTGTTGCACGTCCGACGAGCGATTGCGGGGTGACGGTGGTCCCTTCGTGATCAACCATGCGAAAGTTCATGTCTGACAACGCAAGGGGACGAAGGCGATCAGATTGAGCCGCTCCCGGCCCATCCACTTGCCACCATCCGGCAAAGAGTGTCAGCCCGATTGCACCAAGCCCAGCAGCCCCAAATGTGAGAACGCGTCGCCGTTGCATCAGTTCCCAGGGCCTCGCGCAGCAATACCAAATATCGGTACGTTGACAGTCTTTTCTGCGCCATCGGCAAAGATCAGAGTCAGCGCAAAACTCTCGCCTTCGGTCATAGGGCGTTGCAGCCGCATGAGCATAGCGTGGAGCCCGCCCGGCTCAAGCGCTACGGAACCACCCGGCGCAATTTCCAGCTCGCCAGCTGGTGCCATGGAACTGACGCCCTCTGCATTGGTCGATGTCTGATGGATCTCGGGCATCATCGCAAGATCGGTGTGGATAGACGTCAGCGTGACGGCCTCATTGCCGGTGTTGCGGATCGTCATGTAAGCGACGCCAGGTCGGTTGGTGCCAATTGAAGCGCGCGACCAGGCATCTTCAACGACAACATCGCCGCCCCCTGCCAGTACAGGTGCCGATAGAATGGCAGTGGTGCCGAATGCGGCAAGCACACCTGCCAGAAGTGTATTTTTTGCAGTGAGTCTCATAGTACCTCTCGCTACTGCTCAGCTTTGCAGTGCTGCAACTTCTGCAGCGACCAGGCGTCTCAATTCAGCCTCACCAAACGGATCCAGAGATTTGCCATTGACGAAAAATGTCGGAGTTTGCCGTATACCGACCGCTTCCACATCAGCGCGATCCTGATTGAGAACACCAACTGTCTGGGGCGCAAGCATTTGTGCCTGCGCTGCCTCGGCATCCAGTCCCGCCGCTGCTGCAATTCGAATAATAAGACCAGGCTCAGGCGCACCATGCGCGGCCCATTTGGGCTGCTCTCGCAACACGGCTTCCAGTACCGGTTCAAAGACCCCCTGCATGCGTGCCGCTTCAAGCACGCGGATCGCCTCCTCTGAGCCTTCGCCATGGAAAGGGGTGTACCGGATCACAACGCGCACGGCGTCTCCATGCTGTGCCATGATGTCCTTCACGACCGGATGAAAGGCACGGCAGGCTTCACAAGCCGGATCGAAAAATTCGACAATTGTAACCGGTGCGTCCTTTGGGCCGAGAACAGGCGAGTAGGAACGGATAAGTGTTTCAGCGATTTCGGGTGCAACAGGCTCGGTGTTGCCTGAAGCAGCCGGACGGTTCACGTACCAGGAAGCGGCTCCGAATCCGGCACCACCGAATGCGAGAACGGACAAAATCAGGCCACGTCTGTTCATACTTGTTTCTCCTTGAGTGAAAGGGCGCACAGAACGCCGATTAGCGCGAATGAAACGAGCGCCATCAGCGGAATCGGGATGCCCAAAACAGTTTGATTTGCGTCCGTGCAGGACGGACCACTGGCCGAGCATGGTTGGATTTTTTCGGGGATTAGACCAGCATACAGGCCCATATGCCACAAGGCGACAGCAGCGCCCCCCAATGCCAGTGCTATCCCGTATCGGCCCACGTTCTGGTCCTGCCACCACAGGCCAAGCCCCAGTACGATCGCCAATGGGAACATGAACGCGCGCTGGAACCAGCACAGCACACAGGGCGTCTGCCCCAGGATCTCTCCAATGAACAGAACAGAAAGAGACGCAACCAGGGCAATCGCCCAGACCAGGCCAAGAAGTGTATCTTTGGAAAACCGGGACATGGTGCTCAAAGTCTTTGTTTCAAATCCGCAAGAATTTCTTCTGCTGGCGTGCCATATGACCAGGACTGAACGAATCCAGCGTCCTTGTTGAACAGAAACAGATGAGAGGTATGCCCCATCGTATAACCGTCCGGCGCAGTGGCTTGTTCGATCCGTTCGTAGAAAATCGGAAAGGTCTTGGACGTCTCCGCAATCTGTTCCGGCGTGCCTGTAAGCCCAATGATCCCCGCATCGAAAAGTGGTACATACTCGGCCAGGACTGCCGGGGTGTCGCGTTCGGGGTCAATGGATACGAAGATAGGTTGCACTTGGTTTGATTGGCTTCCCAGCCCTTCCTGCACTGCTGCTACCTCAGACAGTGTTGTCGGGCATACGTCCGGGCAGTTGGTGAACCCGAAAAACACCAACATCCACTTGCCTGCAAAGTCGTTCTGAGTACGAACAACGCCAGAGTGATCTGTCAGTTCGAACCTGGCTTCGAACGGGACAGACCCCTCCTCAATCCGCGCAGGTCTATATTCTGACCACAGCATCAGATAGGCAAATGCCGCCGTTGCGACACCAGCCAGTACCCATAAGATTTTTTGAAATACGGTCAGTTTCAAAGTTAGCCGTCCGCCTGTGATTCTTGGTTCAGAACGGCATGTACACCCTCTACCTGCTAGAGGTTCAAAGGGGATTTTGAGCCTGCGGCTGGGTGTCACAGGTCCAACGTCTGGAAGGTGCTATTGTGCGGCGTCGACCCGAGCCTACATAAGCTGTAGCTTTGTAAGGAGACCCAGATGCTGACGATCGGAACGCTTGGAAAAAAGACCGGAACCAAGGTTCAGACGATCCGCTACTACGAGCAGATCGGACTTATGCCGGAACCGGGGCGCACCGAAGGTGGCCAGCGGCGTTATGGCCATACCGAACTGGATCGCCTGGCTTTTATCCGTCACGCCCGCCAATTGGGGTTTTCGCTTGAGGCGATACGCGAACTGCTTGATTTGTCCGACGATCCGGATCGCCCATGTCATGAAGCCGACAGTATTGCGCGCCGGCAACTCAAACAGATTGAGCAAAGAATGGCGCGGCTAGAAGCGTTGCGGACCGAGCTGGAGCGCATGGTGCATGAATGCAGTGGCGGCAACACTTCGGATTGTCGTGTACTCGAAGTTCTACGCGATCACTCCGAATGTCTTACTGATCACAAAGACATCGGCGCGTAACCCTGGGCAGCGTTGTTGCGAACTGGAAATAGCCTCTTGAAGCTACAGTCACTGTAGCAATTACAAGTCTTTCTGAGTTGATTCGACGAGAGACCAAATGCTGAACCGAAACCCGTTGCTAACCGCCACATCTCTGCTTGATTTTGAAACACCCGCAATTTTGGGGCTCATAAAGGAACGGCGCTGGCCCGATCTGCCTGTCTCGGATCGAATTGGCGCTATTTATGATTTCGTGCGTAACGAGATTGCCTTTGGTTACAACCGTGCTGACGAAATCCCGGCTTCAGAGGTGCTCGCTAACGGCTTTGGGCAATGCAATACCAAGGGCACTCTTTTGATGGCACTGTTTCGCGGCAGCGGTATTCGATGCCGTTTGCATGGCTTTATGATCCACAAAGAGCTGCAGAGGGGTGTGGTCCCCGAATTGATTTATCCGCTGGCGCCAGAAGAAATCTTGCATTCGTGGGTCGAAGTCGAAGTAGACGGTCGTTGGGTCAACCTCGAAGGATTTATTCTGGATCAGCCATACCTGGAGGCCTTGCAGCATAACTTTGCAGAAACAGAAAGCCTGTGCGGTTATGGGGCGGGTACCCGTTGTTTGAGCACCCCTCAGGTCGAATGGGAAGGTCGTGACACGTACATTCAGAAAACCGGAATCGTGAAGGATTTTGGCGTTTTTGATAGTCCGGATACGTTCTATGCTGATCATGCGCAAAGTTTCGGCAGCATTCGGGGTTGGCTTTATCGCTTCGTATTCCGTCACTGGATGAACGCGCGCGTACGTTCCCTGCGCAATGGGAAGCTGAAGGCTCGAATGGCCGCCACGCATACACACGGAAATGCATAGCGGGGCTTCAACTGAAGCGCTTTTGCAAGGCCGTATTCAGTGCCTCTGACAATAAAACCAAAACGATGATTGCCAACGTCACGGTCGCAGCCTTTTCATACTGAAACGACCGTACGTAGGTTTGTACATACAACCCGATGCCACCGGCACCGACAATACCCAGTATCAGGCTTTCGCGCAGATTTAGCTCAAACCGAAATACGGTATCGCGCACGATTACAGGCGCCATCTGCGGCCAGATTGCCCAACGCAACTGTTGAATTCTGTTGGCCCCTGCGCTTTCAAGCGCCGCCACAGGAGCGGTGGCAACATTGTCGATGGCTTCCGCATAGAACTTTGCCAACATGCCGGTCGCGTGAAATGTGATTGCCAGTATACCGGGAAGCGGGCCCAACCCAACAGCGCCCACCATTAGCATAGCGACCAGGATCAGTGGGATCGACCGGATAACCGCAAGCAAGGCACGGACGGGACGCCAGATCGCTGCTGGCACCATAGTTTCAGAGGCCAGAACGGCCAGTCCCGCCGACAGGATCACAGCGAACAGTGTTCCCAGAATGGCGATCCTCAGTGTTTCGGCCAGCCCCGTCAGAACCTCGCGCCAAACGGACAGGTCAGGTGGGATCATGCGCCCCAGAAACTCTGCCAGACGGGGGCCCGCGCCTGGCAGCTTGCCCAATCCCATATCCCCGCTGGTCAGCGACCATAGGATCGCCAGTGCCAGCATGACCCAAATGACAGATCGGCCCATCAACTGACTACACGCAGCCCCGATGTGACACCGGCACCGTGATACAGTTCATCGATGTCCCCGCTGGTCAACTGAGCCGACGGTTTGTCGAACAATACCACGCCATCTCGCAGGCCTATGATGCGCTCAGCAAAGCGGCGTGACAGGTCGGGCTGATGCGAGCTGAAAATGACGCCGATTTCGCGGCTACGTGCAGAGCTGGTGATCAAGCTCAGAATGCGTTCGGCGTGAGCAGGATCCAAATTGCTAACGGGCTCATCCGCAAGGATCAACTCGGGCTCTTGTGCCAGACATCTGGCAATCGCAACGCGCTGCCGTTGTCCACCCGACAACTGATCGGCACGGCGGCTTGCCAGATCGGACAGCCCCGTATCCTGAAGCGCCCGTGTCACGCACATATGGTCCTCTTCCCGGAACCGACCCCAGAGTGAGGACCAGATATTCATCCGGCCCATCCGGCCGTTCATCACATTCTGATAAACACTCTGCCGATCAACCAGGGCGAATTCCTGGAAGACAAAGCCAGTATTGGCACGGTCCTCGCGGGATGGAATTCCTGTTGCCAAAAGTGGCTTGCCCAGCACCTGTGCCTCGCCCTGCCATCCACTCAAACGACCATCCAACAACGCCAGCAACGTTGATTTGCCCGCACCCGAAGGACCCAGTAGCGCGACGCTTTCACCGGGCTGCACCGACAGCGAAACATCTGAAAGAGCTGCCGCACTGGCAAAGTGCTGCGATACCGCGTTGAGTGAAACTATAGGGTTCATTTCAGAAACCCATAGCGCCGCGCAGTCTCGCGCACGCCTTCGTAAACCGACGGATCAGCAGGAAGATAGCCATCCGGGCCATAGAGGTAAGCCAGTAGGTAACGGTTCTCACTATCGTTGAGGCGCAGCATGGTTTCAATGAACTTTGCCTGCAGTCCGGTGTCCAGATCAGGGCGGGCAATGATTGCGTGGCTGGGAATTTGTTCTGATTCCGCCAGCACCTTGACCTCGGCCTGCTGATCCGGGGTCAGATAGAGATCGGCATACTGGCTCGCACCCGCCGCATCGACCAGCCCATTGGCCATGGCCTGCATCGCCTGCTGGTAACCACCGGCAAAGAATTTCTGCCCGAAAAAGCTGTCGGCATCGCCCGTGCCCGAGAACAGCCCGGCGCGCACAAACAGATCAAGCGGATAGATGTAACCGGATTCCGAGACCGGATCGGAAAAGGCGATGTCACGTCCCCGGAGATCGGCCAGCGTTTCGATTCCGCTGTCACGCCGCACGAAGACCCGGCCCGAATAGCTGGGTTGCCCGCGATATACCTCAGACAACAGCGGTACGGCGCCGATCTGGTCTTCGGCCAACACAAAGGGCAACGCTCCCATGAACGAGATATCGGCATCACCGTTGCGCAGCGCCTCAACGGCGGCAGCGTGGTCGAACGTGACAAACCCCGTGACCGGGACGCCCATCTGCTCTGAAAGCCAGCCGGTGATGACGTTGATGTCACCCAATAGCTTTTCGGGGTTCTCCTGCGGGATGAAGGCCAGCTTCAGCCCCCGGTCAGTTGCAGCCATTACGGGCAGGGCTGCAGATGCGGCTGCAGCGACCAGAAAATTGCGGCGCGACAACATCAGAACATCCTCTCGTCAATTTCGGCCTGCATGGCCTTGAACAGTTCCCACTGGCGGGTGGCTTCGGTCCAGTTTCCTTCGGCGCTGGCATCGCCAACCGCTCGCAGGATCGCGGCGAATTCGTAGATTTCGGGCTTGGCGTTCTGATTGACCATGACACTGGCATCCGCCGCCAGATCAGGAGCTACCGTGTCGATCAGAACCGCTATGTTTTCGGCATCCTGCATCGGCAGCAGGGTATCGAGCGTGCTGGCGAATGTCGTCAGCTCTTCCCAGGACAAGCGGAATACGCTGTTGCGACCCTCGAATACTTGATAGGGGTCTTCACCGTCTCCAACAGCTTCGACGTAGGCCGTCAGATCTGCGCGCTGTGCTTCGTCCAAACCCAAATTTTTGGTATCATTGAACCAGTCAACAACGCTGGCCAGCGTCGGCAGCGATCCGTCACGCATGTAAGGTGCAGTGAAATTGACGTTGCGCAGCGTCGGGGTTTCGAACGCAGAAGCCGTGCCGCCGGGGAATGGTGGTTCAGCGCTGCCGATGTCGTAGGTCAGACCATCGCGGAACTGACGGTCAGGCGTGTGACACGAAGCGCAGGACTTGTCACCAAGTCCTGCAAATTTGGTGTTGAATAGCACCTCCCCGCGCTTGGCGGCGTCTGACGCCAGATCGGTCAGCTTGCCGGACCGATCGATCTTAGGGTTGGGAAGAAAGTCGAACTGTTTGACATAGGCTTCCAGCGCATCCAGTTGAAACGGCGTTGGCTCCTTTCCCGCGAATTCGGTCACAATCACATTTCGGATGAACCGGCGCAGGCTGGGTTCGCGCCCGTCGCGGCCATAAGGTGCGGTAAAGCGGATGCCACGCATGGAAGGCGTGTCCAAGTGATCATCGGTCCGGACATTGAACATTGGATTGAAGAACGATCCGTCCACATCCATCCCACCCGGATGGGATGAAAGGCCCGGAATGAAGAAATCCCGGTTCACGTCGGAGCGGTTGTGGCAGGTCGAGCAGGCGATGCCTAACTCGCGCGCCGGGCCGCCGAAGATTTCAGGGCTATCGAACAGCATATCGCCATAGGCCACCAGCGGTAGATTGGCTTCATCCTCACCCGCCTCTTCAAACTGAAGAACCAGCCGCGGCAGCTGCGCCTGATCTCCGATGTTCGACCCTGGCGGCAGCGTGGCGGGCATTGTGATTTGTTCGCCGGAAAGCACAACTGTTTCAGGCAGCGGTGTTAACTTGTCGCGTTGGGCATACTCGGATGGCAGATAGTTGGCACGAATATAGGCAGCGACAATGGCCTGAGCCTCCGCAAATTGGTCGACATCCACCGTTTGTGCACCATTGCCCAGTACTCCTGCGCTGCCAAGGGTGGAGCTCAGAACCAGCCATGCCCGGCCCAGATCGCGAGCCGCCGACGCATCCGCAGCCTTGATACCATCTTCGAATGCGCGGAACAGAGCTGCCGCTTGTGCAACCTCGCGTGCCGCTTCAGGCTGACCCAACGCGGTCTTTGCGACATCCAGATGGCGCAGGATTCCTTCAGCAATGGCAATTGTGCTTGCTTCGAACAGCGCCTGGAGATCTTCGGCTTGCATAGCTTGGTTGATCGCAAGCGCCTCGTTGTCGGAAACGCGTGACAATGGAGCGACCTGAATGCCACTGCCAGGTGCGGGCGAGGTCCAACTCCTCTCAATTTCATCCCAGGGAACCGGGGTTAGATTTCCCATGAACAAGGTCAGTCGATACGCGGCAGCGCGCGGAGCCCAAGGAGATTCTTCAATCGCCGTGGCATCCGCGATCACTGGCAATGCACAAAGAAGTGTGGACGCTATCAGATATTTCAATAGCACTGTCTATTAAAGTTAGCCTTGTCTAATTTATTGATGAAGGCATGCTCATTGTCAAGTTCGGCTTTCAGGTGCATACACTAGTGACTGGATTAACGACCTAATCGTGAGCCGATGACTGAAACGACACCGCAAGATTCAGATCGTAGTATTGATACCCAGGCGAGCGGGTTTGAGGCTGTACGACAGGCGCACCAAAGCGAAATGGTTGAGGACTACGTTGAACTTATTGCGGAGTTGATCCATCAGAATGGCACGGCGCGCCCGGTCGAAATAGCCGAGCGGTTGGGCGTAACCCAACCTACGGTTTCGAAGAATTTGGCCCGTTTGAAACGAGAAGGTTTCATAGAACAAATTCCCTACCGCTCACTTCAACTGACCGATGCCGGGCGTCAATTGGCGGAAGCCTGTAGAAGGCGTCACCGAATTGTCGTGGATTTCCTGATCGCCTTGGGTGTTTCAAAGGAAGTCGCAGAGCATGATGCTGAAGGTATTGAGCATCATGTAAGCGAAGAGACCCTTGCAGTTTTTAAAGGGTTCGTTGGGCGGACTGAGGAAACAAAGTAGAAACTAAAAACCTTAGTTGTGCTGGCGAATTCTGACACTCTTAGTTTTAGAAAGACTAAGACCACTTAAACCTTTGTTGGGCCGTTACACTAGCCCCGCACGAACACTTGTCGCATCTGAAAAGCGAAAAATGAGCGGATTTAGTGATTGAATCTTTTCCCAAGCGGCCAAGGTAAAAATCGGTCTAGCTCATTTTTTTTCATTGGGGATCGAAACCTTTAGCCGCAGTGGCCTTACTACAGCAGCTATCCCCCAACTGAATTGGCGGACACGGTACAGTTGCGTAGGAACAAAAGACACAGCAATCGCCCTCCAACGGTTTCAAAACTGCCTCGCATGATTTGCATTCATAAAACCACTGGCACGAGTCAGTTGGCATTTTCTCGGTTTCAACGTGCCCACACCAAGGGCAGGTCAAAATGCTATTGAGCACCACAGTTTGATTTGTCATTGTCTCACATCCGCATGATTAGATAGTTGTTGATTTGAGCCTCATTGAACACGATGACCCATGCCAACGCGGTAGTCGCCGTGCTTCCGAAAAGCCACCATTTCAGATTTGCCAACGTCCCGTTTCGATGCGCTACGGACCATGAAACCGCGACCAGCGCTGTTGAGACGGCGAGAACACAGTAGCTTGCCGCCGCTATTTTTCCGAATACTGCCAACCAACTGGCGCCCAAGCCTAACAACATCATGGCCATTGGAAGAACACAGCATGTTGCGACGCCCAGAGCTGAAACCGATCCCAAGTAGCTGAGGTTCACGTATTTCTTCATCTTTTGCTCCCGAGATGCTCGATTTGATTGTGTTGAAGCACCGGTACTAAGAGCGTATAACTCCTGTAGTAACTACAGGATCAAGTGGAGGCACTTCACATGATTGCGATAGGTGAGGCTTCCCGGCAATCCGGGGTTGGCATAGAAACCATCCGCTACTACGAACGCGAAGGTATCGTACCAAGACCTGTGCGAGCTCTGAACAATCGTCGCCTCTATGCAGCAAGCGATGTGGGAAGACTTCGATTTTTGAAGAGGTGCCGCGACCTGGGATTTCCTCTCCCAGACGCAAAGGCGCTTTTAGAGCTGTCAGAAGGAAGTGCCGAAGACTGCCGGTCGGTGAAAGAGCTGGCCGAGGCGCATATTGCCAGCGTTCGAAGCAAGATTGATGAGCTCAGACGTCTGGAGCGTGCCTTGAGTGAGCTTACCGCCAATTGTGATAGTGGTAACGTGCACTGCCCGATGCTGCAAAGTCTGCGAACGATGGATGATATCTGACTCTGGACACTGGGCGGAAACTCAGGGTCTGAGATTTAGCCAGATCACCTCAGACCAAGGTCTGTGGTGCGGTAACAGATTGTAGTTCATAGTCGATTTCACGATGAGAGCGAAAGTAACTGACCTGACGATTGGCAATTGGTCGTTGTCGCGAGTCTTTCTTGCGGCAAGTATCTTCGTGATGGGTACTGCTACCGCAATCGTTGGGGTCTGGGTGTCTAATCGAATTCAGAACGCAGTCGTGCAAAACTCCGCCAACTCCGCAGCGCTGTATATGGAAAGCGTAGTTTCCCCGCTCAGCCAGGAATTGGCACATGGCGACCGCCTTTCTGAGCAGGCGAGCCTGGCGCTGGATGAGATTTTCATGACCCAGCCAATGCTTGACCGTATCGTTTCCTACAAATTCTGGAAGCAAGGCGGTGTGATTGCGCATGCCTCGGATACAGACATCATAGGAAACCGTTTCAAGCCAACGGATGATTTAAGGCGAGCGTGGAGCGGAGATATCTCCGGCTCTTTCGAAGAGCTTGATCATGCCGAGAGCGCCGCCGAGGCGGCATTGGGGATACCACTGCTTGAAGTTTACAGCCCCATCCGCGAACTCTGGTCCGGCGAAATCATCGCAGTTGCGGAGTTCTACGAAAGAGCTGACCAGCTTGAGTTAGACTTAGCCAAGGCTAGGCGAACAAGTTGGTTGGTCGTCGGCTCCGCATTTCTGGCAAGTACTATTGTTCTGTATTCCATTGTCGCAATTGGCGACAAAACAATTCGACGACAGGGGTCTCTTCTTAAACAGCGGTTGAAAGAAAGTGAGAAGATGGCTGAGCAGAATGCGCTGCTGCGGTCGCGTGTGGTCGAGGCGTCAGAAAGATATACCACGCAAACAGATCGGTTCCTCAAGAATCTTGGAGCTGAGCTACATGATGGCCCTGCGCAATACCTGTCGCTCGCCGCCCTTAGACTGGAGGCGGCGTTTTCCAAAGAGTCGGAAAGGCCTAAAGAGGCAGTGGAAATTCAGCAGTCTTTGCAAAAATCGCTGGCTGAAATTCGTGCAATTTCGCGAGGGCTGTCCGCGCCAGATATCGATAGCCTGTCACTCGTCGATGTTGTGAAGAGAGCCGTAGAGGATCACGCCGAACACAGCCCGTTGCGACCGGATATTTCATTCCTGGGCAGCCAGGCCCCAGAGTTGTCATTGTCCGACAAACTGTGCGTTTTTCGGTTCCTCCAGGAAACGCTTTCCAATGCCGCTAGATATGCTCCAGCTTCCAAGTGCACTGTTATCGCTGAGGCGCAGAACGACCGCATAGTTGTAAAGATCACAGACGACGGACCAGGATTTGACAGGTCAGAAGAAACCGCGTTGCGAGACGATGGTGGCCAGGGGCTTATGGGCTTGCGAGATCGGGTCGAGAGTATTGGTGGCAGGTTCGACGTCGCATCGAGACCGGGCGAAGGCACCACCATAGCTATGACACTATTTCCCAGAAAGTTAGGCACATCATGACTACATCTGTCGTAATAGCCGATGATCACCCGATATTCAGGGATGGTTTGCAACGCACGTTGGATGAAGCAGATGGCTTCGAAGTTTTAGCCGCTGGGTCCAGTGCTGAAGAGGCAGTATCGCTGGTCGGCACGCATCAGCCGGACATAGCTATTCTTGACCTCTCGATGCCCGGTGGCGGGATAAGCGCGACACGTAAAATCGCGGCAATGGCAAATCCACCCGTCATTGCAATCTTGACGGTCTCAGAGAACAGCGGCGATGTCGCGGACGCCTTGGAGGCGGGTGCGATTGGGTACATTGTGAAGGGAGTAACCGCGAGCGAACTAACCGCTTCTTTACGCAGCATCGCCGCAGGTGAAGGGTTCGTTTCTCCTGGCTTGGCCTCGCGGGTACTTCTTCAAATCAACGCTGACACCGGCATGTCTGTTAACAGCAGCATTCTAGATGACCTTACACATCGTGAGGAAGAAATACTGAGACGTGTGGCCAAAGGACTGAGTAATCGTGAAATCGCTGACGAGTTAAACCTCCAGGAAAAGACCGTGAAGCACTACATGACCGCAGTTCTGTCCAAGCTTCATGCGCGAAATCGGGTAGAGGCCGCGCTCATTGCACATGATGTTTGGAACAAGGGAGAATAGCTGCGGTCTCTTTGGCGACGGTGGCGGCCCCTCACCAAAAAGAAGCCGCCAACGGATTATCGACTGGAATTGCAGCTCAGTTGGCGACCGACTGTAACCTCCGGCGATCAGAGGCCGTTGCGTTTCTTTCAACAACAGTTCGGTTGTAAGGGTCTTTCAACTCGTAACGCCCAAACTCGATCTCCTCTTTCCAACCATTGGCATAATTCACTTCGATATTGTTGCCTTGGCGTTCGATTTTCGTGGGTCGACTTCCAGCAGTGCCACCTTGTCCAGATGAGCGTACATTGTCGATTGAGATACCATTCGCCAAGGACCGAAGCCTTGAAACATCAGCGCCGGTCGCGGCGCGCTCCTCAACAGTTCGGTTCTGAGCATTCTTTCTCTCATACCGCCCGTTTTCGATCTCTTCCTTGGTTCCGTCCGAGTAACGCACCTCAATGCCGTTGGCGTTCGTTTCGACCTTTGTTATCCCAGCCGAACCCGACGATTTGCCCCCTGAATTAGACTTATCCTTCTTTCCGCTGCCCTTATTGGAGCGTTTGGAGTCATCATCGTCATTATCGTCATCATCATCGTCTCTATCGTCATCACGATCATCATCTCGGTCGCCACCACGGCCGCTATTACCCGACCCCGAGTTATCATCCCGATCGTCGTCGCGATCATCATCCCTGTCATCGTCACGATCATCATCCCGGTCATCGTCACGATCATCCCCGTCTTTCCCTTTGCCGCTTTTGGCAAAGGCATATGACGGTTCAAAATGTAGGCGGCCATCGTCATCAAAGGTTGGCACATAAGGCGTCGCGGCAATCAACGAAGCCAACGCCGCGGTACTTAGAAGTTGACCCAGCTTTCTTTGAATTTTCAATTTCACCTCCAATTTTGATCGTCACGCTTCATGACATTGGAGACAGGCTACTACCGGCCCGACTTTCCCACATCGGGCTTAGGTCTGACGAATTTCAAGCCGAACGTCTTAATCAGATCAGTCAAACCAATAGATTCTTTGCAGAACCAAATGAGCAGTTCAGTGGGGATTAACCCCGTCGCCTTTCAACTCGTCATCAGGTTCGAGGTGAATGACAAAGACGGAACCCGGGTACAGACACTCTAGTTCTTCCTCTATGTCGTTACATATATCGTGCGCTGCGCTGACTGGCATTGTGCCGTCCACAACAAGGTGAAACTCTACAAAGATAACATTCGCGGATCTGCGCCCTTTTAGGTCATGATACTCTAAGGCTGTGCCGAGGTTTGCTTCGATTGCATTAGAAACAGTCTGCAAGTCATGTTCCGACAGGCTCACATCCATCAGGCCATCGACGGATGCCCGAATAACTTTCCAACCCTCCCACAAGATGTTCAGCGCAACAAGAATTGCCAGGATCGGGTCAAGGATCAACCAGCCGGTGACAAGCGCTAGTATCAGTCCTGCGACGACACCAACAGAAGTCATAACATCCGTAAAAATGTGGCGGGAGCTCGCTTCCAAGGCGGGCGATCCCTCGCGCCTACCTGTCCTAAGCAAGAGGTAGGCCCATGCACCGTTCACACCCGTTGCAACGATATTGACGGCAATTCCAAGCAGCGGCGCATCCTCAAGATGCGGGTTCGGGAGCACCAGTACAGCTTCTCTGATGATCAAGAACGCCGCTAACACAATCAGCGCGCCCTCAACCACGGCTGAAAGATACTCCGCTTTTTTGTGACCAAAGGGGTGGTTTTGGTCAGGGGGCTTATTGGCAACCCGAACTGCGAAATACGCCAACAAAGCCGCGACAACATTCACGGTTGATTCCATTGCGTCTGACAACAAAGCCACCGAACCTGTCAGCCACCAAGCCAACAGTTTCAGGGCCAGTACCGCAATGGATATCGGGATAGACCAAAGAGCGATTTTTTGTGTCATTTGGTCGCGACCCTCAGTCAATTATGAACAGAAACTCGGGTGATTGGTGAGCTCCGATGTTCAAAACGTAAAACAGGTGTTTGGCGAAAAGGGAATAGGTCTTACGGCATCCTATTGGCGACAGCATCTGGTCGCCGCTGCGTGGCGCCAAACGACTGTTATTCGGATGAAAGCCCGGTCGACGAAACAGGAACAGCCTTGAGATAGGCTGCAATCGCCAAATGGTCCTCATCCGTCAGCCGTGAGGTGTTCTCGATGACGTCCACCATCTCACCACCCGCACTGTCATAGTCTGGTGTAAAGCCAGATTTTAAGTATTCGGCAATGTCTGCCTCTGACCAATCAAGCTGGTCTGAGGTTAAGCCGGGGATACGACCTTTCCCGTTTGGATTTGGTGCACCCGTCAGCCAAAGGTCTCGTTTCAGGCCCCCTAAACCATTTCGCGGGGTATGGCATTCAGCGCAATGACCCAGCGCCTCGACCAAATACCTGCCATGTTTTTGTTGGTCGGTCAGATCACCTTCGACCACCCAGCCTGATGACATGAACAAGAGCTTCCATCCCCCCAGTCCGCGCCGAACGCTGAAAGGAAAACCTACTTCATGTGCAACACTTTCGGTTGCGGCCGCTGGCAGCGTGCCGAGGAATGCGTGTAGCGAAACCACGTCTTCGGCCGACATGTTGGCGTAAGAGGTATAGGGAAACGCTGGGAAATAGTGCTGCCCTTCGGGTCCGGTTCCATGGATCAAGGCATTGGCCAGATCCAGGGCAGACCAGGATCCGATACCAGTTTCCGGGTCACTGGAAATGTTGGGGGCAATGAACGTGCCGAATTCCGTCTCAAACCGGCGACCACCAGCCAGCGCGAGCTTGTCTTCACCGACCGCATCCGGCGCTGAATGACAGGATGCGCATCCTGCCGCGTGGAACACGATTTCACCTCTGGCAAGATCTGGGTTCAAACCGTCGAGTCGTGATTGTTCCATTCGTTGAGGTCGGGTCAGCACCAAACCGGCCAACCCGACCAACACAATGACGATTGCGACAAAGAAAAGAAAGCGCCGCACCGTTAGTGCCCAATCAGTTCTTTGGAGCTCTGTATGCTTTGTGACATGCCGAACAGCTTCCGCCCAGATCGCCCATCGCTGCTTTCAGGGCATCAACATCTTGACCTGCCGCAGCCTGCATCGCAACAGCGGCGTCTGCCATGGCCTGCCCTTTTGCACCCACGTCAGGGAAGTTCTCCCAGATCGCAGGCAATGCACGGGTGGTCGGATCGGACACATTGTCAGATCCCTGGGGCCACATCGCGGATTGATCGATTTGTGTCAGTACAACAAGATTATTCGCGGCCCGAGTTGCGGCCTCGGCGTCATAATCGACCTCTCCCTTAGCCATTCCGCCCAGTGTACCAAGGTTGAAGGCATAGAGTTGCATGATTGAGGTACGAGCTTTCACAGCCGGGTTTTCACTTTCTTGGGCGATGGCTGTGCCAATGGCGGCCAATGACAAAAGACCTGCCGCGAATACTGAGAACTTCTTCTTCATGATGTGTCTCCCTGTTTAATGCTCCGAATGTTAGCTTGAACAATTTTTCTTGTAATTGTTTGTTATTGGTCGTCACTTGTTAATTTATGAACAACGAAAACTGGGATGATATTCGGTACGCGCTCGCCGTAAGCAAATACGGCTCACTCAATGCAGCGGCAGCGGCACTGGGCGTCACGCATGCGACTGTGTTGCGAAGGGTAGCCGCATTCGAAGAGCGCAATAGCTGTGTGATTTTCCAGAAAAGCCCTTCGGGATACTCCGCCCTGCCCGAGGCCAGAGCAGTTCTGTCGGCTATGGAAAGCGTCGAAGATGCGGTGCTATCGGTCGAGCGCGCGCTTGTAGGAGCAAACCGGTCTCCAGTAGGTCACGTACGTATCGCGTCAACTGACAGCCTTTGTCAGCTTGTCTTGCCCCAGATACTTAAAGAGATATCCCAGTTGTACCCTGGCTTGGAGCTGACTTTATTGAGCGGCAACAGCCATCATGATTTGTCGAGATTAACTGCGGACATCGCCGTAAGACCCTCCATAAAACTTGAAGAAGGGCTTGTTGGGGAGCGCGCAGGTACGCTGTCATTTGGAGTTTTCGACGACGGCGGCACCAATCGAAAATGGTTGCGGCTTGATGGGGCGTTGAGTCGTTCTCTTCCAGCAAAATGGCTGGCCGATCATGTCAGTGCGGATGAAATGACGAACGGAGCGGATAGCTTCTTAGTGCTTCAGCAGATGGCTGCATCCGGGGTGGGCAGAGCGTTTCTGCCCTTGTTCATCGGGAACGCGGACCCTCGGCTTCAGCTATCGAGCGAGATGGATCCTGGAATTGATGTTCCACTGTGGGTCGCGACACTTGATGAAATAGCACACACTCCGAGGTTTGCCATTGTACAACGAGCTTTGGTTGATCGCATAGCCGACAAAACACTCTGCCGCTGAGAACAACGGGAAGTCGCGCCCTCGCTCAGGCGGACTGTACGCTTTCAGGCCTTCAAGGGTTTCGTCCAGCGGCAGGAAGCGCGCGATCATTACGGTTACGAACGTCGCAAAAGACGCGGCTGACCTCTAAGGCAACCCGATTGGATAAAACCGTGTCCTCAGCTTGCGTCTGTGGGCTGCAGCACTATTGCCGAATAGCATTGCCTCGCCCCCGAGGCAGCTTCGCTGCCTGACCTACAAATCAGCTCTGATTTTCCGAAAGGGAAGTCAGATCAAACCAAACAGTCCGTCGGAGCATGAACTGGGGGCGGTGGGTTAGTTTATGAAGCAAATGTCAAATTCAACTAATGTGTAACATTGGGGGCGCCTTCTGATGTCGAACGTCCACCGCTTGTCTGGTCCAACTATGACGGTTAGGTCAGGTTCGCTTGACCTTAAACAACAGGAATGTGGGGAGACACATAGCTTTGCTATTCGATAGAGCTTAACTTACTGATTTTATATGTTATTTTTCCTCAGAGGGGTACAGACACAAACATTCGCAAGTCAAAGCCTTTCCGGTAAGTCAGCGCCCTTCTTAGAATTGATCAGGTATTCGCTGCGTCTCGACTAATGAGCAAATGTGCTTCTCGCTAACATCCACCGTGGTTTGTGCCGACTGGCGATCAGAGCCCGCACTAGGCCTTCGGCATCATCAATAGCGTTGTTCGTTTCGCAAATCGTGATGCCCAGGTCGTCTAAATTCGTTTTGTAGAGCCCCGAACAACGAGTCGTGTGGCGAGCTCTTCGGATTTGGGCGCCTGATCAGTAGCGATCCAATCGGCTAGCGCGTCTGCTGCTCGTTCACCCATCTTAGAAACAGGTAGATGCACGCTTGTCAGTGGCGGAACGGTCACGGACGAAATTGGAAGGTCGTCAACGCCCATCATAGAAATCTGGTCCGGGACGCCGATGTTTTGCGCTTGAAGACCAAGCAAAACCCCAAGCGCAACGACGTCAGATAGGCATAAAATTGCATCTGGCTTGGTGTTTAGACCGCCGAGGTGTTTTGCAACGTCTACTCCGCCCTGATGGCTGATCTCGGTTTCGAAGGTTGAAAGATTTCCAGCGAAGGGAAAGGTTGTAATGCCTGCAAGGCGAGCTCGTGTGCGATCATTGTCGTGAACCGGGCCATGTACGACAGCAATGTCCCGATGTCCGAGATCTGCAAGGTGCTGCAATGCAAGTTGCGCCGCGGCTGCGTTATCATACCCGATGGTCGGCAACGGGTTTTCGGGGTCAAAGAAAGACGTAATGATTGTTGGCAACATAGTGCGCTCGATCAGATCGAGCAGCGCGGCATTGTGTGTGGCTCCGGTGATAATCAGCCCCTCAGCTCCGATATCCAGCAGGCTTTTGGCTTTCTTGGCTTCGATATCCAGATTTGCCTCGGTGGTTGCTACGATCAGTGACAATTGGTGGTCCGACAGCTTGCGCTCTAGCGCCGCAAGAAAGCGGGCAAAGATTGCGTTGTCCAGAGTTGGGACCAATGCGCCGACAAATCTAGTGCGTCCGGAGTTGATCGCGCGCGCGGCCGCACTTGGGACAAATTTGAGGTCAGCGATGGTGGCTTGAACTTTTTCCAGAGTATCTTTCTTAACCACACTCGGTTCGTTCAACACGCGCGACACCGTCGCGACAGACACGCCCGCAGCCTTTGCTACATCTCTGAGATTTGCGCGTTTTTTAGGCTCTGGGGCTTTTTGCATCGTAGGATTTGGTGTCCATTTCGCGGATTTCTGAGTAAAGAGTTGACATATGTAACTAGTTTCATCAACCTCTGTAACTAGTTACATTCTGGGAATTCAGCAGCGATATGCAGGGGTCATCCGTCTTACACGCGTTTACCAACTCGGGGTTTGACAGCCCTGGCCGCCTGTTTCCTGGGTTTCAGAACGCTTCTGACACCCGCATGCACATCCTTACCGCACGTGAGGCTGTTCGACTGGTCGTAAAGCACGGTGATTTGCTTTCGATAGAAGGGGTTGGTCCAAAGCAAGCACTGGATGTTGTGGCGTTCACCAATGATGGAAAGTCGGGACTGGCGGCGCTGAGTTTGACAGCAACCGGGCACGTCAAATGGGACGATTTTGATAGTACACAGCTCCTGACTTGGGTTACGGCGCATGGCGGCAGTCGGCAGGTTCCCTGTCACAGGCTGGACCATATACCCGAGCCGCTGATTCTCCGCGCAGACCACACGGTTACTGTCTGGGTGATCCGTACAACCGCGGTCACAGGGTTGATTGAAGGCAGTGCGACCGGGAACATCACAGTCTTGCACAAACCAGCAATGGTCAAAGGGCCGCCTTTGCCACCTTTGCTGGGTGATACACGGGACGAATTCACCGTGCAACGCGGTAGCGCTCTGGCCTATGAACTGAAGGCTGGAGAATTTGTTCAAATCATCGACATTGAAGGCCAGCAGTGTTCTGACTTCATGGCGCTGCGAACTGATGGGCTGGATCGTGGCCAGGAATGGATGATCGATTCAACTGCCACTCGGTCGATGGTGCGCCGTGCCTATCCCGGCCCCGGCTTGCTGGACAAGTTCTTTGATCGTGACATGCGCCCGCTGTTGAACGTAGTGCAGGATACCTGCGGTCGGCATGACACATTCGGACTAGCCTGTACCGCTCGCGGGTATGAAGAGCGAGGGTTCCCCGGCCATCTGAACTGTTCGGATAATATGTCAAACGCCTTGGCCCCTTACGGCGTTTCACAGCGGGCTGCGTGGCCTGCAATCAACTTCTTCTGGAATACATGGATCGACCCGACGAACCATCACATACTAACCGAGGAATCCTACTCGCGTCCCGGTGACTATGTCGCCATGCGCGCGCTTGAGGATCTGGTTTGCGTCTCGACCGCCTGCCCGGACGACATTGATCCCATCAATGGCTGGAACCCGACCGATGTGCATGTACGCATCTACCGCCCCAAAACGCCCATCCGCCGTGCGGTTGCCTATCGTGAAAAGGAAGACGCGCCCATGTCGATCAGTCAGGAGTCGGCCTTTCACGACCGTCTGGCCCCGTTAACCCAGCATTTCGCACCTGCGCGCGACCTATGGGCGCCCGTCAGTTACCCTGCCCACGGCACGTTGGGTGAATACTGGGCCTGTCGCGAGGCGGTGACTGTTCAGGACATGAGCGGGCTTCGCAAATTCGATATTGTCGGCCCGGATGCCGAGGCTCTGATGCAATTGGCCACCACGCGCAATGTGGCGAAGCTACCGGTCTGGCGCGGGTCTTATACATTGATGTGTGACGAGAGCGGCTCGGTGATCGACGATGGCACCCTGTTCCGACTTGCGCCCGAAATCTTCCGTTGGTGTTGCGGCACCGAGGAAAGCGGGCGCGCGTTGCAAGAACTGGCCGATGCGCGTGGCCTGCAAGTGCGGATCCATGCGCTGCGTGGAGCAATGCCCAACCTGGCCATTCAAGGGCCAAAGTCGCGCGAACTGCTACGCAAGATCGCCTTTACGCAACCGCATGTGCCAGGCTTGGATCATCTGAAATGGTTCGGCGTCACCGTCGCGCGGCTACGTGACCGCGAGGGTGCGCCGTTTATGCTGTCACGCTCGGGGTATACCGGTGAGTTGGGGTATGAGGTCTTCTGTTCCAAATCCGACGCCGTTGCGATCTGGGATGCGGTGATGGCGGCTGGGGAAGAGTTTGGGATCACGCCAATGGGCTCGGCCGCCCTGGACATCATCCGGATAGAGGCAGGGCTGGCCGCGGCCAATGCCGAATTTGCGCCGGGTGTCGATGCCTTTGAGGCTGGTCTTGGCTTCGCCGTCGATCTGACAAAAACCGAATTCACTGGAAAAGCCGCACTGGAACGCAACCTGCGCGAGCCACGTCGGGCGCTTAAAGGGCTTTTAATCGGATGCGATGATGTGCCAGCGCACGGTGCACCCGTCTATACAGGTGAACGGCAAGTAGGAGTGGTAACGTCTGCCACCCGATCACCGACGCTGGAACACGCAATCGCAATGGCACGGTTATCCATCGAACACGCGGAAAACGGCACTCAACTTGAGATCGGTCAACTCGACGGGCGGATGAAACGCCTGCGCGCCACCGTCTCGGATATTCCATTCATAGACCCGCAACGTAAGCGGGCGCGCGCCTGAAGGCGCATGCAACTCAACGCAACGGGAGAAAGTACATGAAAAAACTGAAACTTATTGCAACCTTGACCTTTGCTTTCGGCGCAACAACGGCGATGGCACAAGAAAAGGTTATGGTGGGCGAGCCCAGCTGGCCCGGTGCCAAAATAATGAGCCGTGTGATCGGCCAGATCATTGAGACCCGCTTGGGTGGAGAAGCTGGCTATGCCCCCGGAGCAAACGCGGTGATCTTTGCCGCCATGGATGGCGGTCGTGGTGACATCGACGTACACCCGGATGTTTGGCTGCCGAACCAGTCGTCCTTTACGGATGAATATGTCGATCAGAAAGGCACCGTAGGTTTGTCCTCAGGCAGTTACGAAGGCCGCGCTGGGATTTGCGTGCCAAACTACATGGTCGAAGATCACAACATCCGTTCGATCTACGACCTGGCGACACCCGTCGCGCAAGAGCTGTTTGACTCCGATGGCGACGGCATGGGTGAGGTCTGGGTTGGTGCCTCGGGCTGGGCCTCGACTAACACGTTCAAGGTGCGGGTGCGAGATTATGGGATCGAGACATTTCTGACGCCGACCACCGAAGACGAAACCGTGTTCTATTCCCGTCTGAAAGATCAGATCGACCAGAAAAAAGGCGCGGCCTTCTACTGCTACGCGCCACACTACGTGCACGCCTTATATGATGTGACCATTCTGGAAGAGCCCGAGCACGACGCGGCCACCTACAAGATGGTTCAGCCCGATCAGGATGCCGATTGGTATAACAAATCCCATGTCAGCACGGGTGAACCGGTCAAAACCGTGACAGTAGCGCATTCGAAATCGCTGGAACAGCGCAACCCGGCAGCGGCCTCTTTCCTTGCCAATATCGACATGGATGCGGGAGAGCTAAGCGGTCTGACTTATGAAGTCGTAGTCAAGGGCCGTGACACGGATGAAGTCGTAGCCGAATGGATCGCCGCCAACGGCGATATCGTCGACGGTTGGCTGGGACTGACGACCAACTAAAGCCCATGCGCCCCTGACTATCGGGGGCGCGAACCAACACAATTCCAATGGGGCCAATATGACAGCGGAAATAGCAATCGACGCAAAAGGCGTGTGGAAAGTTTTCGGTACACGCTCGCAGGAGGCTTTGAACGCTATCCACAGCGAGGGCCTGAGCAAGGCTGAGGTGCTGGAACGCTTCAACTGCGTTGTCGGCGTGGCTGATGCCAGCTTTGAGATCGAACGGGGCGAGCTGTTCTGCGTCATGGGCCTGTCGGGTTCGGGTAAATCGACCCTTGTGCGTCATGTGAACCGTCTGCTGGAGCCCACTGACGGCCATATCTATCTGGATGGCGAGGATGTGATGGGCCTAAACGATGAAGGTCTGCGCGATCTGCGTAACCGGCGCGTTGCGATGGTGTTCCAGAACTTTGGCCTGATGCCTCACCGCACAGTCCGCGACAATGTAGCAATGCCGCTCGAAATTCGCGGAACCGGGAAAGCACGCCGCTGGGAAGAAGCGGACCGGGTGCTGGAGCTGGTTGAACTGAACGGTTGGGAAGACAAATACGCACATGAGCTGTCAGGCGGTATGCAACAACGCGTGGGACTGGCCCGTGCAATCGCTGCAGACCCTGAAATCCTTTTGATGGATGAGCCGTTCTCGGCCCTAGACCCGCTAATCCGCAAGCAGTTGCAGGATCAGTTCATGGACCTCAGTCACAAGCTGAACAAAACCACGATGTTTATCACCCACGACCTGGATGAAGCAATCCGCATCGGCCACCGCATCGCGATCATGAAGGACGGGCGCATCGTGCAGATCGGCACGCCGGAAGAGATCATACTCAACCCCGCCGACGACTATGTGGCCGACTTTGTGGCGGGGATTTCGAAACTCAATATGATCTTCGCCCATGCGGTCATGAAACCGGTCGATGAGTTCGAGGCGCATCACGGCGAACTCCCGGAGGATGCCAAAGAGGCTCACCCAGATATGGATCTGTCCGACCTGATGAACCTCTGCGTGGACGGACATGGAGTCGTAGCTGTGACGCAGGATGGCAAGACGGTAGGTGTTATTAACCGTGCGGGTTTGATCCGCGCGATTCAGGACAGTCAGGCGTAAGGGCAACGATATGAAACATGTTGATACGCAACAGATCCAACCGGAAACCGCCGACCGCCTGAATGGGCTAATAGGAGATTTTGTCGGTCAGGGGAACGCCTATTACCAGAAGACCTTCGCCTATATGATGCAGGCCCCAGGCTATCGCTTTACATTAAACACAGCTGCAGCAATCCTCGGGCCGATCTGGTTTGGTGCACGCGGGCTGTGGTCGTGGTTTCTCGGGTCTTTGGTTCTGGAAACGCTGGCCTACATCCAGATCGGTCTGGGTTTGTTTGGTGATCTTGGGCGCGAGTTCCGCGAGCGGGCGGTACAGATCGAGCAGACACTGGAGCTGCGTCGACAGCAGATTGCAGCGGCGGAGCAATCCGGGTCGGCCACGTTGGAGTCGTTGAAACGCGCGGCGGAATCACTCGAAGGAGCTCTGGCTGGCGCGCAGGAGGCCGCACGCACAGCGGACTCTACCGGTGTCACGTATCTGATCATTGGGATCGCCCTTCTGCTGGCAGTCAAGTTTTTAGCTGCTTCGCTGGCCAACTGGACGCTTGAAGGTCAATTCGCGCGCTGGCGTTCAGACCCAAGTGTAGCCCACGGCTGGTCTATCTCTCGGCTGATTGTGGCGACGGCGTTGACCGTTGTGGTGGTGATCCTGTCTATGATCAAATTTGCACAACCGGACGCGGTGGCTGTGCTCAAGACCTTCCCAACCAACCGGGACTGGCGTCTGAACGTAGGCGATGGTGTGCAAGCGGTGTTCGAGTGGACCAAGACAACCGGGCGCGGCTTCTTTGATGGTCTGACCTATGGGATGCGCACCCTGCTGGACTGGATCGAGGTTGTGCTGGTCGATACCCCCTGGCCGGTCGTAGCTTTGGTGATCATCATGCTGGCTTACCTGTCGGCTGGTCCCCGTGTGGCGATCTTCACCGGAGCCGCGCTGGCCTATCTAGGCCTGCTGGATTTTTGGGAAAAGGCGATGACTACAATCGCCCTGTTGGGCGCCGCGGCGCTGATTTCGATCACGCTGGGCATTCCATTGGGTATCTATTGCGCCCGTCGCCCACGTGCTTTTGCTATCGTGCGGCCCATTCTAGATTTCATGCAGTCAATGCCCTCCTTCGTCTACTTGATCCCGGTGGTGGCTTTTATTGGATCTGGAAAGCCTGCGGGCGTAGTTGCAACCATGATTTTCGGTAGCCCTCCGGTAATCCGCTTTACCGTACTTGGCCTGCAGCAAGTCCCTGAAACTGTGCGGGAAGCCGCGTTGGCCTTTGGAGCAACGCCTCGTTACCTGCTATGGCGGGTAGACCTACCCTTGGCGCACAAGACCATCATGGCAGGTGTGAACCAGACTATCCTGATGTCTCTGGCAATGGTTGTAGTCGCCTCGCTGATCGGCGCCAAGGGTTTGGGCGAGGACGTGCTAGAGGCACTGCAATACGCAGCGGCGGGACAAGGAATTCTGGCCGGTTTGGCAATCTTGTTCTGCGCGTTAATCTTGGATCGGATTGTGGCCGGAAGAAAATAACAATTGTGGCAAACGCACGATCATCCGACTGAAGTTCTAAGTGTGTTTTCAAAGCCAGTAGGTGGCGGGCACTGATCACACCTGTGTTTGAACCTCGTCTCAAAAAAAGACCCGGATGAAATCTGGTGGCTCGGCAAGTGGTCCCACCGTCACGAAATCGTTTTTCACACGCGACCGACTAGACGCAAATCCAATGCGCCGACTCGTAGCATCCTGAAAAACGCTGATCCAGAAAACCTTGTCGGGCCCGATGATCGCGAACCCCACCACTATTATTGATGAGCATGTGCGAAGGAGCATCAACTTTGCTCAGCCTCCTGCATTTATTGGTTCAAACAGTCGTTGAGACACTCAGCTTGGTTTGACGCTTTCCCCCCATCGTCAGTTTCCGAACAACATCTAGTGTCTCTTTCGGGTACACCCGAACAAAACCGGCTTCACAGGTGATCGTCTGAATTTCCCTTCGGTTCAGTGTCGGACCCAAATGGACCGCTGCTATCTCAAACTGCCGCGCAATTCGGCCCATCGTTACATAGTAATTTTCAAAAGCCTGAATACTCTCTTCAGTGATGTAGCAACGGTAGTGCTGCATGTCCGGGTTTCGCAGTTCTATCTGCTTAAGGTATCCAACTTCCCGCAATAGCCGGATTGACCTAACACTAATACTCATGCGTGCCGCCTCATCCGTAAGCGACAGATCGCCGGAGAACACGCGCTCCGATTTTTCCAAGATCTCATCGCAGTCGATCAGAAATCCAGCCAACCCATCCATGTCCGGGTCTCGCCAAACGCTGGTCAGTCGACCTGCTGCCCAATCGGCGACAAGGCGAGCCAGGGCTACCTTGCTTTGTCGGCTGTACTCCGAGAGAAGCAACCTATGACGGATGCAATGCGTAGGCCTTCAAGCCCAGTCAGCAGGGTTTGTACCCAGGATGAAGGCACATAGCGCAGAGACGTTCCAAAACGATAGGATTCCAGAACGTTATGCCGGATCAGTGCCTTAACCGAGACCGGATGGATATTCAGCTGGACTGCAGTGGATTTGATATGCTGCAAGCCAGACCAGAAGTCGAGCACGGCAGCCAGATTCTCATGGCTGACATCGTTCATGTTTGACAGGTCGCTCGCGTTTTGACCACGAAGATGGGCGAGAATACCTCGCACCCGAACCTCGCCGACCCCATGCAACTCCCGTACCCGTTCAAGCGTGATCAATTTGGGCGCTGTGATTTCAGCACTAACCATTCTTGCGCCGGCCTGCAGCGGATAGTTTTCGCGCATAAAATCCTGCACTCAGACCCTGAGGACCGCTGTAGCCGGATCCTCTATAGTAGTTATCAGTCAGGTGCCCTAATTGCAGTGCAAGTTGGGAAAGCGTCCATGTCGCACTTCAGCGCGATGTGAAGTCCGTCATCTGATCAAAAGCACTTGCTCTTCTACGCAGGAGACACCGAACGACGGGGTTTCAGAAGAAAATACAGTTTCAATCGAACGTGTTCAGAGGAACAAACTATTTCCTGGGCTTAGACTAAGCAAAATTTTGGATTTCATCCTTCAGTTCCGAAACCAATTTCAAGTATCAGCACTAGACTGTTACAGCCTGCAGCAACTCATCGCGTGTCACGTCTTCCCTGGTGCCGTTGATTATGACTTCTCCTCGTCGCAACGCGATAAATCTGTCGGCAAGTTCATAGGCAAAGTCAAAGTATTGCTCCACTAGAATGATTGCTATTCCTCTCGTGGTTCTGAGGTGTCGGATGACTTCGCCTATCTGTTGGATGATGTTGGGCTGAATACCTTCGGTCGGCTCGTCCAACAGAAGCAGGCGTGGTCGTGTTATCAATGCCCGTGCAATCGCCAGCTGTTGCTGCTGACCGCCAGAAAGGTCACCTCCGCGACGGTTTTGCATCTGTTTGAGGACCGGGAACATATCAAATATATCACCTGGAATGAAATGTTCGCTGGCAGGCAGACAGGCATACCCCGTTTCAAGATTTTCGCGAACTGTGAGCAAAGGAATTATCTCACGACCTTGTGGGACATAGGCCACACCTTTCCACGCCATTTGATGAGCAGGCAGGACGCCCAGAATTTCCCCGTCCAGTTCCAAACTGCCGCCCGATCGCGGATGCGTACCTGATATTGCTTTCATAAGGCTGGTTTTTCCGACACCATTGGTCCCCATGACGCAAGTCACTTCACCTTGTCTGGCTTCCATGGAAATCCCGTTGAGGATTTGCGAATGCCCATAATGCAAAGTCAGTTCTGTTAGCTTCAGCATTGTTTAGCGCCCTAGATATACGTCGATGACGTCCTGGTTAGATGTCACGTGATCAAGACTGCCTTCAGCCAAGGCGGACCCTTCGTGTAGAACCGTGACTTTGCAATTCAGGCGTCGGACAAATTCCATATCGTGTTCCACCACGACAACGGCACGGGTTCTGGCGGCTTGTACCAGCAAGTCGGTGGTGTGTTCGCGCTCCTGCGGTGTCATGCCAGCGGCAGGTTCGTCCACGAGCAAAAGTCGTGGCTCCTGAGCCAGCAGCATACCAATTTCCAGCCACTGCTTTTGACCGTGGCTCAATTCACCAGCTTTGCGGCTTAGATTCTGATTCAGACCGATTTCGACAGCCAGATCTTCAACTTTTTGCAAATCTTCAGTGGAGGTTCGATAGAAAAGCACGTGAAGCCAGCCACGTTTGTTCTGAAGCGCCATCAACAGGTTTTCCTGCACGGTCTGGTCTTCGAAAACCGTGGGTTTCTGAAACTTCCTTCCGATCCCAGCCTGCGCGATCTTTGCCTCGGACAGCCCCAACAAAGATACCGATTTCTCCCCCCAGATGACACGTCCTTCATCGGGCCGGGTTTTACCTGTAATGATGTCCATGAACGTGGTCTTGCCTGCCCCGTTTGGGCCGATCACGGCGCGAAGCTCGGCCTCGCCGATCTGAAACGACAAGTTGTTGATAGCACGGAAACCATCGAAAGTGACCGAAACGCCGCTAACCTCAAGCAAAGTGCTCATTCGATGGACTCCTTCTCGCGCAGAGCGCCGTCATCCGGTCCCAGATTTGCCCCATGCCTGTCCGGGTGGCGGCTGTCGGTCCACAAGTCGAACAATCCTCCGATACCCTGCGGGGCGAACAGCGTAACCAACACAAAAGTTATGCCCAATAGCACCTGCCACCAGTCGACCCATTTGATCGTGTAAAATCCAAGCGGAATATCCGGGGCCTGTCCGCCCGTGAACCACGTGCTCAGAAGACTGACAAAAGCTGCACCAATTACCGCGCCATACAATCGGCCTCGTCCACCGATGGCGACCCAGACGGCCAAATAGATCGAGGCGATAGGGGCCATTTCCTCGGGATTGATGATGCCTGCTTGCGGGTAATAAAGCGCGCCGGCAATGGCTGCGATACAAGCAGTCAGGGTGAAGACGGCCAGCTTGAATACCTCGACTGAATAGCCAAGGAAGCGCACCCGTGCCTCGTTATCGCGAATGCCGCGGATGACCGAGCCGAACTTTCCTGACACGATCCAGGCTGCCAGCATATAGCCCAGACCCAAGGCCAGCGCCGAGGCCCAGAGGAACCAGATCGACACCACGTCCTGCGAGGCGGTGACACCTGGCAGGTTCTGCAGGCCGGACAAGCCGTTGTTCCCACGCAACCCGCTGTCGTTCTGAAACAGATACAGGGCCAGTGCCAACGTCATCGCCTGTGTCAGGATCGATAGGTATACACCGGTGACACGGCTCCGGAAAGCCAACCATCCGAAGACCAGCGCCAACAGACCCGGGACCAGCACAACCAGGATCAGTTGCAGGGTCAGGCTGTGGGAGAACGCCCAGATCAACGGAAACTCCGACGATCCGACAACGCCAAAGACTTGTGTTCCAATCGCGTCCACCACTTCGGACGACGTCGGTGGAATTTCGGCCTGTGCCAGCGAGTCGACCACGATCAGGCGGGTGCGTTCGTACATCAGCCACATGCCGATCATGTAGCCCCCCAGCCCGAAGAAGGCGAAGTGACCCAGTGACAGGATGCCGGTGAAGCCCCAGACCAGATCCATCGCCACTGCGATCAGGCAAAGGCACAGGGTTTTGCCCAGCGTTTTGACGAAACTGGTCGAGATTACACCGATCCCGAATCCCTCGGACAGGATGGTTACGCTCAGGGTGAACAGGGACAGGATGGCAAGAAAGACCAGCACGGATGGGTTCTTGGCGATAAAGCTGCGTTCCATGGCTCAATCCCCCGCCGCGCGACCCTTGAGGGCGATAATGCCCCGCGGCCGAAACTGGATGAAAATGATGATGAAGATGATCATGTAGGTTTGGGCCGCGAGGGTGTTCGACGGGTTCATCCACTCGATCCCCTTCTGCAAGAAGCCGATCATGCCCGCACCTGCAAGCGCGCCCCAGATGTTACCAACACCACCCACAACCACTGTCATGAAACTTTGCACGATATAGTCGCTGCCCAGATCGGACGTGACCTTGGCGAATAGGCCAATCGCGACCCCGGCGATGCCGGCAATGCCGGAGCCAAGCCCAAAGGTCAGCATATTCACTCGCCCGGGATTAATCCCCATTGACGCCGCCATGCGCGAGTTCTGCGTTACTGCACGCATCTCAAGCCCTAGCCTCGTCCGCTTGATGATGTAGAGGAAAAGTCCCAGAAAAATAAGCGCCAGAACGAAGATCGCAATGCGGATGTAGCTGATTGAAACCACGTCATTCAGCATCCACGAACCATCCAACCAACCTGGAGCAGTCAGCGGGCGCGCCTGCGTGCCAAAGATGTTCTTGGCCAGTTGCTGTAGGGCAATTGAGATGCCGAACGTCGCCAGCAACGTCTCTAACGGGCGAGCGTAAAGCCAGCGGATCACCAACCGCTCCATAGCGACGCCCATCGCGAAGGTGACGGCAAAAGCCATTGGAATAGCAACCATGATCGAAAGCGTATGATCAGGGATAATCTGCTGCACCACGTAGCCGGTATAAGCACCCATCATGATGAACTCGCCATGGGCCATGTTGATCACGCCCATCACGCCGAAGGTGATGGCCAGACCGATGGCGGCGAGGAAATAGATCGACGCCAGTGAGATCGCGTCCAGCGTCAGGTCGAGTGTTTGGCTCAGGCCGACCTTCAGTTCGATCTGTTGCAGGGCTTTCTCTGCTGCTTCAGTGACCTCGGCAGATGGCTCACTGTAGGTTTCGAAGAATACATGCGTGTTAACTGCGGCGTTGACATCCGCCTTCGTGACCAAGGCTGGCACAGTCCCCGCCTCTGCCAGAGAGTTATACGCACGCGCGCGCATTGCATCTGAATTCAGCTGTGCGACGGGAGTACCACCTACACGACCACCTTCTATATTGGCCGCCAGTGCCGATCTGATATCTTCCGCCGAAACACGCGGTGCGGCCAGGTTTCCTGCAACGAGCAAGTCATATGCTTCGTCAGACGTTAAGGCGTCTGAGCCCGCTTCAAGAATAACGGCGACGTTCAGGTCCTGGGGCAATTCGGTAGCGGCTTGGCGGGCAGTGACGAGCAACGGGTTCAGAGCCGCACGAACGTCTACGCCCAGATCGCCGGACATTTCTTTGATCGCCGCCACGCGGGCTGCGGTATCTTCGTCAAAACCAATCGTCAGCAACCGTTCCAGCCGCTGCTTTTGCGCCTTCAACTCTGCTTCGGGTTCATCCCCTATCGAAGCGCGAAGTGGCTCCAAGAGTGCACTTTCGGGATCACGTTGGATGGATTGCAATGCGGCCAGACGTTTTGCGCGATCCGGATCGGTCAATTGAAACTGGACCAGAGCGGTCCCGATCATCGCGCGGATACCGCTGTTGGGCTTCAGCTGCCTAAGCTCGGATTTCTCAAATGTACCGACGACTTCTCCGGTATCGAAGTCGGTCAATTCATACGACCGCCCCTCTCCTTTCTGGCCAGAAAAGAACAGACCGTCCGACTTGCGC
The DNA here is from genome assembly GCF_056531845.1 of Ruegeria sp. K3. Classification (NCBI taxonomy): domain Bacteria; kingdom Pseudomonadati; phylum Pseudomonadota; class Alphaproteobacteria; order Rhodobacterales; family Roseobacteraceae; genus Ruegeria; species Ruegeria sp. K3. The sequence goes on along the minus strand of NZ_JBQFMM010000005.1, from coordinate 151,305 downwards.
ATCCACATGTTCTTGGCTGCCCATGTCTCAAGCATCACTTGCGCCTGAGGCAAGCCGCTTGATGCAATCGCATCAATCGCCGGTTTGATCGTCTTGCGCGAGCTTTTGGCGATGATCTCCTGATGCTCTTGCAGGATCGGTTGTAGACCGACCTCTTGAGCGTTGGCAGTCAGGCAGGCGCACAGGATTGCGAGGCCCGCAAGGAAAAGTCGTACCATGTGGTGAAACCCGAATGTCTTTATTTTAGCAAGGCGGGCAAACAAACCCGCCTTGCGTGTCGGTTAGTAGTTCGACAGGGTCTGAACGCAGGTCTTGGTCTCGGTGTTGTACATACCGCAACCCAGCTCTTTCCAATCGGAGACGAGCACAGCCGACTCCGGCAGGAAGTCGGTCCAGGCGTCACCCGGCACGACGTCGGTTTCGCTGATGATATCGAACTGACCGTCTTCCTGAATTTCACCGATCAGAACCGGTTTCGCGAGGTGATGGTTCGGCAGCATCACAGCGGTGCCTCCGGTCAGGTTCGGGAATTCCTGCCCATACATCGCGGCGCGCACGGCATCGACTTCGGTCGAACCGGCCTCGGTCGCGGCGTTTACCCACATGTTGAAGCCGATGTAATGCGCCTCCATCGGGTCATTGGTCACACGTTCATCACCCATGGTGGCTTTCCAGGTGTCCACAAATTCCGCGTTGGCCTCAGTATCCGCCGACTGGAAGTAGTTCCAAGCGGCGAGGTGACCGACGAGGTTGGTGGTGTCCAAACCGGACAGTTCTTCCTCACCGACCGAGAAGGCCACGACCGGAATGTCATCTGCCGAAACACCAGCCGCTGCCAGTTCCTTGTAAAAACCAATATTGGCGTCACCATTGATGGTCGAGATCACACCGACTTTTTTACCATCCGCGCCCAGCGCGACCACGTCCGCCACGATCTTGGACCAGTCGGAATGGCCGAAAGGCGTGTAATTAACGAAGATATCTGCTTCCGCGATACCTTTTTGCTTCAGATAGCTTTCCAAGATATTGTTGGTGGTCCTGGGGTAGACATAGTCTGTGCCGAGCAGAGCGAATTTCTCGACCCCCAGTTCCTCCAGGAAATAGTCCGTGGCGGGGATGGCCTGTTGGTTCGGAGCAGCACCGGTATAAAAGACGTTTTTAGAGCTTTCTTCGCCCTCATACTGGACCGGATAGAACAGAAGACCGTTTAGTTCCTCGATCACTGGCAGAACCGACTTGCGGCTCACCGAAGTCCAATTGCCAAAGATTACATCCACCTCGTGGACGGTTAGCAGCTCACGCGCTTTTTCGGCAAACAGAGGCCAGTCAGAGGCCGGGTCGACCACGACAGCTTCAAGCTGTTTACCCAACAGACCGCCCTTGGCGTTTTGCTGGTCAATCAGCATCAGCATGGTGTCTTTCAACGTCGTTTCCGAGATCGCCATCGTACCGGAAAGCGAATGCAGCACTCCAACCTTGATAGTGTCTTCGGTCGACAAGGCGGCGGTGGCCATGACAGCAAATACTGCCGATCCGGCGAGTGTGGATTTGAGCGATTTCATGTGATCCTCCTGGCGGGGCCGGGAGAGAGGGCTTGCACAAAGGCACACTCTTCTTCTACCTGATCCCCGCAACTGTTGTTGCGTTCCGTGTGGCGGTTGTGTTCGAGGTCCAATTCGCGCAGCCGTCACACACCCCCGGGTCATCTCCGCGGTGGCACCCATACGGTTTCTGCATCGCAGCAAGCTTGGCAACTTACCTTTAACCCAATTCGGAAAATCGGCGCGATCCGCCTATTTTTTCATCCAAGACCGAGGTCGCTGTCTAAAATTTAGCCGCGCGATGTCGAATTAAGCAGATTTCGACTCTGTAGATTAGTGTTCCGCCCCTTCAACAGAGAAACAAGTGGCACTAATCAAAGCTCCAAAGGTGCCCTATTACCCACGTTGCAGCCATATTGCCCACGCACAGTGCTATTCCACCGCGCGCTGCAGGCGCCGTCAGTTTGATTACCAAGCAATTGGGTGACAGGACGGTGCTGAACAAGTTTCGCCAGTCCGGGTCTTATAAATGTCTGTTCCCCAGAACCAACACACCTGATCTTGACGCGGTTCTTCTTAACACGGCAGGCGGCGTAACCGGAGGCGACTCATTTCGACTTTCCGGTAAGGCAGCAAAAGGAACGGCGCTGACTTTGACAACACAAGCCTGCGAGCGCGCCTACAAGGCCAAGCCGCAAGAATGTGGCCAGATTACCAATCATCTGACTGTTGAGACTGAAGCCCGGCTGAACTGGTTGCCGCAAGAGACTATTCTGTTCAATGGCAGCGCTCTGGAGCGACGCCTGAAAATCGAGATGGCGCCAAATGCCGAGATGCTGATGGTAGAGCCGCTGGTCTTCGGCCGCATTGCGATGGGCGAGACGCTGACCGATATCCGCCTAAACGATCGGATCGAGATACGGTTCCAAGGGAAAAAAGTGTTCCTTGACGCGATCCAGTTCTCGGGTGATTGGCACAAACATCTGTCCAAACCGCATATTGCAAACGGCGCGGGCGCGATGGCGTTGATCGTTTTTGTATCGGAGTCAGCCGAAGGCCATCTGAATGCCATTCGTCAGATGCTGCCCGACACCGCAGGTGCGACTATGATCCGCAATGACCTGTTGGTTGCTCGTGTTCTTGCCGAAAACAGCTTTGCCCTCCGTGGCACATTGATGCCGATCTTGCGACGGTTGAACAAAGACACGCTACCTCGATGCTGGATGCTTTGACATGAACCTGACCCCTCGCGAAAAAGACAAACTGTTGGTCGCCATGGCCGCCGAAGTCGCCCGCAAACGCCTGGACCGCGGCGTCAAACTGAACCACCCCGAGGCGATCGCCCTGATCACCGATGCCGTGGTCGAAGGTGCACGCGATGGGCGTTCAGTTGCTGACATAATGCAAGCCGGGGCCGAGGTGATCACCCGAGAGCAATGCATGGAAGGTGTGCCCGAAATGATCCACGAAGTTCAGGTCGAAGCCACCTTTCCAGATGGCACCAAGCTGGTGACCGTCCACAACCCCATTCGCTGAAAAAGGAAACCAATATGACACGCATGCTTTTCCCCGCCCTGATCTTCGCTGGCCCGGCAGCCGCCCATAATGGAACGCATATCCACGCGCACGGCACCGATTATGCGGCGATGGGGGTTGGGCTGGCGGTTGTTGCGCTGGCTGCTGTCGCGCTGATCACAAAGCTGAACAAATGATCCCCGGGGAGCTGTTCCCGGCTGATGGTGAAATTACCCTGAACCCCGACACTGATGCGATCACTTTGATGGTCGCCAACACCGGCGACCGCCCGGTTCAAGTAGGCTCACACTACCATTTCGCCGAAACCAACCCGGCGCTCGACTTTGACCGAACTGCCGCGCGTGGCCTGCGCCTGGACATTGCGCCAGGCACCGCTGTGCGGTTCGAACCGGGGCAGGCCCGCGAAGTTTCGCTGATCCCGATCAGTGGTGCGCGCAGGGTCTACGGCTTCAATCAAAAGGTCATGGGGGCACTCTGATGCCAACAAAAATCAAGCGCTCAGACTACGCCGCGATGTTCGGTCCCACCACCGGGGATAAGCTGCGGCTGGCCGACACCGATCTTGTGATCGAGGTCGAACGTGATCTGGCCAGCTATGGCGAAGAGGTCAAGTTTGGTGGCGGAAAGGTAATCCGCGACGGGATGGGGCAATCTCAGACCACGCGCGCCGAAGGCGCTGTGGATACGGTCATCACCAATGCTCTGATCGTTGATCACTCGGGCATCTACAAGGCCGACGTTGGCCTGAAAGACGGGCGGATCGCCAAGATCGGCAAGGCGGGAAACCCCGATACACAACCCGGTGTCGACATCGTCATAGGACCCGGAACCGAGGCCATTGCTGGCGAGGGTCGTATCTTAACAGCAGGTGGGTTCGACAGTCATATTCACTTCATCTGCCCGCAACAGATCGAAGATGCGCTGCATTCCGGCCTGACCACCATGCTTGGCGGTGGCACCGGGCCGGCACATGGCACTTTGGCGACCACTTGCACCCCCGGTCCGTGGCATATCGGGCGGATGTTGCAGGCGGCGGATGCTTTCCCGATGAATCTGGCCTTTGCGGGTAAGGGCAACGCTTCGCTACCTGCCGCGCTAGAAGAACAGGTTAAGGCCGGGGCCTGTGCGCTGAAGCTGCACGAGGATTGGGGCACCACCCCCGCTGCCATCGACTGTTGCCTGTCGGTGGCCGACGCGATGGATGTTCAGGTGATGATCCACACCGATACGCTGAACGAATCCGGCTTTGTCGAAAACACTGTGGCGGCCATGAAAGGCCGTACAATCCACGCCTTCCACACCGAGGGTGCAGGTGGTGGCCACGCCCCAGATATCATCAAGATCTGTGGCGAGAACCATGTGTTGCCGTCCTCGACCAACCCGACGCGACCCTTCACGGTGAACACAGTCGAAGAGCATCTGGACATGCTGATGGTCTGTCATCACCTCGACAAGTCCATCCCCGAGGACGTGGCCTTTGCCGAGAGCCGCATCCGGCGCGAAACCATCGCGGCCGAGGACATCCTGCATGACATGGGCGCCTTCAGCATCATCGCTTCTGACAGTCAGGCCATGGGGCGCGTAGGCGAAGTTCTGATCCGCACCTGGCAAACCGCTGACAAAATGAAAAAACAGCGCGGACGTCTACCCGAAGAAACCGGTGAGAACGACAACTTTCGCGTCCGCCGCTATATTGCCAAATACACGATCAACCCTGCTATTGCCCATGGGCTCAGCCACGAGATCGGGAGCATCGAGGAAGGCAAACGCGCCGACCTCGTCCTTTGGAACCCGGCCTTTTTCGGGGTGAAGCCCGAGATGGTTCTGCTGGGCGGCACCATAGCCTGCGCGCAAATGGGCGATCCCAACGCGTCGATCCCTACACCGCAGCCGGTTTATAGTCGGCCGATGTTTGGCGCTTACGGACGGTCAGTGGAAAACTCGGCGATCACATTTGTCTCGCAGGCGGCCCATGCGGATGGGATCGGTGATACACTGGGATTGGCAAAGCAAACCGTCGCCGTCCAAAACACACGAGAAATTGGCAAGCAGGATCTTCTGCTGAACAACGCGACACCGCATGTCGAGGTCGACCCGGAAACCTACGAGGTGCGTGCGGATGGCGAATTGCTGACTTGCCAACCCGCCGAAACGCTGCCGATGGCGCAACGATATTTTTTATTCTGATCAAAAAATGTGCTGCGTTGCGGCGCGTGCAAGGCAGCAATGACCAAATACGCACTTCTAAGTGAGGCCAATATGACAGATATAAAAACCCATGGGAGGACCAACGTTTACGAGGGTCCAAATGGCACACTCAGCAACACATACAAACACGCGCTTTTCGCTGGCCGGTTTAATCGTATCCATCGGGTCGTCAATTTACTCGGCCCTGATCAGCGTAGCCGAAGCTCAATCTCGCGTCCGGCAAGTCGAATTCCTGCAATCGCTCAACGACGAAGAGTTGAAAAACCGCGGTCTGACGCGCGAACGGATCGTGCACCGAGTGTTCTCGGACTCAATCTGGCTCTGAATATTCCCGCTGCAGAGGAGGTGATGGTATGACCGCCCTGCTCTGCACTGCGCGCCAGTATTCGGATCACACGCATGGCGATCCGGCAGACTGTCTCTCGTTGACCTACGACAACCGTTTTTTGCGGCGTAAGGTTCTTACCTGCGAAAGCGGCGAACAGATTCTCATCGATCTCGCGCAAACGACCTCACTGAACCACGGTGGCGCGTTGGTTTTGGACGACGGTCGCGAAGTGGAAATACAGGCAGCACCGGAAGTGTTGCTGGAGGTAAAAGCACCGGACCTGACACGTATCGCCTGGCATATCGGCAATCGGCACACGCCTTGTCAGATTGAAAAGACTCGCCTGTTGATCCAAGTCGATCACGTCATCCGTGATATGCTTCTTAAAATCGGAGCAAAAGTGCGAGAGGTGAATGAACCATTCACCCCCGAAGGCGGGGCCTATGGCCACGGCAGGACCCATGGCCACACCCACTGACGCCGACATCCTGACGCTGACACAATGGTTGTCCCCTGCCTATCCTGTTGGGGGGTTTGCCTACTCTCACGGGCTTGAAGCTGCGATTGACGGGGGAACTGTCGCGAATTCTCGGGATACTGAAGCCTGGATTTCAGATGTGCTGGAACATGGCTCTGGGTGGAATGATGCCGTGTTCGTTGTGGCGGCCTTCAACGCGCATGACAAAGAAGAACTGATCAACGTCGATATCGCGGCGCGCGCCTTTTGTGCGACATCCGAAAGGCTCATGGAAACCGAATTGCTGGGACAGGCCTTCGGAAATGTCACCAAAGGTGTCTGGGAATTGGACCTTGGGCAATTCAACTACCCCGTCTCAATTGGACGGGCTGCAAGACTTCAAAACCTTCCCTTGCTGCTGACGACCAAGATGTTTCTGCAAGCATTCGCAAGCAACCTTGTCGCCTGTGCGACGCGCCTTGTACCACTGGGACAGACCGATGCGCAGCGGTTGATCCGCCAGCTGACACCGTTGTGCGCCCAGATTGCTGAAAGGGCAAAAAAGGCGAGCCTGGATGAGTTAAGCTCTACCGCGTTCTTGGGGGACATTGCGGCCATGAAGCACGAAACACAATATTCGAGGATTTTCCGCACATGACCAGTATGAACGGCCCGCTTCGCGTAGGTATTGGAGGCCCAGTAGGAGCCGGAAAAACCACTTTGACCGCCGCCTTGTCTGAAGCGCTGCGCGATGTCTGTTCGGTGGGAGTTATTACTAACGACATATATACGCAGGAAGATGCCGAAGCGCTGATGCGCATGCAGGTCCTGCCGCGGGACAGGATCATCGGCGTCGAAACTGGCGGTTGCCCGCATACAGCAATTCGCGAAGACGCCTCGATCAATTTGGCCGCCGTCGCCGAGATGCAGACACGTCATCCGGATCTCGATATTGTTTTGATTGAAAGCGGAGGCGACAATCTATCAGCCACATTCAGCCCGGAACTGGCGGATCTGACCATCTACGTGATCGATGTCGCTGCAGGCGAAGAAATACCCAGGAAAGGCGGGCCGGCGATTACGAAATCAGACATCCTTGTAATCAACAAGACCGACCTTGCACCGCATGTTGGCGCTTCGCTGCAGGTTATGGAACGTGATGCGAAAATGATGCGTAAAGGAAGGCCCTTCTTGTTTTCGTCACTTCGTCACAGAAGCGGGGTCGACGCAATTGTGGATCTGCTTGTGAAAGGCGGAGGTTTAAGAATTTCGGAAGCGAATTAGTCCCAGAGACGAAGAAGCCAAGGCATCGATGCCCAAAGCCGTATGGAGAAGCCGAACACACGAACGTCATTTTCGCATTTGTCTGGATTTAATATTTTGGTTTTGATTACTGGCTGACTGAAAAAGAAATTCACCACCATATTATAGACAAAATTCATAAGCAAAACGCTTTCCTTGACCCGCTTGTTGCGTATACCAGCTATCAGTAACCAGCCCATCAAATGGCAAGTATTCGCAACCATAGTATGACTGGCAGCGCCATAGCAAACCAAACGTCGCTGAAACGGTGTTGTGCGAAGCGATCTAAGGTTGAGTGATGGCCGTTCTGTTAAACGAGAATTCTGGCATTGTCGCACCGCTGGATCACCACAATCGTCACACAAATCCTACTTTCCTAATAAAATACGCCGACGATACATGCCACCACCGCATCCCGCTTCACAGGGTTATGATTTCCGGTGCCATGAACGTATTGGGCAGGAATGTAGACAGGAACGGAATATAGGTAACGATGATCAGTACGGCGAACAGCATGGCCGGGAACGGAAGGGCTGCTTTGACTACGCTCATCATCGGCATTCCGGCAACGCCCGAGGTAAAAAAGAGATTCAACCCGATCGGAGGCGTGATTATCCCGATCTCCATTTTGACCAGCATGATGACGCCCAGATGGATTGGATCGATACCCAGCTCGATCGCAATCGGGAACACCAGTGGTGCCTCGATGACCAAGAGGCCCGAGGGTTCCATGAGCTGACCACCGTTCAACAGGATTAAGTTGACGAGACCCAAGTAGTCATCAGAGTAGCCTGAGCATCTAATATCCGCTGGGAACCAGCGCTACGTCTGCTTGAGAGCGAAAAGCTGATCGTTGATTATTCAGGCCGACCGAGAAAACTCAAAAAATCATCACAACCACCTTATGTTTTTCGTATACGCCTCAAGGGCATTCTAAAAGGGCTAGAAAACTCTTGGTTCGGCCAATGGCGGCCGTTCATCTTGCCAGATAGTGCTGCGGTGCAGCTCCACCGAAACCGCCATTCGCTGCGCGAGCGAGATCAAAGCGCTTCCCATGGTCGGTTGTGCGGATAAATCTGCCACTCAAAGTAGCTTTTGTGAATTGGAAACAAACTCTAAATACATTCGTACATTCGAGTCTGACAGGTGGTAGACTTTACGACGTAGAGATCCCCCTAGCAACGAAGATGCGAGAAGGGTTGCTTCAAGTTTTTTTGCGCAACAATATAACGGCTCTGGAACATCGAGGCTTGATCGGAAGTATACAGGATATTGAAGCCTGCGCGCTCAATTTTCCTATCAAGCATCGACATAGACACGAAATTCACAAATGGGGCTTTCCCAAAAAACTGCATGATAGGTATCGCGACACGACTGATCATCGCATACTTGAACCCACCATTCTCAGGCGCGCACACCGTTTTGGATATGAAAACACCACCGGATTTTGTCAATTTGGCAATATGCTCTAGCGCTTGATCCAAATCAGGCAGGAGATGAAGCAGGTTATGCGCCAGAACCGCATCGTAACCACCTTCAACAGGATCGTGCTCGAGAACTTCGGCCACCTTGAAAGTGACATTCTCCAATCCTTCTTTAGCACGGTTCTCGTTGGCAATCTCGATCATGCCCGGAGCGAGATCCGAGGCTGTGATATGGTTGACATGCGGTGCAAGCAACAGCGCGGTTGAACCCGTCCCGCAACCGATTTCCAGTACACTGTCTTCTGCTTTTAGGTGCGACTTCGTACGTTCGAGTGTGTTCAGATACCCTTCCATGTTCCGGATTGGGTCCGCCGCATACTTTCGCGAGATTCTGCTCCAGAACGCGGCATCTTTGGACAAAGCAGCCATTTTATTACTCTCTTTCAAGTTTGTTGTCGCATCCCATACATCCATACGCACATTTATTAAATTGCCATAATTCGTAGAAGTGTTATGCATAAATGCATGAACTGGAATGCCATCAATTTCGACTGGAATCAGGTACGGACCTTTCTTGCGACAGCTGAGGAAGGCTCGTTTTCCGCAGCGGCGCGCGTTCTCGAGCAAACTCAACCTACTGTCGGTCGTCAGGTTGCGGCGCTGGAATTGGCGCTTGGGATCACCCTGTTCGAAAGAGTTGGTAAATCGCTTAGTTTAACGACCGCTGGCGCCGAGCTTTTGTTGCATGTCAGAGAAATGGCGGATGTCGCGCACAGGATCTCCCTTACTGCTACAAGCCAGTCGCAAACTGTCGAAGGGCAAGTCAGGATCACCGCGTCAGATGTGATGTCTGCCTATCAGCTGCCGCCTATACTGAAAAAGATCCGACTTGCAGCACCGCGTCTTGAGATCGACGTCGTAGCTGCCAATGACTTACGAGACATACAGAGACGTGAGGCTGATATCGCCATCCGACATGTACGCCCGACGCAACCAGATCTGACCGCAAAGCTTGTCGCCGAGGCGACGGCACATTTTTACGCAGCACCTGCGTACCTTGATCAGTTGGGAAGGCCGAAAAATGAAAACGAGCTCGCGAAGTTGGATTTCGTGGGGTTTGGTGACATTGACACGATGATCGGCTTTCTCGATCCGGCGGGCATTAAGGTCACTCGAAAGAGTTTCCGGATTGGCTCGCAAAGCGGAATTGTATCCTGGGAGCTGGTGCGCCAAGGGTTTGGCATCAGTGTAATGTCGGATGACGTGGCTGCCTTGACACCAGGTGTGGAGCGCGTGCTACCCGACCGAGAGCCGTTTAAGTTCCCGATTTGGCTGGCGACGCACTCGGAATTACATACTGCGCGAAGGATCAGGTTGGTGTTTGATCAACTTGCAGATCAACTGAGCACAGGGGCCATTAGGTAGTCCGGGAGTTCACCCTATGTCACAGGTCCAACCAACGCTTCACTTGCTTTGTGGTAAAGTCGCCTCAGGAAAATCAGGTCTGGCGGCGAGACTTGCGAATAGCGGCGGGGCGGTGCTCATTTCAGAAGATGAATGGCTTAGCGTCCTATTCGGCGACCAGATGAACTCCCTGCAGGATTATGTAAATTGCGCTTTGAAATTGCGGCCGGTCATGGAGCGGCACATCGCATCGTTGCTGATGGCCGGGGTTTCTGTCATTCTCGACTTTCCGGCGAACACAATTGAAAACAGAGCCTGGATGCGCAAGCTGCTGGAAGAAACTGCGGCGACGCACCAGCTTCACTTTTTAGACTTGCCGGATGAGGTTTGTCTGCGCCGGCTGCACAAGCGCAACAGTGAAGGTGCGCATGCCTTTGCAGCAACGGAAGCTCAATATTGGCGTTTAGCGAGGTATTTCGAGGCACCATCACCCGAAGAAGGTTTTAATGTCATAACTCACAATCGGTAGCGCCAGCCATTCAGTATTTCGCGGAGTCACTCAGATATTTTGGCCACCCACTCTGTATCGGTGAATGGCCAAATGCACTCAGGCAGCTTTCACTGTGTCTCAAATCCGAAGTTTACGCGACGACATGAGGTGCATGCCAGCTTTCGTTAGCCGCCCTTTGCTCGCGGCCCACAAACACATCAGTCCAAGTACCATCTCTATCCCAAGAGCAGAAAGGATGCTGTCCGATGGTCGTCCATCAAGCATAATGCTGACCACGCGCCCCGCGGCAAAGGCGAAGAACACGGCGGCTCCAAGCCAAGCTGATGTCTGGGCCATCTTTTGGTATAGCGCTCCCGACAGGATGATCAGGCCAAGTGCAGCCAGATTGGCAGCAGGTGCGCGCAATTCGCTCATCAAGTTCGGCTGCGGCGAAATATCAATGCCGTAGCTGGAGTAAAAGGCCAGTGGGGCCAGCGTGATGATCAGCCCCAGGGTGGCTGCAACAAGACCCGCCAACCCCAAGACAAGCCTGCGTTTTACGTCAAACGTCATGATTGTGTTCCTTTGTCGTCAGACCGACTCATGCAGCTTGTGTCCAAGCGCCAGACTTTGCGGCTTCATCAGCAAAATCAGAGAAATCGCGCGGAGCTCTCCCCAAGGCACGTTGAACACCGTCCGCAGTGTTCGCATTGCGACCATCAAGTGTTTCCCTCGCTATGTCAGTAATCACGTCAGCAATCATCTCTCCGCTCGCGTTGATGATTTCCGCATGGAAGTCTTCAAACGAAATCGGCACATATTGCACGGTTCTGCCCATTGCGCGTGAAAGTTCGGCAGCCATTTCGGCAAATGTCATGAGACGCGGCCCTGTAACTTCATACAGCTCGCCAGTGTGTCCTTCCTCGGTCAAGGCGGCGACGGCAACGTCGGCAATGTCGTCCACGTCGATAATCGGTTCACGCACGTCACCTGCGGGCATGGGCAACACACCGGCCATTACCGGCTCCAGCAATGCACCTTCAGAGTAGTTTTGCGCAAACCACGCCGCACGGACGATCGTAAAGGGCACACCGGAGTTCCGAACAACCCCTTCGGCACGTTCGGCATGAAATTCTCCGCGACCTGTTAACAGCACAAGTCGCTGCAGTCCTTTTTCTCGAGCCAATGCCGAAAAGGCCGCAACTTGCTCGACCGCGCCCGGAAAGGCGATGTCAGGAAAATAGGAAATATAGGCGGCAGAAACACCGTCCAGGATTGCGGGCCATGTCTGCGGTTTTTCCCAATCAAATGGGGTTTTGCTATTCCGCGATCCACGCCGAACTGCATGGCCCCTGTCTTCAAGGCGCGTCACGATACGTGATCCGGTTTTACCTGTTGCGCCAAGTACCAGAATGGTTTGCTGTGTCATCGGTCATCTCCGTAAAATCAGTCGATGACCCCAAAATAGGTAAGCACGAAGGACGAAGAAGTCTGCATTGTCCTGACTTTTTATCCATTCATCCAAAAATTGTGGACAATTGGGGAAATATCGAACAGTCTGGTGCAGTGAGCCAGATCAACCCCCATATTCCCGACCCCCATGCAATGGCGCAGCCAATCGGTGATCCGCTCGGGGAAATTCTTCATCTTCTGAAACTGACGGGTACATTCTATTGCCAGTCGCGCATGTCTGCGCCTTGGGGCGTTTCTATACCGGGTTTCCCCGAAATACTGAGCTTTGCGGTCATTACGCACGGGCGTTGCTTTATGAGGGTCGGAGAAGATGTGCCGTTTGAAGTCGAGAAAGGCGACTTGGTTCTGATGACAAATGGCGCGCCAGTTGGGTTCTCCAGCTCAAAAGACACCCCACTTTTGAAACTGGAAGAACTGCCCATACGCAAGGTGACCGAGCTCTACGAAACACTAGAGCACGGCGGCGGTGGAGCCGAGACCGGAATCATGTACGGGCTCGTCAGGATAGATCACGCGGCCAGCGGCATGTTGATGGCCTTGCTTCCCGACGTGCTGAAAATCGATCCGTGGGAAGAGGATGCAGGGAGCTGGCTACAAGCAACTTTGCAATTCATTGCAAGAGAGGCGCGTGAATTACGACCGGGCGGTGAAACAGTGATTACACGCTTGGCCGATGTGGTTGTCATCGAGGCTATTCGCCGATGGTTGAACAGTGCGCCCGACGCCAATCGAGGTTGGCTGAAAGCCGCCAGAGACCAACAGATTGGCCGCACCATTGTTTCCATTCATCGCGCACCCGCAGCAAACTGGACAGTCGAGTCTCTTGCACAGGTTGCAGGTATGTCCAGATCGGCATTTTCCGCACGGTTTACCGAGCTCGTCGGTGTGCCGGCAATACAATACCTCGCAACTTGGCGAATGCATCTGGCGCGGGAACGATTAATTGCTACCGATCAACCAATCTCGCAAATCGTGGCTGAGATAGGGTACCTATCTGAACCTTCTTTTAACAAAGCATTCAAACGGGTTTTTAACATGCCTCCAGGGAAAGTCCGCAGACTACAATACCAGGTGCAAGGCGGCAATTAGACGAAGACAGAAACGTGTTGTAGCAAGGTTGGTAGCTTTGTGCTTAAGGAGATCAGCTTCAGGCTCGAAGCCGACCTGCGGCAATTTATCTCGCGTACCATATAGCGATGTAACTCCTGCACTCCGCCGTCTTTTGACATTCTTCTTTCAATGGTGCGCTTTGCTTACGCAAAGGAAAAGAGATTGAGTTCACTTTTTTGCGCGCCATGAAACAAGTACATATGGAAAGGGCACCGTCAAAACAGGCAAGGCAAGCAAGCCCGGCCTATAGAATGGTTCGGTTTAAAAGCGGCAAACATCGCAATTGCGGTCTATTCCAAAGGGGTTAAACCCACCTGCGATCAGAAGTCTGTATGTCCCCTACGGCAAGCTCGTGAACTACGTCGGTGGGCGCAGCAACGGCTGCACAACCTGGTCGCAATCCGCTTCAAAAGAGATTTTGGAGCTTGTCGAAGGAAACCCGACCACGCTCTATATCTACCCGGAATCAAAAGACATTAACGCGGTTGCCAAAGCGGTGGAGCAAGGAAAATCGCTTTCGCGCGCGGGCGTCTACTGGAACGCAGCATGTCTGAAGGCGATTGACGCACCCAAGTTTTGGCCGAAAAGAACTTTGCAACCGATCATCAATCAATGGCGGGCGGCCCTGCCCAAGCAGCCGCCGCTAGAACTGCCAATTTGCCAGTAGCGGTAGGTGCACTTTTTTAGGTGCACTTTTTTTTGCATAGAAAACACCTGCGGGACCTTCTTGTTTCGTAGTTTGGCCTTTGGTGTCTGGACAAGAGTTGGGGAGGAAACATGTCTCGCAGCATTATGGAGGGCAAGGCCGAGAGATTTGACGTTGACGCCGTAGCGCTCGTGGAAAGGGATGATAGCCAACAGTTCCCTTAACCGAAAATACACTCGCCTTGCTCGTCAATCACCTGTTTCGCCTTGGTGATGCTAAAGCTCTCGGCCTGATCCCGGCTTTCGAAGACATCCGCCCGGATCAGCGCATAGGTCTTACGATCTCCGTTGATGATTTTTTCGATACGGGCCGACAGGCGATACTTTCCGCCCTCGGCAATCAAAACGGGGAAGATGTCGAACCCTTTGTACGAGACCGGTTGCAGCTCCGACTTTTCACCGCCACCAAAGAGTTTTGAGAAGATTGACATTACGCGGTTCCTTTCTACTTGGGAAATTTGACCCCTATGAATTTCGACTACATCCCAGAAAGCCCAGCATTAGTGTTCAATAGAAACTGGCGGAAAATCGGGCTGCTTGCCGCCCCAATCCCGCGGGCGTTTTCCCCAATAGCCGCAGCTTCTACAGCCGGAGGAATCAAACCGCGTTTATCTTGGTTGACTAGGTAACGACGAACCCGTGAGACCAACTCCTCCCGTATTTCAGATGGGAATGCGCCGTCGATAAAAATTGCCTCAAAGTCGATGACCGCGCAAATAGACAGCGCAGCTTTGGCCAGTTCCTGCGCGGTGGTACCGATCCATGGTTCGACATAGCGCGAAATGCTGCTCCAGTCCTGCGGCTTTTTCCACAAAATTCCCGGATCAACACCCGCTTCTATCAACCTGTCCTCGAGCAGGAACAGCGATGCAGTGTCAATCAGTTGCTGGCTTTCACCCAAAGGACCCGTCGTTCGCATGGCACCCAAGGCACCGGCATTGCCTTGGTTGCCCTCAAATACGGTGCCATTCAATGCAACGCCTCCGCCAATCATTGAGCCTATGAAGAAATAAAAATAGTCTCGATACTCAGCCCCGCGGCCATAGAGGTGCTCCGCGTGACACGCGGCAGTAGCATCATTGACCACAAAGACCGGCAGTTCGCTGAACTTGGCCACCTCGGAAAAGAAGTTCACGTTTCTCCAGGACCTGAATTTCTGAGCCGCAAGCCCAGAAAGGTCGTGCCACTTCCACAGCTCGAACGGTGTTCCGATTCCAATCCCGCATACACGGTCCCGAAGTTTCTGGGGTTCATTGGCCAGAAGCTCTTCCAATCCTACCTCCAGAAACCCGAACACTGCTTCGGGTAGCGGGTAGTCATAAGTCGTCGAGAGCTGTTGGCGTGGCTTACCGGTGAAGTCGATCAAAAGAAGATCGGCGCTGCGGCGACCGATCTTCATTCCCACCGACAGAATGCCTTCGGGATTGAGCTCCATGGGGATCGAAGGTTTCCCAACTTTGCCCTTCAACGGCGTCCCACGTTTGAGAATCTCGTCCTTTTCGAGCTTACGCAGAATGATCGACACGGTCTGGGGTGACAGGCCCGTCAGCCGCGCGACGTCCGCCCCGGCAGCAGGTCCATGCCGTTGTAAAACCGTCAGAATGAGGCGTTCGTTATGATCACGAACACCGCTTTGGCTTACCCCGCCGGTTAGTATTTTCAACGCCTCTCTTTCCATAACCTTAAACATAAACACCTTGTTTTCTTATGAAAAGATACGTGGGCAAATTAATAAATAAACTTTATTTATTTATTGACACAGAGGCTAGAATCACGGTTTCTTGAACGGGACCTTCATTGGAGGATGGAGGCCCGCCTTGTCGCTATTCCGCGCGGGGCCACAACAGTTTTCTGGGAGGACAACATGAGAAATCTACTCAAGCTCGCCGCATCCGCGACTGCGCTGACTTTGGCCGCTGCATCCGCGCAAGCGGCTGGTGAAACCGTCTGCCTGATTACCAAGACCGACACCAACCCCTTTTTCGTTAAGATGAAGGAAGGCGCAACCGCCAAGGCAGAAGAGCTGGGCATGACGCTCAAGGCGTTTGCCGGCAAGGTCGATGGCGACCATGAAACTCAGGTTCAGGCTATCGAGACATGTATTCTCGATGGCGCAAAAGGCATTCTGCTGACGGCATCCGACACCAGCTCGATCGTTCCTGCGGTTAAACAGGCGCGAGATGCAGGCGTTCTGGTCATTGCGCTGGATACGCCGCTGAGCCCGATTGACTCGGCGGACGCGACATTCGCGACGGACAACTACAAGGCCGGTCTGCTGATCGGTCAATGGGCTAAGGCCAAAATGGGCGACGCCGCAGCCGATGCCAAGATCGCGACGCTGGATCTGAACGTCAGTCAGCCGACAGTGGACGTTCTGCGCAATCAGGGTTTCCTCGACGGGTTCGGCGTGGACCTGGCGGACCCAAATGTCATCGGTGACGAAACCGATGCGCGGCTGGTTGGCAGTGACGTGACCGACGGTAATGAAGAAGGCGGGCGCCGCGCGATGGAAAATCTTCTGGCCAAGGATTCATCCATCAACGTTGTTCACACGATCAACGAACCGGCTGCTGCGGGCGCATATGAGGCGCTGAAATCCATCGGGCGTGAAAACGACGTACTGATCGTTTCGGTTGACGGGGGGTGCCCCGGCGTCCAAAACGTCGAAGCCGGTGTGATCGGGGCGACAAGCCAACAATACCCGCTATTGATGGCCTCGCTTGGGGTTGAGGCCGTGAAAAAATGGGCCGAAGAGGGCGTGAAGCCCGAAAACACACCCGGCAAAGACTTCTATGACACGGGTGTGGCACTCATCACCGACCAGCCGGTTGATGGGGTCGAGTCGCTATCTGTCGCAGAAGGCCTGGATCTCTGCTGGGGCTAAAGGCAGCCCTACAAGGTGAGGCGCGCCGCAGCGCCTCATCAATCCTTTCACCAGCAAACCTAAACTTCCTGTAAACTGATTTCGTGGACGCGATGCCAGCCACGAAAAGGGGGAGAGATGTCTGAAGCAAACCAAAACGCCCAGGAATTCGAAACCGCCGCCAACGCGTCAGAAACCGTAGCGGAATTTGAAGATCACCGGCGTGGTGTTCTGGGGAAGTTGCAGCATCTTCTCCATGTCAACCCTTCCTTTGTGCCGTTGATCGTTCTGGTCGGCGCCATCGTAATTTTCGGCCTGCTGCTGGGGTCCAAATTCTTCTCACCCTTTGCGATGACGCTGATCCTGCAGCAGGTTCAGATCGTGGGCATCGTGGCCGCAGCGCAAAGCCTTGTCATTCTGACCGCCGGCATCGACTTGAGCGTCGGTGCGATCATGGTGTTTTCATCCGTCATCATGGGTCAGTTCACCTTCCGCTACGGTATCCCCGTGCCCATTGCTGTGATGTGCGGGCTGGCAATGGGAACGCTGATCGGGGCTCTTAATGGCTGGCTGGTCAGTCGCGTAAAGCTGCCGCCCTTTATTGTCACGCTCGGCATGTGGCAGATCGTTCTGGCGACAAACTTCCTGTATTCCGCAAACGAAACAATTCGCAGCCAGGATATCGAGGCCAACGCCCCGTTCCTGCAATTCTTTGGCACCAAATTCAGCATCGGTGGCGCGACCTTTACGGTCGGCGTGATATTCATGCTCGTACTGATTTTCGTGTTGGCTTACGCGCTCAAACACACGGCCTGGGGCCGGCATGTCTATGCAGTGGGGGATGACCCTGAGGCGGCTGAACTATCCGGTGTGAACGTGCACAGAACGCTGATGTCAGTTTATATGTTATCCGGTTTGATCTGTGCCTTTGCGGGCTGGGCCTTGATCGGGCGCATCGGGTCGGTTTCACCTACATCCGGTCAATTAGCCAATATCGAAAGCATCACCGCGGTTGTGATCGGGGGCATCTCTTTGTTTGGCGGGCGGGGATCCATCCTGGGATCGCTGTTTGGCGCGCTGATTGTTGGCGTGTTCACTTTGGGGCTTAGGCTTCTGGGCGCAGACGCACAATGGACCTTCTTACTTATCGGACTTCTCATTATCGCTGCAGTTGCCGTCGACCAGTGGATTAGAAAGGTATCGGGCTAATGTCAGACTCAACTCCAGTCGTCCAAGGCCGCGGGATCGTAAAGCGCTATGGCCACGTTACCGCCATCGACCATTCCGACTTTGAACTGCGCCAGGGGGAAATCCTGGCAGTGATCGGAGATAACGGCGCGGGCAAATCATCCATCGTGAAGGCGATCTGCGGCGCCACAATCCCGGATGAAGGCGAGATTCTGATCGAGGGCAAAAAGGTTAACTTCACCTCTCCGATCGATGCGCGGAATATGGGGATTGAGATTGTCTATCAGCAGCTCGCGATGTCTCCTGCCCTTTCGATTGCGGACAACATGTTCATGGGGCGCGAAATCCGCAAGCAGGGGTTCATGGGTAAATACATGCGTAAGCTTGACCGTCCAGCGATGGAGAAGTTTGCCCGTGAAAAACTGACCGAGCTTGGGCTGATGACTGTACAGTCGATCAATCAGGCGGTTGAGACTCTCTCTGGTGGCCAACGCCAAGGTGTTGCCGTTGCTCGTGCCGCTGCCTTTGCAACCAAGTTTATCATCATGGACGAACCGACGGCTGCTTTGGGCGTCAAGGAAAGCCGCAAGGTGCTTGAACTGATCCAGGACGTGCGTGCGCGTGGCATTCCGATCATCCTGATCAGCCACAACATGCCTCATGTTTTTGAGGTTGCCGACCGCATTCATGTGCATCGGTTGGGCAAAAGGCTCTGCACAATTGATCCCAAGGATTACACGATGTCCGATGCAGTCGCCTTCATGACCGGTGCCAAGGAACCCCCAAAAGAGGACGCAGCGTGATCGAGCAGGACGTACAGCGCGTTTGCGACCTGATCTCCTCCCGGCGGCAAGTTGGAGTCCGGACGATTATCGCAATCGCCGGCCCCCCCGCATCCGGAAAGTCGACCTTAGCGGAAGCCGTTGTGCAGTCGCTGAACACTCAACAGAGCTCGGCGGTTCCGTCAGCCACACTTGTACCAATGGATGGTTACCATTTGGACAACTGCGTGCTGGAAACGCGTGGATTGCTGGCGAGAAAAGGCGCGCCAGAGACTTTCGATGGGGTCGGGTTTTGCGCTGCAATCAGAGAGCTTCAATTTACGCGCCACGAGTCCTTTCATCCCAAATTCGATCGCACAATGGACCTCGCTATTGCCAACGCCATTGCGGTTCACCCGGCAACTCCGGTCGTCGTCGTTGAGGGTAACTATCTTCTGATGGACAGCGACCCGTGGAGAAACCTAACGGATGTCTATGCTGCAACGGTTTTTGTCAGCCCAACTTTGGAAGAGCTTGAAAACAGGCTGCAAAACCGCTGGATCAGCCATGGATTTGACCCGCAAACCGCGCTGCAACGCGCAATAGCGAACGATCTGCCAAATGCAGAACTCGTCATCAGCGCTAGTCGAAATGCCGACCTAAGATTAAACCAGAACTACACCGAATTCGGGACGCACCACGCGTTCTGAACTTACGCCCTGGACCCCGCCATCCGTCGATGCAGCTCCTCTGGGTGAATTCACGTGCAACCAAAATTAGTTCACACACATGAGGAAAACTCATGAAGTTTTTTGCGGATACTGCAGAAGTAAGCGAAATCAAAGACCTGATAGACTTGGGACTTCTTGACGGCGTCACCACCGATCCAGGTCTGATTGCGAGATCCGGCCGCGATTTATGAGAAATCACTGCAAAAATTTGCACTCTGACGCATATGTCGGTCTCTGCAGAAATCGCGGCATTGGATACAGCTGGAATGATCGCCGAAGGAGAGCGTCTTGCATCGATTGCAGACAATGCCGTTGTCGCACTTCCGCTGACCCCGGATAACCTCAAAGCATGCGTCCATTTCAAAAGGAATAGCATCAGAACGAACATCACGCTCTGTTTTTCACCAAAACAGGCTCTTTTAGCAGCAAAGGCCGGCGCGACCTATGTGTCTCCGTTTTTTTGGCAGATTGGATGATACTAATTTTGGACGGAGCTGATGCGATTTGGGAAGCAGGCATAGAATCCGTGGCTGCAGAAATCGAAAAGACCCGGACCTTCTTTGATTTAGCAAAGCGCTTCGGTGGCCTCGACACCGCTCTTCGCCGAGCCACGGCCAACGGACACGGAAGTGGTGGAAACAATCCTTCAGAAATGCTCGATGATTCGCCTATTGCGAAGGAATTAGTGATTTTTTGGGGAGCCGTTGCAAGATCCCAGGAAAGAAGTTGAAAAGCACGATCCCGTCTCATCACGCTTGCAAATGATCATCGAGAGGTTGATCATGGCTTTGAAAACGGGCTTTGCTTGGTGCCTAAAAAAGGCCAACCTAATTGTCGATACTGCGATCAAATGGGCAATCCCGGCAGGCGGTACGGGTTATCTAGCGCTACAACCTGAAAATCTCGAAGCGGTGATAGAAGTGGCGAAGCGACTCCTCGGCTTCCTTTGACAACAGCAGGCGTTGTCCTTCCATATTCTACCGTGTCTGCTCCCCGTCAGTTCACAATCTAATCGCATTCCACTAATAGCCTTCACCGATTATCACACAGCGAAATAACAAAAAAAATGAAGGGGCTATCGCCAGTAGAACGACTTTGGATGCCAAATGACAAAACCTTTGATTCTAGGTCATTCAATTTTCAGTAACCGCATAGGTTTTGCCGTTTGCGAATAAAAGCTTTTCCTCTCAGCTATCGATCCCGCTACCACACTCCTATTCAGGCTGAGAATAAAATAGTCTGGACCCCAGCGACTGGCAGCGCGGCGAGCAAAGCAGTCAATTTATGTAAGACCGGAAAAACATGGCGCTTCAAGAACCTTTCACAGACCTCAAAATAAGAACTCGGCGGACCGGCTTTTACAAAGGGTATTGCCTTCCGATTGCGCTGGTAAGCAAACTCTCGGTTTCTCTACTCGTTCTCTGGGCGCTGGTTTGGCCACTATCAGCCAATGATACACTGCGATCTTGGAAGTCAGGAATTCTGTCCGAGTTCAATACATTCTACAATCTTTCCGTTGGATTGTTTGTACTTTTCCTTTTCCTTATCGCGCTCATTCCTTCAACCGGCCGAATGAGGCTGGGTTTAGAAGATGAGAAACCGGAATTTTCTAACTTCTCTTGGTTTTCGATGATGTTTGGGGCGGGTCTGGGCGTGGGCCTAATGGTCTATGCAACCGCTGAACCACTTGGCCTTTGGGAAACCAATCCACTGACTATTTCCGGGGAAGTCACGCCCAAAAGCGAAGACGCGATTGAAGGAGCCTACCGCTATACTTTTTTGCACACCGGATTTCACGCCTGGGCAATATACGTCGTCACCGGCCTTAGCCTTGCCTACTACGCATCTACCAGAGGCATGCCGCTGACAATCCGCACCGCACTGACCCCGTTGCTTGGAGAATATTCAAATAGTGTTGCAGGCCATGTGATCGATATACTCGGAGTCGTTGCGACAATACTCGGCGTAGCGGTAACGATCGGTTATGGCGTTTCTCAATTGGTGGATGGTGCGTTTCTAATTACCGGAGCGAATTGGCTTGTGGAGAAAGAAGTAACCAATATGATCCCGTCAACCGCCGGCCTAATAACGGCGTTGATCGTTGTTATGATTATGTCGACACTCTCTGCCGTCTCTGGCGTCGGGCGTGGTGTCAAATACTTGTCAAATATTAATCTTCTCTTTTCACTGGTATTGCTGGTGGTATTCATTGCTTATGGCTCATTCGTGTTTGCGGCGACGACCTATGCTACAGCGCTGGTTGACTATATCAAAAATTTTGTCCCTCTGAGCTTCCAAGCTTTTCGACCGATTTCCGAAGTCGAGTTTGCCTCAGTATTGCCTGCAGAAGCGGCACCCTTTGTCGGCGAACTCTTTGCGGGTGCAACTGATCCATGGGGAACAAAAGCAACCTTTCTTGAGGGTTTGAGCAACGAAACAGCCGGTCTTTCTGATGCGACCAAGACTGCAGTTTATAACGCGGGTACAAGCGGAAGGTTGTTTGGATGGCAGGCCGGATGGACTACATTTTATTGGGCATGGTGGATCGCGTTTTCGCCCTTTGTCGGACTTTTCTTAGCGCGTATCTCAAGAGGGCGGACTGTGCGCGAATTTATACTTGGTGCGGTCATTACCCCGTCCCTGGTTTGTTTCGCATGGATGGCCATTCTGGGCGGGGCCGCCATCGATTTGGAACTGAATGGAGATGCCAATGGATCAATCATTGCGGCATCAACGACGGCAACACTGTTCGTCACCTTGGGGGAAATGATATCGGGTGACCTGCTCGCGGTAGTGAGAGTCATGTGTATTTTGTTAACCATGACCTTCCTTGTCACATCCGCCGACTCTGGCATCCTTGTGATGAACACGATCATGTCCGGCGGGTCTGAAGACACGGGCCTGTTTCATCGTATCCTCTGGGGTGTTCTTCTAACCCTTGTAATTGGAACTCTGCTGGTCGCGGGCGGCGGTGGATTAGAGGCATTGACCAATTCGATGATCATCGGGGCACTGCCGTTCAGTGTTGTTTTACTGCTTATGTGCGTCTCTTTGGCCAAAGCAATGATCAACGACTTGCGTCGATTTCACCATGAGACACAGACGGATTCGTGATTGACCGAAGTTAGTTCCTAGTCACTTAAGTCACCTGCACCCGCGGATCGACTATTGCTAAAGTGTTTTGGAAATATCGACTGCAGCACAAACAGGCAGATCTTCAAGGCCTCCGAGGGTTTGAAGATATCCGAATGCAAATGGTAGTCGTTCCAAAGCCCTTCCAACAAAGCAACCAACGCGTTTGTTGCAAGTTTGACGTCTATGTCCTCGTACTCGCCTTCGTCCTTTATTTGTTCCAACAGCTCCAGGATCATCGCGCGGAAACCTTTGTCTCGCGAGTCGATGAAAGGAAAAACGTTTGGGTTTGAGAGCGCTTCAGCCCGAAAGGAAAACCAGATCGAAACGTCCCGCGCATTAAGGACCAAGGGGTCGAAATCTGCCTTAATGATAGAGATTAGCTTGTCTGCCGGGTCTAACTCTGGATTGATTGCAATGGCCTTCCACTGCCCCGCGTAGCGGACTGACAGTTCCTCAGCCACCGCAAGCAGCAGCTTTTCCTTGGAGCCAAAGTGTAGGTTTATCATCCCTTGCGACAATCCCGACAACTCTTGGATTCTTGCCGCGGTTGTGCCGCGAATTCCGTATTTATAGATGGCGTCTGCAGCCGATTGGATCAACTGATTTCGGTTCTGCAACCTGCTGAGTTCCCGTGCGTTTGCTGGAGTATCGGGCTCGAGAGTAATTTTACTTGTCCTTTGCTGGGGTGCGCTTTCTTGATCTTTTCGCATTTAACAGAGCGGAGGTTCAAGGATTGACATTGAATGAATGCTTGTTCATTTTGTGATATATATTACATCACGGTGGCCTATGACCCTATCGAACTCCGACTTTCAATCCATACGCAGTTGGGACAACGAGAACTTTCTGCACCCGTGGGAGGGCATGGCACATCTGGGCCAAAACGAACGGACCTTTGCCGAAAGCGGTCATGGCGTTCACGTCGTGACAGAGGACGGAAAGCGCCTGATAGACGGCCCTGCTGGTATGTGGTGCATTCAATTGGGCTATGGAAACACCGAGATTGCCGACGCGATGGCGCAGCAGGCGAAAGAGATGGCGTATTTTTCGCCGTTCAATAATGCCAACTCGGCTCCGGCCCGGTTGGCACATGAAATTGCCCAGAGAACCCCGGGTGACCTGAACCACGTGTTCTTTACAACAGGAGGTTCAACGGCCGTGGATAGCGCTCTGCGGTTTGTGCAATTTCGCAATAACCTGCTGGGAAAACCTGAAAAGAAAATCGTGATATCGCGGCAGAAAGCTTATCACGGATCGACGTATCTGGCGGCCTCGGTGTCCGGAAAAGAGCGTGACAAAGGTTGGCTGGACCAGGCAAGTCAGCTGACGCGCTTCCTGCCGAATGTTAATCCGTATACTCGTCGCTCCGATCAGACGGTTGACGACTTTCTGGACGAAAAAATAGCGGATCTGGAAAACATGATCTTACAGACCGGCGCAGACAAGGTCGCTGCTTTCATCGCTGAACCGATCTTGTGCTCTGGTGGCGTCATTGTGCCTCCACAAGGATATCATCAGCGCTGTCTGGAAATCTGCCAGAAATACGATGTCCTGTATATTTCAGACGAGGTCGTGACCGGATTTGGGAGGCTTGGACACTGGTTTGCTTCTGAAGACGTCTTTGGAATTCAACCCGACATCATCACTTGCGCCAAAGGCATGACGTCCGGGTACGTACCTATGGGGGCGTGCATCATCTCTGATCGGCTGATTGCAGATGTGAGCGGAGACCACGGGCGGAACGCTACTTTTTCAAACGGCTTCACCTATTCGGGCCATCCAGTGAGCGCGGCAGCGGGATTGAAAACTATTGAAATCATGGAGCGCGACCGCATTCTGGAACATGTCCGCGCAATCACTCCGCTTTTTGAAGAGCGCCTACAGGCTCTGGCCGACTTGCCACTGGTCGGCGATGCCCGCGGTGTGGGGCTGGTTGGATGCGTTGAATGCGTTGCGGACGCCGAAGCTAACAATTTATTGGATCTAGATAAGTCGGTTGGCGCTATGATTGATCACCATTGCCAGGAAAACGGGCTGATCCTGCGGCCCATCATCAACATGTGTGTGTTCTCCCCTCCGCTGATCATCACGGAGGGCGAGTTGAACGAGATGTTTGACATCCTTGAAAAAGGAATCCGGCTGGCAACCGACGACCTGACGCGCCAAGGCGTATTCAGAACATAGGAGCAACCGCGAAGCCTGCCCTACCTGCAGCAGCGCTTATCCAGCGCGCATTGCATCACGGGGCAATTTGATCGGGAACTTGGACCGAACCTCTTCGTCCGCCTTGCTACCAAAGTAATTCGGGTAGTGATTGGACAGAATGTCATCCACTACGGATCGGCTACGCTCGAACATGTCCTGACGACCCGCTTTCTCCCAAGTATCAGTCAGCTCGCGGTCCATCAGTGTCGGGTAGACATACTCGGTTTCCATGTACTGCAATGTCTGAGTATTACCGAGGAAATGTCCGGGATTGATCGCGCATTCATGGATGACGTCGACTGAAAGCGTTTCATCACTCACCTCAATCCCGCGAAGCGTCCGTGAGATCATGCCCGCAGCTTCGTTGTCGATGACCATCGACTCAAAGCTACAGCCCATCAGGCTGCCGAGCATTCCGCCAAACTCGCAGAGCCGGTTGGCACCGGCATGAGCCGCCAAAGCGAATGTCAGAGCTTTTTCTAGACCATATTGCGCATCGGGGATTTTGGAATCCGTCATACCACATCCGACGCTGGTCGGCAGGTTGTAGAAATTGCCCATTTGGATAGCTGCCGCGGATATCAACGCCTGCTCACCACTGCCGCCTGTAAACGATCCAGTGCGCAGATCGGTAATAAACGGCCAAGCTGCAAAGACAACGGGGGTGCCCGGGTTAATCAGGTTGGCAATGGCGACGCAAGATAGAGTCTCGGCGACGGCTTGCGCCAAAGTCCCGGCCAGAGGCGCAGGCGACGTCGCCCCAGCTTGCGGTGGAACAGCCAAATCGCAGACAAGCCCCATCTTCGCTGTATCAATCAGGATCTCCAAATTTTCCCGCCCGAACCGGAGCGGGGACACTATGGGACAACCGCCAAAAATGACCGAGGGTTTCTCGAAGAATTTGCCCTCCCCGCCTGATGCCAGATCGAACAGATGAATCGCGTCCTGAATGTGCTCTCGAGTACGGAACGTCAGGCAAGATGGTTTTTCGCTACCCGCCAGAATGGCGTAGAGCATGCTCATGTCATGCTCGTAGTCCTGCGGCACATCCGTTGCCAGAACCGTATCACCGGTCATGTGGATGTTGTCGAGCCGGTCAACCAATCGGGTAAAGTCGTAAATGTCCTTGAGTGTTGATGGCCGGAAACTGCGAGTCTCCGCGTCGAAAGTTGTCACAGCAGTACCGGAGTTTGCGTAATACACCTTGTCCTTGGTGCAGTGCATGTCGTCCTTACCGGCTCGCGAGCCGCGTGCGTGGACATAGAACTCGCTGGCAGCCTTCGCCAAAAGGTCTTCCATCAACGCGCGAGGGAAGCACAACCTACCATGCTCGTTCACCATCGCCCCTTTGGGCAGCACGAGATCAAGAACTTCCTGCGTTGGATCACCGACACCCGTACGCTCCAGAATGCCAAGAGCGGCTTCATGAATGCGCGACATGTCAGCGTCTGAAAGGGGCTTGTACCGCCCACCCGAAATGCCCGGCCAGATTGCTTGCGAGGCGACGTTGCTGGTTCGCACAGCTGCACGTGCTTCACGCCCACCCCCGCGCCGTCTTGATCTGCGCTTCGTCAACTCTGTCATAGTATTTCTCCGAATTCTGAGCGTGTCAGATCATGCTGAAGTAATTGCGATAAAACCCGGGGATGCTCCACTCCATCTCGGACAACGGCCCTGGGACGAAATGGTGCGAGTTCACGCCTTCCTGATTGTGTCGTATGATCCGCTCGTCATCGAGCGACGTGACATGCCAAAGCCATGTCAGAGTATCCTTGTCATAGTCGCGACCCTCTTCAGCGCCTCCGCGTACGTACCAAACGATCTGAATATCCGTTTCCTGCAGCGCGCGAGGGACGAAGCGATACCCGACCATGTGATCTGCATAGACGAGGAAGTAGTTCAGTGTGCCGATCCCCAGATCAGTTGCTCCGCCATCGTGGGATTTCAGTTCGCCCAAAGGCGGCGCCAGAGGCGCTCCATCCTTGCTGCCGGTCACATAGCCGGGGAACAAAGGGTAGCGCCGCCAATAAACATCTGCGCCCGGCGCGTCCGCATTTTCTCCTGTCAGATCAAGTTCCTCGGTGGGCACTCCGGCTTCTTTCATCCGTTCATTCAATGCCCCGCTAAACTCCAGAACCTGGGCTGGATCTTTCAGGGAATGGCTACGCGAATAGTCCTGATGGGACGGCGCGCAGTGATAGCATTCCAAGTAGTTCTCAAGGGCCAGTTTCCAGTTCGCCGGAACCGGGTATGATGCCTCGTGCGCGACTTTCAGGTTTTCAAAATCGAACGGCTTCGAAAGCGGGGTCAGCCTTTCCAGGGCAGCATCCAGCGGCGGAGCATCTTCTGTGGCGCAGACAAAGATCAGGCTCTGAAAAATCTTCACCTGAACAGGGAACAACCCGTACTGGCTAGGGTCAAAGTCCTGTCCCATCGATCGCCCGTTTCGTAGCTTGCCGTTCAGGTCAAAAGTCCATGCATGATAAGGGCATATGAAGTTGCGCACCTTGCCTTGTTGTTCAATGCAAACCCGCGATCCTCGGTGGCGACATACGTTCAAATGCGCTCGCACCTCGCCCTCACGATCCCGAACGACAATGATGGACTCGGGCCCATAGTCGAACAGGAAATAGTCGCCCGGTTCAACGACCTGACTAACGTGGCCGACCCAGATCCAGTTACGGTTCCAGAACGCGTCGATATCGTTCTCGTATACTGCTTGAGACGTATAGAAGTGTCGAGGCAAGGCGAACCCCTCCCGTTGCGCGTCCATCAAGTCGCGCATTACTTGCAAGTCATCTTTTGGCATTGCGCACCTCATGCAGATTCAAGGGAAACGATTTCCCGGCGGAAGAATTCACGGTCGATGTCGTCCGCGTTACGTTCGAAATTTCGAGCAGCCATGTGACCCGAGTATACAGCGTCCGCGATCAAGCCCGGGTTCGCGGCATCTCCGATTAATTCCAACGTACGCAGCGGACTTTCATTCAACCCGCAAAGCTTGTCGTAAAGGGCGGTTTCTCGCATTCGTTGCGTCACCAGAACGACGGAGCCGCATTCAATGAAATTCTCTCGCCCCGTGTAGACGCACTGCAATGTCGCCTGACCTGGCGCGACATCGACCAAAGTCTGGGACAGATTTAGGTGAACGCCTTTTTCCAACAGACTGCGTTGCACTTTAGTCTGCTCCAACGTCAATTCGGTAAACGGCGAAACTATTGAGGCCGGCGTCACAAAGAAAACCTCTCGCCCGGCCTGAGCCAAATGATCCGCCAAGACTCCACCGAGATAGGCTTGATCATCATCGTAGACCAAAATGGGGCCGTCCTGCAGCATGACCCCGGCCATAACATCATCCGGAGTGAAAACCTGAGAACCTGAATCGATTGACACACCGTGGAATGCAGATTTTCCGCGCCCGTCTCGTCGCCATTTTGCGCCCGTTGCAACAAAGACGTTCGTAATACCCAGTTCGACGACCTCACTGGCTGACAGTCGGCTGTCGGTGAACAGATGAACGTTCCCGCGTTGTTGCAGGTCGTAAATTCTGTGATCTGTCACGCGCTTCCAGGCGGATAGCCCGATCAGGCTAGCTTCCTGCAACACGCGGCCGCCAAGCTCTTGCTTTGCTTCCGCCAGAGTTACCTCGTAGCCCCGACGCGCCAATTGCATGGCGCATTCAAGCCCGGCTGGTCCACTGCCGACAACGAGCGCAGCTTCCTCTTCTACCCGACGCTCAATGATCTCAGGATGCCATTTCCTCCGCCACTCTTCGCCCATAGTCGGGTTTTGTGTGCAGCGTATGGGGACGCCGAGAGAATCGGATGAAACACAGATGTTACAACCAATGCATTCGCGGATTTCTTCGATGCGACCTTCCTTGATCTTGTTGGGCAGAAACGGATCAGCGATGGATGGTCGCGCCGCGCCGATAAAATCAAGGATACCCTTCCTGACCAGTGACGCCATCAAGTCCGGAGACGTTAGACGCCCGACGCCGACAACAGGCTTAGAGGTCACTTGTTTCACAAATTCGATATATGAGGTTTGAAAGCCGTCGCGGGGCTCGAACCGGGTCGTCGCAGAATCGTTGCTCCAATCCGCTACGTTAACATCCCAAAGGTCTGGAAGCTCGGCCAGAAATTCGACTACAGCACGGCCTTCTTCCTGCGCTTGCATGCCGTCTGACCCAAGCATTTCATCAACCGCAAACCGCAAGGCAATGGCGCAATTGTCTCCAACCTCCTCCTTGGTTTCTTCCAGAAGCTCGTAGGTCAGTCGCACCCGGTTCTCCAACGAACCTCCATATTCATCCGTCCGATCATTGAACTGTGGCAGCAGAAAATGATGAGGCAATGTCATGTGATGCCCGGCATAGACATACACAATGTCGAACCCGGCTTCGCGCGAGCGACGAGCCGCAGCGCGATGCCACTTGCGGAACTCACGAATATCCGACTTGTCCATGGCTCTGGCCTGTTTCGGGTATGGGGTCTGCAGGACAAGTTCTGATGGGGCCAGCAAGGGCGCACGGGTCAGGTGGTTTTGGGCATGGTGACCGTTATGCGCCAATTGGATTGCCGCAAGCGAGCCCTTCTCATGAATTGAGTCGGTTATTAGACGCAGTGCTGGAATATCCTGATCGTCCCAAATTCGGTTTTCAGAATAAGGAGACAAATCCGAAGTCGGATGAATCTCAGCCTCCTGAGTGGATACAACCGCCCAACCGCCCTCGGCTTTCATCGCCCGCATGGCAGCTTCGGCCTGAGGTCGCAAATGACCCAAACCATTGCAGTGGGGCACTTGGTAGAACCGGTTACGAGCCGTTACTGGCCCGATCTGAACCGGTTCGAAGAGAACAGAATATCCGTCAGCGCCTGACATTACCGCGCTTCCTCCAAGAAAATCGGAATTAGTTTCGTGGGAATGGAAGGTTTCCTACGTCCCCACCATTCCCGGCTGTGTTGTAAGAGTGCCTTTAGAAGCCAGCTTTGATGCGCTCGAATTCCTTCAACATCTTGGCCTCCAACTCGGGGTTAACAGCGTCAAAGAAAAGGCTGCCTTCAAAGAAGCTGTCCACATCCGAGAACCCGTAGGTTTCGATCAGTTCCGGGTCAGCTTGGGCAAACGCGTCCTCGTTGGCGTGTGCGTATCCCCAGCTTTCGATGATGTATTTACCGCTTGCGGCAGAGCTGAGCGCGTTCAGCATGTCATAGACTTGCTCATCCGACTGTTTTGCAGATTTCAGATGCACATAACCGCAGACCCAAGTTGCGATACCTTTGTCCACATCACGCATCATGGCCGCTGGCGTTTCGTTCCAGATCAGGTTCAGTTCCGATTGGTTCCATCCCCAACCCAACGTGACCTCACCGCTGGCAATTGCCTGATCCAGTTGGCCGGCGTCAGACCAATAAAAGCGTACGTTCGGATGAATCGCGCGCAGATAATCTGCAGCTTTCTGGAATTCCTCGTCGCTCATGTCGGTATAGCTGGAGGCGCCGGTTGCCAGTGCCGCCATTGCAAAGGCACTGGAGGCGGCGTCTGGAATGGCAACTTTACCCTGATAGGCGGGATCGGCAAGTAATTGCAGTGAAACATCGTCCGCCGAAATCATATCGGTGCGATAGATCAGGCCGGTGTTGCCCCATTCGAAAGGCACCATGTAGGTCTGCCCGTCAATCGTGATGCCGTCGACCTCTTTGATCTTGGGCATCAACTTGTCCCAGTTCTCTAGCTTGTTGGTGTCGATCGGCTTGAGCATATCCGCCGCCACCCATTTTCTCAGAGCGTCCGTGCAGGGATGAGCCAAATCGGCTTCAAACCCGGACTGAAGCTTGGTAAACGCCTCTTCCACGCTGCCGAAATAAGTATAGCTGGGCGCGCCGCCGTACTTTTCGACATAGTCGCCGTAGAAGCCCTGATCCTCGTATCCGGACCAGTCAAAAACGGTCAGATCAGCGGCATTTGCTAGCGCTTGGCTGGCGGTAAAGATGCCAACTACTGCTGCCGTAAGTGATGCTGTTTTACTCATTTGTCTCCTCCCAAAGACTAGCGTTTGCCCAAGTCGATCACCGAGGCGCTTTGAACGCCAAGCCAGACGGTGTCGCCGCGGTTGTGATCGACTGTGTGAAAATAGTTTGGCACTGCGACGGCGATGCTTTCTTTCAGACGATCGACGCGCACATAGTAGTGGACGCTCTCACCATAGAAGGCGACGTCCGAGACCTCGCCTTGAACAAGAGCATCGTACCCATCCGGTTTTTCCGCACTGATTTCCAATTGCTCAGGCCGAACGCCGACAAGAAGTTCTTTGTCATGCACCTGAACATTTGGGTTCACTCCGATCGTCATCTGCCCAAAGCCCTGAACGTTGACTTCCAGCGCTTCAGGGTTCTCTGCCGTTACCTCGGCATCGAGAAAGTTCATTCCGCCGATGAAAGAGGCCACTTCCCGGTTACAAGGTTGGGAATACAGAACCTCAGGCTTATCCACTTGCTTGAGCTGTCCAGCGAACATGACGCCGATCCGATCGGACATGGTCATCGCCTCGTATTGATCATGCGTGACCATCACGAAGGTAATTCCAAGCTTCTGCTGCAGACGGCGCATTTCCAACTGCATCGCTTCGCGCAGATTTTTGTCCAGCGCTGATAAAGGCTCATCCAGCAGCAAAACCTTCGGTCGCATGACAAGCGCACGAGCGAGCGCCACACGTTGCCGCTGACCACCGGATAACTCATTGGCCTTGCGGTCCTGCAATCCGCCAAGCTCAACCATCTCAAGCGCCTCGGCCACGCGTTCTTTGATTTCCTTCCGCGAGAGCTTTGTCTTGCGTAATCCAAAACCAACATTGTCGCCGACATTCAGGTGCGGAAAGATCGCGTAGCTTTGGAACACCATATTGGTGGGGCGCTTGTTGGCAGGCACCTCTCCCATCGTTCGACCATCGATTCGGATCTCGCCTTCTTCGTGATCTTGAAAACCTGCAATAATGCGCAACGCTGTTGTCTTACCGCAGCCCGAAGGCCCAAGCAGCGAAAAGAACTCACCCTCTTTCAAGGTCAGGTTCAGATCAGACACAGCCACAAAGGAACCAAAGCGTTTTTCGACGCCCTGAATTTCGATGATGTTCTGTTCGCTCATCTTACTCGTTTCCTTTGGCTTCAATCAGAGGATTGGATGGAACGGCGGCGGAAGTATTCGGCAATCAACAGCAGCAGGACTGAAGACAGTAAAAGCAGCGACCCCAGCGCCAACGTGTTGGGCAATTTTGCCGGAAAGCGGATCTGGCTCCAGATATAGACCGGCAATGTCGGGCTGTTCCCGGATAGGAAAAAGGCCAGGACAAATTCATCAAACGACACGGTGAACGTCACCAGCAGGCTGGCGATGATGCCGGGCGCGACGATTGGCAAGGTAACACGCCGAAACGTACCCACGACGCTTTCACCAAGGTCGAACGCGGCCTCCTCCAAAGACTGGTCGAAATCGTCAAATGCAGATTTCATGATCGACACGGAGAAGGGCAGTGCCACGAACACATGCCCAAGGATCACCGTTGTCAGCGATGGCTTCAAACCGATACTGATGAACAGAACCAGCATCGAGCTGGCGACAATGATACCGGGCACGACCAGCGGGAGCATGACCAGACCTTCGGAGAACTCCCGTCCTTTGAAACGGTACCGGACATAGGCGCGCGCGGCGAACAGGCCCAGAGACGTCGCCATCAAGGCAGTCACACTGCCGACGATCAGCGAATTGACCATCGCCTGCAGCAACGTGTCTTGCTGACCCAACTGCGCGTACCACTTCAACGTGAACCCCTTTAGCGGGAAAGCCACGATGGTTCCGTCATTAAATGAAAACAGCGGCAAGAGCAGAACTGGCAGGTACAGAAACACCAGATAGGCGTTCGCGTAAACAAGCAACCATGGGATACGAATAGCCTTGGTCATCTGATCCTCCGCCCCAGTGCGGTGACGACCACCACAAACAGGATTGCGACGCAACCGACCGAAAGCATTGCAAGCAGGGACAGGGTTGCACCCAATGGCCAATTATTGGCCGCGCCAAACTGAACCTGGATCAAATTGGCCACCATTTTTCCCTGCGAACCGCCGACCAGGGCTGGCGTGACATAGTCGCCAACCGTGGGGATGAATATGATCAAGCAAGCGGCGATGATCCCTGGCGCCGTCAGGGGCAAAGTTACGCGCACAAACCGTTCCAACTTGCTGCACCCTAAATCGGTTGCGGCCTCCAAGAGGCTGCGGTCGATCTTTTGCAGCGACACATAAATCGGCAGGATCGCAAACGGCGCCCAGGCATGTGCAAGTGTAAGGACAACGGCGAATTCATTGTAGAGCAGGAATGTAAGCGGCTCCTCTATCAGCCCCAGCGAAATCAATGCTGAGTTCATCACCCCATTGAAGCCAAGGATCAATTTCCAGCTGAACACCCGCAGCAGGTAGCTGCTCCAAAACGGGATGGTAATCAGCAATAGCCAGAGGGTTTTTTTCTGCGTCCGAAATGCGATGAAGTAGGCAATCGGATAGGCCAGACCGACCGTCGCCAATGTCACTGCCCCCGCAATCGCGACCGACCGGACCATCAGATGTCGAACCAGCGGGTCGGTAAACGCCTCTTGGTAATTCGCCCAGGTCAGTGTGCGGTCAATCTCGACATAGGTCTGGGTCCAAAAGCTGTAGGCGACAAGAATGCAAAGTGGAACAGCCACGAGCAGGCCGACATAGAGCGTCGCAGGCGCGCTCAGTGCCAGGCCCTTGCCCGTTTCACTTCGTAGTACTCCGGCCATGCTTCCCTGCTGAGCTTCGTTTTCGGTGGCACGACAATGTCGATCACAAAATGGACAATTGTCCATTTAAATCTGGAATTTTTGGACTAGCTGTGTCAACTGATAATTTCGCAACTGGGGATGGCCAATTTCACACTGGCCATTAGAAGACACCGCAAGAGACTGAAAACAAACAGAGCCGCCTGATCCAATGACTGGAAGACGACAAGAAATACGCGAGCGAAACCGCCTTTCCCTGATCGAGGCAGTACTCGACTCGGTTGCAGAAAAAGGGATTTCCGAGACTTCCGTCAGCGAAATCATTCAACGCGCCGAACTGTCCCGCGGCATGATTCACCTTCATTTTGGCGGTAAAGACAATTTGGTTGACGAAGCGGCCCGCTATTCATCCGAACAATACTACAATGGAATTTATGACCTGTTGGAAACGACTGGGCAAACCGGACAAGAACATATTGAGATGATTGTTCGGGGCGACTTGAGTGAAGCCATTCTCAATAAGAAAAATGTTTCCATTTGGTACGCGTTTCGAGGCGAGGCCCGAAACAGAGCGGCAATCGCTGCGTTTTCAGATACCCGCGACGCTAAGCTTCGTAATCTGGTTTTCAACGCTTTCGCTCGAATTGCGAAAGAAGCTGGAACCGAACACCCTAATCAAGTTGCTAGGGATGCTACGCACGGCACACTCGCAATGCTGGAAGGCATGTGGACAGATTACCTACTCCACCCGGATTCATTCGATCGCGACGAAGCAATGAGAATTGTTTTTCGATTTCTGCACGCAATGTTCCCGAAACACTTTGACCTACAAGGGGCCCTTTTGTTTGAGTAAAACTTGCGACAAGCTTTCTTTCTGGCCACTTTAGAAGTGGATAGTATAAGTCTTTCAACCAGCGAGATGGATACATGGAAGTGGCACATAATGTTCATTCGAACAGGCTGTAACATTCAGCAAAAAAGCCGCGTACGATCTTCCGGCCGTGGCCTTGACGTTGACCTAACTGCCATCACCAACAGCGGTCTCAGGAACACGGTCGTCTCGAACCAACTAACGTGGCGGTTAGCCAAATTGAGTTTCTGAGAAGGTTCATGGCACAAAACGACGAAATTCTTGCTGCGTCTGAAGAAATTTGTTCGGCGCTGAATAGCGTGTTCAACAAGAATCCGAGACCAATGAGCAGCGTATGGTTACTTAGCCATGGCGTTACAGCGATGCGCCCCAATGGTAGGAGCGAAGTGGGCTTGGATGCTATTTGGATTGCATAGAAGAATGCCGCAGAATTTTTTGAATGTGGGATGGTTGAAATGAAGGAACGCATCATCTTCACATTTGGTCACTTTGTTTATGAAGTTGGGTTAGAAAAAGGGACTTTCCTCCCTTGAAGCAAACGGGTCGAAGTCGCACACAGAGCCACAAACGTATTTCGCCGTATTGGGGGCAGTTGGACGATTGCCCATCACCACACAGACAAATCAGATGGCGCCATCAAAGTTTTTGAGAGCTTGTAAACTTGACTCTAATAGACTTTCGGTGATTGGAAGAGCCAAGACAACTCACCGCCTTTTGTCAAATGACTGGTCAGGTTGTCCGACCAAACAGTTCAGCACCCATGGATAGCTTGTAGTGACATAGTATCCATACTCACCATCCACAATCATGCCATTGCACTCATCCAGGTCGCCAGCCCCGGTGAACTCGTAGTCGTCGATGTATGTCCCGTCCGGAGTGCCACCCGGCCCTTTAGGCGGAGCGGGTCTCGGCGTGGTTTTAAGTTCATAGCCAGAGATCGCCGGTCTAATTTTGCCATCGCTGTCTTTGAATATCGTCCCGTAGATCGGAAAGCCGTCAGCTGCGAAGCCAATAACTGGTGACGGCTTATCAAGGTCGTGATCCAAAAACAGAGCATTTGGATTGGAATGGTAATGATACCTTCCGTCGGGCTGGGCGTGGGCATTGTGAAGATCCACACCAAAATACTGATCGTAGGACGGGGGATCGAGCAGCCAAGGATCCGTGTCTCGACACCCCGCCAAAACGTTGCCATTCTTGTCTGCTCGCGGCCCGCTTGGGCGATAACACCCGGCCGAGAGCAAATCGACCGGCACGCCATTCAACAAAATGGCATCATAACTCCGTTGCGACAGTGCAGTTTGTTTGGGGGCTTTTTCTGGATTTCTGGGAACCCGAAAAGTGCCTGACAATTCCTTTACATCGTT
Organism: Ruegeria sp. K3; assembly: GCF_056531845.1. Lineage (NCBI taxonomy): Bacteria > Pseudomonadati > Pseudomonadota > Alphaproteobacteria > Rhodobacterales > Roseobacteraceae > Ruegeria > Ruegeria sp. K3. The sequence goes on along the minus strand of NZ_JBQFMM010000005.1, from coordinate 115,406 downwards.
GGCGAAGTTGGCTGTAGGCCCGTTGAAATCATGGTTAGGAATGCCATTGGTCTTAAGAGTACACTGCTGACTATCTGCCGAGATTTCGAGTTCGGAGTTAAAATGTTGCTGGCGGGTGACGTCTTCCACTGAAGCGGAATACACGCCAGCATAGTCCGCGCAATCTGCTGATCGGTTGCTGAGCAAGAGATTGGTAATGTCCCGAGCTGCGTTTTGCGCATGAGCCTGAACCGCCGTAAATCCTGTCAGAAGCGCACTGAATGTCAGAACTTTCAATCGCATGGCTCAAACTCCTTGGGCTTTCGTAAACTCCAAAAAAATGTTGGTCGAAGAAAGTAGTCATTGGTCATCCTACCTTCAGAAAGCGACGCGGTCTCCGCCTTTCAAGTCCAGAATTTCCCTTGCTTCATCAGGGGTCGCGACCTGACTGCCCAAATCTTCTACAATACGTCGGATTTTAACGACTTGCTGAGCGTTGCATTCGGCCAGTTTTCCACGAGAGATAAATAGACTGTCTTCAAGACCGACCCGAAGGTTACCACCCATCTGGCTTGCCGTCGTGGCAAGGGACATCTGTGCTCCACCTGCTCCCAAGACCGACCACCGATAGTCGTCACCGAACAGCCGGTCGGCAGTACGTTTCATGAAGATCAGATTGTCGACTTCGGGTCCAATGCCCCCGAGAATGCCAAAGATGAACTGAATGAAAATGGGTGCCTTAAACAGCCCGATATCCATGCAGAATTTCAGGTTATACAAGTGGCCCACATCGTAGCATTCATGTTCGAACTTGATGTCGTGCGGCGCAAGCGTTTCCGCCGCCTCGCGAATGTCCCGGAACGTATTGCGAAAGATGTTCTGATCGGAGTTCGCGACATAGTCCTTCTCCCAATCAAACTTCCAATCGTCATCGCCATATCGGTGAGCCAGCGGATGAAACGAGAAGTTCATCGAACCCATATTCATCGAGCACATCTCGGGGCTGAAAGTCTTGGCCGGGTTGATCCGGTCTTGAATGGATAATGTCAGCGATCCACCGGTCGATAGGTTCACAACCGCGTCGGAGGCCTGTTTTATGCGCGGCAGGAATGGCGCAAAGTCATTAGGTTCAACCGATGGCGACCCGTCCTCAGGGTTTCGGGCATGCAGGTGTAGGATCGACGCACCGGCCACGGCGGCTTCGATCGCCTGCCTCGCGATGTCATCATAAGTGTATGGCAGCGCCTCTGACATGGTGGGCGTGTGGATTGCTCCTGTTACAGCGCATGTGATGATCGTTTTTTTCTGACGAGCCATGGATTCAGTTTTCCTTGGATTGCCCGATGCGCTTTACGCGATAGCCCAGCGGGAAAAGTTGCAGATCATAGCGGCTACGGATCGCGCCCCAGATGCCTTTTGGTGCCTTGAGCATGACGACAATTGCGACCACGCCGAGAACGATCAGGTAAGTTATTCCTAGGTCGGCCAGCGTTTCGCGCAGCGCAAAGAAGACGAGTGTGCCGATGATCGGTCCTTCGATGGTACCGATGCCGCCGATCACTACGATGAAGATGACGAAGGCAGTCCAATCATTGACGCTGAACGCCGCATCCGGCGATATGCGCAGCTTTTGCAAGAAGATCAGCGCGCCGATCATCGCCGTGAATGCCGACGTGACGACGTACACTATGAACTTCGTTCGCCAGATATCGATGCCAAGGCTACCGGCGGCCAGTTCGTTGTCCCGAATTGCCGTCAACGCCAAACCTTGGCGCGAACGCAGGAAGAGATACACGGCGGTTACAACCAGCACGGCGGCCCCGAGTGCCAGCCAATAGCTCAGCGCCTCACGCATCGCGCGCCCGGACGCCAGTGATTTCACGATGGCAACGGGCAGCGAAGATCCTGACCCTCCACCAAGCGCTGAGATTTGCGCGAAGCTCAGCCGGAAGACTTCAGCGATGACCCAGGTGCCTATTGCAAAATATGCCCCCCGAAGCCTGAAGATCAGGACGGCGACCGGGATCGAGATCAACGCTCCCAGGACCCCTGCGGCTGCGATGGCAACCAATGGATGCAAACCGCCCAGCATCGTCAGTGCAAACAGCATATAGCCACCGATGCCGACATAGGCCTGCTGACCGACCGACACGAGACCAGCGTAACCCGCCATGAGGTTCCAAAGGGTGGCGAGGGATAGGTAGAGGAAAAGTTCACCCATCAGGCGCATGTCCGCGCGACCTGCCCACCAAGGGGCTGCAATTAAAACAAGCAAGCTGATCGCGGCCAGGATCGCAGCAACGCGGGCTGGTTTCGAAGAACGGGAAACCGAATATTCTTGCAGATTCATCCGGAAACCCTCGGGAACAGGCCGTTCGGACGAACGGCAAGAATGACAAGGAAAGCAATATGGCCGGCCAGCACTTGCCAGCCCGGATCAATCTTGGCTCCGATGGTTTGCGCGACACCAAGAATGACGCCACCAATGAGCGTGCCCCAAAGGTTGCCAAGCCCACCGATAATGACAGCCTCAAAGCCAAAAATCAGGCGACCGCCTCCGATGGACGGGTCAAAGCTTGTCCGAATGCCAAGCAGAATACCGGCGATTGCTGTCACGCCGAGGGCCAGCGCCATGGCCAGTCCAAAGATGTGCCGACGATTGAGGCCCATAAGCTGTGCGATGTCTTGGTTATCGGACACAGCTCGAAATGCACGACCGAGTGCGGTGTGATAGAAAGTCCATTGCAGCCCCCAGATCACCGCAACAGCGATCCCGAAGGTCAAGAGCGGCAGGATGCCAAGCGTCAACCCTCCAACTGCGACGCTGGCAGTTTCGAGTGCACCAGCATCAAGGTCTTGCGGATCAGCGGTGTAGACCTCCAGCAACCCGTTCTGGATAATTACACTAAGCCCAAAGGTCACAAGCAGCGGTGGAAGAATATCGTCGCCCAGAGTTTGGTTCAGCAGGCCGCGTTGAAGGGCATAACCGATTGCCGCCATAGCGGGAACAACGATCACCAATGCGGCCATCGGATGCATCCCCGTCGCGGTCGTCACGGTCAGCCCTAGGTACGCGGCCAGCACAATCAAATCGCCATGAGCAATATTGACGAGCCGCATGACTCCAAAAATCAACGACAGACCTGCGGCAAACAGCGCGTATAGCCCACCCAGCAAAGTTCCCTGCACGATAGCGTTCAGCCATTCCATATTATTCGATCCCGAAATACGCGCGCGAAATGTCTTCGCGCGAAACGGTGTCGGACGCACTTTCTAGCGAAACGCGCCCCTCTTGCAGACAGTAGACCCGGCTTGAAACCGACAGTGCCTTGGTTATGTCCTGTTCGACGATGATTGCGCTCATGCCCTCGCCGATGATGCCGGGCAGCGCTTCGTAGATGTCTTTGATGATGATCGGGGCCAGCCCGAGGCTGATTTCGTCGAAGAGGAGCAGATCGGGATTGGCCATCAACGCGCGCCCGATGGCGACCATCTGCTGCTGACCTCCGGAAAGCGATGTTGAGGCCTGATCTTTGCGCTCATCCAGGATTGGAAACAGGTCGTAGACAGCTTGCAGATCCCAGGGACCTTTGCGCCCAACCTGAGCACCGATCATTAGGTTTTCTTTGACCGATAAAGACGGAAACAGCTGACGACCTTCGGGCACCATCGCCAGACCTAATTCGGCGACTTCATCTGCGCGAAGGCAGCTGATGTCCCTGCCCCTGTATTGGATCTGCTCCGGTTGGTTCGCAAGCAACCCGGTGATGGAACGCATCAGGGTTGTCTTGCCTGCACCGTTCGCACCGATGATGGCCAGAACCTCGCCCTCGCCGACGTCCAGATCGACCTCATAAAGCGCTTGGAAATCACCATAGTAAGAATTCAAACCGCGTGTCTGGAGGATCGGATCAGGCATCAGCTTCGATCCCCAGATAGATTTCTTTGACTTCGGCGCTTTCCATGATTGCCTGCGGCTCTCCCTCGGCGATCTTCTTGCCAAAGTCGATAACGATCAGGCGGTCAACAACGGCCAGCAGCGCATGAACGACATGTTCGATCCAAATGATGGTAACGCCAGAGGCATGGATATCTTTGATGGTCTGAACCAGTGACTTGCACTCGGCTTCGGTCAAACCACCTGCAATCTCATCGAGCAACAGCAGTTTGGGCTTGGCACACAAAGCACGTGTCAGTTCCAGGCGTTTCCGTTCCAGCAATGTCAAGCTTCCGGCAAGAACGTTTGCCTTGGGCAGCAGCTCTGTCTGGTCCAGAACTTCCAGACAAAACCGTTCTGCCTGATGCCCACGCATGCCAGCTGATTGCGTGGCGGCGATCATCGCGTTCTCAAAAACGGTCATTCCCGAAAATGGCTGCGGGACCTGAAAAGAACGTGCAATACCAGCATGGCTGCGCTTTGCCGCGCTCCATTTCGTAACGTTCTGCCCACTGAATTCTATCACCCCGGAATTTGATTTGAGCGTCCCAGTGATCAGATTGAACATCGAGGTTTTGCCGGCACCATTGGGGCCGATTACCCCAAGCGCTTCGCCTTGTTGGACTTCATAGCTCATAGCATCGGCGACAGTGACTGCGCCAAATGCCTTGCTCAGGTCCTGGAGTTTCAAGATCGTCGTCATGCGTCTCTCGGATAGAGGGTTCGGCATCAAGTTTGGTGCCGAATTCCTGGTCAACCCAGCAGTTTCATGTCTGCTGTCACCGGCACTTCGGGCGCGGTGCTGTTTGCTACGATTTGCAGCTCATAGGCGTCTCCGGACTTCTGCCACTGGCCACCGACCAACGGAGTTTTGGTGACGTTGTTCATCGGCCCATCACCCCAGTTCACCGGCCCCACAATTGTGTTCAGGTTGGTGGATGTGATTGCCGAAATGATCGAAGACGGGTCTTCCAGATCATCAGCCCGTTTGATGACGTCCGCGACGACCTCGAACAGAGCGTGTTTAAAGCCAAGGGGTTGAGTCCAAGGACGGCCCGACTTTGCCGTATAACCTTCGGCAAGGTCCTTCGCAGAAATACCTGTGAGTGAGGACGAGAACGGATGATGCGGTGACCACCAGACCTCGGTCGATAGCCCGTCACCACGGTCACCCAGCGACTCAATGACGGATGGGAACAGAAGTGCCTTGCCAATGGTCACGACCTTGGGGTTGAAGCCTTGCTGGGCGGCCTGGCTCCAGAACGTTGCGAAATCGGGGGGGATCATGTTGCCAGTGACGATTTCGCAGCCAGCAGCCTTGAACGCTGCGATCTGGTTTGAGAAGTCATCGGACAGAGGCTGATAGCGACCGGGATCGGTGAGCGAGTATCCGGCGGCGGCGAGCGGTTTAGGCAGGCCCAGTTCCGCATCGCCCCAAGCATTACCGTCGGCATCGTTGGGGAAAAGACCACCAACTGTCTTGTTCACGCCAGTTTTGTCCCACATATCAAGGAATGCGGCGATCACATCCTCAAGGCCCCAGAAGAAGTGATAGGTGGTTTCAAAACCCTCACCGGGAACGCCGTTGCGACCAAAGAAATACGGCTGCCACGGACAGTCGGTAGTGATGCAGGGAACTTCGTTGATCTCTGCCTGGTCGGCGACAGGGTTCACTGTGTCCGGAGTTGACGCCGCCACGATGATATCAACTTCATCACCTAGGATCAGGTCTGCGGCGACTTCTGCTGCTCGGTTCGGGTTGGACTGGCTGTCTTTCGAGATGATCTCGACATTCCAAGTTTTTCCGTTGTTGTCCAACCCGGCTGAGAACACTTGTTGGATGGCCTGAAGCACGTATTCATCAGCCTCGGCAAAACCAGCCAGCGGTCCGGTGCGCGGGCTGACATTGCCGACACGCAAGGTCGGGTTCGCAGCATAAGCACGCGTCGCCCTCAGGATTGCCGGTGCCGCAATTGCTGCCGTTGCCCCGGCGATGAAACTACGCCTGGTGGCCGTTTTGAATGTCCTTGTCATTGTGTCCTCCCTTCACCAGCCTGCCGCCAGTGTTTGATTGATCTTACAAACTCTTCTCGAGATTTTTCAGATGTGTCGCGACACGTTGGCGAACCTGATCCGCCTCGCCCTCGGCCCATATCCTGAATCCTTCGCCAGACTTCATGCCCAGCTTGCCCGCTTCAACCAGCGACTTAAGATAGGATGAAGGGCCCCTTTGTGCCTCAAGATCGTGCAGCACGTTTTCGTGGATATCGAGCGTCAGGTCAGTGCCCACCAGATCAGCGTTTTCCAGCGGACCAAGAACAGCAAGCCTGCGCCCAAAGCTGGACTTGATCACGGTATCGACGGCTTCGGCGTCACAAATACCGTTTTCCACCAGACTGACCGCTTCGCGCCACAACGCATGTTGAAGGCGATTGCCGATAAAGCCGGGCACATCTTTTTCGACCATAACCGGCGTTTTCCCGGCATCTTTCAGCAGATCGAGCATAGTCTGCGCGATCTCAGGGTCTGTCCACTGGGTCTTGATGACCTCGACCAAAGGGATCATGTGCGGCGGATTCCACCAATGGGTTCCCAATGCTCGGTTTTTCAGCCGCAAACCGGACATGATCTGGGTGATTGGCATGACCGAGGTGTTCGACGCGAGTATGCAAGTTTCTGGTGCATGCGCCTCGATCTCAGCAAAGATCGCTTGCTTGAGCTCGAGCTTTTCGGGTGCGGCTTCGAACACGGCATCAGCGTTTCGCACAGTACCTTCCGTCGTCGCAAAAATCTCAATCATCTTGAGGGTTTTCGTGATTGTAACCTCATCATCCCCCATTGCGGCCATACTGGCGCGAATGCGGTTGGGCACGGTGACGCGCGCTTCTTCCACGGGATCGGTAATGGCGACATATTGGCCCGCCTTCGCCAAGGTAAGGGCAATGCCGTGCCCCATAAGGCCCGCGCCAATCACCGCTATTTGCTGCTTCTTGCGCACCATCCGTTAACCCGCCGTATATCCGCCGTCGGCATGAAGGATATGCCCGGTGTAAAAATCAGATGCGCGCGACGCGAGAAACAGGAGCGGACCCGCAAGGTCTTCCGGCTCACCCAGCCGCCCTTTTGGAACACGGGTCAGGAAGCCATCGCGCACTGCCTTCGCTTCGTCGGTGTCTTCAAACATCCAAGCCGTCAAAGGCGAACGGAACACTGTCGGTGCGATCGCGTTGACGGTAATCCCTGTTGGACCCAGCTCACATCCCAAGGATTTGGTTATCCCGTTCACTGCAGCCTTTGACGCACAATACGCCGTGTAACCGGCAGGGTGTCCAAGGATGCTGCGCGCAGAACTGACGAAAATGATCTTGCCATATTCGCTTTGCTTCATGTGTGCCGCCGCTGCGCGCGCCAATAGCCAGCTCTGGTTCACGTTGGCGTCCATCACTGCGTCAAAGGTTTCCGGCGCCATTTCGTTGATAGGAGCAACTTTGTTCATACCAGACGCGACAACGAGAATGTCGAGCTTACCAAAGTTGTTCACGGCTTCGTCGACCAATGCCTCACATGACGCTTCATCAGTCGGGCGCGTATTTATTGCGACGATCGTGGCACCAAGTGACTCGCACTCTTTGGCAATCTCATCGAGTGCATCCTGATTGCCTGCAGCCAGAACCAGGTTGCAGCCAGCGCCAGCCAGGACGCGCGCAGCAACCATGCCAAATGCGCCGGAGGCTCCGGTGACCAATGCGACGTTGTCTTTCACGTCAAACATCTTGAGTGGATCAGACATTCTTTTCGTCCTCAGCTTTCTGACGGATACGGAATGACAACCAGCATTTTGCAGGTGTGGTTCGCGCGGTTTTCAATTTTGCGCACTTCGCCCGGTGCGATCGTGCAACTGTCCATGGGGCCGAGAGCGGTTTCTGTGCCATCAACGATGACGGTCATTTCGCCTTCCAGAACGACGTAGACTTTCTCAAAAGGCGTGGAGTCCGGCCCTGCCCCACCGCCCGGAAGGAACTGACTGAAGCCGACCCACTGATTTGTCGGCCCGCCTTCTTCAAACCCCTGCAAGCGAAGCCCGTGACATCCGAAGTGGCTCGGTGCTTCGTAAGGTTGGGCGTCCTGAAACCGCTTCAGATGCATGTCCGTCTCCGCTCAGTTGCAATGGCGGCCGCCGGCGAAACGGCGACCGGTCCGTGAGTGTTCAGAAATCTTCGCCAGCCTCGATGCGGTAGGATTGGTTCTTATCGATCATCGCCACCAGTCGGATAATGCAGCCATCGCCGCGGTCCCAATTCCACGGAAAGAACGCGAAGGTACACCGCTTGCCGGTCACCGCATCCAGATCCCCACCGACATTTTCGATGCCGAGAATGCCTTTGGAAAACAGCATATTGTGAACCGGTTCCCACTCAGGGAAATCAACCTCCCATGGCGTGCCGCCTGACCACTCAAGATACTCTTTTTCGAGGTGTGGCATGATCGGACCGTTTCGCTGCGGACCGATGGCAGTTGCCAGCGGGTGATCGTTCGCCTGGGTATCGTGGCCAACGACTTTCACACCTTTCTCGATCATCCACTCGGCAGCAGAAGGAACGAGACCCGGGCAATAAGCAAAATAGTCACCGTCTTCGTACTGCTTATGCCAACCGGTGTTGATGATCAGAACGTCGCCCTTGCGGATTGAGTGCCCGCAAGCCTTCTCCAGATCATCTCCCGTGATTTGCTCCCACTTCTTCTTGGGAACCGAGACTACCAATCCCGAACCGAAGAAATGCGGCAGCGGCACCTCGTCGATGAACGGCGTTCCCTGAACAACATGGGCCGGTGCATCAATATGAGTGGTAACGTGCATCGTCGTCGTAATCGTCTGAGACAACACGCCTGACTTGGCCATGTAGTGCTTTCGGTCGATCTGGACGTCCTTGAAATACGGCCAGTTGGGGCACTGAAACCCGTATCTGTGGCTCAGGTTATAAAACTCAAGCCCCATGTCGTTGTCGGTGTTTGCCTGAAACTCAATGCCACGGATTTCGACCATTGGGCACATCTCCTTTGTTCGCCGACAACGCGGCGGTGTTCGCTTTTCAATTGTCTGGGTGGCCTCCCCACCTGTCCCGTATGATGATGCATACGCACCGCATTATGGTCAACATAAAAACTCACTATACGGTTGACTTGCACCGCATTGTGATACAACACTAAAAAATCGCTAGGTATCCAGAGCTACGATACCAAGGCAGGATGAGGTAGGTTAAATGTCTGAAAAAGCGGATAAAGGTGGCATTCAGGTTATTTCCAGAGCGGCCTCGATTTTGCGTGTTCTGAAAGAAAACCAATCCGGAATGAGCTTGGGAAAAATCGCCGAGCGTGTTGACCTGCCCCGCTCTACGGTACAGAGAATCACAAGCGCTCTTGCCGAGGAAAACCTTGTCATAGCGGATGCAAATGGGGGTGGTTTGAGGCTCGGTCCCGAACTAAGCGCTCTCGCGGGCGCGGCGCAGTACAGCATCGTCGAACACTGCCGTCTGCTTTTGACGGAACTGACCCAAAAGACCGGGGAAACCACAGACCTAGCCGTCATGCGCGGTATCGGCATGGTTTTCTTAGATCAGGTCCCAGGCGTCTATCGATTGACGACCGTTTCGCAAGTAGGCGAGGTTTTTCCGCTGACCACCACTGCAAATGGGAAAGCTTGTCTCGCTCAACTCGATGAAGGAGATGCGACAAAGCTTATTCAGAACGAATGGGAACGGAACGGTATCCAAAGGAATTTGGATGAGTTCCTTTCCGAACTGAATACAGTCCGCGAACAGGGCCTTGCCTATGATTTGGACGAGCATTCTGCTGGTGTATCGGCTATCGGGTTTTCTTTTGTCGACTGGGTGGGAGACCTGCACGCGATCTCAATTCCAGTACCAACGACGCGATTTGCACGGCAAAGAGCAACCATCGAACAAGCGCTAATTGAGACGTCCACAAACATTCATCAAACCTTCCAATAAGCTTGTGAAGCTGACTTGAGGCAGGTTGGGTCTCACGACCGATCTTGTCTGGCAGCCCGCGCTTCCAACGGAAAAAGTTCATACGTTGCAACCAACGGATTGCGGCTAGTTCCGCATGGTCGCGTAGGTTGAAATTCGTCTTGAATCGCAAGTATTGCAACCATTGGATATTTTGTGCCACCATAACGAACCATGAACATAGCAGAGCGGGTGTTATGTGAAGCGATCTCTGGTTGAGTGGTCCGTCCACAGCCTACCGGCCCAATCACCTAACACCACATTGAGCGGCTTTTTCCCGCCCCATTGATCTTGTTCGCTCAGTCCGATATTCAGACCGGCTGCGTTTTCGGCCGTCTATCCGAGCCCAGCCCAAAACCAACGAGCCAACCGATGGAGGGTGCCATGTAGTTCAGAAACTGCATGAAATGCCAATGACATGGCCCATTACAAACGCAAACGTCCCCGTACCGTACTTGGGAACGGGGACTCACGCCTAGGTCTGAGCCATCGTCTCGGAAAAGACCCGGATGATGTCCGATGGCTTGGCAATTGGCCACGCTTTCACGACATCACCTGTCAAACGCGTCCGACGAGACACAAATCCAAGGCTCTTGCGTTCGGCATCCTGAAAGGCGCTGATCCTGACGACCTAGTCTGGCCCGATGGGCGCAAAGACGCTGCCTTCCCCATCGGGCAACCCTATTAGACAAAACCGTGTCCTCGGCTGCGCCTGCGGGCCGCACCACTATTGTCGAATAGCATTGCCTCGCCCCCATCCGCGTTCGCCACGTGGCAGATCAGCAGGTACAGGCGCCTTCGGCGTCTGATCTGCAAATCAGCCCTGATTTTCCAAAAAGGAAGTCAGGATCAATGAAATCGGCTTAGGTGCTGGATGAAGGAATTAAGGCGAAATGGCAAGGTTCTGGCGCTGGTGGCAGAACTATGTGTCGCCTTACAAAAAGTGTCGGGCGACACATAGTTTTGCCATTCAACGACAGCTAAGCCATTGATTTTGAGTCATTCGATTTTTCATGGGCGCACGGGTTTTGCCATTTGCGACTCAAAGGCTTTCCATCACGTTGGAGCAACCGAAAGAGTCTATTCTGGTTTTTGATCGCCCTCATCGGCGCAAATCGTATCTAAATCACTCAAAATTCCGGCCAGTTCTTCTCTGACAAGCTTTAGCCGTGCTATCGATATCGCTTCGCTCCGTCCCGCCAATTCGAGTACAACCGCGAAAACTGTGTCTGAATGCTTCATCAATGCGATCAGGTTTTCGCCTGTTGGTCCGTATGAGCCAGATATCCAGTTCTTAGCCGTTCGTTCACATGCTCCAGTCCACCGCATCGTTGATTTTGTAGCTCGCCCTGCCCCACCCAGTTCTTGAGAAAGAGCGTCGCTGATCGCCTCCCTGTATTCTGACGCCGAAACGCGCTCGTCGCACTTTCGATGAAACGTGTTGCCCTTTTTATGAAACATGTTTCCGGACCTCTCCCTTTAGGATTGAGAAAGGAATCGCAGAGTTCCCGTACAGGTTTGCAAATTTGAGTGGTGGGAGCCGCAGCATTGAGTTGGCCGAAGAAAAAGACAGACAGGGAAAATCGCCGGAACGCCGCACAGTACGTCCGCATGTCGACAGAGCATCAGCGCTACTCGACCGAAAACCAGGCCGACGCCATCCAGCGCTATGCCGATGAACGCGGCTACAGAATTATCCGAACCTATTCTGATGCAGGCAAAAGCGGATTGAGAATTCAAGGCCGCGCAGGCCTATCGCAATTGATCGACGACATCGAAACTGGTCAGACCGAATTCGGAACTGTTCTCGTTTACGATGTCAGCCGTTGGGGGCGCTTTCAGGACGCCGATGAAAGCGCCTACTACGAGTATATCTGCAAACGGGCGGGCATTTCAGTCGAGTACTGCGCGGAACAGTTCGAGAATGATGGCAGCCCAATGTCCACCGTCGTCAAAGGTTTAAAGCGGGCAATGGCAGGCGAATACAGTCGCGAGCTTTCGCACAAGGTCTTTGCGGGGCAGCAGCGGCTGATCGAGTTGGGCTATCGACAAGGCGGCGCAGCTGGGTTCGGGTTGCGGCGGATGCTGATTGATGAAGCAGGACGTACCAAGGGCATTCTTTCGCGAGGTGAACACAAGAGTATTCAGACCGACCGAGTAACACTTGTTCCGGGTCCTGCCGATGAAATCGCAATAGTGAACCAGATCTTCTTGAGGTTTGTGAACGACGGTTGGTCTGAAGCTGAGATTGCGTCAGACCTGAACCAGCGCGGAATTCGAACCGATCTGGATCGGGATTGGTCACCGGCGGTTGTGCGTCAAATTCTGACCAACGAAAAATACATCGGGAATAATCTCTGGAACCGCAATTCCTTCAAACTCAAAAAACGCCATGTTCGGAACGATCCGGAAAATTGGGTCCGCGCTGTTGGTGCCTTTGAAGCAATTGTTGACGCCAACCTGTTCGACTCTGCCGGAGCAATTATTGCAGCCCGTTCACATGTATTGTCCGACGATGAAATGCTGGATCGGCTAAAGGAGGTTTTGGAGGAAAACGGCTACCTCTCGGGCTTTGTCATCAATGAAGCGCCAAAGCTTCCATCAAGCGGTGCCTACCAGAATAGATTTGGTAGCCTGTTGCGTGCTTATAGCCTCGTCGGCTTCAAGCCTGACAGAGATTACCGTTACATTGAGATCAACAGACGATTGCGCAGCCTGCATTCCGACATCGTCCGGGACATCATCGCCGGGGTCGAAGCCGTTGGCGGAGACGTCGTTCAAAGCCACAATGCAGATATTCTCATCATCAACGACGAGTTCACCGTTTCCATTGTCATCGCACGCTGCATGCAAACAGGCGCAGGCGCGTATCGCTGGAACATTCGACTGAACACCGGTCAGCTCCCCGACATGTCCATTGTCGTCAGGATGGGGCAGGCAAATAGAACGCCGCTCGACTACTACTTGCTGCCTACCTTTGACATGACCAAATCAAAGCTGCGCTTGGCGGAAAACAACGGTTTGTCCCTTGATGCATTCCGCTTCGAGAACCTGGCGCATTTCTTCGACATGGCCGCACGTACGCCAATACTGGAGGCAGCGCGATGGACCATGCGCCGGTCGGACACACTGTTCTTGTTCCTGTCGATGCAATTACCGTCGTCAACCCAAGGCTCAGGAACAAAAAGGTTTTCGACGAGATTACCGCGAACATCGCGGAGCTTGGGTTGAAAAGACCCATAACGGTTGCTGCGCGTGAGACTGAGGACGGAAGTGAGCCGGCATACGAATTGGTCTGCGGCCAGGGCCGTCTTGAGGCATTCAAGGTTCTTGGCCAATCTGAAATACCGGCGATTGTCATAGATGCCAGCAGCGAAGATTGCCTTGTTATGAGCCTGGTGGAAAACCTGGCGCGCAGGCACCACCATTCGCTGGACTTGCTCAGAGACATTGGGCGCCTCAAAGAAAGGGGTTACTCTGAAACTGAAATCGCCGCCAAAACGCAGCTGTCCAAGAAGTATGTCCACGGCGTCATCAAACTTCTGGAAAGTCACGAACACCGCCTTCTGCGTGCAGTGGAGAGCGGTAAGATTCCGGTCAGTGTTGCCGTTGACATTGCGGACGCAGATGACGTCGGCGTGCAACGTGTTCTGAGGCAAGCCTATGAGAAAAAGCTTCTGCGCGGCGGCAGACTCCTGGCGGCCAAGCGTCTGGTTGAGGCGCGCCAGAAGCATGGCAAGGGCCGCGCGCCCACTGGCGAACGATCGCGTAAAAGCCTGTCGGTCGAAAGTCTGCTTAAGACCTATGAAAACGATGTCGAGAAAAAGAAGGTGTTATTGAGAAAAGCAAGTGCAACGCGCAGCGAACTGCTCTTTCTGACACAAGCGCTCAAGACCCTGATGACTGACGAAAACTTCCTCACTTTGCTTCGCGCCGAAGGGCTAACCAATCTGCCAAAGCAGGTTGCAGACCGGTTGGCGCAATCCGAGGAGGTGTCCGCATGACGGTAACCAGGAAAGAACGGACGGTTGTAGCTGCTTTTGAACAGGAACTGGTGACACTCTCATTCGAGAACATCGCGCCGCTCTATGTGCTCACGCCGCAAAAGAAGGCCAGCATCAAATTCAAACAGATCGCCGCATCAGTTCAGGAAATTGGCCTTGTTGAACCTATTGTTGTGTCCCGCGACCCATACAACGCTGGTCAATACACTCTTCTTGATGGGCATCTGCGCCTTGAGGTTTTGAAAGACCAGGGTCAGACACATGCGCGATGTCTTGTCTCCAAGGACGACGAAGCCTTCACTTACAACAAACGCATCTCTCGTCTCGCGACCATTCAAGAGCACAAGATGATCCTGAGAGCCCTCTCTCTTGGCGTCCCGGAAGCCCGTTTGGCGAGCGCGCTCAATGTCAACATCAAGACCCTGAAACAGAAACGCCAGCTTCTGGATGGTATCTGCGACGAGGCGGCGGAACTGTTGAAAGATAAACAAGTGGCTTTGACCGGGTTTCAGATTCTGAAAAAGATGAAGCCAATCCGCCAGATTGAAGCGGCGCAACTGATGGTCGCCATGAACAAGTTCACGATCAACTACGCCCGGTCGCTTCTGGCCGCGACCCCCGAGAGCCAGTTGGTGTCAGCGGCAACGCCGAAAAAGATCAAAGGCATTTCGCGCGAACAGCTGGAGCTGATGGAGCGCGAGTCTGCCAATCTGGAACGCGAGGTCCGCCTTGTCGAAGACAGCTACGGTGCGGATCATCTCGATCTGGTCCTGACACGCGGGTTCATCGCGAAACTGATGCGCAGCGAGCAGATCTCACGCTACCTTTCGCTGCACCATGACGCGTTCTTACCCGCGTTTGAAAAGATCACAGAAAACGAGGCCTTCACTTCCTGAACCCTCACGGCTGATTGGAATTGATTTTGGGGACCCGGACCCATCAAGCGCGGGGACCGCAGGAGACGCCGCACGGTGGGGCGGATCAAGCGCGGCGATGGGGAGGACGGCGCACCCGTCGGAGCCCATCATGCCGGGCCAGACGCCCGGCAGGTTTGTCGAACGTCTGCGTGTGTTTTTCTGACTCAGAGGCACACGCAGACAATTTTTGCTGAAACGCTTCTCACTGACAAACCGCAAACACCGTTGAGTGGTTTTAATTGAAGCAGTCTCTGGTTGAGCGGCGTGCTACCCTTGTTATCCGCTCCACTGCATCAACGCTTGTATAGTGCATACTCGAAGTCCATATACACAGGGCTTACGTTTTTCTTTTTCGACCTGCTGTCTCCCCAATTCGGCGTTCAGTCTTTCGATTCAGACCGACCACGCCGAGTCGCCGCAATGATGCGGGCGGCAAGTATTAGGAGACCTCCACCATGGCAAATGGCACAGTAAAATGGTTCAACTCGACCAAAGGTTTTGGCTTTATCGAGCCTGAAGATGGCAAGCGCGATGTGTTCGTGCATATCTCAGCACTTGAACGTTCCGGCATCAGCGAATTGAAGGATGGCCAGAAGGTTACCTTCGACGTTGAAGCGGGCCGTGACGGACGCGACAGCGCCGCCAATCTGGCACTCGCCTGATCTTTTCAGGGCACCCCTTTTCGGGTGCCCTTTTGAACAATGGGCTACTATAAGCCGGTGGAGAACAAATAACTTGCAACCTAAAGACTGGACGCGGGTGCTCGCGCAATACCGTGTGCCCGATGCGAAGCGCAGTGTTTTTGAACTTGCGGTCACTGTTGTTCCCTTATTCGCGCTATGGGCCCTAGCGTGGTTTGCGTTATCTTTTAGTTTCTGGATCGCAATACTACTGGCCGTTCTGAATGCCGCATTTCTGGTCCGTATCTTCATCATTATGCATGATTGTGGTCATGGATCTTTCTTTAGAAACCGCACCGTTTGCAATTGGACCGGCCGGGTTCTTGGTGTTCTTACCGTGACACCCTATGACGTTTGGCGGCAAAGCCATGCGATTCACCATGCCTCAACCGGTAACCTTGATCGCCGTGGTATGGGTGACATCCCTACAGTGACCATTGAGGAATACTTGAAACGGAATTGGTTCGGGCGTGCCGCGTATCGTCTGACCCGGAACCCCGTCTTCTTGTTCGGTGTTGCGCCGATCTATACGTTCTTTATTCAATACCGCTTACCTGTTGGTTTCATGCGGTCGGGCTGGCTGTATTGGGCAAGTGCGATGGGAACAAACGCGGCAATTGCAGGGTTATTGGCTCTGATTTTATGGGCCGGAGGCTTTGAGGTGTTGGCGTGTGTTTTCCTTCCAACCGTGATTGTCGCATCATCCATTGGTATTTGGCTTTTCTACATTCAACACCAGTTCGAACACACGACCTGGGATCGGGAAGAGGGCTGGAACCTTCAGAACGCCGCGTTCTATGGCAGTTCTCACTATGCCTTGCCAGGCATCCTGCGGTGGTTCTCTGGCAACATTGGTGTGCACCATGTTCACCACCTCGCCAGCCGCATACCGTTTTATCGGCTAAACGAAGTTTTGCGTGACCATTCTGAGTTGAAAAACTGCCAGCGAATTACTCTATATCAAAGCCTTCATTGTGCACGATTGCATCTTTGGGATGAAAAAAGTCAGCGCCTGCTAACATTTTCCGAGGCTTTGTCGAACGTCAATTCCAATGGGCATTTAGTGTAGTCTGGCGCGTACCAGATAAGCTTCGACCGTATCACCGCCCAGGGCGCGAATGGCTTCTAATCGGTGAAGGCCTTCAATCAGCACGAACCTCTTGTTGTCCGAGCGTATCTGGATCGGGGTCTTCTGGCCGTTCTTCAGGATATCTTCGGCCAGCGTCAGAACTTTTTGTTGATCAAGCGTTTTCGCCCGTTTCACAGGTACATAGATCAGGTCGAGCGGATATGGTCTTTTCTCCAACATAAGCTACGTGAGCAACCTTTCGTACATTTGTTCCGGTTCGAAGTTCGCTACAAGAGCTGGGGCTGGAACGTACGTCATAGAACCGAACGAACAGCGTCGCGCAGTTCCTGATGCATAATCCAGGTTGCTGGCTCGTCGTCACTTTCGATGTGAGAAAATGCCAGGACCTGAGCGGCACCATCATTCTGTACCGATCCGCCTTCGGGAAGTTCGAGCTCTAGATACTCCGCAATCAATAGACCGATTTTCTTAAAGACCTTGATGGAGGCCTCGCGCGATTTGTAACCGGCCGCCTGAGACAAGTGACCAATGGTCAGACCGTCCTTGCCTGCGATTGTAAGTGCTTTGAGCAATGTGACCTGCGCGGGGGTGAGCCTGATCTGGCGCAATGCTTCGGTATATTCTCTTTCACTGGGAACGAGCGTGCCGGAGTTTCCCTCCAAACGGCGTTGACCGCTACGTTTCCTGTCTCGTTCTCCGAGAATTTCTTTTAAGGCTTCAATGGCCAATGCTGGTGTTTCGCCAACTGCATCGGCAATCATTGCCTGCGTTTTAGCCGGCGGCTTGGGGAATGCGCGTGCAACGCTGTTACCACTCAGAATGCCAGCCTTAATCAGGTACTTTCCAAATACTTCCTCAATCACACCAGATACGTCAGCGTTCCGCGCCTTGCGAACACTGCGGTCCTGAAATGCTCTTTGTTCCAGACCACGTGCTGACATCTTGGAGGCCGGGAGGGTTACTTGAGGGGCATTTTTACGCATCAGAGAAACACCACTACAACTATCGCCGCAACAAACACCGCTATCGCGATAATCATCTTTATATTGTATGACCAGCGATGAGCCCTTTCGGCTTTGAGCATTTTGCCTAGGTTTTCGTCAATCGAATTATGGTTCACGGCTTGCTCCTTCCGGCTATGTCAGGCGGTTTTGATTTCCACCAACCTATTGTCGCGGCACATTTTCGGTGCACTTATCGTTCTGTCGTGTGAACGGCCTATTACATTCCCATCCATCACCTCTTCGATTCAAATGCGCGTTTGAAGGGACAATGATCGCAACGCACCTGTCGCGGTTTGCGCGAAAGCCACGCTCGCATCGCCATCCGGAATAAGTTTCAGGTGCAAGGTATGCATGCTGTGGAACCGCCACAGGCTCACAGTCGTTTTCGGCTGCCCTGTAACCTCTGAGACATACCCATCCATCCGAGCTTCGTTTGTCGCTCAGCCGACCGTTTTTTGGGACTTCTATTGCAACACAATCCTGGTTCTCCCTACGAAATCCCCAGTTGCAGTGTATTTCCTGCACGCCAAACCGGGTTTCGACGTATCCATTTTGAGGTGCCATCACTTCTTCACAGAGTTCTCCGACACGCTGGAACAGCCGATTGCACTCCCACTGATCTCCTGTTGATGTAAGATAGGCATTTTCAGGAACTCTTATTTCCTCACAGAGTTCTCCGACATTCTGAAAACCGTGATTGCATTCCCAACCGCTGCCATAGGTGCTACCCGTCAAAAATGCGTTTTCTGGTAAGTCTGTTCTTTGGCAGGATCCGTTCTTGTTTTCGAAACCTTCGTCACAAACCGTTCCGTCGGCATTACCTGCGACCTGGGCAGGAAGCTGCGTTCCTGAGAGCAACACCAAGAGTGTCGGGATCAAACAAAGAATGCAGCGCGTAAACACGATGAATGATTGGTCGAAACGGAGCCTGAGACCTGATCTATCGGTCATAAAGCACGCAATTTATGAGCCATGTGCTGTTCATACGGCGCCTTCTTTCATGGGTCACGCAATGACTGGTGCATGTCAGGTGACAATTGCGACTGCTTGCGAGGAACGAGCTCATAGCGAAGACCCCAGCGAAACCCGTTCCTATGCTGGGGCACATGCTACAATTAGTCTGAAGGCCATTGGATTATCGTAACCGGCAGCATCGCGGCGGCGAGTAATTTTTACCAATGCACTTTTGTGGTCCTTAGCCAGAATAGAGTCAAGGACGTTTCCCTCGTCGCAATGCAAGCTCCGCTAGGGCAGATAGTTTTTGAAACAAATAAGTGACCAGTTGGCCTAGTGAATCACCTAAGGAAATTGTCCAGCTTTAAACTGCCTTTGAAGAGCTTTGGGTCGAACCAGCGGCGAACGGCAGCTCAAGTCCGCGTCTCGTTTTTCAGGCCTGAGCACAACGAAAGTGCGGTTTAAGATCAAGGCTTCGTGGCTTTGATTTACCGGTCTGGCGAAAACGGCTGCAACACAGCGACAAATGTGTCGCAACAGTAAATCAATGCTGCGTCAGCAATAGCCACAAACGCATAAGTCTGGTTTGTCCGCTTGGCGGTTGCCGTAGAACCGGGTGTCGAATGGAAGGTTTTCGCAACCACCGGATGAATGACTGCGTCATAACAAACCGCGTACGTCGTTGAAGCGGTTTTATGTGAAGCGATCTCTGGTTGAGTGACGGCCATTCATTGGAATTAGTACGGAACCCTTTCCCGCCAGACAACAACCATCGTCACTTCACCTTCTTGGAACTATCGACCATTACCTTTGCCAGCGCCGATGCCGTTTCGATCAACTTGGGGTCAAAATCGGCAGATTGCTGTTCCGAGAATACTGAACCACTGTCGATGTTCCAGTGCTGGAATGCTTCTTTGAGTTCCGACCAATCGCTGTTTGCGCCAAACGATTTGAGGTAGAACTCACCGAAGGATATTGCATGGCTCCGGTCGGCATTCCGTAACGACTCCACCATGTACGACTTGCCCAAGGTGAATGAGAATTTTGCAATGGCGATTATCAGACCCATCGAAATTAGGCCGAGCAAGCCAACTTCCAGCAGGCTGTAGACGTTCGACTGAGCTTTGTTGACTTCCCCAAGCCGCCATAGGCTCAGGGCTACCCCCACCAAAAGAACAACACAGGCAAAAACGTACCACGTGTGAGCATAGTTCCGATTGCGAGTTTCCCGCTCCTTCAAGTTCTTTTGGCTCTTTTCGATAAACTCCGCTGCACTTGCCTCAACGGCCTGCCTGAGCTCACTTTTTTGTCTCTGGCGATCGGTTCTGTATCTGAGCGCATTTCCGATTACTGTTCCAACTTCATCAAGATCGTGGCCTTCGCACCTTCTTCTCTCGAAACTGCTAACAATCTCGATGTCACCGTTTTCGATAAGCCGTATTTCTACTATCTCTAGAAGTCCAAGCTGAGAAAAATAGTCTTTAACTCTCTTAAATTCGTTCTCGGTGGCTCTTAAATCGCTAAAATCCTTTGGCGCTACAATTACCAGCACATCAACTTGGGAAATTGATTGATATATATCCTCATGGAAGTTGTTTGTGCCTGTTTCTTTGTAAATCGAAGATTGCACTCTGTGATTATGTTCCGAGAGCACCGCTTGAAGGTCGTCGCCGAATTGGGCGTCGTGGTCAGAAAAAAGGATGTAGACACGGGCCATATTTGAACCTTTGGAACCTAACAATTTTGGCAAAGACTATCTGTCCTTCTAAACCAAAGCCAGGCTTGCTGGGCAACCAAACCACCGATTATTTGTGCTAGGGCTTGTTGACTGGCGCCCTTGCAAAATGGGACTATGGAAACATCAACTGCACAAAACCCAAACCGCCGGTCAGCTATCCTTTGTCAAACTTCTGGATCACCTCCGGTGGCAGAATATGCCGGAAACACGGAGGCGTGTTTTGCCACGCCTCCTCGTCAGAGAAGGGCTCAGTTCTGACCGGCATTCGGTCGATATCTTCGCCCTCGGCTGGGTTCAGGTTTACGCCAAGAATCTTTAGAATTTCTCGCAACCTCGCTTGCCCCGCTGGTGTCGAAACTGCGCCGCTGCGCTCCAGCTCGTGAACCTCAGCTTTGATCTCTCGCGCGCTGGTCATTGGCACTCTTTGCTGAGGCTGGTTCCTATCCATTGCGAAAAAATCTAGCACCTTTTCCAGTTGGAGGATTTCCGATCGTCAGCAACGCGACCACTCTGTCTTGACCAGCCAGCTTGCATGCACCCACGATACCACAGTTTTGCATTTTTGTTGGTGCTTCCCTAGTCAATAAAACCGTGCAGTCACTCCGCAGTACGATCCGCACTTTGGGTTTCTTTGCTTGTTGGAACAACAAGTCCGATCTTGCGCAATCGCGCTTCCAATCCACGCCTCTTGTAGAGCCGACTGACGCCTGGCGGTGTATCCAGTGGGTAAATGCCCCGGGCTTCGAGGTGACACCCAAATGGCCCGGGCGTTCTTCGGTATCGAAATGCCATGAGCCCCAGAGTGTCGTATGTCCACAGAAACCTCTCAATACTAGCCTCAGAAATAGCGGTGACCGATTGTCGGGATTTTGGACTACGCATACGTGCGGACATCACCAAATTCTGATCAATCAGATAGTTGATCGTCTGGTGGGTCACCCGCAGCTTTGTCGCAGCATCGGAACGCGTGATGCCGGGCATCACCAATTTGGGCAAAGCACAGCGGACTTCGTCGAGATCAATCGCAATACCATCAAGACCGGTACGATCCATGTCGGCAGAGATCGCCTTAAGCTTACCAGCCACGATGAGCGCCAGAATCTCTGCTGATCGGCATCTCAATCGCTGCGCCACGTCCGCCAGCGGCAGTAGATTTGCGACACTGCCGGAGGTGTTGGCAGCGCGGTCTGCCACCGAAGTCATCAATGCCTGAAGTTTTGCGCGATCGTATTTTGGCCGATGATCCAGAGCATCAAGCTCTTGAGTTACCAAACGCAGCTCGCACAAATCCTGAAGCATCTTTTGTTTTGTATGGAGCATCTTCAAAGCTTCGGTGGCCGTTAGAGCGACTTGGCAAGTTTCGGATCATTGAATGCTCCGACGGAGTTCAGTGGATCATTCAAAGACGAATAAAACCCCAAAACGAGCGTGCTGGAACACGATGGAAAGCAATAGGGTACTTCATGACCCGCGAGGCACTTGCACGCCTGTGGCACGCTAAGACAGGCGCTGCTTTGGCCACTTTTGACCAGTCCATTTCAAATTCCAAAAACGCAAACCTGCGATCTGGAAATTCTGCGCAACAGTCTCGCGCACCTTCAACATACCTCAGTCAGGATCAACACCATGGGGCGTGATAAACATAATGAGAACCGAACCGACCAATTCGCCAAATGGATAAAAGAAGATACCCGATTGCCCGCGTGGAAGGCCTTAAGCTCCACGGCACAAGCGGCGTACATGCATCTCAAAGTCCGATGTCGCTATGAAGGCAAGAGACTGAAATTCAACAACAACGGCGTTGTCGCGCTGTCCACGCGGACACTAGCGGAAGAAATGGGCGTTGCCCCAAAAACAGCAGCCACAGCATTGGCAGATTTGCAGGCCAAGGGGTGGATCGTGTGCACACGACGGCACAGGAAGGGTATCGAAGGTAACGCGCTGTCCCCGGAATGGCGATTGACGATGCTACCGACTGAACATCTCGGCAAACCAAAAGCACCAACTTACGACCCACGATTTTGGGAGAAGGACAAAGACTACGATGTCATTGAATACAAAAATAGCAAAAGACCGGGTCACGCGCGCGGGGATGCTACTCGGTTCCGGAGCGCGAATACTGAAGCGCCTAATGTGCTTAGGTTTCGAGGTGAGTAATTCAGAAACCTGCTTCAAAGTCTGCTGCAACCTTGCCGCAAAGTTTGCAGCAGAAATTCCACGGGTCGAGCCAACCTGCTGCAATGTCTGCATCAAGAACCGCCCAATTCCACCCATTCCCTGCTGCTAAGTTTGCCGCACATCTAATCACCATCTCTTACACGCCGTTTACGCCCGCACCGCCGTCAACGAGTTGCCATCCAACTAGGAAAACCTGTCAGAAAAAGCGCCCGATTTGCACCCGGGTTCAAAGTTCCATCCAAGCACTAGCAAATTCGGAGAAACCATGAATGCCTTGATAGCGATTGCCACAGCTTCGTATTTGCTGGTCGGCCATGCCACATACAGCAAGATCATCATTCCGCGCACATATCGCGAAGCGCTCGACGGCGATGAAGACGCGATGTTGTCGCTTATCCACCGGAATGAAAAATCGCTGGTCCATTACCTGACTTATGGGGGTTGGTTGTTGTTCTATCCGGCGTTCTTCGCATTGGGCTGGATCATCGCCCGTTTGGACATCGATATTTGAACACGGGTGCAATTCTGAGCGCGGCTCAAAGCCGAAGCCCCATTTGACACGCCTTGGCCACGAAAAGAGACGACATGGACGACACAAGCCAAGATCGAGACCTAACCTCCGGTCAAATCCCTCACAGGAAATCACCGAAGGGCGGTTTCACTGAAGGTCGGCGAATGCAGCATATACGCAAACAAATACAATGCTCCGTCAGGCAGTACCCCGAACGGCCACCGGAAGCCTTAGACAGAATAGACAGAGAAATCGAAGCCGCCATTCGGGAAGACCGACCAATTCGTTTGGACCATGCGTTTCCCCACACTGCTGTTCACCCAAGACGGTCGACCTCAGGTGCTCGGTGTGCCGGATTGAACCCGGGTGCAAACCACGAGGCACCTGAGACCACAGATCAACCGGAGATTGGCGGCTGGGACGGCACCGAATACATCAACGAGTTTAGATTGGTTGTTGTCCACCGCATGTCATTGAAGGGCGCGCCCCTTGGACAAATCGGAGCGGTACTGGGAATATCCTCCAAACACGCCCAGCGCCTCTTTGATAAGCTGACAGATCGTTTTGTAGCAGAAGCAAAGCACGTGGACATCGCAGCATTGGTGGGTGAGACACTCGCTTTTTATCACGCGGTCAGAACCGACTGCATGGAGATTGCTGCAACCAGCGCCGACACGTCTATTCGCCTAAATGCAATGGAGACTGCACTCGCAGCAGAAGCGGACAAACACCGCTTTTTACAAGCCTGCGGTTTTTGCGAAAATGCAAGTTATGTCCCACAAAACGTTCTGGGCAACCACAGTAAGGGTTAGCTTACTTTGTGATGTTGATCATTTAGTTCGCACAAGCCTTTCTGACGTCGTCGCGGTTATCCAAACTGTTGACCAAATCCGTTTGCACGACCTTTCAAGAAGTCTTTCTCGTAGGATTGAAGAAGAAGATTGGTCAGCGCCTTAATTTCAGAGGTGCTTTTTAGCTCTCTCTTGTAGTCAAAAGTCTGATCCTTTTGTTTGATCTCGTAGTTTAGGTCTACCACGAGGCCTACAAGCAGTTCCGGAATTTGTTTAAGGAAAATTGCTCGCTCCGCTTCGGAGTTGAGCTTGTCTTTGTTGGCGAGAAAACTTCTACCTTCACTGAACTTCCTGATGATCACACCTACGACACTAAGGAGAAAGTAGCGTGTCAAAGAATAGTTTGCCATCGGGCGATCCTCGAGGCCCTCAAGTGCATCCATCACATGTTTCTGGACCTCATGAACAAAAATAATACGCCCAAAGGTCACTTCAGGACGTCCAAATATGTCCGCGTAACGATCATCAAAAACTTTGCCGATTTGGTGGCACAGATTACTCTCGTTGAGGTCGAAGGCAAGAAGCTCTCGACCAGCTAACTCATTGGAAATTGGTGCTTTTGTTTCATCACTTTCTTGCCCACGTTTGATTTCAAACACATACTGATCTTGAAACGCTTCGAACTCTGCTCTTAGTCGGAGCATGAGATCATGATTGGAACGTAGATCCCTCGGTTTGATGGAGTTTTGGTTATTGCTGTTGATTGTGATCTTACGGGACAGATCGCTTGATTTCAGTGCTACAACTTTGACAAAAACTCTTAAGTCGGGGCTTAGATTTTCGCTGTTTTTATAAAATGTTGATATACTCTGCGCTCCATTGACTACAACGTAGTCTGATACCGTTAGCGTATCATCCTCATGCTGTGCACTCTGGCAAATTAGAGTTATCCCGTTGTGATAGAGAGCAAAGTTTTTGTGTTCGTCTATGTCGCCAACTGACTTTGCAATGGAACGATTGACGGTTGTGTTGCCAAGTGAGTAGCGGACGTTCTGACTAAACAGGACGCCATCTTGAATACCATTCAGCTTAACCAATTCTAGCGCAGAGACAGGCAGGAGAAAAACTTCTGTGTCGGCGTCTATGTGCAAGTTGACTACACCTGCATAACTAGTGTCGAACGAAAAACTACCTGACACTCCCTCATCGGCATCAAAGTCGATGTAACTCTTTGCTACATCCGACGCACAGTACAGCGTGATATTTGGAAGCGCCTTTTCTATTTCAACAGTGTTATCATCTCGCTCACTATTGCAAAGGAAAACACCTTTGGCCGAATACCCCTTTGAAATTAGGTCAGCAACTTTGTTGCGGTGCAAAATCCGCTTCAGGTCGTCGTTCGCTTGACCATCCAAAATTGCTGAGATTTTCTCGGGTGTTTCAAACTGCTGAAGGGACCCGGCGAATTCTTTCACGACTTTGTCACCCAAGGTGCGGCCCGGTCTTTGTGAAATTTTTGACTGAAAAAAGACGACCTCCGATGCATTGGTATCCACGTAGATACCGTCTATGCCCTTGTCGTTTTCTCTATCGCAAATACAGTCGTCGGCAGCCGTTTCATCCAATCTATATATGTTTTCAAGGAACCAGTTTAAGAAGTTTGCTGATTCCGAACGCCCCTTACCAGCGTATCTTGAAAGAACCGGTAGTAGCGCGGCGTAGTCGAGTTCTTCAGTCTTCATAATACTCTAAACTTCCAATGATTTTCCGCGGACTTTCAACTTTTCCGGGTGCTTGGTCAACCTACAGAAATCGAAATAGTCGTTTCTTTTTGCCTACACTGAGTGCCCAAAGCACTATCACTGTTCGACAATCATTCTTCTAACAACTCTTAATTTCAGCGCACGACTGCACCTAGCCCGAAATAATGTGCAATGAAATCGAACAAAGGGTGTAGCCGATCTCAATCAAGAAAGGCAGACAATAACTGTATCTGTGGAACGTCTCGGATCTTCGACTCTTGCGGCGGCTGGAACCACTGGAAATCGGCGGATCGCGTCATTCAATCTTGGCCCAAACGTCAATCAAACCTGACCCTAGGATGACTAATGGATGAAGCAGACCTTGCCGGGCAGCGCGGCGAAATCGGGTAGAGAGCCCAAAGTGATCGATGCTGCGGAATGTGTATATTGCATAAACGGTGGGAAAGCTGACTTTTCTACCACGGCAAATTCCGAAGGAAATCTTGTGAAAGCAGCCGTTTGTCTCATGAAGTTATTCAACCGTGTTTGCCTTTGTTCCTGTTTCCCACTCGGTCATTCCGTGACATAGATTGGTTCCGCCGGGTTGAGATATGGCTGATCGGGCGTTTGCCCGTCTAGCGGTAGATGTGGCCCCTTTCGTTGTCTTTGTTGTTGGCGAGGTTGTCACAGGTGCATTGAACCCTCAAAACCTTGAGAAATTGCCGGAACAGCACTAACGTTCAACAGCGTTCCAACCTTAAACGGGAGCGGAGATTGTTTGGAACTTTTCGATGGAATCGCATTCTCGCAAAGCTTCGACCAGATTGAAGACCTGCGCGATGCAGTTCTTGGAGCTGGGCTTGAGGCGCGGCAGTATTCTCTTGGGCGGATTGGTGGACAATTGTCTTTCGCTGCAACCGAGAAAATGCATATCAGTTCTGGCAAGATCATCGGGAAGGTATCGTTGCGTGGCACGCTCTCTGACACCGATTGGACTATTGGGGCATGCTTGAAGACGTCAAACGGGTCGCGGCACTGGGGCGGCGAAATAGAATCTGGGACGGTAGGTGTCTTCCAACCAAATGGTGACCATGACGCAATCTATGCCACCGACTCGGAGTACCTTGGCGTAAACCTTTCGATGGAGGCGCTAGAGAATGCGGCCCGTCTGGAAGATTTGACGCTCGATAAAAATGTAATGACAACCGGGAAATCACTTCACCCTCTGAGCCCGACTATTGTCAAAACCATCAGACAAGCTCTCAGACAATCTGAGCTTGCTTCCGAACAAGGTCCCCGCTTGGTCGATGCAGGCGAGCTATTTGTGCGATGTTGGGTTAACCACTTTGGACGCGCGCCGAAAGGTATAATTGGGACATGGAAACAGACCGGACACGAGCGAATATTCAAAAGAGCGCGCGAGTTCGTTGAGGAACACCTGCATGAGCCGATTTCAGTTGATGAACTGGCTTTAGCGGCAATGACGTCGCGGCGTACATTATTTCGAGCTTTTCTCAGTATTGCAGGTGTCAGCCCTTACGATTATGTGCAACAAACGCGTCTCAATCGCGTCCGGCAAGATTTGCTAAAGGACCTCGAAACACCTCAATCCATAGCAACACTCGCCAACAACTGGGGACTTGATCAGCCCGGTCGGTTTTCGAGAATGTATCGAGAAATGTTTGACGAATTGCCGTCACAGACCCGCATCTATTCAATGAATACGCTCAGGTCCGCTTGAACTGCAAGTTGGCACGATGTGAATAGACAGACGGACTGGGTTACGACACGCTCGGTTCAGGTCACAAGAGCGGCCCAACACTTGGTCGGGACTTTACCTGTTGGATTGGGCAACGTTTTGAAAGCCTGCGTTCGAAGCGTCGCTCGAATTTGGGGCAACCAAAAGAGAGGCGAACGAGTTGCAGAACAACCAAATAACTTCCTGTCGTAGCACTGGATACAACTGCGTCGTCACAAAGAGTCGTCGGATTGTCGCAGTTTCGAACGTGGCGTTGGCAGCGACACTCATCCTTTCTCCAGCGACGGTCGTCGCGCAGGCAAGTTCTGAGGAGCTCGCAAAGCAACTGTCTAACCCTGTCGCGGCATTGATCAGCGTGCCGTTTCAATTGAACTACGATACCAATATCGGCGCAGATGATAGTGGCTCTCGATGGACTTTGAATGTCCAGCCTGTCATTCCCATCGACCTCACCGATGATTGGAACCTGATATCTCGGACCATTGTGCCAATCATCTCGACCGATGGCATCCCCATAGGTGGCGACACCGAAACCGGTCTCGGCGATACGGTACAAAGCCTATTCTTTTCGCCTAAGCGGCCGAGTTCGGGCGGCTGGATATGGGGCGCGGGACCGGTGTTTTTACTGCCGACATCGACCAATGACGTCTTGGGCTTGGGTGAATGGGGAGCCGGCGTTACCGGCGTCGCACTGAAACAACAAGGGCCGTGGACCTTTGGAGGATTGACCAACCATATTTGGGACGTAGACGGTGATACCGATATCAGCCAAACTTTCGTACAACCATTTGTTTCCTATACAACTCCTGAAGCGTGGACATTTACACTTACCACCGAGTCGACCTATGACTGGGAAGGCGAGCAATGGTCTGTTCCAGTGATCGCGAACGTTAGCAAGGTAGTTCAAGTGGGCTCGCAAACTGTCAGCATCGGTGGTGGTTTGCGATATTGGGCCGATGGGCCTGACAGCGGACCAGAGGGTTTGGGCGCACGTATTCAACTTACTCTCCTGTATCCGAAATAGTTGGCGCCCTCAGCTGAGCTATCCAACTGCTGGTGTTGGGTAGTATCTCAGTTTCGAGCGACAACCTCGAAGGAGGAACACATGAAAAAAACAGCACTTATCATAACTCTTGCAATTGCCGCTCAGTCTGCAGTGGCTGAAGGTATGCAGCCAAACGAAGAAAACTTCTCATCGGCGATGGCGGACATTTACTTCAAGGAGGTCTTGGATCGTGGTGGGGACAACAGTTTTGTGCATATGCGGCAGGTCTCAAGTGTAGAGAACCAGAATATCATTCGGGAAAACCGCGATACGCTGTATTCTTGGGGATTGTTCGATGTCACGGATGGCTTGACCATCACCTTACCCGCCGCCGGCGATCTCTACATGTCGGCTCTCGTGATCGACAATGACACATTCATCGTTCGTGAAGACGACTTTGACGAAACAGGCGACATCGGCACGTATCAGGCTTACGCTGACAAGGAACGCACAATCCATATCTCACAGGATCATGCGGTTACAGATTTCGTATATATTCTTCTGCGCACCCAAACGGATCAAACTGCAGAAGGCGATGCCAAAGCTGGGGAGCTACAAGATCAGGTGCGCGCAACAAACGGGGATGATCCGGCAACCTGGGAAATGCGGGATTGGGACATCGATGCTGTGCGCGAGATGCAGGCGACCTTTGTACCCTATCTGGAAGAGATCGTCGCAAAAGGGACAGAGAAGGGTTACAACGAGCGCGGTAAAACAGAACCGTTCATCCACAATTTCTATTCAGCCATTGGCTGGGGCGGCCAACTGGAGCGCTATGCGACCTATGGCACAACAGCGGATATGACAGAGTTTGGGAGCGATTGCGCTGTCGTGACAATCAATCAGCCCCCCGTTGACTATGACAGGTCAGGCTTCTGGTCCTATCAGGTGTATGGTCTCGATGGGTATATCGCATCGAACAACAGCACTTTGAATAATCAAAACACGTTGCCCAATGACGACGGCACGATCACCCTGCGCTTTGGAGCAGAAGAAGCGTGTGGCACGAATGAAAACCGAGCGGACAAAAATGATGACGGGTTTTCGATCACATCACGATTCTACAACCGCACAGAGCCGATCCCTGTGGAGCTGCTGAACCTGCAGCTTACACGCCAGAATTGAGGGGGACGCACGACCATGCCGAAGCTCAAAGCCTTCTGTGCTGCACTTGTTTTTTTTGGGTCCGCCGGTTTTGCGCAACCGGATTATTACCCGCCGCTTGATCCAACAGAAATCTACAGAGAAATGGATCTGCAAACGCTCATTCGCGCGTATAGCAATATGCACCCGGAAGTCGGGTTTTTGTCGGTTTACAACGCTTATCTGGAAGAAGGATCATCGCCCACACATGTCGGTATCATGGAAACCTCGGTAGACAGCCGACAGCGCGTTCTGACAGCAAATTCGGAAACGATTTATGCGGTCCACCCGGTCAACTTGAAAGAACTAGGCGGCGCGGTTGTGCTTGAAGTGCCCCAGGGCATGCTTGGGATGGCCAATGCTCCCGGATGGTGGAACATCACAGACATTGGAGCCTTCGGTCCGGACAAAGGCGAAGGTGGAAAATACCTGTTCACAGCGCCCGATTTCGAAGGCGATGTGCCCGAAGGCTATTTCCATTTCGCCTCTCCCGCGAATACCATGCTCTGGCTGTTGCGCGGGTTTGTCGAGAATGGCGATACAGCTGCGACTGTCCGCGATATGCAGGCCAGAATTCGGACCTATTCACTCGCAGATGTCGACGACCCACCTGAAATGACGTTCTACAATACATCGGCAAAGCTCGAAGATCACTTCATGGACATGCTTTACGATGAAACGGACGTGTTCGCGATGATCCGGCAATACTTTGAGCTGAACGGACCGTCCGCAAACCCAATGCACGTGCAGGTTCATAGCGATCTGTATGATCTTGGGTTTTTTGACGGAACCGTGGATACGGATCTGTTGACGGAAGCCGCCATCGTAGGCGACCGGAACATGCGGACATTGGGATACAACAACCGAGA
Organism: Ruegeria sp. K3; assembly: GCF_056531845.1. Classification (NCBI taxonomy): domain Bacteria; kingdom Pseudomonadati; phylum Pseudomonadota; class Alphaproteobacteria; order Rhodobacterales; family Roseobacteraceae; genus Ruegeria; species Ruegeria sp. K3. Next base: position 85,039 of record NZ_JBQFMM010000005.1, on the reverse strand, counting down.
TAAAGACGCGGAAAAATGGCCCGGTCAGAGCAATTGGCAGTGGGCGAACAACTTTGTTGATGAGAATTTCAATGGCCGAACCAGTGGCACTTATGCCAGCTCACAGCATCGGCTCTGGTCATTTATTGCGACGTTCAATTCTGTCGCTATGACACGCCCACCCGCCGGTGCCGGATCGCAATATATCTTTGCGACCAAAGATGAGGCAGGTCAGTGGCTAGATGGAGCACATCATTACACGCTCACTATCCCCTCTGATCCACCGGCGAAGGATTTCTGGTCAATCACGGCCTACGATGCGCGGTATAGATCCATGGTGCAAAACAAGTCTTTTCAGTGGGGCGTCAATTCCTACGCGGATGACTTGATGTTTGAAGAAGATGGATCCGCGGTATTGCACTTCGCGCAGGACAAGCCTGAAGGCGTAGCAGATCGAAACTGGATCGAAACTAACGCGAATGAAGGATTTATGGTCTGGTTCCGCTCCTATGGTCCTAAGGAAAGTTGGTATGACAACAGTTGGGTGCTACCGAACATCCAGCGAGCGGACTAGAATGACAGCCAATTCTACATATTGAGAGAGTAATATACATTTTGCAGCTTGGCGGGTCTTGTTTCTCGCACTTGCCGCGAGTGACCGGTGTGACGGCCCCATCGCAGCATTTCGATCTGATTGTATGTGGCTGCAATGGGTCGGGAAGCAGGACTGCGGGCTAAAGTGGCGGTCGGCGGCATTGTCCGCGGTGCAGACGCTAAACTTTGATCGTTCAAATGACCGCAATGCGGCTTCGTCAACGACGATCTGGCGCTCAATGGTGGAAACTGTAGAGTTCAGCTGGGGCTGGTGGAGTCAGTTTTTGACGCAAAGATCAAAGTCGTCTTACATCCCAAAGTATCAATAGAAACATCATCCGCACAGTTGGCGGGTATGATGGCGGGTAGATGGTAAAAACCGCCATTTTTTCCAATGAATTCAAAGTGTGGAACGTCACTGATATTTGACTCAATCGACAGACAAAACCTCAATAAATCGGCCAATCACGTCATTCATTTCTGACCCAATCGTCAAGCATTTCTGACCCAACACAAAAACCGCCCTCTAATCGTGGCCACGGCCCTTGTCTAAGAACAGCCCAACTCCGCCACTTTGAACTTATGTTGCCCACGCACACGGCATTAGATTTGCTGCCAGATGCGCTTTTGGTGAACATCGTGACCAAATGGTGGGCACCTATGCTTGCCTTAGACCAACCAAATCGGAGTAAGAACGCTCACCGCGAGTGATTTGACGTTTGAGGGTGTTCGTTGCTGCTTTTACTTTACCCTCGTCCAATAGCGATGTGATCGCTTGATGTTCCTTGTAAGATTTCTTCGTTCGATTGGAATGCTTGGACAGATGTGTCCGCATAGTTTGGACGATATCACTGACTTTTTGATATCCATCCCGCAGGTAACTGTTTCCGCAGGACCTGAAAAACGCGTCGTGAAACTCGGCGTCAAGTTCCAAGTACTGTTCGAATTCATCCGTTTCCTGCGCTTCCGACATCTTCGAAACAATTGTAGACAGCTCATTGATCAGAACCGAAGGGTTCTTTTCAAGCGCCTGCTCCAAAGCTGCAGATTCTAGGATGAGCCGATACTGGCAAAGCTGCACCACGTCCTCTTGAGAAAGAGAGAATACAAAGGCTCCTCGATGAGGAAAGATCTGAACGAGGCCCTGAAGATTCAAAGCTGATAGAGCTTCGCGAATCGGAGTTTTGCTGATGCCCATGGCATTTGACAACTTCACTTCCGGCAACGATTCACCCAATTGAAACGTGCCATTGATAATGCCTTTTCGTATGTGCTCTTCAGCAGTTTTACTCAACGAATCCGGGCGCTTAATCTGCAAAATCTCGGTCATTTTCACTTCGTCCTATTTCGTCTCTTTAACACAATAGCACATGTAAGCTTGATTTCTATATTATATCTGATATCTCAGATAATAGATCGAAAATTCAATAAATCCGTGGGAGGATACCTTGTTCAAGAAATCAACATTGGCGCTTGGCGTCGTCATGTCAGCCGGGCTTGCTTTTGCAACATCCGCTGAAACAGTCATTAAGGTTGGGCATGGCGCAGCAGAAGCGTTTCATATGCATCGCGCGCTACTGAAATTTGAAGAACTGGTCGAAGCTGGCTCGAATGGTGAGATCGACGTACAGATATTCCCTTCGTCGCAGATGGGCCCTGATCGCGAAATGATCGAAGGTGTTCAAACCGGCGTTCTGGAAATGGCCATTCCTCCTTCCTCTTTCTTCGCGGGCTGGGATCCGGCTTTTGCAGTAATTGAACTGCCCTACATGTATTCCTCCAAGGACATCGCCTTTGATGTTCTTGATGGTGATGCTGGTGATGGCATGCTTGCACGGGTCGAAAACCAGGGATTGGTCGGTCTTGGCTGGCTTGAATTGGGTGTACGCAATGTGACCAACAATGTCCGCCCGGTTGCAACCCCCGCAGATCTCGAGGGTGTCAAGCTACGTACCATGAAGGTTCCGGCTCATGTGGCGACATTCGAAACGCTCGGGGCCAACCCGACGCCAATGAACTTTGGTGAGGTCTATTCTGCTCTCCAGCAAGGCGTGATCGACGGCCAGGAAAACCCACTGGCGATCATTACCTCACAGCGTTTCTACGAGGTTCAGAAATACCTTTCGACCACGGGCCATGTCTTTGCGGTCTATATGCCCGTCATCTCCAAACCGTTCTTTGACTCGCTGTCCGCAGAGCATCAGCAACTGGTCCGGGACTCGATGGCCGCCGCACGTGAATATCAGGCTGAACTGGTCGCGAGCGAAGATGCGGAACAACTGGAACAGATTCGTGCTGCTGGTGTCGAGGTTCTGGAACTGACTGCAGAGCAGCGACAGGCCTTTGCCGACAAAACTGAAAGCGTCCGTCTGCAGTATCGCGACGAGGTTGGCGCTGAAGCCTATGACGACTGGGTAGCAGCGGTTTCCGCAGCGAGCGGAAGCTGACCCTCGGACTACTCAGCCAATACGGGCACCCGCGCCATGAAAGTTCGGGTGCCCCTTTCGTTCAAGGGGAGGTGAACGGTGTCGGTTATCAAATGGATCGATATGAATGCCGAAAAGGTCTTAGCCAGTGCACTTTTGGCCGCGATTGTCTTGTTGATCTTTGGAAATGTGTTCATGCGCTACATTCTGAATGCCTCTCTTTCATGGGGCGAAGAGCTAACGCTTTGGCTGTTTGTATGGTTTGTCTGGCTAGGCGTCAGCTATGCGTTCCACACAGGCGATCATGTGCGTATCACGGTCCTGCGTGATGTCCTAAGCGAGCGCGCAAGGCTTTACGCGGATTTTGTGATCGCGCTTCTTGTCCTTGGATTTCTGATCGTTCTGACAATTGAATGCATCAAGCTTATCCGACAGCCTTTTGTCGCCAGCCAGACTTCGGTCGTTTTGGGGCTACCGATTCCGATCCTTTATGCTTCGGCTCCGATTGGCGCTGGCCTGTCCGCGATCCGCGTCACTCAACATCTGTTCCGAACCCTGCGTCTGATCGCAGGAACCAAAGCGTGAGGAACCCGGCATGCTTGCAACAACGCTTTTCTTGACGCTCTTTGCCCTGTTGCTCTTCAGCGTGCCTATTGGCATCTGTCTGGGCTTGGCCACTATGATCGTGATGGTCTTTGTAGATGGCACACCACCCATGGTTCTTCTGGCACGGTCGGTGGTAACAGGCGCGGACTCCTTTCCTCTAATTGCCGTCCCTCTGTTCATATTGGCAGGCGACCTGATGCAACACGGCGGAATGTCTCGCCGACTGGTTGGATTTGCCAATGCGCTGATCGGTCATATCCGGGGTGGGCTGGCTTATGTGAACGTGCTCGCCTGTGTGTTTTTTGCCGCCATATCCGGCTCATCTCCTGCGACCGTAGCCGCCATCGGGTCGAACATGATTCCAGAGATGGAAAAGGTCGGCTATACGCGCAAATTCAGCGGCGCATTGACAGCATCCTCAGGAATGATCGGTGTAATGATCCCGCCAAGTATTCCCTTCATCATCTATGGTGTTACTGCCGAGGTTTCGATCGGCAAACTGTTTCTTGCAGGCGTTGTTCCTGGCATCCTTTTTGCTCTCATGTTCATGTTGGTCGCTCGTGTTCTGCTGCGAAAGGACGAGGTTGTTCAGCAATCGACGACTACGTTCTCAGGCCCAGGCGTCTGGCAGAGCTTCCGGTCTTCCATCTGGGCGCTATTGGTGCCGGTAATTATCCTTGGGGGCATCTACAGCGGTATCTTCACCCCAACCGAAGCCGGTGCCGTGGCCGTAGTCTATGCCGCTTTCATCGGCATATTCGTCTATGGCGACATCACCCTCAAGGACCTGCCAGAGGTTTTGGCGGGCAGTGCAAAGACCAGCGGGACCATTCTGATATTGGTGATCATGGCGACCGCCTTTGGCAGGTTGATCACGCTCGCAAGAATCCCGACAGAGCTCGCAACAACGATCACCAGCCTGTCCGACAACCCAATCATCATCCTGTTGCTGATCAATCTGCTGTTGTTGGTGATCGGAATGTTCATGGAGACGATTTCGTCGATCATCATCATGACGCCGATCCTGCTGCCGGTTGCAACCGCGCTGGGTGTCGATCCGATCGTTTTTGGTGTCATCTTGACGGTCAACCTGGCCATTGGGTTCTGCACACCGCCATTGGGTGTGAACCTGTTCGTGGCCAGCAGCATTTCGAAGGTTTCCATCGAAAGCCTCAGCCGGGCAATCCTGCCATTCTTTGTCGGAATGCTGATCTTGTTGATGTTCATCACCTATGTGCCCGCAATTTCCTTGGCCCTGCCATCCCTTTGGTAACCGGCTGAGGAGCTTCAAACGTTAGACAACGAACAGAGGACCCGGATGGATCTGGACCTTTCCCACCCGTCGATAGAAGACCTTCGGAAAACCGCACAAAAGCGCATTCCGAAGTTTGCCTTCGAATACCTCGACAGCGCGACCGGCCGGGAGCTGGGGTTGAAGGTCAACCGGGACGCACTTGATGCCATCGGATTCATGCCGCGTGTACTATGCGGCCGAACAAAGGCCGACCTGCAAACTACATTGATGGGTCAAACTTACGATCTGCCATTCGGGATAGCACCGGTAGGCATGTCCGGCCTAATGTGGGCTGGAGCAGAGCGGATGCTTGCAAAGGCAGCGGTTGCTCACAACATTCCGTTTTCGCTGTCGAGCGTGGCGGTTGCTTCACCGGAAGATGTGGCACCTTACATTGGCAAAAATGGATGGTTTCAGCATTACCCGGTGAACTCCGGCGAGTTGCGCCGCGCGATGCTCCCGAGGATTAAGGCAGCGGGGTTTCATACGCTGATAATCACGGTGGACGTTCCAGAAGAGAGTCGGCGCGAACGACAACGCCGCGCCAATCTGACGGTGCCTCCTAAAGCTGACCTGCGCACGCTGACAGAAATGGCGTCACGACCCGCCTGGTGCCTTGCACATCTGCGCGAGGGCATCATGCCACGTATGCGGTTCTTTGACGATTACGTCCCGACCCGCGGACGAGAAAGCTTTACCCATGCAGGCGCTCTGATCCGTGGGATTCCAGATTGGGACTACCTGCGCGAACTACGGCAGGAATGGGAGGGTCACCTGATCGTCAAGGGTGTTCTGCGGCCGGAGGACGCGCAAAAAATGGTGGCCGAGGGCGTGGATTGCATCTGGGTCTCAAACCACTCCGGGCGTCAATTCGAAGCCGGACCCGCTGTGATTGACCAACTCCCGAACATCCGCAAGGCAGTCGGAACAAATGTGCCACTGATCTACGACTCTGGCGTTGCCTGGGGATTGGACATCATGCGCGCACTGGCGAAAGGTGCAGATTTCGTCATGGTCGGACGCGCCTTTCAATATGCTGTTGCAGCGTTCGGAGCACGAGGGGTCGACCATCTCGTTCACATCCTGAAGGCTGACATTGAGGCCAACATGAGCCAGCTCGGCAGCGAAAACCTCGGCAGTCTGGCAGAGCACCTTTTGAAAACCAGCTGATCGGCGCTTGCGGCGCGTGGCGTATCAGACAGGCGCGTTGTCATCCTCGTCAATCAGCCCCTTGACGATCAGATCCGCGGTTGAGCGCGAACATGCCATTGGCAGATCATATACCGTCGCGAGACGGGTCAGAGCCTTAACGTCGACGTCGTGTGGCATGGGCGACAGAGGGTCGACGAAGAAAATCAGTGCATCCAGTTTCTCTTCACAGATCATAGCGCCGATCTGTTGGTCGCCTCCGAGTGGTCCACTTTTCAGGCAGGTCACATCCAGTTCTGGATAGGCTTGCTTAATGCGACTACCGGTAGTCCCAGTCGAAAAGATTTGTACTCTGGCCAGGCGGGCCAATTGCAGACCCACCCATTCAACGATTTCGTCCTTTCGCGCATCATGCGCTACAAGCGCGAAACGCGGCGCATCACCGGATGAATTGTTCAACGTAATCTTCTCCAAGACCGACTTCCCCGAAATGTTTTCGGCACAGATCAATCTTGGTAAAGACATCTTCGTAGCCAGTGACCTTGCCCCACGGATCAACATAGCACATCACGCCATTGACCTGGAAATAGGTGACCATCTCTTCAACATCGTCGGGAACGACCAAAGTATGAGTCTCACCCGGCGGCTCAAAGACATATCCCCCCTCTTCCGCAACCCAATCATGTTCCAGATAATGCCAGCGCCCTTTCAGGACAAAACCGTGGACTGGCTGTGGATGGCGGTGCCGCGAAAGAACACCAGCTTTGCGCACTTTGAGAAGGTTCATCCAATAACCTTGCGAGCGGTTCAAGCAGAGCGGTCGGAACCAGACGTTCTCTGCCTGCGGAACCCATAGCCTGTCGTCTTCGTTCATGGCATTCGGGATCACGATCTCGTCTTGCGCATCCTTGGGAAACGGCAACTGATATGGCATTCGGGCGGTGTCATCGTCATTCATTGATTTTCCTCACATAGCGAGATAGCCGCCATCGACCGGATAGATTGATCCGGTCACAAAGCTGGCGTTTTCACTCAAAAGCCATTGCACAAGCGCACCGACTTCTTCGGGTTTCCCCCAGCGTTTCATAGGCGTACGCGCCATGATCCCCGCTGTTCTTTCAGGGTCTTCCCGAAGGCCCTGGGTCATCTCTGTCTCAATCCAACCCGGCGCGATGGCATTGACCCGGATACCGTCTTCGGCCCAGCGACCTGCGAGCGCCTTGGTCAACTGTGCCACGCCGCCCTTAGAAGCGGAATACGCCGGAACCAAAGGCCCACCAAAGGTACTGAGCATAGAGGCGGTGTTGACGATGGCCCCACTCGCTTCAGCCAACAATGGATGCGCGGCAAGACAGCAGCGCATGGTGCCTGTCAGATTCACATCGAGCACCTTGGCGAAGACGTCGATGTCGTATTCTTCGCCACGCCGAAGAATACCTGCGCAGTTCACCAAGGCATTCAGACCCGTGAGTCCACTGAACACATCACTAATTGACGCCTGGTCGGTGACATCCAAGAGCTGCACGTTGATCCCGTCCTGAGGCTCGAATGCATCCATTTCGGATTGGGAGGCGGATGCGGCAATGACGGACCAACCTGCGTCTGCCAACGACCGCGCAACACCCGCACCGATCCCTCGCGTACCGCCCGTTACAAGGGCCTGTTTCATCCAAGTTCCTCCAATACACTGGTGAAGGCGCGCGCGCGCCTGCGGATATCATCCAATGTATAGCTCGGTTTGAACAGCGCGGAGCCCAACCCATATCCATCCGCACCTGCGGCATGATACGACGCCACCGTGTCCGGCGTTATGCCCCCTACCGCAGCGATGATTGCGTCTGCAGGCAATACGGCGCGCATGGCCGCAATAGCAGCTGGTGGCACCATTTCCGCTGGAAAGAATTTAAGGACCGATGCCCCGATATCCAATGCCGTAAAGGCCTCGGAGGGGGTCATGACACCCGGACACCAATACAGATCACGGGCGACAGCCGCGCGCCCGACATCCGGGTTCATATTGGGCGACACGATGATCCGCCCTCCTGCATCTGCAACCGCCGCGACCTGATCCGTAGTCAACACAGTGCCAGCGCCGACGATGGCTTGAGCACCATGTTTCGCAACGATCTGCGTAATCGATTCCAGCGGGTCTGGTGAGTTGAGCGGCACTTCGATTATCCGAAACCCGGCATCGAAGAGTACATCAGACACCGGGCGCGCATTTTCTGGTGCCAGCCCCCGCAAAATCGCAATTAGCGGGTTCTCGGCAAGAGCTGCGGTGAGGTCAATCATCCAACCAACCCCGCAGCGCGAGCAATCAGAAAATGCCCTTTCGCAACGATATCGTCAGGCGCGCGACGGCTGTCGAAACCAGCAGTTCGAAGCGCTATTTCGTATCGGCCAGACAAATCACTTCGTCCAACAACAGTGATCGTGCCGAAGTCTTTTACTTCGCCGGTCGCGGCGGCAACCTCGGTCCCGATCAACAAGCCCGACAAGTAGTCGGCCGTAGCAACCTTTGGTATTTTGCCCATAAGAGGAAGCGTCCGGACATGAAACAGGCTGTGCAGCAGGTTCGACTCACCACTGAGGCCTGCCTTGACGCCCATCTCGAATGCGTCTTCGCTGAAAGCGTCCTCCTTCATCAAGGTGCCAAGGATTGTGTGTTCTTTCAGCGCCGAAAAGATCTCACCCGTCATGTAAGTCGAGAAATCCACGATCTTCCCGTCCGCAACCTGAACCCATTTGCTGTGCGTTCCCGGCATCACGAACATACCTTCGCTCAAGCCTAGCGAAGATGCCCCGATGATCTGGGTCTCCTCGCCGCGCATTACGTCGGGTCCTCCGGCATGTTCTGTCGAAGCACCTGTCACAAAATGAATACGCGCTCCGTTGGCCGCTTGGTGGGGGACCAACGCTCGCGCCAGACCGCCAGCACCCAGCGGCATCTCAGCATATTGCGTTTCTACCCAGCCATTGCGGCTGGTGATCATGCCAGATGCCAGGATCGGCAGGTTAGTGTTGGAGACCCAAGGGCCGATGAGACGATCAAGGACCGCGTCAAAGGTTTGTCCCGCAACCTGCATGATACCTTCAGGCGACGAGACCCCATCGATCACGTCGCCCTCCGCACCAATGAGAAATGCACGGAACGATGAAGTGCCCCAATCTACGCCGATCAGCGCTGGCTCAGATGCGACCGAATTCATTCAGCAGATCCTCAACGGTTTTGCCTTGGGCCACCCATTTACGGGTTTCCTCCTCACGGTCAGCTTGCTCTTGAGCAAGGCGCACGGTTTCTTCGGCAATATCCTGTGGAACCACAACGACGCCCATTAGATCAGCTACAATGAAATCGCCGGGGTTTACCACGACGCCCCCACAGGCGATTGGCACATTGATCGAAAGTTCTTCTTTACGTTCCGAGAACATCGTGTGCGTTCCGCGCGGCGTGATCGCGCGCGTCCAAATTGGCCAATTGATGTCTTCCAGCTCATCTGTGTCGCGCCCGGTGCCATCAACGATCATACCGCGAATGCCACGGTTCTTGGCCAGACCGCCCATTAAACCGCCGCAGACTGACGTTTGACGATCACCACCCGCGTCCACGACGATCACGTCCCCGGGTTGTCCCATTTCAAGCGCTCTCAAAGGATCGACCAGATCACCTTTTGAAAGCTGAACCGTCACGGCCTGGCCTGTCACCTTGGCACGGAAAGCGGGCTTGATGGCGCTGTCCATCACGCCTGTTCGGTACTGCACATCCGCAAAAATGGCAGCAGCAGAGTACGCCTCCAACACCTTGTCGAATTTTTTGAGAAGTTCCGGGTTTCTTTCAAAATCATTGAAAACCCTGAGGTCCGTGCTGACGTCTGGCATTCTTGTCTCCTGTTATGCGGTAGATACGGCCAATGCGTCGGCATTGACGGTATAGTCGGGGTTTTGCCCTGTCAGGACCTTGGCCACCTGAGTGGCCGCGGTGACCCGCGCTGCGTGTATGGATTCCTCGGAATAGTAGGCCGCATGTGGCGTTACGAGGACGTTGGGCAGTGTGAACAACGGGTTGTCATCAGGCGTCCAGTTGGCGCGCTTGGCCGGCTCTTCTTCGGGGTCGTCGAGCCCTGCAGCGGCCAGATGGCCTTCGGTCAGCGCCCGGAATAGGGCTTTGTTGTCGACCGTTGGTCCGCGTCCGGTGTTCACGAGTATCGCACCGGGTTTCATGACCGAGAATTCGGCATCCGACAAAAAGTGATGCGTGTTCGGCGTCATCGGTGCTTGCATCAGGATATAGTCGGACCTTGCCAGCAATTCGGGCTTGCTCACCAGCTCGACCCCAATCTTTGCCGCGACTTCTCTTGGCAAATACGGGTCGTAGGCGATGACCGTAACCCCGAAAGATTGCGCCCGCGCCACGATGGCTTGCCCGATTTTACCCAGCGAGACGACACCCATCGTCCGCCCGCGCAAACGGTAGACCGGCTGCCCGCTTTGCCATTTCCAGATCCCTGCATGAGTGGCCCGATCATAGTCAGGCAACTTGCGCGCCAGGGTCAGCCAAAGGGCAATCGCATGATCGGCGACCTCCTCGGTGCAATAGTTTTGCACATTGGTGACGAGGATACCTTTTTCCGTCGCCGTGCCGACATCCACGATATCCACGCCTACGCCATAGCGCGCGATGACCTCGCAGTTTCGCATCCGCGTTATCGTTTCTTTCCCGATCCGGGCATATTGGTTCATCATCGCTGCGCAATGCGGCGCGACATCGAACAGGTCTTCCTGACGCTTGGCCTGAAGCGCAATCACCTCGGCTCCTGCGGCTTCCAGGATTTCCGTCTCAACGGCAACATCACCAAAGTCGTAATCGGTGATCACGACCTTGGGTTTGTCCGTTCTGGGGGGAAAGGCGGCGCGATCAGTCATAAGCACCCGCCGAATAGGTCAATTCGTACGAGTGGCTGTAGAGCTCGAAAATGTTGCCAAAAGGGTCTTCCATATAGACCATGCGATAGGGCTTTTCACCTGGGTAATACTTGCGCACTTGGCTCATGCGCTGGCGCCCGCCCAGGTCTTCGATAACCTTGACGCGGCCTTCCAGATCCTCGTCCTGTACGCAGAAATGAAACAAGCCACGCCGCCAATATTCAAACGGGCGTTCTTCTTCGACGGTCTTCGGGAACTCAAACAATTCGATGCCAACACCGTCGCCCATCGACAAATGCGCGATGCGGAAGCTTCCCCAACCTTCCCCAAATACATCGTCGCACATCTGACCGATGGCGCTTTCGTCATGCAGGATTTCAGTTGGTTCCATCAGCACGTAGAGGCCGAATGCCTTGGAATAAAACTCCACGGCTTTTTCCAGGTCGGGAACTGTGATGCCGATGTGAGAGAAAGTGAGAGCGGCCATGTAGGGCTCCTCCAGTTAGAAGTTAAAGAATGTTGCGAACGATGCCGCCTTCGATCCGGTGCGCAGAACCATTGGAGGCCGTGCTTGCTGAGATCGTGACGATCATGCGGGCGACTTCGTCTGGTTGGACAAAGCGTTGTATGAGCGATGTGGGCTCATCTGATTTGAAGTAATTGTCGACGATCGTATCGAGCGGCTCACTCTTTTGATCCGCGAGACCGTCAAAATAGGCTTCGACACCTTCGGTCCAGGTCGGACCAGGCAGGATCGAGTTAACCCGGACTTTCGTGCCCTTTGTCAGTTCTGCCATGCCGCGTGTCAGACCTAACATGGCAGTTTTAGTGACAGAATAATGCACCATCTGAGGGAGCGGTTTCACTGCCGCTTCGCTAGCCATGTTGATGATAGATCCCTTATCCCGGCCAAGCATGTCAGGCAGGAAAATTCGGCTCATCCGAACGGCGGACAGGACATTGATGTTGAAGTAGTGCATCCAGTCGTCATCCGTGAGATCCTCGAACGGTTTGACCGAGAAGATGCCGACATTATTCACAAGAACATCCACCGCCCCGCGCGCGCGGGCAAAATCCGCCAGTGTTTCTGCATCTGAGGTCTTGGTCAGGTCGGCCGCAATGCCTTCGACCTTGCCCAGAGATGACAGGTCGTCGACGCAGTCGGACACTTCCGTCTGGGTCAGGCCATGCACGATGACCCGAGCGCCTTCTTCAAGATAGACCCGGGCAGTGGCTTTGCCGATGCCGGAACCTGAACCAGTCACCAGGACCAGCTTATCCTTAAGCCCCAGATCCATCTCAGGCCTCCTTCTTTACGTTAGACGACTGCTGCGATGAAGTGCGGCCGAACATTCGACCCATCAAGCCCGAAATCTCTGCACGCCACATGTCTATGCCGACGGCCAACAGAATGATCAGGCCCAACACGATGTTCTGAACCGAAGATGGCGCAGCGTTCAGGTTCAAACCATTCTGGACGATAACGATTGTCATCGCCCCCATCAGCGTGGCGAGGATGTTGCCACGACCGCCTGCAAGGCTGGCTCCGCCGACAACAGCAGCGGCAATGGCCTGCAGTTCCAGCGTCTGGCCATAGTTGGGCGAACCAGAGTTGAGGCGCGCTGACATCAGGATCGCACCAACAGCCGTCATGAAACCTGCGATGACAAATGTCGTCGTCTGAACTTTACGTACGTTGATACCCGTCAGAACGGCAGCGGCTGGGTTGCCACCCACGGCATAGATCTCACGGCCGAGTTTCGTGAAGTTCATAGTGAACGCGGCAAGGACGTAGAAGAACACGAGGTAGAAGAAAGGCATCGGAACGCCGAACAGCTTGCCGTAAAATATTGGCTCCAGCGCCGGATCCAGCGAAAAGATCGGCGATCCATTGTTGAAGGTTAGGGCAAGGCCCCTGAAGGCAATCAACGCTGCCAATGTTGTGATGAAAGACGGGATACGCCCGTAGGCTGTTATCAGCCCAATGAACAGACCAAGCAATCCGCCCATGAGAAGAATGAGTGGCAATGCCAGTACCAGTGGAATGCCAACAAATTTCAACATCTGCGCAAGGATCATGGTCAGCAAAGCCACCATAGACCCGGAACTCAGATCGATGCCCGCAGCGAAGATCACGATAGTAGACCCGATTGCGATCAAGGCCACGATGCTTACCTGTAGGGACAGGTTTGAAAGGTTACCCGGGTTCAGGAAGCGTTCCGTCGTAAGTGCCACGATCAGTGCGACGATCACCATTGCTGCGAATGGCCCGATCAACTGGGTGTCAAAGATCCGCTTCATGCGAAAGCCTCCTTAGGCTTGGATTGGGGGGTGTCGGCGGACGCGCGCACAAGGTCGTCATGAGTAAGGTCGGATGCATCGACTGTGCGCACTATCGTTCCGTGCTGCACGACGGCAATCCGATCGCTCATCGCAAGCAACTCATCATGGTCTGAACTGATCAGAATGATCGATTTTCCCGCCCGCGTGAGCCTGTTAATCAGCTTGTAAACAGCGATTTTCGCGCCGATATCGATCCCCTGCGTCGGCTCATCAAGGATCAGAATGTCCGAGGCTGAAAACAGCCAACGCGCAATAACAATCTTCTGCTGATTGCCACCAGACAAAAAGTTGACCGTCTTTTCCTCAGCCTGGGTTGAGATTTCCAGATCGCGGATCAGGTCATGGGTAGCTTGCTCTTCCGCCTTAAGATTCAACACGCCGAACCGGCTTAGCCCGCCAAGGGACGCTGCGGTGACGTTCCCGCTTGCGCGGAAATTGAAGAACAACCCGTCAAACTTTCGATTCTCTGGGACAAGAGCCAAGCCCGCACGGATCGCATCAATTTCCCGACGAAAGCGAACCGGTTTGCCATTTAGTCTTATCTGTCCGCCTGTTAGCTCGTCTGTTCCGAACAGGGCGCGGGCAATCTCTGTGCGGCCACTGCCCAATACGCCACCCAAGCCCAGAACTTCACCCTGGTGCAACGAAAACGATACATCTTTCACGCCCGAATTGGTGCTCAGTCCTGCCGCTTCCAGCACAACATCCTTGGTCGCGTTCTGCTCCTTGGGATAGTGCTCACCAATGTCCTCACCGACCATTGCGCTGACAATCTCAGAGACGTTGATCTTGGTCTCGCCACTCGCTCGCACAACACAGCCGTTGCGCAAGATCGTCACTTCATCAACGATCCGTTCAACCTCATCCAGCCTGTGCGACACATAGAGAATAGCGGTTCCGCGTTCACGCATATTGCGCAGTAACTGGTGCAGGCGTTCAATTTCATCTTCACCCAATGCCGCCGTCGGCTCATCCAGGATGATCATGCGAGCGTCCATCGCGACGGCTTTCGCGATCTCGACCAGTTGTTGCTCGCCTACCGATAGCGAGCCGGTGATTGTTTCGGGAGAAACATCGACATCCATTTCCGCCAAAACGCGCGCGGCTTCGTTGTGGACCTTGGCCCAGTCGATCACGCCAAAGCGGGACCGAGGCATATTGCCAAGGAAGATGTTTTCGCCAACCGACAAGGTGGGCACGATAGAGAATTCCTGAAAAACTGTTGCGACGCCCAGTTCACGTGCCACCTGCGGGTCGCTGATCGTGACCGGCTTGCCATTGTGCAGGATTTGACCGCTATCGGGTTGCTGCACGCCGGACAGTGTCTTGATCATAGTCGACTTGCCACAGCCGTTTTCACCCAGCAGCCCATGAATGGAACCGGGCATAAGCCGGATGCAGACCTTGTCATTCGCCAAAACCCCAGGATAGGCCTTGGTAATATCGACAAACTCCCAAAGGGGCGTTGCGTGTGTCATCGCGATTGCCTCGACAAAAGTGAAACTCGGTTGGTTTGCGACCCGGCAGCACGCGCACGCGCCACCGGGAAGCGGGGAGAAAACTCAGTACTCTTTGGACGGCTGCGGGAAGAGCTTTTCTGGCTCTTGCAGCACGCTGATCGCACCATCTTTGTCTTCAATTGATGTGGGCGTTTCGATCCAGCCGCCAGGATAGGACCCGTTGAGCGCATCAATG
Organism: Ruegeria sp. K3; assembly: GCF_056531845.1. Classification (NCBI taxonomy): domain Bacteria; kingdom Pseudomonadati; phylum Pseudomonadota; class Alphaproteobacteria; order Rhodobacterales; family Roseobacteraceae; genus Ruegeria; species Ruegeria sp. K3. The sequence continues at coordinate 70,030 of NZ_JBQFMM010000005.1, read as the reverse complement.
GTTGCGTGCATAGCCGCCTTACCCATCAGGAATGGTGAGGTGTTGACGGTTGCCGTGATGTTGCCAGCCGCAATTTCTTCAAGGCCGGACGTGTCGCCATCATTGCCCAAAAGGACGATGTCACTGCGGCCAAGCGCTTTCGCCGCAAAAGATGCCCCGATGATCATGTAGTCGTTCGCCGCAAAGATCATGTCGAGATCGGGGTTCGACTGCAGGATATCCATGCCAGCTGTGTTGCCGCCTTCAACGTTCCATTTACCGTCAATAGACACCACAACGTCGAAGTTTTCGTTGCCCTCGATACCGTCGAGGAAGCCGCCCACCCGCTCGGTCGAGTGATAGCCAGGCTGCCCTTCGATGATGCCTACTTTCAACGGTTGATCACCATAAGTCTCAATGGCCCAATCAGCGATAGCATGCGTACCGTTCCGCTGAGAGTACCCGACAACGCCATGAATGGGTGTCGGGAAGTTCGGGATGTCCGAGTTGATCATCAAAACTGCCATGCCCTTGTCGACGGCCTGCTTAAGCAGTGGTGCGGCAGCAAATTCATCGTGTGTACCAAAGATGATCGCATCCACATCCTGCGTCAGCACATCCTGGATCATACCCATCTGGCCGTTGATGTCCGCACCGGACTGGGGCGCAAGCATGAAGACTTCGACCCCGGCCTCAGCAGCAACCGCTTTGATGCCTTCACCGATGGCGATGTAGTAGTTGAACTCGGTCGCCGGCGGCATATACGCGATCCGGAACGTATCGTTCTTGGGTTCTATTGCATCGATTGGCGCTTGGGCCCCGTCCTCAAGTGGAACCGGCGCTGGATAATTTTCCGCCAGAGCGACCGTTGCCAGCGTGGCGAACCCCGCGGCAAGCGTAGTGGTCATAAGCATTTTCAACATAGTTTTCTCCTCCAGAATTTCGTTGGTTATCCTTTGAATGGCGCGTCGATCACGCCACGAACGCCGGGTTTCACAGCAAAGAGGCCGCCGGATTCCGGTTCTTTTGTTAAAGCTGCTTCGTCACTCATCAGCCTTGAGGTCGTGATGAACAGCGTGTCGAGATCAGGGCCACCGAAAGCGCAACAGGTGGGCTTCCAGACCGGCACCTCGATCACGCGATCTATCGTGCCATCAGGTGCGACGCGAACAACGCGATGGCCTTCCCATTCGGCGTTCCAGACGCCCCCTTCGGCATCGACACAGGACCCATCAGGCAAGCCGGGCTCATCATTGAAAGAAGCGTGCCGCCGACGGTTCGAAACGGTTCCACTGCGGGTGTCGTAATCAAATGCGACGATTTCCCGATCCGGAGTATCCGCGAAGAACATCGTCTCACCGTCGGATGTAAAGCAAGTCGAATTGGCGCAAGACACTCCTTCGATAATCGTCCGCACACTCAAGTCTTTATCGACGCAGATGACTGACGAATCGGCCTTACCAGTAACTTCGTTCATGCCTCCAACAATCAATCGCCCCTGGCGATCGGTTCGCCCGTCGTTCAGCCGTGTCTCCGGGTTGTTCGGCTCGAATCGTGTCACAAGGGTTTCCTCGCTCTCGGGCGAATCGAACAAGACAACTCGATCCGCATAAGCAACGATCAGCCCGCCAGACGCGCGCGGCGCAAAGCAACACACGCGCTCCGACATCTCATGAGATGCGGTTTCTGACGTCGCAGGATCAAATGACCAAAGCGCACAGCCTTCAATGTCGGTCCACCAGACAAGACCATCGGCGGGATTCCAGAAAATCCCTTCCCCGTGCTGGTTCTTACAATCGACGACCAACTCTGCGCGCACTTTTTGATCTCCTAAGTACATTCTGATATCTGATATACCAGCTTGCCTAATCTGGTGTATCAGATATCTTGCATCTGGCAACACCTTTTTTTGGAGATATCCTCAGATGGCGCTTGAGAGACCCAAGTCTTTGCGTGAACTCGCACTGGAACATTTGCGGAATAGTATTATCGATGGCTCCCTGAAAATGGGTCAGGTTTTGTCGGAGCGGAAAATCTCCGAAGAGCTGGGCGTATCGAAATCGCCAGTCCGCGAAGCACTCGCTCAATTACGTGACGAAGGGTTGGTCAGTATCGAGCCTCAAAAAGGCGCACGCGTTTTTTCGCTGTCTGAGCCGGAAGTGACTCAGATCTGCGATTTCAGACAGGCTATCGAAACTGCCGCCTTTGAACTTGCGTTGTTGCGGAACCCGGAAGGTCTTGCCAGCGACATGCAGCGTGTCGTGAAGGACATGGAGAAGGAACGCAGGCGAGGTAATGAAAAGGGCTACCTTTCACTGGATACCACATTTCATCAGTTAATTTTTGAACATGCCGGTAACGATTATCTGACGGCCAGCTATACACGCTACATCGGTAAGATTGCCGCATTGCGAACCCATTTGGCGAAGCTGCCACAGCATACTGAGCTCTCCTTCGACGAGCATTCGAAAATCGCTATTGCCGTTCGCGAAGGTGACATGGCCAAAATCAAATCTCTTCTCACAGCGCATATTGACCGCACCAGACAAGCCTACAAAAGCGCCGCCATCGTCCTCGAAGGAGCGACCGCATCCTAGCAAAAACGTAGCTTCGTTGTGACAGGGGCGGGCCAGAACGGCGCCGCCTCTTTCTTTTGGGCACCTCACGGTCTTTTCTTTTTCAGTTGACATCTGAGATATCAGATGCCAATCAAAAGGCGGGAGGAAGCTTGTATGACGCCAGCAGTGAAACCTGACTCATCGGGGCTACAGCCACTGATCCAGCTGGATCGGGTTGGCAAAAGCTTCGGCACGAACATTGTTTTGGATAGCGTCGACTTTGAATTGAGACCCGGCGAAGTTCACGCGCTATGCGGGGAAAACGGCGCCGGAAAATCCACTTGTCTCGGCCTGTTTTATGGACTTCACCAACCTTCTGCTGGGCGTATCCTCTGCGACGGCAAGGAACAGCGAGTCGAAAGCCCATCGCACGCGCAATCCCTGGGCATCGGCTGTGTTTTTCAAGAACTCAGCCTCGCTGGCGCGCTCTCTGTTGCGGAAAACATCTACGCGGGGCGCGTACCCACCCGGTTTGGCGTAGTTGACTGGCCTGAACTGCGCCGCCGTGCGGAGGCGTTACTGACGGAATTCGGTCTGGATATCGACGTCTCAACACCCGTGGAAAACTTGCCAATAAGCTCCCGCCAGATTGTTGAAATCGCGAAGGCGCTGTCGTTGAATTCCCGCGTCCTTTTGCTGGATGAACCGACATCAGCATTGGCACCCGACGAAGTAGACGCACTATTCGAAGTCCTAAAGTCCCTGACAAAGAAAGGGATTGGCATCGTCTATGTCAGCCACCATATGGCCGAGATTTTCCAGATCTCGGATCGCATTACCGTTTTGCGAGATGGGCGCCACATCAGCACTTTACCGGTTTCGGAAACTTCTCAGGAACAAGTCGTCGCCGAGATGATCGGCGGCGCTCACCCCGGTGATGTCACGCGGTCAGGTAAGGTTAACGGCGAAGAGGTTTTGCATGTCCAAGAATTAACCCATCCAGATGAATTCGAAGACATTTCTTTCTCCATTAAAGCCGGAGAGATTGTAGGGATGGCAGGGTTGATGGGCGCTCGCCGCAGCGAGATTGTTCGATCGATTGTCGGGTTGATGCATGGCGCGACCGGGGAGATCAGACTGCACGGCAAGCCTGTTAACTTTGCGTCCTTGCGGCAGGCGATGCGTGCTGGGGTCGGGTTTGTTCCCGAGGAACGCAAGACTGAAGGCCTCTTTCTGGAACAATCACTCAGCGACAACCTGATCGCGGCCAGTCTTCCCGATCATGCGTCTGCTGGGTTCATGCGTTCGGGCTCGATCAAAGCAGCCAGCCAAACAGCCATTGACGCATTCAGTGTCAAAACCAGTGGGATTAACGAACTTGTTGGTGATCTCTCAGGGGGCAATCAGCAAAAGATTATGTTGGCCAAGTGGCTCAAACGCGCGCCAGCTCTTCTGATCATTGAGGAGCCCACAAAAGGGGTCGATGTCGGAGCCAAATTCCAAATCCACACGGAACTTTTGCGTCGAGCAGCCGAGGGAATGGCCATCCTCGTCGTGTCATCCGATTTTCCCGAACTGGTCTCTCTCTCGACCCGCATCCTTGTCGTCCACGACGGTCGCCTCATGGGAGACATCGCAGCCGCCGAGGCAACCGAAACCACGCTTCTTCAAATGGCCGCTGGAAATTCCGTTCCAATTGTGGACGCACCCCAAACCAATCAATCAGGAGTCGCGACGTGACCATGACCGCTCAAGCCAACTTGCCCATGAAGCGTCCGCTGCTGCGCCGTGTTCTACAAGCTTTTGTCGATATTCGTGAACTGACGCTGATCGTTCTGATCGCCGCCATCATCATCGTGATGTCCAACGTTAATCCCTATTTCCTCAGCTTCTCGAACTTTCGAGCCGTGGCCGTGGGCATGGCCCCGACCGCGATCATCGTGATCGGTATGGCGATCTTGCTTGCCTCTGGCGGGTTCGATCTTTCCGTCGGGTCGGTAATGGCCTTGTCTTCTACCGTCGTAGCCATGCTGCTTTTGACCGGCATGCCAATTCCGCTCGCTGTTGTATGCGGATTGGTGCTGGGTGGAATTGTCGGCGTAGTGAACGGTTTGCTGGTGACCGGCCTCGGGATCAATCCGCTTATCGCAACCCTCGGCACGATGTCGATTGCGCGAGGCATCGCTCTTGTCCTGACGGAAGGTTTCTCTGTCTCAAGCCTGCCGGCATCATTTGCCTGGATCGGTAAAGCTGACATAGGCGGCTTTCCGGTAATCGTCTTGTTCACCATTCTGCTCGTCGTCCTGTTTGACCTGGCCGTCCGCCATACACGCTTTTTCCGTCAGGTCTATTTCATCGGCGCCAATGAAAAGGCCGCGATGTTGTCAGGCATCCATGTCACACGCGTGCGTATCGTTCTGTACGCACTGACCGGAATTCTGGCTGCCTTGGCGGGTGTATTGTTGGCCTCCCGCCTGATGAGCGGTACGCCCACGGCAGGCAACGGTATCGAACTTCAGGTTCTGGCGGCTGCGGTCATCGGTGGCGCATCCCTACGCGGCGGCGAAGGTACTATTCTCGGTGCTTTCCTCGGCGTCGTTTTTGTCGCGTTGATCAACAACACTATGACGATGCTGGCCGTATCGATCTACTGGCAGATGATCGTCATCGGCGGTGTGCTCGTTACAGCGGTGGCCTTGGACATGCTGATCCGAAGCAAACGGGGCTAATCCATAAGCTTTCCAAAACCCAACAACAACCAAAGATCCAAAACAGGGAGACTACGATGACTGAATTGAATGTGAATCGGCGCAGGCTGCTGACAGCGGGTACCACCGCTGGATTGGCCGCAGCGTTCGGACTGCCCATGCTGTCCAAAGAAGCCATGGCACAATCGGCCGGCAAGGAGTATGTGTTCCTGTCCATCGTCACGCAGGTGCCGTTCTGGGTGGACTATCGCAATGCGATGGAAGACCTTGAAGAGTTAATGGGCATCAAGGCCACATTCACCGGCCCGTTGGATTTCGACACGGCCGCACAAGCACGCCAATTGGATGAACTGATCGCAAGACGTCCCGCAGGCATCCTTATCTTCCCCGGTGATCCGGCCACTCTGGCTCCCGGCGTCGAACGTGCGGTCGAGGCGGGCATTCCGGTCACATGTTGTATTGGCGATATTCCCGACAGTCCCCGGTCCACATTCCTTGGTATCAACGGCGTTCAGGCAGGACGTGTCGGCGGTGAAATGCTCGCGCAAGCGATTGGCGGGAAAGGCAAGGTTATCCTCGGCACTTTCCCTGCCCCCTCCACATTGGAGCGGGTCGAGGGGTACAAACAAATCTTTGCTGAGAAATACCCAGATATCGAGGTCGTCGACGTCGTCAACGATAAGGCCGACCCGTCCTATGCGCCGACAGCCTACCTTCAGGCAATTCAGGCGAACCCGGATATTGTTGGCATTGGCGGCACGGACGGCGACAGCGGCAAAGGCGCGGCAATTGCCGTCAATGAGGCAGGACGCAAGGACATCAAGATCGTCGCGATGGACCGAAATGATGATATGCTTCCCTATATCGAAGACGGCACAATTCACGGCGCTGTGGCTCAGAAATCTTATCTTGAGATCTTTCTAGCCTTCCACATGATGCATTGGCAGAACACAGACGCGCTGAAGGTCTTGCCCGATTGGAAGGCGGCTGGCATCAACCCGTTGCCGGAGCGCGTTGAGACCGGGGTTATGCCGATTACTGCCGAGAACGTCGTCCAGTTCAAGCACACCTAAGGGATTGTCCCGGCGCATTCGATCGCGCCGGGAAACCGATAGGAGGGGGTACATGTCGGACAGATGGAGCGTTCTTCACCTGCAGCAAAACGATCTGCAGCTGACACTCCTGCCCGGCATCGGGGGCCGCCTATGGGATATAGTCTTCCAAGGTCGCTCCCTCCTATTTCAGAACGCAGATCTCGACGGTTTGGATGTCGATGACACACGGCTCACTGATCTGCCCACACGCTCTCCACAATTTGGTTTTCCGCTCTGGGGCGGAGAGAAGACGTGGATCGCCCCAGATGCATCCTGGGTAAACGGCGCTCCGTTTCCCGTGTTGGACAGCGGCTCTTACCAGATCACTTCAAGAAGCAGCACTCGTATCGACATGACCAGCGCATTATGCCCGACCTCGCACTTGTCAGTGTCGCGCCGCATCACGCTGACCTCGGCGGAAAGCTGGGAAATTGAACACATCGTGGTTAACCATGGGACCTCCTCGCGCCTGACCGGCATTTGGTCAGTCATGATGCTTAACACCCCCACCAAGGTCGGTGTCGAATTGGAAGACCCTGCATTTTATCCTGTTTTTGGCTCTGCCGAAGGGATGATAGCTACGCACGGCAACGGCATTGTCGTGGATTGCAACAGACAGCAGGAATTCAAGGTCGGGCTACCGAACCCCAACGGTCGTACATTGATACGGTGCGGCGCTGATACCCCGTTGCTAATGTGCTCGGTACCAGAACCTCAAAAGGGCGATCAATTTGCACACGACTATCCGTTTGAGGTCTTTAATTCAGCCGATTACGCCTATTGCGAAGCGGAGTGGCACTCCCCTGCACGCAACCTCGCACCGAATGAAACGCTGAGTTTTCGGCAGACGTTCCGCGTCTTTACAGATGAAGATGCAACCCAAATGCCATTGGGACTCACAAACAACAAGGAGTTCCTGTCATGCATGTCTTGATTACAGGCGCTGGCGGGCACCTAGGCCGCAAACTTTTCGACGCGCTAGAAAACGACTCCAATTACATCGTTTCTGGCCTCGACATTCGCCCCGTTGATCATCCCGACATTCACACCGCAGACCTGTCTGACGACAGCAGTTGGGTCAGTTTGCTAAAGGGCGTGGACGTTATCGTGCATCTTGCTGGTGACCGAGAGCCCTCCGCCACCTGGGCCTCCGCGATCAAACACAATGTGGATGCAACGCTTTCTCTCTATCACCATGCGGCAGCCATGGGCGTCAGCCGCGTCGTTCTTGCCAGCTCCAACTGGGTCCATGGCGACAAAAGGTTCACGCATGAGGTGCTCAACAGCGCGACACCACCAGGGCCAGTAAACGCCTACGGCATGTCAAAGCTATTCTGTGAACGGACAGGGGCCTATTTCGCCGAGCATCACGGACTGTCGGTCATCTGCTTGCGCATCGGCTGGACGCAATGGACTCACGGCAACCAACCCGGCACACACATGGCGATGGGCCGGTGGGGTCAGGAAATGTGGTTGAGTGATCGGGACTTTCTAGGCGGAATGCGCGCCGCAATAGATGCCAAGGATATTTCCTTCGCAGCCCTGAACCTAATGTCAGATAACCCAGGTATGCGCTGGGACATCACCGAAACACGACAAGCGATTGGCTATTCTCCAAAGGATGGAAGCCCCGCGAAAATAACATTGGGCATTTCCTTGAGATCCATGCTGCAGCGGCTGTTTACAGTCCGGCTCCCTAGTTATTTCTCGACACGTTTTCCAGATTGGTAGAGTATAAGGCCCGGACATTGTTGCGTCTCGCATTCAGTTTCCGAAACCTCGCACCGAAGTAAGCGCTGAAAAGGTAATCTTTGTCAGCTTCGCGGTAAACGGAGGGCAATATAACGAGCGCCAGATTTGGCAACCATTGATGTTTGATACTTCGATAACAAACCGCAAACGTCGCTGAACGGGTGTTATGTGAAGCGATCTCTGGTTGAGTGGTCCGTCCGTCCACAGCCTACCGGCCCAATCGCCTAACACCACATTGAGCGGCTTTTTCCCGCCCATTGATCTTGTTCGCCCAGTCCGATATTCAGACCGGCTGCGTTTTCGGCCGTCTATCCGAGCCCAGCCCAAAACCAACGAGCCAACCGATGGAGGGTGCCATGTAGTTCAGAAACTGCATGAAATGCCAATGACATGGCCCATTACAAACGCAAACGTCCCCGTACCGTACTTGGGAACGGGGACTCACGCCTAGGTCTGAGCCATCGTCTCGGAAAAGACCCGGATGATGTCCGATGGCTTGGCAATTGGCCACGCTTTCACGACATCACCTGTCAAACGCGTCCGACGAGACACAAATCCAAGGCTCTTGCGTTCGGCATCCTGAAAGGCGCTGATCCTGACGACCTAGTCTGGCCCGATGGGCGCAAACCCCACCACTACTATTGGTGAGAATGTGCGGCGGAAGCATTACATAACTCCGCCGCGCACTTTGGCCCAGGTGGCTGTTGAGACGACCGAAGCAGTTTGGCCCGTTGCGGCCATCGATAGATCACGAACCAAGTCCCGCTTCTTTTCTTACGATGTGCCGCAGCAAGTTATCGGCCTCGGCCCTGAGGTCGAGGCGATCTTCGTTCTTTTTCACCACGGCTGCCCACGCCATTTGATCGTGTATGAAATCATCAATGATCGCTATGCGCTGCCCACGGCCCATTTCCTTGGTTTTGCTTTTTGACACCAAAAGCCTGTCAATATGCCCGAGTAGGTTGGGAGACAGGTCCTGATCTTTCATGAGATCATGCAGGTTCATCGGCGGTGGCGTATCGGGTATCTGCCTGATCCAGGAGATCGCCAAGGCGGGTCGCAGTATGTAGAAATACGCCTTGAAACTCACCTCCTGGCTCTCACCAACATGCTTGTCCCACTGTTTCTTTGCCAGGTTGCGATAGTGGTGCAGACAGGATTCGCCGAAGGTCGTCTTGGATGCGAAGGCAATCAGCCGTTCACATATCACATCATTCCACCTGTACCTGATAGGACTGGATAACCATTCCAACATCACAGGGTTTGGTTTGATCAACAAACCAAGTGCTTTACGAATATCCCACCCGTTAATGTCCCAATCGCCCTCGATCGGCAGTTCGATAACATCACGACCGGGCTCAATGCTCAGATACCAGTCTGGCCGATGTACGTAGATGAAGCGTACATCATAATCACTGTCTGGAGACGGGAAACCCCACGCACGGCTACCGCTTTCAATGGCGAACAGCACTCGGACATCATGATCCGCTTCTATAGCGGTAAGCTTAGATTGGATGGCCTGCTCGATCTCAGGTGAAACGCTGGACGCGAAGGTTAGACGGTTCATTGGGTTTCTCGCAGTATCAAGACGGCCATCCGGAAAGGTACATCATGGTTTTATTAACAAGACCTGGGGGAGCAACCGCGGCGCTGTGGCTACTGAAACCGTCGGATCAGATTAACTCGTTACTCTGTTCGCCAGTTCACGAACTATTCCCTGTATCTCTTTCGGATAAGCGCGAACAAACCCGGCGTCACAGGGGATCGTCTCGATTTCTCTTCGGTCCAACGCCCGAGCCAAATGGATCGCTGCGGGCTCAATGTGCTCTGCCATTTGGCCAAGCGTCACATACACCTCTGCAAACGCCTGAATGCTCTCTTCAGTGATGTAACACCGGTAGTGCTGCGTGTCCGGGTTTCGCGCTTTTATCTGCTTCAAATATCCACCATCCCTTAACCGTCGGATAGAACCGACGCTAATTCTCAGACGCGCCGCCGCATCCTTAAGCGACAGATCGCCGGAAAACACACGCTCCGATTTTTCCAAGGTCTCTGTGTAGTCGATCAGAATTCCTGCCAATCCATCAACGTCCGGGTCTCTCCAAACGCCGGTCAGTCGGCCTGCTGCCCAATCAGAAACAACGCGAGCCAGGGGCAACCAGCTCTGTTGGCAGTATTCTGCGAGGGGCAGCCTATGACGCGCCGGTGATGCGACGCGCAGGCCTTCAAGCCTAGTTAGCAAGGTCTGCACAGAGGAGGATGTCACATAGCGCAGAGACGTTCCAAAACGATGGGCTTCCAGAACATTCTGCCGGATCAGCGACTTTATCGTTGTGTCTCATGACTTGACCTCGCGAATGGAGTCGATTTTTCAACTATCCCAAATAGATTTGATCGTGCGCACGGCAGTCAAATCTTTTAAACGATGCCCTAAATTGCAAAAGCACCTTCTTGAAAGCAAAAGCATAGAAATGGCGAATTGAAGACAAAGCCGTATGTAGTTTGCCCGCGATGTGTGGATGGTTAAGAACGACTACGATACTTTCCGAAAGATAGACCCGGCGGCAGTTACACGCTGTCATATTCGTTTGCAAAAAAATGGTGATCTCTGCGCGACGGTCTGGTTAAAAGCCAAACCAGGGCTGCGTTTTCAATTCTCGTCGAAGCATCTCGTTGCAGACTTTCATGCCATAGAAATGCTCAAAGATTTACGTGCACGGTACTACTGTTCTCGCAAGTCTCTTTGGAGGCTACTGGATCAGCTGGGTTTGGATCCATGGGAACGTGCCATCAAAGATTATAAATCGCGCATGTCCTTGGCGCAGGTAGCAAAGCGCCATGGTTTGAAGCAAACCACACTTTCAGACGGCCTGAAGCATCGCGAAGTTCCAATTCGCTCAGGAAGGCCTCCTATTCAATTCGATAGCACCGAAGTTCAAAAAGCGCTTCAAGACTGCCCTTCAGTCAAAGAACTGAGCAGAAGGTTAGGGTCTTCTTGGGACAAAGCGAAAAAGCAGTGGAAATCTTTTGAAGGATAGGCACCCATTTGATGCCTGTTTCGCGAGATTTACGATGTACGACAAGACTTATCGCTAGATCTCTACGCTCACAGAACGATTGCGGACCTGCGATGAGAGCCCATGGCCGCCGTTGCTGTCGAACTAGAATGCCGCCAGGGCATTATGCAGCTACGATCAAAAGCTGACATCCAGGGTCGGCTGCAGTTTGATCCCTGCAATCCGTTAGCTCACCCTTGTCGGTTTAAATGAACCGCAATAAGTCGGAGGCAGACTTTCATTTTTTGCTTGCCTTGTACCCCATCATAAGGGGTCGAAACCTATCTGCGTAAACTTAGGAGACTGCACATGCGCCCAGTCGACATGGATAAAATCGAGACTTGGCCAAGTGAGGTGATCGAATTCCTGACTACACATTCAAAAGAACTGCTTGTCGAGCGAGAAGCCGAACGCCAGTATGATCTATCCTCGAGCGAAACCCGGATCATGACCAGATCTCCAGCTATGCCGCGTTGGGGTGAAGCAAATGCCTTGATAAAAACTGCAATGTCTGGTCGCGAGGTGATGGCCTTCCACGCAACAAGGTTGTTTGATTTCGAAGAAGTCAGGCGGGAGGGCCTTCTGAAACTGAACCTCGTGCAGCATATTGCCCGTCTCAAAAGGCATCTTCAATCCGTAGGTGCAGGCGACGAACTGGCAGAAGTCGATTTTGCCGTTGCAAAGATGCTCGAAGCAGACAGTTTCTTCATCAAACGCGAGGGTGCCGTTTGGGCGACGCCAAACCGTGAGTTTCTTCACGATGGCGGATGCGAGGTCTTCTACGAATCTTGTGGCGGCGAGGCTCTCGAGCGAATTGCAACATACGCCGGTGGAAAGCTGGAACAGCGGCTCAAATACCTTGGGAAGCCTGCGGTGGTGATCATACGTTACCCGGTGTTCGGCTGGTGCGAATTCACCAACAATAGGCTGCCGCGGTCAATGATCGAACTGCACTTGCTCAAACAAGGCAACTGGGAAGGTGCTGACTATGGGTGGGACATCATGATTACGCGGGATATCCCTGTCCGAAACGTCCTCGACGTGGTGCCGCTAGAGGATCCAACCGTTGCAGCCTAAAGCGGAGGGGTTCCAGATTCTTAGCGTATCTATGAGCCCCTAAGCTGCCGTTTCCCAGACTCATGTGATTGCAAACGCAGCATGGTGGCCCGGCCCTCATGCGCCGCTCACAAGGGATCGTTTCCCAGTCCCAGAAGCTTGATACACTGATGACAGACACGTTGGAGCACGCGACTGATAGCCCAAACCAATCGGCTTCTGTAGTGGCTGTCAAAAATGCGCTGACACGCCGTTTTAATGCCTCTCTCAGTGATCTGGTGAAGAAACACGGCCGAGATCTGTTGGGGCGAGGAAAAGACCAGGCAGGGATTAAGAACATCGTTCGGGAACTTCACGGCGAAAGTTCCGGTGACAACGCTGCATTGGCGATCGCAAGAAGCGTTCACGACGCCCTGGACGAAATGCGACTTGCATTCAATGAAGCAGGTGGCTTGATCTCAAAGCTGGAGAATTGGGGGCTACCCCACGACCACAACCGTACGGCCCTACGAAAGGCAGGTTTCGATCAATGGGCGAACGCCATTCGGGATCGACTGGCCTGGGAGAGGATTCCGGATCTCGTCAAAGGAAAACCGTTGGCGGATGCTGGTCGGGCGCCAGCATTGGATGTTCAGGATCGCGTGCTGCGTGAGGTCTGGGACAACATCGTCTTTGGGCGCGAAAGCCTCAATCCCAAATATGGGGCGCTGCAGGGAGAGTCGCTGGTTTCGCGCAACTCCCATCGTCGGGTTTTGCACTTTCGCACCGCAGACGACTGGATCGAGTACAACCGTGTCTATGGATCAGGCACACCTTATTCGGCGATTGTGTCTCACGCACACAAGATGGCCCGAGATATCGCTTTAATGCGCGAGTTCGGCCCAAACCCTAAGCTTGGGTTCGATTACAGGACTGATCTAGCGACGGCACGTGCCCGCGAATTGGGTCAGGCCGATGTTGCCCATAGGATCGAAGGTAACGCCGAACACGGTCGACGCATGATGGCGATATTGAGCGGATCGCTTGTTCCAAAGGGACCAGCGGGTGAAGCTGTTGCGCGTTTCTTCTCCACCACCAGGCATGTGCTTACCGCAGCGTTTCTCGATCGGGCGATCGTTGCAAGTATCTCGGATCTGAATTCAATGCGATTGGCAGCACAAACTGTTGGCATGAGTCCCACCAGTGTTTTCAAGCGTCATACGGATCTCATGGCTAATCGTATGACCAGAGAGGAAGCACTGCGGGCCGGTTGGATCGCAGATACTCTGGTCAACCCGGGATCAGCGCTAGAACGCTTCCAGTCCGAAATGCCACCCGCAGACCTGGCAGAACGGTTGAGCAGTGGAATACTCCGCGTGCAGGGGCTATCGGGATGGACCGACTACGGCCGCATTGCTTTTCAGATGGAGCTCTCAGGCTATATCGCGTCGCAGGCTGGGCGCGCCCTGAATGAAGTGGATGAACCGCTTCGCACCCTGCTCTCCGCCAAATCAATTACCGAACAAGAATGGCGCGCGTTCACGCGCTCAGAGCATCTATTCAAGGCCGGGAACGGGGCGACCTTCGCAAGCCCTATCTATTGGAGACAATCCACGGATCTTGAGGCGTCAAAGGCTGACAATGTGTTCGACAAGCTGCAGGCCATTTTTGAGGAGCAAACGGAATTCGCGGTACCAACACAGAGCATTTGGGCTCGCGCCTTTGTGGAGGGGACTCAACCACCCGGTACAATCGGCTACGAAGTCGCGAAGTCAGGCCTGATGTTCAAGTCGTTTGCCTTGACCTTCACGGTTAACCAGATCCGACGCATCGCTGCTATGCCGACGCTTGACGGAAAGATCGGATACAGTCTCAATCTTGCGGCCGGTGCTACCGTGATGGGAGCGATATCCCTGCAAATTACGCAGCTGTTAGATGGAAAAGATCCGCTCCAAATGGATCAGCCAGACTTTTGGACTCGGGCCGCTCTAAAGGGCGGAGCCTTCGGCATCATGGGGGACATCGCGGCATCCGGATCAGGCCGCTACGGCGGTATTCCATCCTTTGTAGCCGGACCCATTCCGCAGGTTGGTCAGGACACCTTCAGGCTGATCTTTGGCAATGCTGCCGAATTGGCCACGGGTAAAGACAGCAATGTAGGCCGTGAGATCAGTAGGACATTAGACAGATACACACCCGGCCGTGATCTCCCGGTTATTGGTTTGGCAATGGACAGGCTGTTCTGGGACCATCTCCAGACACTTCTTGACCCAGAGAGCGCAGCGAGAATGAAGAAGCGCGCGGCTCGGGCTGCGAATACGGGGAATGCATGGTGGTTGCCCGGTTCAATTACTCCAGACAGAGCCCCTAGCCTGGCAAACAGCGCTGGAAAATGAGGGGTGAATTTTTTGTCTCAGATGCGATTGGCTGACACGTTAGTTCCGCCACCGCCTATGATAAATGGGTCTCTCGCGAGCGGGTAACTCCACTCTTATGCCGAAGTCTGTTCACAGAATCCCCAACATACAACGCGATTCCGGGTTACTTACTGGTTTAGGCGTTGTCTACATTGCAGATTGATCTGAGCACTTAGTCACCGGAATGCCAGCCTAGTTTTGCTTAGTACAAGCAACAGGGGTGTACGGCCGTTCAATGGCTGCCTTCCGTAGTGCAGTTCTTCGACACACAAGGTCTCAGAATATTGTTGGTTAAATCCTTGCCTCGACTATGGCCTCATAGCATCTTCCAATTTGCATTCTAAGAAAGAGCAAACCATTGATTGATCCCGAAATACTCGACTTCATAGAACGCTTTCAGACCCTACTTGTTGGTTTGTTTGGTTTCATAGGTGTAATTTGGACGCTAAGAGCCAATGCCAGACATGCAAAAGAAGAGCATCAAAGGCAAACTAATACTCGGCGAATGACACTGCGGCGTATTTTGGCGGCTGAGTTTCGCAGCTACAACCGTGCACTCAAGGCTAATCTCCAAGCGGACGATCCAGAAGATGAATATCTCTCAGTTGGCAGGATCCATAGGCTGTTTTCAGAAGACCTAGCGGCCGACCTCGGCCTGCTAGACCCAGATGAGGTCGATGTCGTCGTAAATGCCTTGATTAGTCTGGAAGGTATGGACCAGTTTTTGGGGCATATTTCGACTGGGCAAACGGAAAAACGGTATCTTGTTCCCGCTTCCGCGATGGACAATTTTCGCTTCATCACTTCAACCACTGTTGATGCGCTCGACTACGCGATTGAAGCCCTGGAGCTTTCAGGCGAAGCGTGAAGAGACTTTCTCGTTTATTGGGGCATAGGAGGTGGCGCGCAGGCGGTTGACCGCGCGGTAAGAGCCCCTTACCAGACTATCACCGTACATCGAGTTTTTGCTCGTGCAGAAGGTTCTGAACCGCGCCTTCCGGACATTCAGAACCAAACGCCAAATAGCAAGATGAGTGGACGCGACTGCCATTTAAATTTTTCAAAGGTGGCATAGCATCAGCCAGCAAGCGCACTGCCTTATGCTGCTTGACGAAAAAGGCTGGTTTCCAAGCCTTGCCTCGACCGTCAGATCAATTCTATATGCGACGGCCAATCCGCACCTAGATGCGGCATTCCCGGCCGCGCAACACATAGAAATTGCTTCACAGATTATAATGACGAAAACCCATCTTATGCCCGCAAACCAGAACCCCTGGTATATTCTTATGACACTCCATGGGGAGCAACTTGGTGACCAGATTGACTGGGATCTGCACCGAAGAAATTCAACTGAATGGAACCGTTGGATCGGTTCTCGAATTGACCCCATACTAAGGGAAGAACTGAGAGAGGCGGGCGTTCTCATCTCTAGTGGAACCAGCACGAAAGACTCAGAAACATTCAAGAAGCTCTACACCGAAGTGTTTGCAAGGCGTAATGGCACCGAGAAGCCATTGCCTGAAATACCAAGTGCCTCAAGTTCGATTGATCTATCTGACTTTAGGCTAGACAACATATTTTCTTGTCGTGGCTTTCAGTTCAACTCATCGGTGGACATCACAAACTGCGAGTTTCAGAAGGCCGCCGATTTTTCAGAAGCAGTCTTTGCCGACGGTATGGGTATTAAACACGCCTGCTTCCTGGACGAACTCCGGTTTGATGGCTCGTATTATCACAAGCCGATGAAAATTGGGAAATCCGATTTCAAAGCAGGAGTATCTATGACTAAGTGCCGGTTTGCTTCGACATTTAGCATCAGCAACAGCACAAAGTTTTTTGAGGGGTTGTATGCAGGGGGCTCTGAATTTTCAGGATATGCTGAACTTAAGCACTGCCATTTTCGCAACGGCTCGGACTTTGCTGGATGTGAGTTTAAAAGAAGCGCGGATTTCGGCGCATCTCTTCTTGATGAGGCGACTTTTCAGAATTCGGAATTCAAGGCGAATGTAAGTTTCATTGGCACCATTTTTACGCAAGGAGCAGCCTTCAACGAGGCCAAGTTTCGCGAGCTTGTTCAATTTTCTGCGGCAACATTCAATCAAGGAGCTGACTTCCGCGGCGCTATATTTGACAAACACGTTTACTTCACCAATGGCAATTTCGCCGTTGCAAACGAGACATTTCAAGACAGAGTGTCATTTCAGGATTGCACGTTCTTAGGCCCCGTTTCATTCAAGAAAGCAAATTTCAAGAACGTTTACCCTGACTTCACAGGCGTTTCACTTCCAGACACGGCGACGTTCTCAACAGGCCGAGAGTATTGGCCCGACAAAACCCATCAGGCACCCGAGCAGGTCGTCGAGTCCTGCGCTGCAATCCGACACCATTTGGCTAAACAAGGATTACCAGAGGAGGAACATTTCTTTTTTCGGCGAGAAATGAACTTCAGGGCATTGGTAGGCGGATGGCCTCAGAGATTTTTGTTTTTCCTCTATAGAAATGCCGCCAGCTATGGACATTCGATCGCCCGCCCTTCCCTTTGGCTGGCGGCGGTGTGGCTCATCGGATTTGCGATGTTTTGGGGTTACTTTTCTGGATGTTGCTATGTTCAACCAACCAAAAATATTTCAAGCCCATTCAGCCAGGCTTTCGGCTTGAGCTTTGCCAACCTGTTTCCGTTGTTCGGTTTTCACCGATTGTATTTTGGCGCCGACTTCATGAAGGAGTTGCCAGCTTCCCTGCGGTTTTTCTCTTCCGTTCAAACCGTTGTCAGCTTGCCTCTGCTATTTCTATTGGGCTTAGGGATTAGGCAACGCTTCAGGCTGAAGTAACTCCTCCATACAACCAGCCCCAGCCGTTGCGTCTTGGCGCTGCCCTCGTTGATCAAGTTGCCAGCTAAAAACATCGATAGCTGTCAAGCGCATCAAAGCGGCCGTTCGTGATGATCGGCGCTGCTAACGCGGCGAATGGCAACTGTGTGGCCATTAAGTGTCGAGTTCGTTTTGTTCAGCATTTTGAGGGACTACCTCAACGACCTGCTGCCCAGGTTTGACGTATTCATAGCCCTGTGGAGCTTGCCGGGCGTCGACGTGAACCGCAACTTGAGGGGTCTTGCCTTCACTCGCTAGGAACTCTGCCATACGAGCCCTGATCGTCTCCGACTTGGCGTTGTGCATTAGATCAAGTGCCACCTCGATAGCCCTAGCTTTCGCCATAGTTCGCAGTTGCTCTGCTTCATGGATATAGGCACGCTGAACTTCTTCGTAGTGTTCCTTAACCGCCGACCGTTTCATCGCTTTGTAGTACCCGGCAGGCGACAACCCCGCTTCTGCGCAAGCCTTGTCGATCGTCAGGCCGCTGCGAACACGAAGTTCGATGGCCTTGCGAAGTTTGGACGATATCCGAGGTTTGGGGGCGGGGATTGTGGCGAGTTTTGTCATGTGCAAACACTAGGTTTAAGAGGTCCTCTTACGTATGCACCTACGTTGCGGAAACTGAGATAATTTACACAGAGCCGACCTCTGGCACACTGGGAGACCTGTGATGGCTTACCGAATTTGTCAGATGACCGCTTTGAGTCCATTTTGACGGATGCTGCACGATCAACGAATGACGGCTACGCGTACAAACTAGACATTGCAGAACTGCAGAGTTCTTGCTGCATTTTGGCTCGGGTAGCCATTCTGCGCCATGGTCAATGTGGATATTCGATCCATTTCCACTTTGAGGAGCATGCAAGCAGGGATAAGACTTTCCGTAGGAACTGCGAGAAGTCCTCTGTAGGTCATGGATAGGAACGATTTACCAGCTTTTGGGTGCTGGATGGCTCCATTCTCAATGGCTTCTGGGAAGTTCTGTTTTGATAAGGGAAAAGCAGTCTAGGCCCCATGAGAACCGAACAAACAGACGCAGAAAAATTCTTACAACGAGAGCTTCTCAATTTTTTTGGCGGACAAGATTTTGAATTTGTTGATAGAGCGCAAGAGGACAAACCGGATTTTCTGTTTTCTCTGTCGGGCCGAGTTGTTGCTTGCGAGGCGGTGCAGGTGCCGCCGTCAGAGGTGTTTCGATATGTCCACAAGAGACTTCACGAATGTCCGGATGACCGAGCGATTGGGACGCGCGTCACATGGGCAGAAGAGCCGCATATGTGGGTCGCGTCAGCAGTTAAGAGAAAGCGCTCCAAGATCGTCTCGTACAAACGTGCCACAGGAGCGGAACAGTGTTGGTTGCTCGTGCATACCCCGATCCAAGACAGCCAAGTCTTCGTCCGAGGAGACTTCGCATGGGAGAGGCAAATGCTGCGATATGGTGCATCGTGCGTACCAAGTGGCTTCGATAGAGTTCTATTTTGGGACCCTAAAGCGGGTATGCAGTTCATTCACAGGAGGGGAGAAAAGTATCGTCCTGTGACGTTCGATCTGTCAAAGGGCTATCCTTCGCGTTCATTTACCTTTTTCTCTGCGCCGTTTTCGACCGTCGCGATTGGAGAACCTCCGCGTGAATACGACTACGGCGAAATAGAAATGAGAGACATTTTTGTGCCACCGATGGACAAGCAATTTGCTGGGCTAACGCCGGCAGGGCGCCTATGGAACTACAAGCTCAAAATCACCGCTTACGAAGATCGTGCCGAAATGCACCCGGAGATCATCCGATAGAGATAGCTTACCTATTGGGGGAGCTTTGCCCTAACGGCTGCTTTGAGCTGGGACCGGTCATTGCAAACCGTGAACCGAATGGCAGCAAAGTCCGCAAACTGACTAGGTAGCATGGGGGCAGGTTGCTGCATGTTAGCAACAACTATGCAAACGAGGGTCAACTTCCTATTCGTCACAATGTTGCGCCGACGTCTCTCAGCCCTCTACAGTGACATCTGTTAGGGTCGCACGGGAGCGCATCTCTCGGGTCGGGTACTGGCCCACAGCGTGGTATTCGCGACTGGATACCGCCTCATCGTTTACTGCAAAGTGAGCTAGCCCACCCGATGGATGGAGTACTTCGGATCGTTGCCAATCGATCATCAGTTTCGGGTCCCGCGCTGCGAATGCCTCAATCTTTTCTGAGATCGTATGGGCAGAAAAATACTGACAAGGCACCAAGACCTTCTCGCCGCGCGATATCCGTTCGACAATCTCAGAGTTCTTCATATCTTCCTCCATCAACTTCGGGAGAAAGTCTCCAATCAGATATTCGAATGGCCGATGCACAGCATCAAAACGATATACAATTGCTCCAAACACATATCGGATTGCCTCCAATCAAATATGCAATTGACCAGTTAAATTATGAAAATTTCAAGAGGCTCGCGACTGCGAAAGTGGACACCGCATCTGATCGCGCGAATTTTTCCCCCGCCCCCTCAATTAAATGGCCCCCCGGGGTGCTAAACACGAGGGGTTCTTTGTACTCTCAACGCTGATCGCAAACTTGAACGATTGCCCTAGCCGTTGACCAACTTGGGGCTGTCCTTTGTTGCATTCGGCCAGTGAACTGAATGGTCGAGAGCTTCGATCTGATCAACAAGCATATCAGTGGATCTGCACAAGGCTTTTGAGATACCATCGAAAGCCTTTCGCGTTTGGGGATGCAGTTCTTGTAGTCCCCCATTGTCGAAGAAGAGTGCGTTGTCCAGTGCTACTGCCAAACCCGCGGCCTCCATGGCCAAGCCTAGCATTTCGTCACAGAGTTGTTTCGGTGAGTCGATAGTCATCCTATTTCCTTTCCAATTTGGTGCTTGAGAACCCGACACTGGCAGAACAGCGCGCGGGTAGTTCGAGCTCAGAAACAACAAAGAAAGGACTTCGGAGATACACCATATGTTGGGCAAAATGTGGGGCAGAGAAACTCAAAATCCCAATTTCACGTTATTTTTCATGATGTTGGATTTACCAAGTGGCGGACCGAGGAGGATTCGAACCCCCGACCCCTTGATTCGTAGTCAAGTACTCTATCCAGCTGAG
This sequence comes from Ruegeria sp. K3, assembly GCF_056531845.1. Lineage (NCBI taxonomy): Bacteria > Pseudomonadati > Pseudomonadota > Alphaproteobacteria > Rhodobacterales > Roseobacteraceae > Ruegeria > Ruegeria sp. K3. The sequence continues at coordinate 49,468 of NZ_JBQFMM010000005.1, read as the reverse complement.
CTATCGGTCCGCGTTGGTGAGGCGGTATTTAGACCTGAGGCCGAGGGCGCGCAAGTCGATTCTTCAAAAAAACTTCAAAAAGTCATATCACCGCGTGGAAGCCTTATTTCAAAGGTGGTTCCATCTGGCCCTGTGTCTTTCAGAAACAGATCTCCGCCGTGGCCCCGCACCAGTTCTTGCGAAATCGCCAACCCAAGTCCCGAGCCCCCTTTGCGAACACCACCCTGAAATGGTGTAAACAGATTCTCTCGTGCCTTTGGGGGCAGGCCTGGACCTGTGTCGCTGATTTCGATGCACCAGTCGGTATCAAGTTCGGATGCCGACACGGTTACACGACCCGCCTTGCCCGACGTCAGAAGCGCCTGGCGGGCATTGCGCACGAGGTTCATGATAACCCTGAAAATCTGTTCTGGGTCGGCACGGATAACAAGATCTTCGGGTACGTCGTTCACAATCTCAACGCAGGCATCGGCAATGGCGAGTTGCTCGCTGGCGACAACATCTGCGGTAACGTCCCGCAAGCGCACCATGGTCAGGGTTGGGGCTGGTTCTTCGGCGCGTCCGAACGCCAAGGTGCTTTCGCACAAAGAAACCGCCCGCGTGATCGAATTGACAAGTTTGGGTGCCATTCGCGCCACCAGGGGGTCATTGCTGGCCTCAATTCGATCGGTAAACAGCTGAGCAGACGTCAGAATGTTGCGCAGATCGTGGCTGACCTTAGCCACCGCCCCGCCCAACTGGGCCAGACGTTCACGTTGTTTCAGGGCCTGGGTCAGATCGGTTTGAAGCATCTGCAGGGCCTCTTCGGCCTCGCGCAGTTCGGTCACCTTGGAATTGGGGGAGATGATGCCGCGCGCATCCTCAGGTGCGCTGGCATAGCGCTGCATGTAGCCCACAACGCTTTTGATCGGACGCACCAGTACCACGCGCACAGCCAGAAACAGGAACGAGGCCGTTATGATTGAGATCACAAAGGACAGCCCAAGGATGCGGAGACCATAATCCGTCATGGCCATACGCAAAGGCTCACTGTCCATTGTCACCTCGATCAACAGTCCTGCGTCTTTGACCGGCGCGCCGATCACACGAATGACCTCGTTTTCGGGGGTAAACAGCCTCGAGACCGCATCACGGATCAGCACCCAAGCGCTGGCATTACGCAAATCAAAGGTCTTGGTGATCTGGGTCGGGATCGGTGAAGACAGCATGAGCTGACGCACCTCGTCGCGGCGCAATACGACGTTATAGACCCCCGCATTTGACAGCAATTCCGCTTCAAGCTCATCAGCCAGCATATCGTCGGCCAACAAAGCAAGCGAGGCGATCTGGGCGCGTTCCAGCCGGTTCAGCAGAAAATCTTCACGGAAGCGCGCGATCGAGGGCACAAAGATCAGTACTTCGGCCAACATGACGAAGACCGTCGTCAGGATCAGAAATCGGCCCGACAGCGAGTTCACTTTGCGCACCTCCTTGGGTCAGGGAATCCAGCGCTGGACGAACCTGACCACTCTTTTAACCATTTGATTCTCAAACAGCCTTGGAGAGAAATAGGCCCCTGCCACACGTTTGTTAAGCTCTCCGACCGTTGGGTAAGGCGAAACCATCGCTGCGATCTGACCCATCTTGAGATTATTGGCCAGCGCCAGCGACCACAAGTTGATCAATTCTCCGGCCTGATATCCGACGATTGTCGCGCCCACTGGTCGGCCCTTTACGACCATCACCTTGATGAACCCCTTGGTCTTGCGCTCGGAAACTGCGCGGTCATTGTGGTGATAGTCGAACCGGGCAACCTCCACCGCGTCGCCATGCTGTTCACGGACTTGTGCCTCGGTCAGGCCGACCTGTGCCAGTTCGGGATCTGTATAGGTGGCCCATGGGATATGAGCGGTCTTCGCTTTCGACGGAAGCCCCAGTAAGGCAGAGCGGATGATGATCCCAGCATGATATCCGGCGACATGGGTAAATTGCAGCCCACCTGCAACATCACCAATGGCATAGACCTTGCGATTGCTCGTGCGTAAAGAGTCGTCCACCTTGATGCCTGCCCGCGTGCTGTCGATCCCGGCAGCGCCGAGGTTCAGACGGTCGATATTGGCCTTGCGTCCGACGGCCAGCAACAGATGAGAGCCCGCGTAGACCTCATCATTCTCAGTGACCACCTCAATGGTGCCTGCATTTTCTCGGATCTGGGACACCATGGCGTTTTCATGGATTTCGACACCTTCAGTCCGAAGACTATCCAGCACGACGGCTGCAGCTTCAGGGTCGTCTTTGCCCAGCGCACTAAGGCCCTCGATCACGGTCACTTTGCAGCCCAGCCGGATATGCGCCTGCGCCATTTCCATGCCGATGGGACCTCCGCCGATGATCAGCAGGTGCTCGGGCTTATCGCGCAGGTCGAATATGGTCTCGTTGGTGTAATACGGTACTTGATCCAGCCCGGGCAGCGGCGGCACCAAGGGCGATGAACCTGTGGCCACCACGACGCGACGGGCGGTGATCAGGTGATCTCCGGCCTGTACCTGCGTGGGTGAGATGAAGCGACCGTACTCCCGGATTACCTTGACGCCAAAGCCTTCAAAACGCTCCTGACTATCCATGGGTTCGATCTGGGCGATAACACTCTGCACATGATCCTTGGCAGCTGCGTAATCCACTTGTGGCATCGCATCCGCGACGCCAAAAGCCGACGCGTGGGCCTGAGCATATGCAGCCTTGCCGCTGGCGATCAGAGCTTTGGATGGGACACAGCCGAAGTTCAGGCAATCCCCACCCATCTTGTGGCCTTCCAGCAGGATGACATCCGCACCCATCTGGCTGGCCCCGGCGGCTACAGACAACCCGCCTGACCCGGCCCCGATCACCAGGATATCGGTTTTCAACTCTTGCATGGATCAGGAACCCTTTCGACCACGGAGGGATTTGATGACAATCGGCAGCGCTGCCAGCGCGCACAAGCCAATAATTGGCCCGATCACGAAGGGTTCCCATAACAGCGAGACATCAGGGGTTTCGCCGCGATCAAAGACACCACCCAGCCCAACACCAATCCAGGTATAGACAATCCCACCAGGGATGATGCCCAGCGCCGTCGTGATCAGGAAGTTTCGGAACTTTACCCCAACCAATGCGGGCACCAGATTGGCAACGAAGAAGGGCACCACAGGTACAAGACGCAGCAGGAACAAAACCGAGATTTCATTCTCACGCAGCCCGTCCTTCAGTTTCTTGACCGTCCCTTCCGAGGCTTCAAGCTTGGCGGTCAGAGATTCACCCAAACCCCAGCGTGCGGCTAGAAAGATCGTCGAAGCGCCTATGGTTGCGGCAAAAACATTAAAAGCCGTTCCTGCAAGCAACCCGAACAGGAACCCACCGGTCATCGAAGCAACCGCAGCGCCAGGCAGCGAGAAGGCAACAATAATGATGTAAATCCCCACGAAAGCCGCAGCCATCGCCCAGTAGTTTGAATCGCGCCAGGCCAGCAAAGCCTCGCGATTGTCGCGCAGGGTTTCAAAGGTCAGATAGTCGCCCAGCGCAAAGAACCCCACGGCGGCAACGGCGAGAATCACCGCCAAAGGGATATGACGTGCCAGCCCGTTGCGCGGGATCTTGGTGGTTTCGTTCATCTGGGTAGCAGGTTCTTGTTCATTCATCTTGCCCACAACATGCGCCGCCCGCGCGCGCTGCAACAGAGGCCTCACGGGGCCTTGATGTTTATGGCACTTAATGTGAGGGATACGCGCTCTGAACCCGGTTTTTGAAATCTTTTGCCCGGGCAGATTACAGATTTGTTGCAAAACGCACCAAAACCCCCACCTAGGGGTTTGACTTACCCCCCGCTACCCAGTAGAGGACGGGCTTCGAACACTAGGGCTAGGCGAATCCGCGCCGCACCCACCGCTATAGATTGGAGACGGAGCGATGAAACGCACCTATCAGCCTTCGAACCTGGTTCGCAAACGCCGCCACGGTTTCCGCGCGCGCATGGCTACCAAAGCCGGCCGCAAAATCCTGAACGCACGTCGCGCACGCGGCCGCAAGTCGCTGAGCGCATAAGCCGCTCGACCTTTCAGGTTATGAACATGACGCCGCCGGAGGCCCCTGAGGATGGTAACAACCAGCCGAGGGTGATGCCCCCGGCGGCGTCCGTTTGCGCATCTGAATCATTGACCGTACTGCAGAATCGCTCGGACTTTCTGAAAGCCGCGCGGGCCAAACGGCAAGGCACTGCATCGATGATGGTGCAGGCGCGTAAACGTGGCGCTGATGAGGCTGCGGGCATTCGCATCGGGTTCACCTGCTCAAAGAAGGTCGGCAATGCCGTCGCCCGCAACCGCGCCAAACGCCGCCTGCGTGAAGCCGCGCGAGCCGTATTACCTATTCATGGGCATGCGGGCTGGGACTACGTGTTGATCGGCCGCGCCGAGGTTACCGCTGCACGGCCCTTTGATGCGCTTAAAGACGATTTGCGCTATGCGCTGCGCAAAATACACGGGGGTGGCAAATGACCCTCTTTGCCCATCTCCTCGCCCTGCCCGTCCGGGCCTACCGGTTGATCTTCAGCCCCTGGGTTGGATTTAACTGCCGCTATCAGCCGACTTGTTCCGCCTATGCACTGGAAGCGCTTGATAAACACGGCGCCATCAAGGGCGCATGGCTGGCGGCGCGCCGGATCGGGCGCTGCCATCCGTGGGGTGGCGATGGCTATGACCCTGTGCCCGACGACGAACGACCCTGACCCTTGCCCGGTTCACCCAACTGCGATAGGCCCAGCCCATGTTTGATGAAGCCGACGATATCCATCCGCTTTTTGCCGGTGCGCCTTCAACCACCGAGTTCAAGAAGCTGCGCAAGCGCATCGTGCGCCAGACGCGCGAGGCCATTGAGCAGTACGGCATGGTGGACCGCACCGCCGAAGGTAAAACACCCCGCTGGTTGGTCTGCCTGTCGGGCGGCAAGGACAGCTATACCCTTCTGGCGGTGCTCTACGAACTGAAATGGCGCGGTCTGCTGCCCGTGGATCTTCTGGCCTGCAATCTGGATCAGGGGCAACCGGGGTTCCCGGCAACAGTCCTGCCAGAATTCCTAGACCGTATGGGGGTGCCACATCGGATTGAGTATCAGGACACCTATTCCGTTGTGATGGACAAAGTTCCGCAGGGCCGCACCTATTGTGCGCTGTGTTCACGCCTGCGTCGGGGCAACCTCTATCGTATCGCGCGCGAGGAAGGTTGTTCCGCAGTTGTGCTTGGCCATCACCGCGATGACATCCTTGAAACCTTTTTCATGAACCTGTTCCATGGCGGTCGTCTTGCAACCATGCCACCAAAACTGGTGAATGAAGAAGGTGATCTGTTCGTCTATCGCCCGCTGGCCCATGTGGCCGAGGCGGATTGCGAGAAATTCGCCAAGGCGATGAACTATCCCATCATACCCTGCGATCTGTGCGGCAGTCAGGACGGGCTGCAGCGCCAACAGGTCAAGCAGATCCTCGATCAGTGGGAAAAGAACAGCCCCGGCCGGCGACAAGTGATGTTTCGGGCATTGACCAATGCGCGGCCTTCGCATCTTCTGGACCCAAAACTGTTTGATTTCGCAAATCTTTCGATCGATCCGATTCAAAAAGACGAAAATTCAGACGATATTCCCCAGTTACGTTAACGCCTGACTCAGATTGATTTCCTACGGTTGGCTTGCGCGATCCTAGCCCAAGCTGAAGGCCGTAAAACCTATGCGGAAATTCCTGTTTGTCGACCGTTGTTCCGAAACGCTGCGGATATTTCTCACCGGACCGCAGGTTCTGGCATTTATTCCCGCGGCGTGTTTAGCCGCCTTCTGGTTGGTCGGTGAACGTGCACTTGTTACCACGGCTTTGGGTTTGCCCCTTGCTTTTGCCGTCATCGGAAATTGGGGAAGCCGTTCTTATACAGCCCACAGTTCAGGTATGCGCCCCAGCGGCCTGGTTCCATATGACGTATTCCAATCAGAGTTGGAGGCGTTGAGTGAATCGGTCAGCAAATCAGGTGAGAATGCCGCCTGTATCGCAATTGCTTTGGACGGCTATGCCGAGCTTCAGGATCTGCACGGTCAGGCTGCCGCCACTCATGTAAAGCAGCAATTCAGTGATCGTATCCTGTCGATCATCCGAAATCAGGACATCTTTTCGCAGATCGATCAGAACCGGTTTCTCATTGGCCTGCATCCCTCCCCACATCTTGATCTGGAAGCCTGCATTCAAATGTCTGGCCGCATCCAAAGCGCAGTCGAAGAGCCGCTTTTGTTGAATGGCACAGGAGTTTACCAATCCTGCTCAATCGGATTCTGCCTGCATTCAGACCTGCGACAGGTCGAGGCTGATGAGTGGATTGGCGCCGCCACCGCTGCACTGTCCGAAGCGCAAAGAAGCGGTCCCTCGACCATACGCGCTTATTCAACCGGGACCCGTCGGCGATCCCTGGTCCGAGCCAATTTGAGAAAAGAGTTCGAGGCGGCATTGGACAATGGAGAGATTCGGCCCTGGTTTCAGCCTCAGGTTTCAACGGATAATGGGAACATCACAGGGTTCGAGGCTTTGGCAAGGTGGGAGCATCCAATAAAAGGTGTTCTCAGCCCGCAGGTATTCCTGCCCTTCGCCAAGCAAGCCGAACTGATGGAGCGGCTAGGCCAAATCATGCGTCACCATGCTTTTAAAGCGATGCAAGCTTGGGATCGTGCAGCATGCGTTGTGCCCCGGATCGGTATCAATTTCTCATCCGATGAGTTGCGCAATCCCGGCTTGATCGACCGCCTGAAATGGGAGTTGGATCAGTTTGATTTGACACCGGATCGGCTGGCGGTTGAGATTTTGGAAACCGTGTTCTCGCGCAGGCCGGATGACGTGATCACGCGGAATGTAACCGGCATGGCTGCGCTTGGATGCTGTATCGACCTGGATGACTTTGGAACCGGCCATGCCTCGATCGCCTCGATCAAGCGGTTTGACGTCTCGAGGATCAAGATTGATCGGACATTTGTCACCAAATCGGATCAAGATCCCAGCCAGCAGCAACTGGTCAGCGCCATTCTGACCATGGCTGAACGTCTGAACCTCGAGACGCTCGCCGAAGGCGTGGAAACGCCCGGCGAGCACGCGCTGATGGCGCAATTGGGCAGTAACCACGTTCAGGGGTTCGGAATTGGAGAGCCAATGCCATTTGAGCAGACCCTGGATTGGATCGCGGCGCATCGTGCCAAGATCAGGGGTGCATCCAAGATCGGTCGCAAAATGGGATGAAATCTGCAATTACGGTGCGCCAAATCCAGCGTCTGGGCGATTCAACGGGCGATTCCGCTTGACCTTTGGGGCTGCACTCTGTTGAACCCACCGGGTGTGTTTCACTGCTCAAGGTGGCTGTCCCCGATGGACGATCAGAACAAAAATCTCATCCTTGCAACCGCGCTCAGCTTTCTGGTGATCCTTGTCTGGTTCGTGCTGTTCCCACCGCCGGAATCAACCACGACGCAGGACGCTGCAGAAATTGCAGCTCTGGAAGGCGACGAGGTGCAAACACCCAGCGCGACCAGCACCGTGGGTGAAGCCACAGCGACCGCCGAGGAAACACTGCCAGAGGAACAAGCCCCTCGCGTCAACATTGACACCCCCCGTCTGAAAGGCAGCCTGTCCCTGTCCGGCGGGCGGATCGATGAGCTGTTTCTGAAAGATTACAAAGTCTCGATCGAAGAAGGCGCGCCTATTGTTGAGCTGCTGTCTCCGGTTGGTTCGGAATCGGCTTACTATGCCCTTTACGGCTGGGCACCGGGTACAGGAGTTGCAGGTGCGGATGTCCCGGGCCCCAACACGCTCTGGACATTGGAAGAGGGTGAGACGCTTGGCGTAGACAACCCCATCACGCTGGCCTGGGACAATGGCAATGGCCTGACTTTCCGCCGCACCATCGCGGTCGACCAGGACTACATGTTCACAGTTACCCAATCGGTTGAAAACGCGACCCAATCCGAGGTGGGCATGGCCCCCTATGGCATTCTTGCACGCCACGGTATTGGTGAAGACGGCGACCTTCCGGGCCTGAAAAACTTCTTCATCCTGCATGAGGGTGTGATCGGCATGGCGGACGGCACGCTGTCAGAAGTTGACTATGGTGATGTCCGCGATTTTGACATCGACCCGAACGAACGGGCGCAGGCCGAGGTCTATCAGGTCAAGGAAGATGGCTGGATCGGCTTCACGGATCACTACTGGATGACCACGCTGATCCCAGAGCCGGGCTCGACCTTCAAAGCAGCCGCAAAATATGACTCGCGCCGCAAAATCTATCAAACCGAAACGGTGCTGCCGACGCTGACTGTAGCGCCGGGTGAGACTGCCGAAGTGACCACACGCCTGTTCGCTGGTGCCAAGGAATGGGAAGCCATTCGGGAATACCAGGCGGAAGGCGTCCAGAAATTCATCGACAGCATCGACTGGGGCTGGTTCTTCTTCCTGACCAAGCCGATCTTCTGGCTGCTACACAACATCAATCTGCTGATCGGCAATATGGGCTGGTCGATCATCGGCCTGACCCTGATCATCAAGGCGATTCTGTTCCCGCTGGCTTTCAAATCCTACGTCTCGATGGCCAAGATGAAGGAACTGCAGCCCCAGATGGAAGCCTTGAAAGAGGCCGCAGGGGATGACCGCCAGAAGATGCAGCAAGGCATGATGGAGCTGTACAAGAAGGAAAAGGTTAACCCGGCCGCAGGCTGTTTGCCGATCCTGATGCAGATCCCCATCTTCTTCTCGCTGTACAAGGTGATTTTTGTCACCATCGAACTGCGTCAAGCCCCATGGTTTGGCCCGTTCCAGGACCTCAGCGCTCCGGATCCTACCTCAATCTTCAACTTCTTTGGTTGGCTGCCTTGGGCGGCACCGCAGCCTGAAAGCTTCATGGCGCTGATCTTTATCGGTATCCTGCCACTGCTGCTGGGTATCTCGATGTGGCTGCAGCAGAAACTGAACCCGGCACCGACCGATGCAACACAGGCGATGATCTTTGCCTGGATGCCATGGGTGTTCATGTTCATGCTGGGCGGATTTGCCAGCGGTTTGGTGGTCTACTGGATCGCGAACAACACGATCACATTTACCCAGCAATACCTGATCATGCGGAGCCAGGGCTATACGCCCGATGTATTCGGCAACATCAAATCAGGCTTCAAACGCACGCCAAAGACGGACGACAAATGAGCGGTTCGGTCACCAGCATTTGGCGGCACCCGATCAAAAGTCACGGGCGTGAACGCCTTGATCGCATTACCATGATCCCCGGGCATACCATGCCCGGGGATCGTGTTTGGGCGGTTGCACATGAGGCGTCGAAAGCGGATGGATCGGAATGGGCACCCTGCGCCAATTTCAGCCGAGGCGCGAAGGCCCCTCAGTTGATGGCAATCTCGGCGCAGCTGCAAGGCGACTCGGTCACGCTGAGCCATCCCAATCGCCCCGATCTAAGCTTTGAGCCCGACGCGCATCAGGACACCTTTCTGGACTGGGTCAAACCGCTGATGCCTGCAGATCGCGCTGCGTCTGCCCGCATTGTCCGCGCCGCTAATCGCGGCATGACGGACAGCGATTTTCCTTCGATCAGTTTGTGCAACATGTCGTCGCATCGGGCGGTCGAGCAGAAGCTAGGCAGGGATCTTTCTATCGCTCGCTGGCGCGGAAATATCTGGTTCGATGGCCTGCCGCTGTGGAATGAGCTCGACTGGATTGGCCGCGACATCCGGATCGGCGAGGCCGTTTTTCATGTGCGCGAACGCATCACGCGGTGTTTGGCGACAGCCGCCAACCCTGATACGGGTGAGCGGGATGCCGACACACTGGGTGCGCTGAGCAGCTGGGATCATCAGGATTTTGGCGTTTATGCCGAAGTTCTGGAAGGCGGCACCATTCACACCGGTGACGAGGTTCAGGTTCTATGACCCCACTTCCCTTTCCACTAGCTGAAACGCCAGATGAATTCGCAACGGAAACCGGTCGAAAGCTGTTTGCCGGGCCATCCGAATTCGTCAAAGGCGTCGTTGCCATGGATGGCCTGCCTGCCCCCGATCGGCTGGAGGTATGTTTCGCCGGGCGTTCGAATGTCGGTAAATCCAGCTTGATCAACGCGCTAACGGGCACCAAGGGGTTAGCACGTGCCTCGAACACGCCGGGGCGTACTCAAGAAATCAACTTTTTCACGCAAGGGCCTGAACTCTATTTGGTCGACCTGCCTGGGTACGGGTATGCGAACGCGCCGGTGAAGGTCGTGGAAAAATGGCAACGTCTGCTGAAACAGTATCTGAGTGGACGTCAGACCCTGCGCCGTGCCTTCGTCCTGATCGACTCGCGCCACGGGGTGAAACCTGTGGACGCCGAGATCATGAAGCTGCTGGATACCAGCGCAGTGACCTTTCAGTGCGTTCTGACAAAGGCCGACAAGGTCAAAGCAAAAGACCGGGAAAAAGTGCTGGACCAGGTGCGCGCCGCGCTTTCGAAACATCCTGCGGCCTTCCCCGAGATCGTGTTGACCTCATCCGAGAAGGGCGACGGCATTCCGACCCTGCGTTCGATCATTGCGCATCTGGAGTGACGTTGTTCAGCAATATCCAAGTCATGAGCTAAGGAAGCCGGGCTGCGCCCATCGGGTACGGCCCGTTCAGATTGGCTGTTTCCGCGATCCGGTCTTGGCACCATCCTCCAAACGCCCTAACACAGGGTCCCAGAGGGACACTCAGCCATGAAGACACGAGATATGAACCGGGATTGGATCGCCACCGCCGCCACATTGAACAGCGCCCTGCCCTATCTGCAGCGATACGACGGTGCGATTGTCGTCATCAAGCTAGGTGGCCACGCCATGGGCAGCGACGAAGCCATGGAAAGCTTTGCGCGCGATGTGGTGCTTATGCGTCAGGTTGGCGTAAACCCGGTCGTCGTGCACGGCGGTGGCCCAATGATCAATGCGATGCTCGACAAACTGGATATCCAGTCCGAGTTTGTGGGTGGTAAACGCGTGACGGACAAAGCCACAGTCGAAGTGGTCGAAATGGTCCTGTCGGGCCTTGTGAACAAGCGGATCGTGCAGGCGATCAATGCGCAGGGTGGCATGGCTGTGGGTCTGTCGGGCAAGGATGCCCATTTGATGATGTGCGAACAGACCGACGCCTCGCTCGGGTTTGTCGGCACACCGTCCGAGATGAACCCCAAAATCCTGCATGACCTGTTTGCGCATGATGTTATCCCTGTGATCGCGCCGCTGGGCGCAGGTCGGAATGGCGAAACCTTCAATGTGAATGGCGACACTGCAGCCGGGGCGATCGCCTCAGCTCTTAAGGCAGACCGCCTGCTACTGCTGACCGATGTAGCGGGCGTCAAGAACGCAGCAGGCGATGTCGTGACCGAGCTCAAAGCTGGCCAGATTCGTGAGATGACGCGTGAAGGCACTATTGCGGGTGGTATGATCCCAAAAACCGAAACTGCGCTGGACGCGCTGCATAATGGCGTTCGGGCGGTCGTTATTCTGGACGGGCGCGCGCCTAATGCGGTGCTGCTAGAGCTGTTCACCGAACACGGTGCCGGTTCTCTGATCCGACCTGACTGAGACGTCGGAGGTGGTATGGCGCGGCAGAGCGGGCATAATGCGGTAACAATGATGCCAATCACCGAACCCTATCGAATTGTTGAACAAGCTGCTCAGGATGTGGGTCTTATGGTCATGGGTGCACTTCATCCAAGGCCCAGTGAAGCAAAGCAACTTGATGACGGAACCCTAATCCTTCTGGGGGCTGCGGGGGCATTCTGGCCCGCTCTGAAGGCCTCGGCTGAGTGGCAGGATGGCCAACCCGACCCGGTTGATCGCTGGTCCAGACGGGTGATCGGCCAGCTTGCGCGGGACATGAGGGGCACCGCCTACTATCCGTTCGGCGACCCACCATACGCACCCTTCATTGACTGGGCACTTAAGTCCGGTCGCACCTTCAGCAGTCCGGTCGGGGCCCTGGTGCACGATACGGTAGGGATGATGATGTCATTCCGTGGTGCGTTGCATTTTGCGGATGAGTTCTCAATTCCATCCGTTTCTCAATCGTCACCCTGCACAGAATGCCCCGCGCCTTGTGCAACAACCTGTCCGGTTGGGGCATTGAACACCCACAGCTTCTATGACGTGGCAGCCTGTCATGATCATCTCGATACCAAAGCAGGACACAGCTGCATGAATAAAGGCTGCCTTGCCCGGCTCGCCTGCCCTCTCAGCGCCGGCGCAGAGCGCCAGCCAGAGCAATCTGCGCATCACATGAAAGCATTTCACCGATCATGACCCGCACACTGATCCTAATGCGCCATGCCAAGTCCAGTTGGGGCGATCCCTTTGCCGAAGATCACGACCGCCCGTTGAACAATCGAGGACGCAAATCGGCCCCCGCGATTGGGGCGTGGCTGCAAAGCAATGGCTGGCTGCCGGATGACGTTATCTGCTCAAGCGCCAAGCGCACCCGGGAAACGTGGGACAGGCTGGGGCTGAGCACCCCGGAAATCCGCTTTACCCCCGCCTTGTATCTGACAGGCCCCGATGAGATGTTCGCCGAATTGGCCACAGCCACCGGCAATACCGTACTAATGCTGGGGCATAATCCCGGCATCGCTGCTTTTGCAAATCGGCTGGTACGCAACCAGCCCGATCATTCGAGATTCTACGACTATCCGACTTGTGCAACGACTGTAGTCCGGTTCGATATCCCCGACTGGAATGCGCTCGAATGGCATCAGGGTGAGGTTCTGGGCTTCACGATCCCACGCGAGCTGCTGCAATAGAAAAAGGCGAGGTCGACACCCCGCCTTTTTGGTTTTCTGATCCGAATTTAGTGTCCCAGAATCTGGCTGAGGAACAACTTGGTCCGTTCGCTCTGCGGGTTGTTGAAGAACTCTTCCGGTTCGTTCTGCTCCACAATCTGACCGGCATCCATAAAGATCACGCGGTTGGCGACCTGGCGGGCAAAGCCCATCTCGTGGGTCACACACAGCATCGTCATGCCTTCCTCGGCCAGTTCAATCATGGTGTCGAGCACCTCTTTGATCATCTCGGGGTCCAGCGCCGATGTCGGTTCATCGAACAGCATGATCCGTGGCATCATGCACAGCGAGCGGGCAATCGCCACACGCTGCTGCTGACCACCCGATAGCTGACCGGGATACTTGTCGGCCTGCTCAGGGATCTTCACCTTTTCCAGGAAATGCATCGCGCGCTCTTCGGCCTCTTTCTTGGGCGTCTTGCGCACCCAGATCGGGGCCAGCGTGCAGTTTTCCAGAATGGTCAGGTGCGGGAACAGGTTGAAGTGCTGGAACACCATGCCAACCTCGGACCGGATTTTGTCGATGTTTTTCAGGTCATTCGACAGCTCGGTCCCATCCACAATGATCGTGCCCTGCTGGTGTTCCTCCAGCGCGTTCAGGCAGCGGATCAGGGTAGACTTGCCCGACCCCGACGGCCCCGCGATCACGATCCGCTCGCCCTGATTGACGGTCAGATTGATATCGCGCAGCACGTGGAAGGCCCCGTACCACTTGTTCATGTTGGTGATTTCGATGGCGATTTCGTCGCTCACCTGCATTTTGGAGCGGTCGATTTCGCGTTCAATTGCAAGTTCAGACATGTGTTGAACTCCTTAACGGTGGCCAGTCTGAAGCTTGCGCTCCAGGTACATGGAATAACGGGACATGGAGAAGCAAACCACGAAGAACAGAACGCCGATAAAGGCAAACAGTTCCCAGTAGACGCCGTTCCAGGCGGTATCGGCGCGGATGCCGTTGGTCAGGCCAATCACGTCGAACAGACCGATGATCGAGACCAAAGTCGTATCCTTGAAGATACCGATGAACGTGCTCACGATGCCCGGGATCGAGATTTTCAGCGCCTGTGGCATGATGATCAGCCGCTGCGCCTGCCAGTAGTTCAGGCCCAGACTGTCTGCGCCTTCGTACTGACCACGCGGCAGGGCGGCCAGACCACCCCGGATCACCTCGGCCATATAGGCGGCCGAGAACAGGGTCATCATGATCATCACCCGCAGGATGATGTCAAAATTAGTGCCCGGCGGCAGGAACAGGTTCAGCAACAGCGATGCCACAAACAGCAGGGTAATCAGCGGCACGCCCCGAATGAACTCGATAAAGCCCACGCACAGGTATTTGACGATCATCAGATCGGACTGACGACCCAGCGCCAGCACGATACCGATAGGCAGCGAAACACCAATGGCCACGACACCCAACAGGATCGCTAGCATAAAGCCACCAAAGTCGCGGCTTTCCACCGGCGCGATACCGATCGGAATGATTGCATTGATTGCGTCAGCCACGGAACCGGCAGCAAACAGCCACCATAGTATGGGCAGCGCAATCGCAAGGATAATCGCGGCAAGAGACCCGGCAACCGGAAGCGCAAACTTGTACGCGAAATACCCGATGGCAAATCCGGCGGCGACCATGAGCGGCCCCCAGATCGAGCCACCCCACATCAGCCAAGGCAGCAGGAACGGATAAGCCGCCGTTACAATCAACAGCTTACGCGGCACCTTAGTGAACAACACTGGCGCAATAGCAACCAACAACAGGATGAAGGTTAGGTTCGGACGGAAATAGGCCGGCCATGCCCCTGTTTCAGGCGGGTTCGACCATGTGGCATCCGGATGCGCCGGATACGGCGGATAGAACCCATATAGCAGCTGTAGCCAACGATCCTTGATCACACCCCAGCAGGCATGACCATGCGTATCGCCCCAGGTGGCCATCATGATCTCACGACATTCCGACAGGGAATTGGCGTTCCAAACGGATTCGAACGTCCAGTACAGGATGTTGGAGAGCACATAGTAGATGAAGATCAGCGATACGATCGTCAGGATGGCGTTCAGCCAGCTTGAAAACAGGTTATGCTTGATCCAGCCCAGTACACCGACCTCGGAGGCGGGTGGTGCCTGTTCCGGCAACATTTCCGTGCGGACAAATGAAACATCACTCATATTACCGCTCCACCAGTTTGACACGGTTGTTGTACCAGTTCATCACCGCCGAAATGCTCAGCGAGATGGACAGGTAGACCAGCATCAGCAGCAGAACGCATTCCAGCTCGCGACCGGTCTGGTTCATTGTGATGCCACCCAGCGTACCCGTGATGTCCATATATCCGACCGCGATCGCCAGCGACGAGTTCTTGGTCAGGTTCAGATAGTTCGAGATCATTGGCGGGATGATCACCCGCAACGCCTGCGGCAAGATCACCAGACGCATGGTCCGGCCCGGGCGCAGGCCCAGTGCGGATGCAGCCTCGGTCTGACCCTTGGAAATAGCCAGAATACCAGCGCGCACGATCTCGGCGATGAATGCCGCAGTGTACAGCGACAGGGCCAGCCACAAGGCAATCAGCGAGTTACGAAGGTGGGTACCGCCGCTGAAGTTGAAGCCTTTCAGCTCAGGGTAGCCCAGGTGAAAACCCAGAACGCCCAGCAGGATAGCTGACGGCACGAACAAAAGGCCCAGTTGGATGTGCCAGATGGTCGGGCGATCGCCGGTCTTTTCTTGCGTTGAATTGGCCCAGGCCGAAACCTTACGCATCGCAAAGATGCTGCCGCCAAACACGATCAGGAAGGCGATCAGGTCAAGCGAAACATCAAAGCGCAGGCTTGATGTACCGAAAAGGTGGATATCGCCCAATCCGCGCGAGAACAGAAACTCGGGGATATAGACCCCGCGATTTGTGACCGCGACCGTGCCAAAAAGATCCATCGTGGCTTCTGGGTTTTCACCTCGGAAGGCGCGCGGTGCTGGCAGGCTTTCAATCAGGATCGCCATGGCGAACACGATCCAAAGCAGCACTGGAACGTTACGGAACATCTCGACATAGACTGTCATGATCCGCGCGATCAGCCAGTTATTCGACAGGCGCAAAACACCGACCATGACACCGATGATCGTTGCTGTGATACAGCCCAGAACTGCAACAACCAGAGTGTTTAGCAGGCCTATAAACGCTGCGCGCAGATGGGTATCGCGCGAGTCGTATTCCAGCAGGCGTTGGTTGATGTCATAGCTGGCCGGTTCGGCAAAAAAGTCGAACCCGACTGTTCTGCCCAGCGTTTCAAGGTTCTGAATGGTGTTGTTGATAATCCAGGCTGCCAGAAGCATGAAACCGATCATCGCTATGACCTGAATGGTCGCAGATCGGTACCGCGTATCATAAAGGAGCATGGACAGCCGGAAGTGCTCCTTCGGCGGGTCAGTGAGTGTCGTCATGACCTATGTATATCCCCGTGCATCCCGGATGTTGGCAGAGTTTGCCTCTGCTCAGATCGTTCCGGGCGTGTTTCTTATGGAAGGAAAAAGGGCGCGGGTTCCCCCGCGCCCTTTTCCGTGGATCTTAGCGGAAAGGCGGTGCGTACAGCAGGCCACCATCGGTCCACTGTGCGTTCAGGCCGCGTGCCAGACCGATCGGGGTTTCCTCACCGATGTTCTTGGCAAACACTTCGCCGTAGTTACCGCCGACTTTGATCGCGCGCTGTGCCCAGTTCGCGTCCAGACCCAGCATCTCACCCAGCGTACCTTCGGTACCCAACAGGCGGTTTACCTCTGGGTTGTCGGTGGCACCGCTGGACATCTCGTCGATGTTCGCCGAGGTTACACCCAGCTCTTCCGCTGCGATCAGTGCGTTCAGGGTCCAGCGGACCACATCGCCCCACTCGTGATCGCCGTGACGGACCAGCGGGCCCAGCGGCTCTTTCGAGATGATTTCGGGCAGGATCACGTGGTCGCCTGCGTTTTCAAAGGTGGCGCGCGTAGCAGCCAGACCCGATGCGTCGGTGGTGTAAACGTCACAGGCACCAGCCAGATACTGCTGCTGCGCTTCGGCGTTGGTTTCGATCGGAACCGGCTCGTAGCTCATGTTGTTGATACGGAAGAAATCCGCCAGGTTAAGCTCGGTGGTGGTGCCGGTCTGGATACAAACGGTTGCACCGTCCAGTTCCTTGGCCGAGCTGACGCCCAGTGCCTTGGGAACCATGAAACCCTGACCATCGTAGTAGTTGATGCCGACGAATTCGAACTTCAGGTCGACGTCGCGGCTGAAGGTCCACGTGGTGTTACGGGCCAGCATGTCAATCTCGCCCGAAGCCAGCGCGGTGAAACGTGTTTTACCGGTGGTCGGGATGAACTCTACGGCGCTTGGGTCGTCCAGAACGGCAGCGGCTACCGCGCGGCATACGGCCACGTCAAAACCCTGCCACTCACCATTGGCATCGGGGCTGGCAAAGCCGGGTACGCCGGTTGCAACGCCGCAGTTCAGCTTGCCGCGGGCTTTCACGTCGTCAACGGTACCCGCTGCAGCCGCGCCAGCAGCCAGGCCGGCAATGGTTGCCACGCCCAAAATTACGGATTTTTTCATTTTTACCTCTTCCTGATTTTCCATCCCTGAATGGAACGGTTCGATCCGGCGCATAGGCGCCAGAAAGGTTACCCAAAAGGTGTCTCCCCTTTAGTGGCCCGAGTTTGGGCGTATTCATCAACAAACGTCAAGGGCTGGATCAGGGAAAACGATAGGTCTTTTCTGCCAGAATCGGACACAAATTCACGATTTGACGAGAATCCGTCTCAGAACGAGAGGTCAAAGAACTGCTTTGCGTGCAGAAAGGCGGCCCGTTTCACTTCGGCGGCAGCATGTGCCTCATCGTCGTGGCCCCATTGTTCGATCTGCCAAAGCTCGTCCAGCCGAGAAATGCGCCATATCTCGTCCGGTTTGCGCCAATTCTGGGCTGCCGCAAAACCAAGAATCAATGACCCCGACAGGCTGACGAGGTCATGAAACGCCGCCAGCTGGAACGCATTCAGTCCATGCACCCGGTCACGCAGGCCTTGCAGCACCTCGGCAGCTTGCGGTTGATGCACCACCCCTGCACGCGGGATCAACCGCGCGCCCAGGGCGTCCGCAGCCCAATCCAATGCAGGATCCCAGGCCTCGGACTGCCGTTGCTGCAACGTTTCGGGATGGGTCGCCCGATAACACAGCAGATCCGAGTCGCCGTAATCGGCCAGCATATCGGCAACCTCACCATGCTGGTGCCGCACCTTGTCGATCGCCGCATTGGCCGAACGGGTGAATGGCATCGTGGTCGGATCGATTTCTTTTTCCTGTGCATCCCATTCCCGTGCAACGGCCTCGGCCATGGCACGCGTGGGCAGGTCTAGCGCAGCCTTGGCGGGCGTTTTGACCCGCCGACCATCCAGTTCAACCGTATAGCCCACGTCGGTCTCAACGACCGTGCTTGTCGTCCAGAAGCGTTTGGGTTTCCAGTCGCTCATCTCTTTAGCCCCAGATCTTGGCCAGTGCGCCTGGCAATTCTTCGAATGTTTCGATCACATGTGTCGCAGCCGTCAGTACCCGACGATCGTGATAACCCCAGCTGACACCGATCCCGGCAACCTGCGCGGCTGCGGCCATATCCATGTCAAAGCTGGTGTCGCCCACCATGACGGCTTGCGCAGCCGGCACGCCCGTTTCAGCCAAAGCTGTTTCTATCATCGACGGGTGCGGCTTGGACGGGTGGTGATCTGCAACCTGACGAGTAATAAAATGCTGCTGCAACCCATGCCCTTCAAGCAGCGCATCAAGCCCGCGCTGAGACTTGCCTGTGGCCACTCCCAAAAGTACCTCGGGCTGAGCGTGAAGAGCGTCAATCACTTGGCGCGCACCGGGATAAAGCGGCGAGCTTGCGGCGCCCTGCTCCAACCTTTGCGCGTGATAGGCCTGCTTATAACCGTCAACCAATGCGTCTTGTATCCGTTCGGACTGATCTGCTGCCAGACGCGCCATTGCATGGGGCAGAGATAAACCGACGATGGACAGGATCGCGTCACGATCCGGGACCGGCAGTGACTGCGCCTGAAAACAGGCGGTCATTGCCGAAACAATGGCACCCTGACTATCGACCAGAGTGCCATCCACATCAAACAGGACCAGCCGCAATGGAGCGTTCATCGCAACTCCTCAAACGGATCATCTGCAGCGAGGTCTTCGGTCCAGCCCAGCGTATCCCAGCTGTGTTTCATATGATCCGGTAAAGGCGCCGTAAGCGAGATGGGTTTGCGGGTCATCGGGTGTTCAAAGGACAGGCTGCGGGCGTGGAGGTGCAGCTTTTTGCTGATGATACCTCCCAACTGCGCGCCCCAGCCATCGCCGAGGTTTTCCTGCCCCGAGCCGCCATATTTCCCATCGCCAATGATCGGGTGGCCGATCGCCGCCATATGTGCGCGCAGCTGATGGGTCCGCCCCGTCACCGGCTCCATCGCGACCCAGGCTGCCCGCCCTGCAACGCGATAGAGCGTTGCATAGAGCGTATGCGCGCGTTTCGCGCCGGGCGTATCGTTCACCTCGCTCGGATGAACAGCGATCATCTTCTCGCCTTCGCCATGCTTACCATGCCCCGGTGCCTTGACCAGCCCGGTCTTGATTTCGCCCAGGTACGGAGTTGGAACACCAGCTACCAGCGCCCAATAGATCTTTTGGGTGTTTCGGTGCCGGAAGGCTGCTGTCAGCCCTTTGGCGGCCTCGCGCGTACGGGCCATCAGCAGAACGCCAGATGTGTCCTTATCCAAACGATGCACAAGGCGCGGGTTCTCGTCATACCCAAAGCGCAACGCTTCGGACAGGCTGTCCACATGGCGGGTTTGACCGCTGCCACCCTGAACTGGCAAGCCATGCGGCTTGTTCAGCGCCAGCACGTGATCGTCTTTATAAATCACGCAAGACTGGATCATCTTTGCGTCAGCGTCTGAGACACGATGCTTCACGACTGCGGGCTTGTGATCCGCGTGCGGCAGCGGAGGCACACGCACGGACTGCCCCACCTCTAACCGGGTCGAGGCCTTGACCCGACCGCCGTCGATACGCAGTTCACCCTTGCGGCACATCTTCTCGATCCTGCCCTGGCTGACATGAGGAAACAGGCGGCGCAGCCAACGATCCAGCCTCTGGTCGCCATCGCCCTCTGCTACGGTGATCACCTGTACGCCGCTCATGCCATTGCCCCTTGTTCCGCACGGCTGATCCGCCCGGATTGTGCTTGTTTCAGTGCCTTAGAAATCATGCGCGTCTGTCGCGCGCATCGGGTGCAGAGTCAAGTCTAGCCCTGATTGCGTTGCGTTCTCAGCTTGGCGAAGTATTCCAGCCGTTTTTTCAGCTCGCGCTCAAAACCACGCTCTACCGGCTGATAGAGAACCGGGCGCTTTATATCATCCGGGAAATAGTTCTGACCCGAGAACCCATCTTCGGCATCGTGGTCATAGGCATACCCTGCACCATATCCCTGATCCTTCATCAGCGATGTCGGAGCGTTCAGGATATGTTTGGGTGGCGGTTCACTGCCCGATTGCTTGGCCAGCCGCATCGCCGCCTTATACCCCACATAGGCCCCGTTAGATTTCGGAGCGAGCGCCAGATACACCAACGCCTGCGCCAGTGCCAACTCGCCCTCGGGCGAGCCCAGTCGTTCGTAGGTTTCCCAACTGTGCAGGCAGATCGATTGCGCCTGAGGATCGGCCAAACCGATATCTTCAACCGCCATCCGCGTGATCCTCCGCGCCAGATAGCGCGGGTCTTCGCCGCCAGTCAGCATCCGCGCAAACCAATACAGCGCCGCGTCAGGGTCCGATCCACGCACCGATTTGTGCAGGGCTGAGATCAGATTATAATGCTCATCCCCCGATTTGTCGTATTTTGCGGCCCGCCGCATCAGGCGCGTCGACAATGCATCCGGGTCCAGATCGGCGTCCACTTTCCAAGCAGCAACCTGTTCAATCAGGTTCAGTAGTGCGCGACCGTCGCCATCCGCCATCTCCTGCAGCGCCTCGCGGGCGGCAGACGTTATCGGCAAGGCGCGGTCAAGCTCTTTCTCGGCGCGTTGTGTCAAACGCTCAAGATCAGCAAGGCTAAGGCGTTCCAGAACCAGCACCTGAGACCGGCTGAGTACCGCCGCGTTCAACTCGAAGGAAGGGTTTTCGGTCGTCGCGCCAACCAAGAGGATCGTGCCGTCCTCCATATGCGGCAGAAACCCGTCCTGTTGCGCTTTATTGAAACGATGGATTTCGTCAACAAATAACAAGGTGCCCTGCCCGTTTTGACGACGGATTTTAGCAGCCTCAAATACCTTCTTCAGATCCAGCACACCGGTAAAAATCGCGCTGATCTGCACGAAATGCAGATCGGCCTCCTGCGCCAGCAACCGGGCGATGGTTGTCTTTCCCACACCCGGCGGGCCCCAGAAGATCAGGCTGGATAGGCTACCTGACGCGAGCATCACCCCCAATGGCGCATCTGGTCCCAAAACCTGCTCTTGCCCGATCACCTCAGACAGGGATTGTGGGCGCAAGCGATCCGCAAGCGGCCGGTGCGGCGACGCGGTTGGTTCCGCAGAACCGGTATCGAACAAATCACTCACGGATCACAACCGAAACCGCAATGAGATTAACCGGCTTCCCCGCTCAATCTCCATCTGTACCCGGCGAACTGGATCGGTCAGTGCCTGAACGATATCCTCCGGTGTCTCGGTTCTGGTTCCGTTGATACCTTTTACGACATCGCCCACACGCAATCCTGCGCGGCCGCCATAGCGGTTCGGATCAACCACTACGACGCCGGTCTGAGACAGCGACAAGCCAAGCTTTACGATCACCGCCGGATTTACACCCGAAACGATCAGACCTGGCATGACCGTATCCTCGTCCAGCGTAGTCTCATCCGCCGCAGGCGTTTCAGGCGGTTTGATCAGCGCCACTTCAATATCCGAGCGGTCTTCGCCCCGCAGCCGAGTCAGGACCGACTTTCCACCTACCCCGGCAACAGCCATGCGAAATTTCATCTCGGCCGGAGAATTCACCTCGTCTCCGTCGACATGAGTGACAACGTCACCGACCCGCAGACCCGCTTCTGCCAGCGGACTCAGTTCATGCAAGTCAGAAATCACCACACCTAGAGGGATGGCCATACCCAGAGACTCGGCTATGTCCGCGCTCATGTGTTGACCGGCCATTCCTGCCCAAGGACTTACGAAGCTTTCGTTTCCAGACTGCGCCTGCCGCAGGAATTCGGCTACCAAATTGGCCGGAATGGCAAAGCCGATACCGTTCGACCCGCCCGAGCGGGTCAGGATTGAAGTATTGATACCAATCAGATCACCATTCACATCGATCAGCGCGCCACCGGAATTGCCCGGGTTTATCGCCGCATCGGTTTGAATGAAGTACCCTCTTGCGTTTCCGGTTGCGGTTCCTGTGCGCGCCAGCCCTGAAATAATACCTGACGAAACAGTTTGGCCAACGCCGAAGGGGTTGCCAATCGCCAGCGTCAGCTCTCCTACTTCAACCTGATCGGAATCGCGCATCTGCAGGAACGGCAGATCGCTTGCCTCATTCAGCCGCAAGATTGCAATGTCGCTTTCTTTGTCACCCAGAACGACTTCGGCAGTGAATTCACGACGGTCGGTAGTCACGACCTGAATTTCCGATGCCATCCCCACAACGTGGTAGTTTGACACCACATACCCATCACCAGTGAGGATCACGCCAGAGCCGAGCGAATTCTGCACACGGGGGCGTGGCGTCCCAAATCCACGGCCAAAGAAGTCCTGAAAGAACGGGTCAGAAAACAGTGGATTTGCCCGCCCTTCGCGCACAATCTTGGCGTAGATGTTCACAACCGCCGGGGCAGCCTGCTTTACGACAGGGGCGAACCCGAGGCTGATTTCGGTCTGGCTTTTTGGTACCTGCGTCTCCGCGGCTGCCGGTATTGCGCCCATCAGCAATACTAGGGAACACAATAGTCTTAGCATCATCGGCCCTCCGGCAATATCGCCAACCGGATATGCGGGGCCGATGCAAAGATTGCAAGCGACATAACCCGCTGCCTTCGACAATGCTGAGGACCTACCGCTTTCTTTTGAGCTATTCGCACAAATATCCTGCTTGAGCATTATGGCTTCGCAAAGCGTTGCAAAAGTTTCACAAGGAATTGTGCTATGTGTTGGACTTGGCGCTGAATCCAATCAGAGGGAACGACCATGCACCAAGACCGGGAATTGACCTTTGCAACGGCCCTTGCCTCTCATCATCGAAATAAGAGCTTTGTGCGGGAAGAGCACGCCCACGAGTATTACCAGGCCTCACTACTGAGTGCCGTCATGCAGGGGGTCTATGATGGGACTGTTTCCATCGGTCAGCTGCTGGAACACGGAGATTTCGGTCTCGGTACCTTCAACGCCCTGGACGGAGAAATGGTGGTGCTGGATGGTGTCGCTTATCGCCTGGATGGGGAAGGCAAAGCGACAATTGCGGATAACGGCGCGCTGACACCATACGCAGCCGTCATTGACTTCAAACCAACGATTTCGCTTGCGTTGGATTCTCCGGTTAACAAATCCGATTTCGAGGAGGGTTTGGATGACATGGCCGATGCAAAGAACCTGTTTTATGCGGTTCGTTTCACCGGATTGATCAAACACATTAGGTATCGAAACGTTTTGAAACAGGAACGGCCATACAGACCTTTGCTGGAAGTGGTCAAAACGCAGGCCGAGTTTGAATTGGAAAACGTGGAGGGAACTATTCTCGGGTTCCGCTGCCCTGACTACGCAGTCGGGATCGGCGTACCGGGTTACCACTTGCATTTCATCTCTGACGACCGGACCACCGGTGGGCACGTACTTGATTACACATTGACCCGGGGAAAGATCAAAATCGATCACACGTCGTCTCTTCATCTGGAACTGCCAGAGACAGAGGATTTCTCTGACGCCAATTTGTCCGCGGGAGCGTCGGCGGATGGTATTCTGAAAGCCGAAAGCAATTAAATTTAGGCCGACTTGAATTTTCACACAGAGCAAAAGAAAACCCCCGCGTCTGCGACGCGGGGGCTGAAACTCAGATATAGCCAAGGCTTATTCTTCGTCTGCGGCCTCTTCGGCGGCAACACGAGCTTTGTCGGCCGCGCCCTTGGCGTCGATGTCGCGGTCAACGAATTCGATGATCGCCATCGGAGCCATGTCGCCATAGCGGAAGCCTGCTTTTAGGATACGGACATAACCGCCCTGACGCTCGGCGTAACGAGGGCCCAGAACTTCGAACAGCTTGGCGACGTCTTTGTCTTCTTTCAGCTGTGCTGCGGCCTGACGGCGGGCGTGCAGGTCGCCGCGCTTGCCCAGAGTGATCAGTTTTTCAACGATCGGGCGCAGTTCTTTTGCCTTGGGCAGAGTTGTTTTGATTTGCTCATGCTCGATGAGCGAGCCAGCCATGTTTGCAAACAGAGCTTTGCGGTGCTCATGAGTACGGTTCAGGCGGCGATAACCACGTGCGTGACGCATTTTCTAGTTCCTTCTTTCGCGTTTTGCTTTGTCTGGCCGGCGATGCGTGTCACCGGCTCTCCTTGGGGCGGAAGTGCCCATATGGTCCCCGGCAGCCCGGGCATTTGTGAAGACGCGCTTAGAACGCGTCTTCGAATTTCTTGGCCAGATCTTCGATGTTGTCGGGCGGCCAGTCCTCGACATCCATGCCGAGGTGCAGACCCATGCCGGATAGCACTTCCTTGATCTCGTTCAGCGACTTGCGGCCGAAGTTCGGAGTGCGCAGCATCTCGGCTTCGGTCTTCTGGATCAGATCGCCGATGTAAACGATGTTGTCGTTCTTCAGGCAGTTTGCCGAACGGACCGACAGTTCCAGCTCGTCCACTTTCTTCAGCAGCAGCGGGTTGAACTCCAGACCATCGTCTTCGTCCTGGCGGCCAGCTGATTCCGGCTCGTCGAAATTGACGAAGATTGACAGCTGATCCTGCAGGATGCGTGCGGCAAATGCCAGCGCATCCTCGGGCGTGATCGAACCGTCGGTGTCGATTTTCAGGGTCAGCTTGTCATAGTCCAGAACCTGACCTTCACGGGTCGGCTGAACGTCATAGGCAACCTTTTTGACCGGCGAGTAGATCGCGTCGATCGGGATCAGGCCGATGGGTGCGTCTTCGGGCTTGTTCTTCTCAGCCGAGACATAGCCCTTGCCGGTGTTGACGGTCAGTTCCATGAACAGGTCTGCGCCATCATCCAGGTGGCAAATGACGTGATCACGGTTCAGAACCTCGATGCCAGCGCTTTCGCTGATGTCGCCAGCGGTAACTACTGCGGGGCCTTTGGCATTGATCGACAGGCGCTTGGGGCCTTCGACTTCCATGCGCAGCGACACGCCTTTGAGGTTCAGGATGATGTCGGTGACGTCCTCACGTACACCGGCAACCGAGCTGAACTCGTGCAGGACGTTGTCGATCTGAACGCTGGTGATGGCCGCGCCTTGCAGCGAGCTCATCAGAACACGGCGCAGCGCGTTGCCCAGGGTCAGACCAAAGCCACGTTCCAGCGGTTCTGCAACCAGGGTTGCCTGACGTGCGGGATCGTTGCCCGGCTTGCCGTCAAGCTGGGTCGGCTTGATCAATTCTGCCCAATTCTTATGGATCATGTAATCCCTCCATTCCTGTCCGCGCCCCATGACCAACAAGGTGCAGACGCCCGAGGTTCAAAATGACGTGCTGGGGCCGTGCAAAAACACAGCCCCAGCCTAATTCAAAATCGCTTAGACGCGACGACGCTTCGGCGGACGGCAGCCGTTGTGAGCGATCGGGGTCACGTCGCGGATCGACGTGATGTTGAAGCCCACTGCAGCCAGCGCACGCAGAGCCGATTCACGACCCGAACCGGGGCCCTGAACTTCGACTTCCAGCGTCTTGACGCCATGTTCCTGCGCCTTTTTGCCTGCATCTTCTGCAGCCATCTGAGCGGCGTAGGGGGTCGATTTCCGCGATCCCTTGAAGCCCATGGTACCGGCAGACGACCACGAGATGGCGTTGCCCTGTACGTCCGAGATCAGGATCTTGGTGTTGTTGAAGGTCGAGTTCACATGGGCAACGCCCGATGCGATGTTCTTACGCTCTTTGCGCTTAACGCGAGTCTTATCACGTGCCATCGGTCAGACCCTCCCTTATTTCTTCTTACCGGCAATGGCCTTTGCGGGGCCTTTGCGGGTACGAGCATTGGTGTGGGTACGCTGACCGCGAACCGGCAGGTTGCGGCGGTGACGCAGACCGCGATAGCAGCCCAGGTCCATCAGGCGCTTGACGTTCATCTGAACTTCACGACGCAGGTCACCTTCGACGGTGAAGTTTGCATCGATGTGCTCGCGGATGGCCAGAACTTCGGCGTCGGACAGTTCATTGACGCGACGGTGCGCTTCAATGCCTACGGCTTCGCAGATCGCTTTGGCCGAGGTGTTTCCGATACCGGTGATATATGTGAGGGCGATTGGTACCCGCTTTGCAGTCGGGATGTTTACGCCGGCAATACGTGCCACGTGTCACTTTCCTTTTTGTTGCGGTTCCGTAACTCCGGAACCTTTTTTCACAACACTTGACCGTGGCAGTGACGCCAGAGGGTCCAGTATTATTCGAGGTGGTCGGGGCAATTGGGACGAATCCCGCATGCGGTCTTGATTCCCTTTAGGGATGGGGGTGCGTAGAGACTTTTAAGAGGATCGTCAAGCCATACAAAGTGAGGTTGGAATTTCATTCCCTCACCACATCGACCCGATGCGACATATCGTGGCAAATCCGGAGGCCTTGATCCGAAAATTTACACTGTATCTCTTCACGCTCTGCACTGAGTTTCCCTCCAAAAAATCTAAAAGCAAGGAATGGAAGAGAAAATAAGATGGCAACCGATATTGTCGATTTGAGCGGTGGAAAGAAACCGAGTATCGGACCAAACATAAAGATAGCCGTAAACACACAAATAGCAGGCAAGGTTCGTTGCCTGAACGTAGTGCTTTCCGCCTTTATAAGCTCTCCATATCTTTCGAATGCTTCTTCAAGATCTTCAGGAACCGGAACAGTCGTCGACTGCATCACCCCAAAACAGCTTCAATCGACGCCGTAACTTCCTTGATATCCGCCAGCCCGTTCACCGGACGCAGATCGCCTTTGGCGTAGTAGTAACCAATCAGCGGAGAGGTCTTTTTATAGTATTCCATCAACCGCGTGCGCAGGCTGTCTTCGTTGTCGTCGGCGCGACGGACAAAGTCATTTTCCTTGCCGCAATTGGTGCATTTGCCATCCGCAGGAATCGGCTTGGTGTTGTCGTTATAGACCTCACCACATCCGCCGCAGGTTGACCGCGCCGTGATCCGGTCCACCAGCGCGTCATCGTCCACACGCATCTCGATCACCGTATGCAGCGACTGGCCCAGCTTGGTTAGCAGAGCCGACAGCGCGTCTGCCTGTGCCAGCGTCCGGGGGAAGCCGTCAAAGATGAAACCGGCACCTTTTTCGGTGGTCAGTTTCTCTTCGATCAAGCCGATCACGATCTCATCGGTGACCAGCTTGCCCGCGTCCATGATCGCAGCAACCTTCTGGCCCATTTCCGTGCCCGAGGTCTTCGCCTCGCGCAGCATGTCTCCGGTGCTGAGTTGCACCATACCGCGGGTTTCAACCAGGTTACGCGCCTGCGTTCCTTTGCCTGCGCCCGGGGGGCCGAGAAGAATGATGTTCATCGACGAGCAGCTCCCTTTCTGCCGCGTTTCTTGCCTTTGCCGCGCAGCTGGGACTTTTCAATCAGCCCTTCGTATTGATGCGCCAGCAGGTGGCTCTGGACTTGTTGGATCGTGTCCATGGTCACAGAGACGATAATCAGAACCGAGGTGCCGCCGAAATAGAACGGGATAGCAAACTGGCCCCGCAGGATTTCAGGCAGCAGACAAACGGCCGCCAGATAGGCCGAACCCAGAACCAGCACGCGGTTGACGACGTATTCCAGATACTCGGCGGTTTTCTTGCCCGGACGGATACCCGGTACAAAACCGTTCTGCTTTTTCAGGTTGTCCGCCACATCGTCCGGCTTGAACGACACGTTGAACGTGTAGAAATAGGCGAAGAACACGATCATCGAAGCGAAGAACAGCAGATAAAGCGGCTGTCCGGGGCCGAAGTTGGCCAGCAGCCACGACATCACCGGGCCATTTGTGGCGCCCGACGAGAAGGTCGAGATCGTTACCGGCAGCAACAGCAGCGAGCTTGCAAAGATCGCAGGGATCACACCCGCCGGGTTCACTTTGACCGGCAGGTGGCTCGAGCCGCCTTCGTAGACTTTCATACCAGCCTGACGGCGCGGGTATTGGATATGGATCTTGCGCAGGGCCCGCTCCATGAACACCACAAAGGTGATCACGGCGATGACCATGATGATCACACCCACGATCACGGCGGGGCTGATTGCACCGGTGCGGCCCGAAGCGAAGAACTGCGCCAGAGCGGCGGGAACCTCGGCAATAATGCCAACGAAGATGATCAGAGAGATACCGTTACCGATGCCGCGTGCGGTGATCTGCTCGCCCAGCCACATCAGGAACATGGTGCCGCCGACCAAAGTGATCATGGTCGACATACGGAAGAACATGCCCGGATCGGTCGCAAGATCGCCCGATTCCAACGAAACCGCCAGACCATAAGCCTGAACGGTGGCCAGAGCCACGGTACCGAAACGGGTGTATTGGTTGATCTTCTTGCGCCCTTGCTCGCCCTCTTTCTTGAGCTGTTCGAGCGCGGGAACCATCGATGTCAGCAGCTGCACGATGATCGAGGCCGAGATATAGGGCATGATGCCGAGGGCAAAGATACCCATCCGCCCCAGCGCCCCGCCGGTGAACATCGAAACCATGCCGCCGATGCCCTGCCCCGCTTGCTCCATGAACTCACGCAGGGCTTGCCCGTCGATACCTGGGACCGGAATGAAGGTGCCCAGACGATAGACGATCAACAAACCCAGCGTGAACAGGATGCGGTTGCGCAGATCGGTGGCTTTGCCCAAAGCAGCCCAGCTTGTGTTGGCTGCCATTTGTTCTGCTGCTGATACCATAAATCGGTCTCTCTTATGAAAACACCGCCCGGAACCGTTTTCCGGCTCGGGCGGCGTCTTGGAAAACTCTGAGGTCTATGTAAGCGGGTCTGCGCCCGCTCACAAGCGCTTACTCTGCCGCAGCAGCTTTTGTGACCGTCAGTGAGCCGCCCGCTTTCTCAACCGCTTCAACAGCAGATTTCGAAGCACCGGTGACTTCCAGGTTCACTTTGGCCGTGATTTCACCTTTGGCCAGAACGCGGACACCGTCCAGCTTGCGGCGGACCAGACCGGACGCAACCAGCGCGTCCTCGGTGATCGCAGCTTTGGCGTCCAGCTTGCCGGCGTCGACGAATTTCTGGATCAGGCCCAGATTGATAACGGCGAATGCCTTGCGGTTCGGCTTATTGAAGCCACGCTTGGGCAGGCGCTGGTACAGCGGCATCTGGCCGCCTTCGTAGCCATTGATGGCCACACCCGAACGGGATTTCTGGCCTTTGATACCACGGCCACCCATTTT
This sequence comes from Ruegeria sp. K3, assembly GCF_056531845.1. Lineage (NCBI taxonomy): Bacteria > Pseudomonadati > Pseudomonadota > Alphaproteobacteria > Rhodobacterales > Roseobacteraceae > Ruegeria > Ruegeria sp. K3. Next base: position 19,974 of record NZ_JBQFMM010000005.1, on the reverse strand, counting down.
ACCTTTGCCAGAACCGGGACCACGGCCAACGCGGGTGCGTTTAGGTGCGGCGCCAGGATTGTCGCGCAATTCGTTCAGTTTCATTTCGCTTCTCCTAAGCCGGATGTGACCCCCGAAGCGTGATGGGCCAAACACGGCATTTCTTGATTTTGATTCTCGTGGATGGAAATCCACCGGAGCGCTCTACAGCGTTGTGCCCTGCGTTGCAAGGTTTGATCCATCACAATTGCCAAAACCAAAAAAGGCGCCAGATTGGCGCCTCTTCAACGGTGAGTGGTTCAGGTGTTACGCGCAATATGCGTGGTCGCGTGCAATATCTGCGATATCACAACGGCGAACGCCGATATCGTCCAGCTCGCGATTGCTCAGGCTTTGCAGTTCGCGATAGGTGCGGCTGTATTCTGCAGCCCGAGCGCGGTTTTCTTTTACGCGCTCAACAAAGCTCGCAATACGAGCACTCAGGTTGAAACCGCCATGTGTCAGTGTTGCTGTATGTGCCATATCTAATTTCCTTTCTGTTCCGAGGCGTATTCCCCGGGCGTTTCCATTTGTTCCTTTGTGGACAAGGCTCAGATAGGAGTGTTCGATATCGCTAACAACGCGCGTTTTGGTCTAGCCGATATGCGGTGGGGGAATGGCAAGCGGGAGTACGCAGGCTACTCTGAATGCAACGTATGTCCACTTTGCGGACAAAACCGACCTTGACTCCGTCGGATTTCACACGTCTTGATTTTTTAGGCACCTAATCACTGAGGCTTCAAGTAGTTCGCGATTCAACGGCATACTTTCGGCAGATGTGCCTAAGAGGACAAAAGCCGTCTTCCAAGTCGCATCGCAAAACCCGGATGCATTCATCCATGCAACAAAGGCAGCGAACCGCATTCCATTGAGTTGTATCTCGTCAGGTTCATAGCTCGTTTCAATCGGAAACAATTCCAAGTTCGGCGGTTGGCCTTGGGCGACGTCCAGAGCAAGCTGTAGCCCAACGCCATCAATCGTATCGTTGATATCACCATCTTTCGTTTCCGAAATCAGATATTCCAAAAACTCTTGAAGTGTTTCCTCTTTGGATTCTGGGCTCTCAAGCAGCTTTGTAAAAGTAAGCAGTCTTCTTTGTTGGTATCCGTCCGGCTCAAGACGTTGTGCGAAGGTGCGAAGTAGTTCGGAATCTCCGACTGCAATCGGCATATAGTATTGGCTTATTAGTGAGTTAGGTGTTGCGGCAAGTAATTCCAGCGCTTTCTCGACGCACCCGTTCAGCCAGTAAGCTGCGATGATCCTGCTTTGGTCTCTGGGGTTTGAGCGGGAAAAATCAATGAGTTGAATGACATCGTAAAGCGACCCGTCTTGTAGTTTCTTTCTTAGTGCCCCTTTATCGCCATCGAACTGCAACAAAGCCGTACGCATCAAAAGACGCTGTAACCCATCCCGCTGTTCGTGGGCGGGTTCTTTAGACATAAGCAACATATTCAAGCTGGCCCGCCTAACGTCTTGCTCCGTGCCATCGCCCAAACCGCCCAAAAATGACTGTGTAAGAGGTTCGTCATGCCATGTTGGCGTATCAAAGCATTCCGCAAACGCGGGCATGGTGGAGCACGTTGTTCCTAGAGCCACCAATAGGGTTCGAAAATTCATAGCGATATCATCCCGAATAAGTTTACCCCTATTACCAATGCGGAGGTTGGTACGCTATGGGCTCAAAGCGGACAAACACAATCGCAAACACGAAAAAAGCCCCCGAAACTTCGGGGGCCTTTCAATTCGCGAAAGAGACTGCGCTTAGCCGCGCTCTTCGATGATCTCAACCAGATGCGGGATCTTGTTGACCATACCGCGGACCGAAGGTGTGTCTTCCAGTTCACGGGTTTTGTTCATCTTGTTCAGGCCCAGGCCGATCAGGGTTGCGCGCTGTTCGGCGGGGCGGCGGATCGGGGAGCCGATCTGCTTGACGACGATGGTTTTTGCCATGGGTCGCTCTCCTTATGCTTCTGCTTCAGCAGCAGCGGGTGCTTCGTCCCGCTTGGGCAGGATGTCCGCAACCTTTTTGCCACGACGTGCGGCAACCGAACGCGGGCTCTGCTCTTTCTGCAGGCCGTTGATGGTGGCGCGGATCATGTTGTACGGGTTCTGCGAGCCCAGCGACTTGGACACAACGTCCTTAACGCCCAGCATTTCGAACACAGCACGCATCGGACCACCGGCGATGATACCGGTACCTTCAGGTGCGGTGCGCATAACCACTTTACCAGCGCCGTGACGCCCCTCGATATCGTGGTGCAGAGTACGACCTTCGCGCAGTTGCACGCGGATCATCTGACGCTTGGCTTGTTCAGTCGCCTTACGGATGGCTTCAGGTACTTCTTTCGCTTTACCTTTGCCAAAGCCGACGCGGCCTTTCTGATCGCCGACAACCACCAGAGCGGCGAAGCCAAAGCGCTTACCACCTTTTACGGTTTTCGACACGCGGTTGATTGCGACCAGACGATCTGCAAATTCCGGCGCTTCTTCACGATCGCGGCCACGGCCCCGACGGTTTTCACGTTCTGCCATTTGGCATCCCTTTTCTCATGTGGCGCATGCGGCGCCGTTTAGTTCAATCCAAGTGAGCCCCGACTGTCGCCGAGGCCCCCGGATCATCGGGGCAGCCGCAAAGCTGCCCGCAAGTCTTAGATCTTCAGACCACCTTCACGCGCGGCGTCGGCCAGAGCCTTCACCTTGCCGTGGAACAGGAAGCCGCCACGATCGAAATAGGCCTCTTCGACGCCTGCCTTTTTGGCGCGCTCGGCGATGGCCGCGCCCACTTTGGTGGCCGCTTCGACGTTGTTCTTGCCCACAACGCCCAGATCCTTTTCCAGGGTCGAGGCTGCGGCCAGGGTCACGCCACGTACGTCGTCGATCAGCTGAACAGAGATGTTCTTGTTCGAACGGTGTACGGACAGACGGGGACGACCCGCGTTGACCTTGCGAAGTTTGTTCCGAACGCGCAGGCGGCGCTTCAGAAACAGGGTTCTTTTGCTGTTTGCCATTGTCTGCGTCCTTACTTCTTCTTGCCTTCCTTGCGGAAGATGAACTCGCCCTTATAGCGGATGCCCTTGCCTTTGTACGGCTCGGGACGGCGCCATTCGCGGATTTTGGCCGCGACTTCGCCCACCTGCTGCTGGTCGATACCTTCCACAACGATCTCGGTCTGCTTCGGCGCGGTGATGGTGACACCTTCCGGAGCAGTGAAATCAACATCGTGGCTGTAGCCTAGGTTCAGCTTCAGGGTATTACCCTGCATCTGAGCCCGGTAACCAACACCCTGGATCTCCAGCTCTTTTTTGAAGCCGTTTGTTACGCCTTCAACAAGATTAGCGACCATGGTGCGGCTCATGCCCCACTGCTGTCGCGCACGCTTGGACATGCCACGGGGATCGATCTTGACCACGTTGTCTTCAACCGACAACGTAACGTCGTCGGTGGCGGTGAAGCTACGAGTGCCTTTCGGACCTTTCACTTCGATGGTCTGACCCGACACAGAGGCGGTAACGCCGCTGGGCAGCTCGACCGGTTTTTTACCAATACGAGACATTGCAGACCTCCTTAGAAGACGGTGCAGAGCACTTCGCCGCCAACATTGTTGGAGCGAGCGTTTGCGTCCGACATCACACCTTTCGGAGTGCTGACAATCGACACGCCCAGACCCTGACGGACCTGCGGGATGTCATTGACGCCCATGTAGACGCGACGGCCAGGCTTGGAAACCCGCTTGAGTTCGCGAATAACAGGGGTGCCTTCGTAGTATTTCAGGCTGATTTCGATGGCCGGATGACCGTTTTCACCGGTCGTCGCTTCGTAGCCACGGATGTAACCTTCGTCCGCCAGCACGTCCAGAACCCAGCCGCGCAGCTTGGAAGCCGGGGTGGAAACGGTGGACTTGCCGCGCATTTGCGCGTTGCGGATACGGGTGAGCATATCGCCGATAGGATCATTCATATCTATGTCTCCCTTACCAGCTCGATTTCACCATGCCGGGGATCTGACCAGCAGAACCCAGCTCGCGCAGCGCGATACGGCTGACCTTCAGCTTACGGTAGTAAGCGTGGGGACGACCGGTCAGCTGACAACGGTTGTGCAGACGGGTAGCCGAGCTGTTGCGCGGCAGTTTCGCCAGTTTCAGACGCGCTTTGAAACGCTCTTCCATCGGCTTGCTCTCGTCATTCGCGATTTCTTTCAGCTCGGCACGCTTTGCGGCATATTTGGCCACCAGGCGTTCGCGCTTCTTCTCGCGTTCGATCATTGCTTTTTTAGCCATGTCTCAATCCTCCCGGCGCTTACGCGTTGAACGGCATGTTGAATGCTTTCAACAATGCCTTTGCTTCAGCGTCGGTTTTCGCTGTGGTGGCAATTACGATATCCAGGCCCCAGACTTCATCGACCTTGTCGAAATCAATCTCAGGGAACACGATGTGCTCTTTCATGCCCATGGCAAAGTTGCCACGACCATCGAAAGACGGCTTCACACCGCGGAAGTCACGAACGCGAGGCATCGCGATGGTGATCAGACGATCCAGGAATTCGTACATCCGGTCGCCGCGCAGGGTCACTTTCGCACCCAGCGGCATGTCTTCACGGACGCGGAAACCCGCGATCGACTTCTTCGCCTTGGTTGCAACGGCCTTCTGGCCAGCAATCGCAGTCAGATCCTCGACAGCAGCTTTCGCTTTTTTCGAGTCTTTGACGGCCTCAGCACCACAACCGATGTTCAGAACGATTTTTTCCAGCTTGGGCAGCTGCATGTCGTTCTTGTAGCCGAACTCTTCTTTCAGAGCGGCACGGATGGTTTCGGCGTACTGAGCTTTCAGACGCGGGGTGTAGGTTGCGTTATCAAGCATCGATCACGTCCCCTGTGGTCTTGGCGAAGCGCACCTTCTTGTCGCCTTCCATGCGGAAGCCAACGCGGGTTGCTTTGCCGTTTTTGTCCAGCAGTGCCAGGTTCGACAACTCGATCGGGTTTGCCTGAGGCAGGCGACCACCTTGCGAGGTTTGCGACTGACGGGTGTGGCGAATGGCGATGTTGATGCCATCGACAACAGCTTTACCGGCTTTCGGGTCAACCGAGGTGATAGTTCCCTCTTTGCCCTTGTCCTTGCCGGCCAGCACGACGACCTTGTCGCCTTTGCGGAGTTTAGCAGCCATGATTACAGCACCTCCGGAGCCAGCGAGATGATTTTCATGAAGTTCTTGCCGCGCAGTTCACGAACAACGGGGCCAAAGATACGGGTACCTACGGGCTCGTTGTTGTTGTTCAGGATGACGGCGGCGTTGCGATCGAAACGGATCGCGGTGCCGTCTTCACGACGGACTTCCTTGGCGGTGCGTACGACGACGGCCTTGCGGACGTCCCCTTTCTTCACGCGGCCGCGCGGGATGGCTTCCTTCACCGAGACGACTATGATGTCGCCTACGGAGGCGTATTTACGCTTGGAACCACCCAGGACCTTGATGCACTGAACTCGGCGTGCGCCGGAGTTGTCAGCGACATCCAGATTGGTCTGCATCTGGATCATGTGGTTTCTCCCGACCTGTGGGGGCTGGTCTCGTTAAATCCCCCAGGGTTTCGACAAATGAAAAGTCCTGGGGGCTTACGCCTCCAGAACCTCCCAACGTTTCGTCTTCGATTTCGGCGCGCATTCGATGATGCGTACGGTGTCGCCGACCTTGAAGGCGTTCTTTTCATCGTGAGCCCGGTATTTCTTGGACTTACGGATGGTTTTCTTCAGAACCGGATGCGTAAAGCGGCGCTCGACGGATACGGTTATGGTCTGTTCGTTGGCGTCGCTGGTCACGGTGCCTTGCAGGATACGCTTGGGCATCTGATTACTCCTCGGATGCCGCAGCAGCGGCCTTTTCGTTCAGAATGGTTTTGACACGGGCAGCATTGCGGCGGGCCGCTTTGATGCCGGCTGTGTTTTCCAGCTGACCGGTTGCCTGTTGAAAGCGCAGGTTAAAGCTTTCTTTCTTCAGGTTGGCCAGTTCCTCGCGGAGCTGGTCCGGGGTCTTGTCACGCAGTTCTTGGGCGTTCATCGCCTTTTTCCTTTGCTCAAAACACCAGAAGGCCCCCTTACAGGGTCACCTTTGACCTGGTGGATGAATGATAGACATACGAATCGCCCGACAACGCCGGGAGATCGCAGGATGCCGCCGTATAAGGGTTTGGGGGGTGGGTGGCAAGGGAAAGTTTCAAACCGTATTCGGGCAGATGAAACTACCTGTTTCCAAATTACCGCCGCCCTCTGAAACCGGGCAGCAGATCACTACTGCGACCTTTCTGGATCCCGACAAACGCGGCCAAGTGCTCAGGCACCTTTCTCCTGCATTTTCCGAACCATTTTCAGGCGCGCGCGTCGCGGCAGCAACGGCATGACCCAACCCAGCACAAACGCGAGCGACTTATCGTTGATCATCGTGAGCTTCCCATCGATCATGGCGTCGTAGCCCACTTTGGCCACGGCCTCAGCGGTCGCCCCTTTTTGGGCAACAAGCTTCGTGCCCTCAAGATTTGCAGCAGCAGCAAATTCGGTCACGACATAGCCTGGCTCCAGCGCCGTCACAGTGACGCCCTTACCTTTCAGCTCCTCCGCGAGCGCCTGACTGAAACTCGAAACATAGGCCTTGGTGGCAAAATAGGTCGCCTGCAATGGACCCGGCATATGTGCCGCAGTCGAACTGACATTCAGTATCTTTCCGCCACCGCCACTGATCATATCCCTGCCGAACAGATGACACAGAGAGACAAGGGCTTCGACGTTCAGCCGGATCATATCCAGATCGTCCGAAAGGCGGCGATCCAAAAAAGCCCCATGCCCTCCGAATCCAGCATTGTTGATCAGGTAGTCGACCGTCAGGTCTTTGCTCTTGACGGCCTCATAAAGTTTTTCCGCGCCTCCAACAGCACCCAGATCAAGCGGAATGGCAGTGACAGTAACATCGTGGGCTGCCTCAAGCTCTGATCTGAGGGCATCTAACGCATCTCCGCGTCGCGCACTGATGATCAGATTGCCGCCTCGCGACGCATGATAACGTGCCAATTCCCTACCAATTCCGGATGATGCGCCTGTGACGAGAGCTGTTTTGGTCATAGTATCCTCCGACGAAGTAACTGGAGCGCTTTCACCTTGACGCTTTAAGACGCTTCATTCCCATTTATAGTTGAAGCTAACAGAAATCCGCTCGTCCTCGGCCATATTAATCGGCACCTCGTGGCGCAGCCAGCTTTCCCACAGCAGGACGTCGCCCACCTGTGGCTTCATGTAGATGAAAGGCTGTAATTCCCGACGCCCGCCTTTCAGCCTCGTCGGGGCGGCCATCATAAGGCCCGAACGTGGGTCTTCCAGTTTCAGTGCACTGGCCCCTTCCGGCATGGACACATAGGTTGTGCCCGAAATGACACTGTGAGGGTGCAGGTGACTGGCATGCATTCCGCCCTCGGGCAGGATATTGATCCACAGATCCTCAAGCTTCAACGCGCGGTCGTCCAGATCAAACTCCAAATCCTTGGCGAAAGCCGCGACGTGCTGATCCAGCACTTTGACAAGATCGGCAAATATCGGAAATCGCCAAGGCAAATCGGTCAGCGAAGCATAACTGGTGTAGCCGGGGTATGCGTTCGCTTCACACCAGTCCTGCCCGGCCTCATCATCTTCAGCAATGACGAAGCATGAACTTTCCAATTCCTCCGCGTCGATCCTGGGATCGAACTCGGACAGGGCTGCGCGATAGAGTCGTGTGACGAAGAGTGATTCAATTTGTGCCATGGGCCGGGCATACCCCAGCCCTCTCAGCAAGACCAGCCGCTTAGGTCTTGATGGGCCCTTTGCCACAGCGCGGTATCGGGCGACCTCCGTCGGCATAGGCGAGGCAAAGCACGATCTCATCCGGTTTCGGCGCATCTGGGATGTTCAGCGTCATAGTGTCGAAATGATCGAACGACCACGGATTGTCCTTGTGCCCCAGCGGAAGATCAATCGCGCAACCTGGCGCGCCCAGCTTGGCGTTGGACGGTATCACCGCCTCACCTCCGCCCACCGCAGCGCGCATGGGCGCACCGAGTTTGGGGTGGATCACCGCCCCGCCCTGCTCAAGATCGCCGTTCATGCCGACAATCGCGGCTTTGCCGTACGAAACCGGCGGCCCATCAAGTTGAGAAACTGCCTCAGCGGCGAGTTCCGAACCCAGAATGGCGCCGATCTCGAACAACTCTGAAAGATCGTCCGAAAATTGCCCGGCCAGAGGGTTCTGCATCACCGCCATCGCTGCGACTCGACTGATCGGATCACAAGGTTGGCCCAACTGGTCGGTGGTTATGACTTCCTTAATGAGCATCTTTTTGCGTAGCTGAACCATAGGACCCTCCCATTCCTGCAAGCTAGCCTAGGGGTGCGGCGGAGGGAGGTCGACGTTTTTCACGATCCACGAAGCACGGGTTACCGAACCAAAAGAAAACCCCCGCCGGTTTCCCGACGAGGGTCATTCTTGTAACGAGTGGGGTCAAAGCCCCAATCGCTTACCAGTCTTCGCGGACCACAACGCGGGTCTTGATCGGCAGCTTCATCGCGGCCAGGCGCAGGGCCTCGCGGGCGATGTCGTCATTGACGCCGTCAATTTCGAACATCACACGACCGGGCTTTACTTTCGCTGCCCAGAAGTCAACGGAGCCTTTACCTTTACCCATACGGACTTCGGTTGGCTTCGAGGTCACGGGAGTATCCGGGAAGATCCGGATCCAGACGCGGCCTTGACGTTTCATGTGACGGGTCATGGCACGACGTGCAGCTTCGATCTGACGCGCGGTGACGCGCTCGGGCTGCAGTGCTTTCAGACCGTAGGTGCCAAAGTTCAGATCGGAACCGCCTTTGGCGAGCCCCTTGATCCGGCCTTTGTGCATCTTGCGGAATTTAGTACGCTTTGGTTGAAGCATATCTTTCCCTCCTTAGCGACGACCGCCACCAGCACCACGAGGTGCAGGGCCGTCCTGGAGTTCCTGTGCTTTACGGTCACGTGCCTGCGGATCGTGCTCCATGATCTCACCTTTGAAGATCCAGACCTTGATCCCGATGATCCCGTAGGGAGTCATCGCTTCGGCATGTGCGTAATCGATGTCGGCACGCAGGGTGTGCAGAGGCACGCGGCCTTCGCGGTACCACTCGGTCCGAGCGATTTCGGCGCCGCCCAGACGACCAGCGACGTTCACCCGGATACCCAGGGCGCCCATGCGCATGGCGTTTTGAACCGACCGCTTCATCGCGCGGCGGAACGAGACGCGGCGCTCCAGCTGCTGAGCGATGGACTCAGCAACCAGCTGCGCGTCAAGCTCGGGCTTGCGCACTTCGACGATGTTCAGGTGCAATTCGCTGTCGGTCATGCGAGCAAGCTTTTTGCGCAGAACTTCAATGTCTGCACCTTTCTTGCCGATAATGACACCGGGACGTGCAGTGTGGATCGTAACGCGGCACTTCTTGTGCGGACGTTCGATGATCACACGGGCAACACCGGCCTGCTTGCACTCTTTGTTGATGAACTCACGGATTTTGAGGTCTTCCAGCAGAAGATCACCGTAGTCCTTGGTGTCGGCGTACCAGCGGCTGTCCCAGGTACGGTTGACCTGAAGGCGCATGCCGATCGGATTGACTTTATGTCCCATTAGGCTTGCTCCTCAACTTGACGCACCTTGATGGTGATCTCCGAGAACGGCTTCATGATCTTGCCGAAACGGCCACGGGCACGCGGACGACCGCGCTTCATGACCAGGTTCTTGCCAACCCAGGCTTCGGCGACGATCAGTTCGTCGACATCCAGGTTGTGGTTGTTCTCGGCGTTGGCGATTGCAGACTGCAGGCACTTCTTGACGTCCTGCGCGACACGCTTGTTCGAGAAAGTCAGGTCGGTCAGAGCCTTCTCAACTTTCTTGCCGCGGATCATCTGCGCAACCAGGTTCAGTTTCTGCGGGCTAGTACGGAGCATGCGCGTTTTCGCCATTGCTTCGTTTTCAGCCACGCGGCGGGGGTTCTTTTCCTTGCCCATGACTTACTTCCGCTTCGCTTTTTTGTCAGCGGCGTGACCGTAATAGGTACGAGTCGGCGAGTATTCACCGAACTTCTGACCGATCATGTCTTCCGAGACGTTGACGGGGATATGCTTATGGCCGTTGTACACACCAAAGGTCAGACCCACGAACTGGGGCAGAATGGTGGAACGACGCGACCAAATCTTGATGACTTCGTTGCGGCCCGACTCGCGCGCTGCTTCGGCTTTTTTCAGCACGTAAGCATCGACGAAAGGACCCTTCCAAACAGAGCGAGACATAGATTAACGTCCCTTCTTCTTGGCGTGCCGCGAGCGGATGATCAGCTTCTGGGACGCTTTGTTCTTGTTGCGGGTACGCTTACCCTTGGTGTCCTTACCCCACGGGGTAACCGGCGTACGGCCACCCGAGGTACGACCTTCACCACCACCGTGCGGGTGGTCGATCGGGTTCATTGCAACACCACGAACCGACGGGCGAACGCCCTTGTGGCGCATACGACCGGCTTTACCGAGGTTTTGGTTGCTGTTGTCGGGGTTGGACACGGCACCAACGGTGGCCATGCATTCCTGACGGACCATGCGCAGCTCGCCCGAGCTCAGACGGATCTGAGCGTAGCCGCCATCGCGACCAACGAACTGAGCGTATGTACCGGCCGCACGTGCGATCTGACCGCCTTTACCAGGCTTCATCTCGATGTTGTGGACGATGGTACCGATGGGCATGCCCGAGAACGGCATTGCGTTGCCCGGCTTGATGTCGGCCTTGGCGGATGCCACGACTTTGTCACCAACAGCCAGACGCTGCGGAGCCAGGATATATGCCTGCTCGCCGTCTTCGTATTTTACCAGTGCGATGAATGCGGTCCGGTTCGGGTCATATTCGATCCGCTCGACGGTTGCCGCGACATCAAATTTGTTCCGTTTGAAGTCAACGATCCGGTAGAGACGCTTTGCGCCACCGCCGCGGCGGCGTGAAGTGATCCGTCCGGTGTTGTTCCGGCCGCCCGATTTGGTCAAACCCTCAGTGAGAGACTTGACCGGACGTCCTTTCCAAAGCTCCGAACGGTCGATCAGCACCAGCCCGCGCTGGCCCGGCGTCGTCGGCTTGTACGACTTGAGTGCCATGCTTTCTGTCTTCCGTTTAGCAAGTGCAGGGAGTTTCCCCACTATGTGATAGGCCCCCGTAGGTGCCAAGGGTATAGGGCCCCGAAGGTCCCCGGTTACAAATATCAGAGGCCCCGGAACGAATCCGAGGCCGCAAGATTGGGAGCGTGTAACAGGGTTGGGGGTGGGTGTCTATAGGTAGCGACTCATCTTTCACCAGAAATCAAAGCCTACTCGTAAAACGATTAATACGTCTTTCAGTCGTGGGTTCCTTCAAAACGCAGTGGCTTGGAATACTCCGAGTCAAAAACCTCATGGGCACGCTTGAGGACCATCGCCACTGTCAAAAGAAAATGTGAGTAGATTCCAATTAATAATCCGGCTTCCACGCTGCATGGAACTGGCGCAGCAAAGAAAACTAAGAATGTCGTAACGGCCACGCATGAAAGCAATATCAAATAGGAAACGTTCGCGTTGACCTCTCTCAGCAACTCACGCGCATTCTGAGCCTCCACCTGCGCATCAGCCTCTAAGATCGCATCGCCAGTCGCTTTTCTATCTGCGCGAAAAACACCGTACATCGCAACTTGAGCACTAAACAAAAGCGCCGAGAAAATAGAGAAAACGGAGATCGAGACGCTATATACTTCATCAGACAAACGCGCGCCGAAATACCATGCGATCAAACCAAGTAACGCGGGAATGGCAAAGAAGATCGTTAAATCAAGCTTGCTAACTTCGTTAGCACCGACATTACGCAGCGTTGCAATATGAGCATTGACGATGGCTCCAACCGAAATCTTCATTACAACATCCCATATTCTGCGCGAAAGTCAGTAATGACATTTGTCGCGACTTCCGAAATAGAGTCGAAAGAAGGATGCTGATCCTCATCCAAATCAACGTCTTCGGTGATGTCGATGACACCTGCGTTGTTTGAAGGACCAACAATACCAACTTTTCGATAGGTTTTTCCGATGCTGATCAGAGCGCTTGCTTCCTCAAACTCGATACCCTCAAACAAAAACGCCGTACCCCCTTGAGCCGCGCGAATTTGTGGGGCTACATCGGAGTACGTTCCGAACAATCCTGACCTGCCCGCAGAGAACGAAAGCTCAACATTGAGTTCTTCTGGAGGCAAGTTTCTCAAAATCTCAGCCCTGTCTTTTGGCACCCTCTTTTTCGATAATATAAGCTTCTTGACTGGAGAGTTTCGATACGCGTCATCGGAGGTCGGCATTACCTTTCTCGTTGTCAACCTAAGATGCTCAAATCTGTCGCTGAAATCCTTAGTTAGATCACCCAATACCTGAGACACACATGAACGCTCTCGAAAGGACTGGAGCGCTGCAAATCCATAGTTTCCAAAATCAGGAACCCAGAACTGATAATATAGCGGAATCTCTTCAACGTCCCCGGCAGTTCGGTCGTAGAGAACTTCGCTATTCGCAGGATTAACTATCTTGGAGCTAAATCCATAGGTGCCGTAATGAACAAGTCCATGACGACTACGCCCTTGATCTTCTTCCGGTTCCAAGCGCCAGCTTCTCTCAATGTTGTTATTTTGGAGGGTTGTGAACTTAGAAGCAACAAACTGCGGAAGAAATTCATGTAACTCCGATCCAGTCCCAGCATCAGAAAACGGAACCGACTGGTAGTTGTCTTTTCGACTAAGCATCAATTGATAAACATAAAGACCAATTTTGCTCATAGGGCCCTCTCAACAAATTTAATATCAAGACTTGATAACTCTTAGGTCGAGATACGCAATACTTCCTCAACCTAAAGGAAAATTCGTCACACCCATTCTGCCCGTAGTTAACAAAAAACCCCCGCTTTCGCGGGGGCTTCTATCTCTCTCCAAAGACAGGTCCGATCAAAGACCAGTGGATACGTCGATGGTGTTAACCTCTTCCAGGGTCACATATGCTTTTTTGACGTCTATCCGACGGCCCTACTGGCTGCAGAACCTGCCTCTCACCCATAAAGCGCGCGCGCCTCGGCGAAGGATAACAGGCGACGACTTTGCTCATCCCACAGATGCAGCCGCGCATTGGCGAGGCTCTCGCGGATGGTCATCTGATTGCTGTTGGCCAGTTCGTCGTGATCCCGCAGCACCTCGGTCAGGCGGTAGAACGGAATGCGGCTGTACAGATGGTGCACGTGGTGGATGCCGATATTGGCGCTGAACCACTGCAACACGGACGGCAGAATATAGTGCGAGCTACCGTGAAGGGCCGCCTCATGCAGTTGCCAATCGTCGTCCGAATCCCAATGCGTTTCTTCGAATTGGTGCTGTACATAAAACAGCCATACTCCGGCAGTTGCCGCAATCAGGGTTGATGGCAGAAAGATCAGCAAGACCGGCATTATGCCGCCAAAGTAGTAGACGGCCAGAAGAGCGGCCAGGATGGCAACATTGGTGCCCATCGCGCTGACCCAGAACCTCACACTGCCCGTCAAACCCAGCGGGAGGCGGTTCTGGAACAGGAACAAATAACCGGGGCCAAGCACGAACAGAGTAATGGGATTTCGGTAAACGCGATACCAGAACCGGTTCATGGGAGACTTGGATTGGTACTCAGCCACTGTCAGCGTGTGGATATCCCCCATTCCCCGCTTGTCCAAGTTACCCGAACTGTTGTGATGGTAAGAATGAGTGCGGCGCCAGACATCATAGGGTGTTAGGGTCAGCACCCCGATCACCCGTCCAACCCAGTCGCTGACTGTCCGGTTCTTGAAGAACGCCCCGTGCCCGCAATCGTGTTGGATCGCAAACAGGCGCAGCAGGAAGGCCGCATTCAGGACCGCAATGGCAAATGCCAGCCAGTAGCTGATGGATAATGCCATCCAGGACAGCGCCCAAAGCACAAAGAATGGGATAATGCTGACACCCAGCTCAAAGGAACTGCGCCATTGATTAGGTTCGCGGTATTTGGCAAGCGTCGAAACCCAATCCCGCGCGGCAGTTCTATCCGGGTTTTCCCGGGTCGAGAGAGAGGTTTCGGTCATGCGCCTGCCATGTCTTTTGCTTGTTGGAAGCCGGATAGACTACCCGCGCGACATAGCAAGCGAATTGTGCAAAATATGAGAGTTTAGTGCTCAAAATTTTGTGTCGCCGCGTAAGAACAACCCCCATGAGCACGCCACTTACCTCTCCCCAAAGACGCGTCCAATCACGGACCGCCGGATATATCGATGTGTGGCCTCTCTTCCAGGGTTGCACGTGCTTCTGACGCGTTTCTGATGAGTCAACGAAACTCTTAGCCCAACGACCGCCTTCTGCAGAGCGGCTCAGACTCTACCGCGATACGTTGCTTGAGTTGGATATGACCCAAAACCTTGCGAAATGCGCGGTGCTTGGGTTTGCCTTCCAGATAATCCGCCAGTTTGAGCAGGTTGATCGGGTGCTTCGTAATTAACGTCTCGATCCGCTGCACCGCTTCGTCCAGCACGTAGTGATCCACATACTGGCAGGCCACCTGTGTAGGCGTCAGGAGACAGTAATCCTGCGGGCGTTTCTCAGTATAGCGCGTGATGTCGAAGGGCGACGCACCGAGGGCGTGGAACTTGGGGATGTGCACACGCATCTCGGCCTCGACGTGTTCCAACACCGTACCCGAGGTCTGGCGAAACCCCAGCGGACCAAGCTTATCGACCACATGATTGCGCATCGCCGGAGAGATCATGTCCACATCCGCCCGGTCGTATTTCAGATCGTCGAAAACCGACAAAAGCCCCAGCTTTTCATCGGCGATCTGAAAATAGGGCTCGGCGCTGAAGGCCCGCATCTTCTCCAACACCTGCGCACGCGCAGTTTCAGGGTCTAAAACGAAATCGGCCCCGGCGGGTTGAACCGCCGGGGCCGTGAATAGTCGCAGTAAGCGTCGGATCAAAGACCGGTGCTCACGTCGATTGTGTTACCCTCTTCCAGGGTCACATATGCTTTTTTGACGTCTTTCCGACGGCCCAGCTGGCCGCGGAACCGCTTGACCTTGCCTTTGGTCACGGTGGTGTTCACCGCTTTGACCTTCACACCAAACAGAGCCTCAACGGCCTCTTTGATCTGCGGCTTGTTGCTATCGATCGCCACTTCAAAGACAACTGCGCCGTTTTCGGACGCCATGGTCGACTTTTCAGTGATGATCGGCTTGCGGATCACGTCGTAGTGTTCTGCCTTCGCGCTCATTTCAGACGAGCCTCCAGTGCTTCGACAGCCGCTTTGGTGAGCACCAGGGTGTCACGCTTGAGGATGTCATAGACGTTTGCGCCCATCGACGGCAGGATATCCAGACCTTCGATGTTCTTGGACGCTTTCAGGAACCCTTCGTTCACGGTCGCGCCGTCGATGACCAGAGCACGTTTCCAGCCCAGGTTTGCAACCTGTTTGGCCAGAGCGGCGGTCTTGCCTTCGGCTTCGGCGTTCTCGATCACGACCAGTTCACCTGCCTTGGCTTTGGCCGACAGAGCGTGGCGCAGGCCAAGCTTGCGGAACTTCTTTGGCAGGTCATGACCATGCGAACGCACGACGGGGCCTTTGTAGATACCACCACCACGGAAGATCGGCGCATTACGGTCACCATGGCGTGCACCACCGGTGCCCTTCTGGCGATAGATCTTCTTGGTCGAATAGCTGGTTTCCGAGCGGGTCTTGACCTTGTGGGTGCCGGCCTGCGCATTGTTGCGCTGCCAACGGACCACACGGTGCAGGATGTCCGCGCGCGGCTCGAGACCGAACAGGTCTGCATCCAGCTCGATGTTGCCGGCTTTGCCGCCGTCCAGTTTGATTACATCAAGTTTCATGCTTCACCACCTTCCGCGGGAGCTTCTTCCGCAGGTGCTTCAGTTGCAGCACCTTTTACGGCTGCCGGGAAAGGCAGACCTTCGGGTGCTTTCTTCTTGACGGCGTCCTTGACGGTGACCCAGCCCGATTTCGGTCCGGGAACGGCGCCTTTGATGAAGACCAGGTTCCGGTCGGCGTCGGTTTTGACAACTTCCAGGTTCTGGGTGGTAACACGGGCAGCACCCATGTGACCGGCCATCTTCTTGCCTTTGAACACCTTGCCCGGGTCCTGACACTGACCTGTCGAACCGTGCGAACGGTGGCTGATCGAAACACCGTGCGAGGCGCGCAGACCACCAAAGTTCCAACGCTTCATTGCACCGGCAAAGCCTTTACCGATCGAGGTGCCTGAAACGTCAACTTTCTGACCTTCCAGGAAGTGTTCTGCCGAAATCTCGGCGCCCACATCGATCAGGCCATCTTCGGAGACGCGGAACTCGGCCAGCTTACGCTTGGGCTCGACCTTGGCAGCGGCATAGTGACCGCGCATGGCCTTCGAGGTGCGTTTTGCTTTGGCAGCACCGGCGCCCAGCTGAACGGCAGTGTAGCCGTCTTTGTCAGCGGTGCGCTGTGCAACGACCTGCAGGTTGTCCAGGTGGAGAACGGTCACAGGGATCTGCTTGCCGTCTTCCATGAACAGGCGGGTCATGCCAACTTTTTTTGCGATAATACCAGAGCGCATAATCTATACCCTCCGATCTTACGACTGCAGCTTGATCTCGACGTCCACACCAGCAGCGAGGTCGAGCTTCATCAGCGCGTCAACGGTCTGGGGGGTCGGATCAACGATGTCCAAGAGACGCTTGTGCGTGCGGATCTCGAACTGGTCGCGGGATTTCTTGTCAACGTGAGGGCCACGGAGAACCGTGAACTTCTCAATCTTGTTCGGCAGCGGGATCGGGCCGCGCACGTTCGCGCCGGTCCGCTTGGCAGTGTTGACGATCTCTTGCGTGCTGGCATCCAGAACGCGATAGTCAAATGCCTTCAGCCGAATACGGATGTTTTGGCTTTGCATAGATACAGCCTTTTATCAGGCGTTGAGGTTGAGAGGAGGACAGACGCGCATCGCCAACCCTCTTCGAACCCAAAAGGCGGGAATCATCCCGCCTTGATGTTCTTGATGAGAACTCGCGCGTATTAGTGGGGTTGGTGGGATTTGGCAAGGCCTATTTGATTGGACTTTCACCTGAAGTGTGCTTCTTAATCTGCTCTTCAGTGATGAGTTCTTCCGCAAGCGCACTCGCGAGACTATCAGCCACCCTCCAGCACTGAAAAAGCTCTTCATGCAACTCTTCTAAGTCAGCGACCATATCATCCCGCCCCACTTCGGACTGAATCTTAAAGTTATGACGCTCAAAAAACCCGTGAAAAAGTTTGTTTCTTGCGACCAAGCCTCGTTTGAACTGTTTGATGATTAGATCGTCTTCAAACCGCAATTCTTGTTTTAGCATTTCCAGGACTCTGCCCAACGTGCTGCATTCAATAACTTCTAGAGCCCTTGCGGCCGCATTTGGGTCCTGTTCGCTGTACCAATTGTTGTTATGTCCCTTGCTCGCCAACACAACAGTTCCGAGCGCAGTCTCGAATAGCTGTGCCGCTTCCGCAGTAATTCCGAACTTTGCATAAAGCTGATCTCTACTCGCCATACAAAAATCTATTTCAACTTCAGAAGCTGATTACAAGAAAAAGGCCGCCCCGAGGGACGGCCTTCTTGATTTCCTCACTGAGTTGCTCTCGGCAGATTTTTCCATGGAAAATCGCCTGCCGCAACCAGGTGCGACAAGCGCGCCTTTCTCGATGATTTTCGATACTACACCGGCGCAGACCGTTTTCCATCGCGATCGGTGCCATTAGCTCAACGCCGAACGATACGCATGTCCACCTCGGCTCCATTTTCGGTCTGTTTCAATCAAAACTTAACCTAATTCCTCACTAACCAAGGATCTTCTACCTTCATGCCTTGATAAACCGCGTGCAGGAAAAGATGAGCAATCACAGGGTCATTTGAAAATGGCGAGAATTGCAAATTGCCCTCTCTGACGCCCTCCTCAGCTTCATAGACAACCTCATCCCCTTTGACAGTCACCAGCACCTCAAGTTCAGCCAGAGTCTCCGGATCGACTGCCGTGGGATCATCCGACAGGATCACAAAATCCGCCACTTTGCCGACCTCAATCGAGCCCTTCTCATCTTCCTCAAAATGCTGCCATGCAGGCCAGATCGTCATTGCCTTCAATGCCGTCATGACATCGACCCTCTGATACGGCCCCAGAATGTCACCTGACCGCGTGCGACGCGTGACCGTAGCCGCAAGAACACGCATGCTATCTGGAAAGGCCACCGGCGCATCGTGATGCGTGCCGAACATCATGTCACGTTCGCGTAGCCATCCTGTAGGAGAGATATTGTCTGCATTGACCGGCCCAACAGTATGATCTCGGTGCCAATCGCCCCAATAAAACGTATGCATCGGGAATAACGACGGAAACACACCAAGGCGCTTAAAACTGGCAACCTGATCCTCTCTTAGAAACTGACCGTGCACCAGAACGGGCCGGTTGCCAGGGTCGCCATACTTGATCTGCGCCTCTTCGAGCGCAGCAATCAGCATGTCAGATGCTCCTTCGCCGTTGGAATGCACAAGGATCTGGAAATCATTCTCGTAACACCAGTTCACAGCGTCCTGGAGTTGTTCCATGGTTATGGCGGCATAACCTGCGTACCCCGCGGCATAGTTTCCAACCGGATCATAGTAGGGTCGATCCCGCAAAGCCGTGAAGCCCTGCGGCGAACCGTCAATTGTCAGCTTGCAGCCCCCTATCCGAACCCGGTTGTCATAATCCGCCGAGGTGTTTGCTCCGATATACTCCCTCGACTCGAGAACATCCGGAAACGCTACAACGTCGATAGGAAGCCCTTCTTCTGCGGCAACTTTCTTAAGAACTTCGACGATTTCACCTGAAGATCGACCTTCTTGTCCGGTCGTATATCCAAACTTTGCCCAGAGTTCGGTCCCAGCTCGGGCAAATGCTGCCAGACCTTCCTCACCCAAATTCCCCAGCATCGGCACGAGAACCGAAAAGAACGCGTACTCCTCCAGAACACCGTTTGGCTCTCCGGCCTCATCGCGTTGGATCACCCCGCCCGGAGGTGCTTCGGAAGCCGCCGTTATACCAGCCAATTCCAATGCTTTCGAGTTTGCGACACCTATATGCCCAGACTGATGAATAATGACGACCGGCAAGTCCTCAGACACAATGTCCAACTCTTGTCGTGTTGGGTGACGGAGTTCCTTTAACTGAGCATTGTCGTAACCAAAGCCGATGATCATTTTGACCTGCTCAACGGCTTGCGCATTCTCCTCGGCCCAGTCAGTCAGTGTGGATTGCAGACTGGCGATATCAATGACATCCCCGTCCGGTGGCGCAAGAAGGTTAGCGGACAGGGCTTGCAGGCCGCCCATGACGACATGTCCGTGGCTATCAACGAAACCCGGAAGCATCGCGCGCCCTTCCAGATCATAGGTTTCGGTTTCCTCACCCTGATGCACCGACAAGTCAGATAGCGACCCGACCGCAAGAATGCGCCCGTCTTTGACTGCGACAGCTTCGGCGGACGGAGCCGTATCGTTCATCGTTACAATTGGTCCGCCCAAATAGATCCGATCCGCAATCTGTTGTGAGGACGCAGAGGTAGATGAGAAAGCAACCGCTGCGACAAGACAAACTGAACGCGCCCAAAAGTGCATCTTATGACCTCTTTCTAATTGCAATGTCTCAATACGAAAGAAGTTAGCATTACTGTTGGCTTAGGCAAAAACGAAAAAGGGCGCCCCGAGGGACGCCCTTTCTTTGTATATTCGCTTACGCGAATTACTCGATGATTTTCGAGACGACGCCGGCGCCGACGGTGCGGCCGCCTTCGCGGATCGCAAAGCGCAGGCCGTCTTCCATCGCGATCGG